>NZ_FTMR01000011.1:0-202528 GCF_900156005.1 Rhizobium sp. RU35A | reverse complement strand
AGTGCCCTTGATGTATGGCTGCGCAAGCGCGGTTGGACTTTCAAAAAAAGACCGCACATGCATTGGAGCAAGAACGGCCCGACCTGCTGAAACGTCGTCGCGACTGGTTCGATGGTCAGCTTGATCTGGATCCGGCAAGGCTCGTGTTCATCGATGAAACTGGCCTGTCTACGAAGATGTCCAGGCTGCGCGGCAGGTCCCCTTGCGGCGAGCGTTGTCGAGCCGCGATCCCACATGGGCACTGGAAGACGACGACTTTCACCGGTGCGCTCAAGCTCTCGGGCATGACCGCGCCCATGGTGCTCGATGGTGCCATGAACGGCACGGCCTTCCGCGCATATGTCGAACAGGTTCTGCTTCCAACGCTGACAGTTGGCGATGTCGTTGTGATGGATAATTTGCCTGCGCATAAAGCGGATGGTGTGCGGCAGGCTATTGAGAGCGTTGGTTGCCAGCTTCTCTACCTCCCACCCTACAGCCCGGACTTCAACCCTATTGAAAAGGCCTTTTCCAAGCTCAAGGCGCTCCTGCGTGCGCGAGCCAAGCGCAACGTCGAAGCACTGTGGGACACGGTCGGCGAAATCGTCCCCCTCTTCAAACCCAAAGAGTGCGCCAACTATTTTGCGTCGTGCGGATATGACCCCGAGTAAAGTGGACGCGCTCTAAGCCCTGGCCTCAGTCGTCCACGTGATCGTGGCCGCCATGGCGGCCCGGCCGCCAGTAGCCTTCCGAGGCAATCTGCTCGCGGCCGAGGCCGCGGCCGATCAGGTGGTGGCGCTGGGCGCGCACATTGCTCGTTTCACCGATGATCAGCGCCTGGCCGCGCCCCTCCGGCAGGGCAAAGGCGGCAAGCCGGTCGAGCATCACGCTGCTCGGGCCCGCCGGAACATCACCGCGGTGGATCCATTCGATCGCCACGTTCGCTCGCGTCTCGACCCGCTGGTGCCAGCCGGCATCCTGGACCTCGATGAAGGCAAAGGCGCGCGCGCCTGGCGGCAGCGTCTCCAGAATGTGGAGAATGCCGGGGATGCAGGTCTCGTCCCCGGTCAGCAGGTGCCAGTCGGCCTCCGGGTTGAACACCACGCGGCCGCGCGGCCCCTTCACCTCCACCGTGTCGCCGGCCTTAGCCTGACGGGCAAAGTTCGGGCCGGGCGTGTTGCCGTGCATCACGAAATCGACGGCAATGGTGCCCGCGTCGCGATCGATATTGCGGATCGTATAGTGGCGGCGGCCGGTTTCGCCATTCTCCAGCGGCAGGAAGAAGACGATGTCCTGGCCGGGCTTGTAGGTGAAATCGGCGAACCTATCGATGGAAAACAGCACGCGGCGCATCTGCGGCGTGATGTCGAAGGCGTCTGCAACCGTCAGAGTCCAGCTCGGCAGCTGCGGGCGCTGGCGTGGCATTTCGGCATTCGGGGCAAGCGGCTGATCCATGGTGCAATCCTTGTAATGTGGCGCAGGACGGCAGGCAGCGGCCGGTCCCGTGCAATGGTTGCCATTGGATAGCGCCTTATTCCTTCATTTGAAAGTCATGTTTTTGTTTCCGCTTCTTTGCCGTGGGCGATGCCGGCGGTTGTCTCGAGTGGGGATGGATTGTGGCTCTCCGAGAAAATAAATGAAAACAAAAGAACAGAGAGCCTGTCCGGGTCAGCTGGAAGACGGCCTCTCAGGCTCATTCCTCGAAGGGAAGGGGTATCCCGTGACGTTCGGCAAAGCGGTGGAAGGCCTGAAGGGTTGCCGGATCGAGCGGAATGCCGTCGCGGTCGCGCAGTGCGGCCACCTGCCATTCGCGGTCGCCAGGGGCGAGAACCTGCGTGCCGGCCCGGGCGGGAGAGGTGCGCAGTCCCTCCAGATAACGCGCCATGCCGGCGTTGAAGGTTTCCTCCGGCACGAAGGCTCCCGGTTTCATCGCCAGCACGAAGGCGCCAAGCCCGCGCGGCGTCGCCATGTCCGGCCCGCCCATCGGCAGGATGTCGAAGCTCAGCGTCATGCCGGACAGCACCGCACTCAGGATTTCCACCAGCCCGGCAAGACCCGCGCCCTTGAAGCCGAACGCCGCCCCGAGCGGCGCCAGCATTTCGGCCTCGGAAGGATGCGTGGTGTCGATGCCATGGGCATCAGAGGCCGTACCCTCCGGCAGCGGTCGCGCCAGGCTCTCGTAGAGTTTCACCCGGTTATAGGGAATGGCACTCGTCGCCATGTCGAGAAGCCAGGGATTGTCGCCGGAGACCGGCACGCCGAAGGCGATCGGATTGGTGCCGTGGAAACGCGATGCGCCGTCGTGCAGGCGTACGAAACTGTCGGAATTGCAGACCGCAAGACCGATGAAGCCACGGCGGGCCGCATGCAGCGCATAGGCGCCGGCCGCGCCGAAATGCGAACTGTCGCGGATCGACACGGCGCCGATGCCGAAGCGGTCGGCAAGCTCGATCGCCCGGTCCATGGCCCGGTAGGTCGCCAGTGCTCCGTGCGCGTGATCGGCATTCAGCCGGCAAACGGCCCCGCCATCCTCCTCGAGGCGGAGGGTCGGGCGGCCGTTCACCCGCCCGCCGGCAATCGCCGTCACATAGTGATCGAGCAGGCGGATGCCGTGGCTGTCGACGCCGAGCCGCGAGGCGTGCAGCATGGCCCGCGTGGCGGCATCCGCCGTTGCCTCGTCGGCACCCGAGGCCAGAAATACGGCGCGGCTGAAACGTTCCACCCGCGCAAGCGGCGCCATCCGGCTCTCGACGCCGGCCTTTTGCGTGTCGTTCATGATCTTTCCTCCCGAAAGCAGGCGGGCCCCGAAGGGCCCGCGCATATCCTGTGTCATGGCATGGGAAACGCGCCCGATCAAACGGCCTGATGCAGTTCCTGCGCATGCCGGCGTTCCTGCCGGTTGTAGCGGATCGAGGACCAGAGCGAGAGGCCGATGAGACCTGCGCCGCCAAGCCCGGTGATCACCTCCGGAATATGCACCAGGGTCTGCACATACATGATCACCGAGAGGATCAGGATCGCGTAGAAGGCGCCGTGCTCCAGATAGCGGTATTGCGCCAGCGTGCCCTTCTCCACCAGCATGATCGTCATGGAGCGCACATACATGGCGCCGATGCCAAGGCCGATGGCGATGATGAACAGGTTCTGGGTCAGCGCGAAGGCGCCGATCACGCCGTCGAAGGAGAAGCTGGCATCCAGCACTTCCAGATAGATGAAGGCGCCGAGACCGCCCTTGGCCGCCTCGCTCATCGCCTTCTGCGAGGCATCCAGCACGCCGCCCAGCACCTCCACCAGCAGGAAGGTCAACAGGCCGTAGACGGCCGCATGCACGAAGGTCGAGGCATCCGCTTCCGGCAGGAACTGCGAGAAGACCATGATCAGCAGCAGCACGAAGGCGATTTCCACGCCCTTGATGCTGGCAAAGCGCGCCACCCGGCTCTCGATGAACGCGATCCAGTGCACGTCCTTCTCGTGGTTGAAGAAGAAGGTGAGGCCGACCATCATCAGGAAGGTGCCGCCGAAGGCCGCGATCGGCAGATGCGCCTCGTGCATGATGCGCGCATATTCCTCCGGTCTGGCGGCCGCGAGGATTACCGCATCGATCGGGCCGATGCCGGCGGCGATCACCACGATCAGAAGCGGAAAGACGATGCGCATGCCGAACACGGCAATCAGGATGCCCCAGGTCAGGAAGCGCTGCTGCCAGACCGGCGTCATGTCCTTGAGCTTGTTGGCATTGACGATGGCATTGTCGAAGGAGAGCGAGATTTCCAGCACCGCCAGCACGGCGCAGACGAAGAACACGGTCAGCATGCCGCCGATCGTGCCGGTCGATTGCCAGCCGAGCAGGCCGCCGAGAACGAGGCCGAGCACGGTGACGATGAAGGCCCAGCGGAAATAACCGAGGGTGGTGCCCTGTGCGGGGGTCTGGCTCATGCCGCACCCCCCTTCCGGCCTTTGCGAACGATGAAGAAGAGACGGGAACGCACGCCCATGCGCGCACCCGTGGACGGGATGTTCAAGATTATCATGGCAGACTCATCCGCCGGCTGATTTGCAAGCGGTACCGACATCACGAGAGCGCCGTAAAAACTCTCGCCAGAGGGGCCCGGCACCAAGGTTTGATCCCCGGGATCGGTCTTGTTCGGGGAGACAGTCTCGAAGATGGCAAAATCTGGCCAAAGGTCAAGATGCAACCGCCCGGAGGGTCGATCTCGCCCGGCATGCGCAAAGAAACGCAGCCGAAAGGCCGGCAAATCTTGACGTTTCCCGCAAGGCAGGGCATGGAGCGCCCTTGCCCGCGCCACCCGGCTTGAAATCTGCTAGACTTGAAGCCCTGAGACTGGCCCGAAGGAAAGAAAAACAACAATGAGCAAAGCTACATCTTCTGCGCCGTCGCAGCGCATGCTGCGTGTCGGCGAACAGGTTCGTGCCGCCATTACCCAGGTTCTGCAGCGCGGCGAAGTGCGCGACGACCTCATCGAGAAGACGGTGATCTCCGTCTCCGAAGTGCGCATGTCGCCGGACCTGAAGATCGCCACCGCCTATGTGACGCCGCTCGGCGTCTCCGACCACGCCAAGGTCATCGAGGCGCTGAACCGCCATGCGAAGTTCATTCGCGGCCGTCTCGGCGGCCAGCTGCGCCAGATGAAATACATGCCGGAAGTCCGCTTCCGCGACGATACCAGTTTCGACAACTACAAGAAGATCGATGCTTTGCTGCGGTCGCCAGAGGTCCAGCGGGATCTTGAAGCCGACGCAAGCGACGACACCGACCAGTAAGATCAGAGCACAATGTCAAAACCCCGCAAACCCAAGGGCCGGCCGGTTTCCGGCTGGCTGATCCTCGACAAGCCCGTCGATTTCGGCTCCACCGAAGCCGTCGGCAAGATCAAGTGGCTGTTCAATGCCCAGAAGGCGGGACACGCCGGCACGCTCGATCCGCTGGCCTCCGGCATGCTGCCGATCGCGCTCGGCGATGCGACGAAGACCGTTCCTTACGTGATGGACGGCCGCAAGATCTACGAGTTCACCGTGACCTGGGGCGAGGAACGCTCGACCGACGATCTGGAAGGCGAGGTCACGCAGACCTCCGATACGCGTCCGGACGAGGCGGCGATCCGCGCCCTGCTGCCGGCCTATACGGGCACGATCAGCCAGGTGCCGCCGCAGTTTTCCGCGATCAAGATCGCTGGCGAGCGGGCCTATGATCTCGCCCGCGACGGCGAGACCGTGGAAATTCCCTCGCGTGACGTGGAAATCCACCGGCTGACGCTGCTGAAGGTCGAAACCGACCGCGCCTTCTTCGAGGTGGAATGCGGCAAGGGCACCTATGTGCGCTCGCTCGCCCGCGATTTCGGCCGCGAGCTGGGCTGCTACGGCCACATTTCCGGCCTGCGCCGCACCTTCGTCGCCCCCTTTGCGGAAGAGACCATGGTGCCGCTCGCCGAACTGGTGGCCCTGGAAGCGATTGAGGATCGTGACGAACGGCTGGCTGCACTCGATGCCTTCCTCGTCGATACCGGCGAGGCGCTGTCGGCCCTGCCGCAGATCCGCATCAGCGACGACCAGGCGCATCGGTTGCGCATGGGCAATCCGATCATCCTGCGCGGCCGCGACGCGCCTGTCGCCGAGCCGGAGGCCGTGGCGCTTGCCGGCGGCAAGCTGGTGGCGATCGGCGAGATCGGCCAGGGCGAGTTTCGTCCGAAGCGGGTGTTCGTCTGACCGGCACCCGCCGGCGTCCGGAACATTCCCCTTCCCATCGCTTTGCGGATGCGTTATACGCACCGCCAGCTGGGCGGCCTGCATTGCGGGCCGATCCCGGCGTTCATGGCCGAAGCTGGACGACATCCCGGCTTGCGGCGTCCCTCAATTCCTCACATCAGAAAGGATTGTCCGATGTCGATCACTGCAGAGCGTAAGGCTGCCCTCATCAAGGAATACGCAACCGCCGAAGGCGATACCGGTTCGCCGGAAGTCCAGGTTGCCGTCCTGACCGAGCGGATCAACAACCTGACCGAACACTTCAAGGGCCACAAGAAGGACAACCACTCCCGTCGTGGTCTCCTCAAGATGGTTTCGAGCCGCCGTTCGCTTCTCGACTACCTGAAGAAGAAGGACGAAGCTCGCTACACGAAGCTCATTTCGAGCCTCGGTATCCGTCGCTAAGACGAAACAGTCCGGCGGGCGATCGATGCGATCGTCCGCCGGTTGTCCTTCCGGGCAGCACGTGCCCGGAACCTGAAGCCACCCGGTGAAGGGTGGTTGTCTGGCGGGCCCGGATGGGCCGGACCTGCCGAACCCAACCGATGACCTGTCATGGGGCAGGATTGCCGGAAGCTTTCGCCGTATCCCTGATCCGGCGCGCGACGAGCGGATACTCTGGTCCCCTCGTCCTTTTGATGGTCGGAGCATGATCCGGACCGAAGGAAAGCCTCCCGTTGTCTTGCCCGTGATCGCGTCACATGACGCGCAGGCCGGCGCACTGATCTCTTCGTTGCAAGAGCTGCCGCCCGCCGCGCAAGAAGGACTGAAACCATGTTCAACACGCATTCCGTTGAAATCGAGTGGGCAGGCCGCCCGCTCAAGCTGGAAACGGGCAAGGTTGCCCGCCAGGCTGACGGCGCGGTCATTGCCACCTATGGCGAAACCGTCGTGCTCGCCACCGTCGTCTCCGCCAAGGAGCCGAAGCCGGGTCAGGACTTCTTCCCGCTCACCGTCAACTACCAGGAAAAGACCTATGCCGCCGGCAAGATCCCGGGCGGCTATTTCAAGCGCGAGGGACGTCCGTCGGAAAACGAAACGCTCGTTTCCCGCCTGATCGACCGCCCGATCCGCCCGCTCTTCCCGGAAGGCTACAAGAACGACACGCAGGTCGTCGTCACCGTCATCCAGCATGACCTCGAAAACAACCCGGACGTCCTGTCGATGGTCGCCACCTCGGCAGCCCTGACGCTCTCCGGCGTGCCCTTCATGGGCCCGGTCGGCGGCGCCCGCGTCGGTTACATCAACGGCGAATACGTGCTGAACCCGCATCTCGACGAGATGGACGAATCGAGCCTCGACCTCGTCGTCGCCGGCACGCAGGACGCCGTCCTGATGGTGGAATCGGAAGCCAAGGAACTCAACGAAGACGTGATGCTCGGCGCCGTGATGTTCGGCCACAAGGGCTTCCAGCCGGTCATCGACGCGATCATCAAGCTCGCCGAAGTGGCCGCCAAGGAGCCGCGCGAATTCGAGCCGGAAGATCATTCCGAACTCGAAGCCGAGATGCTGAAGCTGGCCGAAGCCGAACTGCGCGACGCCTACAAGATCACCGAGAAGGCTGCACGCTACGCTGCCGTCGATGCCGTCAAGGCCAAGGTGAAGGCGCATTTCCTGCCGGCTGACGGCGAAGCCAAGTACACCGCCGAAGTCGTCGGCGCCGTGTTCAAGCACCTGCAGGCGAAGATCGTTCGCTGGAACATTCTCGACACCAAGAGCCGCATCGATGGCCGCGACCTCGAAACGGTTCGCCCGATCGTTGCCGAAGTCGGCCTGCTGCCGCGCACGCACGGTTCGGCCCTGTTCACCCGCGGTGAAACGCAGGCGCTCGTCGTTGCCACCCTCGGCACCGGCGAAGACGAACAGTATGTCGACAGCCTGACCGGCATGTACAAGGAGCAGTTCATGCTCCACTACAACTTCCCGCCCTATTCCGTCGGCGAAACCGGCCGCATGGGTTCGCCGGGCCGTCGCGAAATCGGCCATGGCAAGCTCGCCTGGCGCGCCATCCACCCGATGCTGCCGACGACCGAACAGTTCCCCTACACGCTGCGCGTCGTCTCGGAAATCACCGAGTCGAACGGTTCGTCCTCGATGGCAACCGTCTGCGGCACCTCGCTCGCGCTGATGGATGCCGGCGTTCCGCTGGCAAAGCCGGTGGCCGGTATCGCCATGGGCCTGATCCTCGAAGGTGATCGCTTCGCCGTTCTCTCCGACATTCTCGGCGACGAAGACCACCTCGGCGACATGGACTTCAAGGTCGCCGGCACGGAAGCCGGCATCACCTCGCTGCAGATGGACATCAAGATCGCCGGTATCACCGAAGAGATCATGAAGGTCGCGCTCAGCCAGGCGCAGGGCGGCCGCAAGCACATTCTCGGCGAAATGGCCAAGGCCATCACCGAGAGCCGTGGCCAGCTCGGCGAATTTGCACCGCGCATCGAAGTGATGAACATCCCGGTCGACAAGATCCGCGAAGTCATCGGTTCGGGCGGCAAGGTCATCCGCGAAATCGTCGAAAAGACCGGCGCCAAGATCAACATCGAAGACGACGGCACCGTGAAGATCGCCTCTGCCTCCGGCAAGGAAATCGAAGCCGCCCGCAAGTGGATCCACTCCATCGTGGCCGAGCCGGAAATCGGCGCGATCTACGAAGGCACGGTTGTGAAGACCGCCGATTTCGGCGCCTTCGTCAACTTCTTCGGCGCCCGCGACGGCCTCGTGCACATCTCGCAGCTGGCTTCCGAGCGCGTTGCCAAGACCTCGGACGTCGTCAAGGAAGGCGACAAGGTCTGGGTCAAGCTGATGGGCTTCGATGAGCGCGGCAAGGTTCGCCTCTCCATGAAGGTCGTCGATCAGGCGACCGGCCAGGAAATCGTTGCCGAAAAGAAGAAGGCCGACGGCGACGCTGCCGCCGAATAAGCCCTCTCCCTTCTCGAGTGATCCTGGGGCGCGGGAGGTTTCCGCGCCCCTTTGCTATCCAAGCCCCGGAAGACCGCCATGATCCGCGACGCCGTCAAGACCCTGTTCCATCCCTTCGCCACCGGTATCCTGCCGCTACCCGGCGAGGGGAGCCGTTTCCTGTTTCTCTCAGCCGAGGTCGGGCCGCGCCTGCCGGAAGGGTTTGCCGCCGAGATTGTCAACATCCAGCCGCTGCGGCCGCTGTTTCGACCGCTCAGCGTCAACGGCGCGCATGTGGTGCCGGAAGTGGAAGGCGAGGCCTATGACGGCGCGCTGATCCTCTGCGGCAAGCACAAGGGCGAGAACGAGGAGAATGTCGCCCAGGCGTTCCAGCGCGTGCGCGAAGGCGGCCTGATCGTACTGGCCGGTTCCAAGGAAGACGGCATCCAGCCGCTGCGCAAGCAGATCGCCAATCTGGGCTTTGCCATCGAGCATATGCCGAAGTATCACGGCGTCGTCGCCTGGTTCACCCGACCGTCCGAGGTTTCGTCAGCGGTCGCCAGGTTCTCCCAGGCGCCGCAGCGCGTCGAGGGGCGTTTCGAGGCGGTGCCCGGCACCTTCTCGCATGACCGCGTCGATGCCGGCTCGGAACTGCTCGCCAGCCGCCTGCCGGGGGATTTCGACGGCAATGCGGCCGATCTCGGCGCCGGCTGGGGCTATCTCTCGGTGATGCTGGCGGAGGCGTCGCCGCGCACCAACCGCATCGATCTGTTCGAGGCTGATCACCGGGCGCTGGAATTTGCGAAGAAGAATCTTTCCCGCAACTGCCCCGATCTGCAGACCCGCTTCTTCTGGCAGGATCTGACGGCCGAGCCGATCAAGGAAAAATACGATCTCGTCATCATGAATCCGCCCTTCCACGAAGGCCATGCGGCCGATCCGGCGATCGGGCAGGCCTTCATCAAGGCGGCTGCGGCGGCGCTTCGCATCGGCGGGCAATTGCTGATGGTCGCCAATCGCGGCCTGCCCTACGAACAGGTTCTGGCCGCCGAGTTCAAGGACAGCGGCGAAGTGTGCCGCAATGCCCGTTTCAAGGTGCTGCACGCACGCAAATAAGCTGCGCTGCGTCCATTGCCCAGAATGTCAAAGGCCCCGGATGCGTCGCATCCGGGGCCTTTTCGCATCCAGATATCCGAGCGGCTTACTCGGCGTCGGCGTTGCGCAGCCGGTCCAGCGTCGGCAGCGAGGTGATGTTGTAGCCGGCATCGACGTAATGGATTTCGCCGGTCACGCCGCGCGACAGGTCGGAGAGCAGGTAAAGCGCCGAACCGCCGAGATCCTCGATGGTTGCGGTGCGACGCAGCGGCGAGTTCTTCTGGTTCCACGAATAGATGGCGCGGGCGTCGGAAATGCCCGCACCTGCCAGCGTGCGGACCGGACCTGCCGAGATCGCGTTGACGCGAATGCCCTTCGGGCCGTAATCGGCGGCCAGATAGCGGACCGAGGCTTCCAGCGCGGCCTTGGCGACGCCCATCACGTTGTAGTTCGGGATCACGCGACTCGATCCACCATAGGTCAGCGTCAGCATGGCGCCGTTCTCGTCCATCAGGGCGGCCGCCCGCTTGGCGATCTCGGTAAACGAGAAGCAGGAGATCACCATGGTGCGGCTGAAGTTGTCGCGCGTGGTGTCGGCGTAGAGGCCCTTCAGCTCGTTCTTGTCGGAGAAGCCGATGGCGTGCACGACGAAATCGAGCTTGCCCCAGCGCTCGCCGATGGCGGCAAAGACCGCATCCACCGAGGCAATGTCTTCCACGTCGCACGGAATGATGAAGTCCGAATTCAGCTCCGCCGCCAGCGGCTTGACGCGGCGGCCGAGCGCTTCGCCCTGATAGGTGAAGGCAAGTTCCGCGCCCTGTGCCGCGAGCGCCTTGGAAATGCCCCAGGCGATCGAATGATTGTTCGCAACCCCCATGATGAGGCCGCGCTTACCCTGCATGATTCCGCTCATGGGTTTATCCGTTGTAACGCTGGAAGACGAGCGTGGCATTGGTGCCGCCAAACCCGAACGAGTTGGAAAGGGCGATATCGATCTTGGCATTGTCGATGCGCTGACGCACGATCGGCACGCCGTCGAATTCCGGATCGATCTCCTGGATATGCGCGCTTTCGCCGATGAAGCCGGCCTGCATCATCAGCAGGGCATAGATCGATTCCTGCACGCCGGCCGCGCCCAGCGAATGGCCGGTCAGCGACTTGGTCGACTGGATGTGCGGGATCTTGTCGCCGAACACTTCGCGGATGGCGCCGATTTCCTTGGAATCGCCGACCGGCGTCGAGGTGCCGTGGGTGTTGATGTAATCCACGCTGCCATCGACGGTCTTCAGCGCCTGACGCATGCAGCGGATGGCGCCTTCGCCGGACGGTGCCACCATGTCATAGCCATCAGAGGTCGCGCCATAGCCGACGATTTCGGCATAGATCTTGGCGCCGCGGGCTTTTGCATGTTCCAGTTCCTCGAGAACCAGAACGCCGGCGCCGCCGGCAATCACGAAGCCGTCGCGGTTGGCGTCATAGGCACGCGAAGCGGTCGCGGGCGTGTCGTTGTATTTCGACGACATCGCGCCCATGGCGTCGAACAGGTTGGACATGGTCCAGTCGAGATCCTCGTGGCCGCCGGCGAACATCATGTCCTGCTTGCCCCACTGGATCATTTCCACAGCATTGCCGATGCAGTGCGCGGACGTCGAGCAGGCCGACGAGATCGAGTAGTTGACGCCGTGGATCTTGAACCACGTGGCAAGCGTGGCAGACGCCGTCGAAGACATGGCCTTCGGCACGGCAAACGGGCCGATGCGCTTCGGGCTGTTGTTCTTCATGGTGATCTCGGCCGCATCGATCAGCGTGCGGGTGGAGGGACCGCCCGAGCCCATGATGATGCCGACGCGTTCGTTTTCCGCGTAATCCTTGTCTTCAAGGCCCGAATCGGCAAGTGCCTGCTTCATGGCCACGTGGTTCCAGGCGCCGCCCTGGCTGAGGAAGCGCATGGCGCGGCGATCGACGAGATCGGTCGTGTCGATATTCGGCCGGCCCCAGACCTGGCACTTGAAGCCATGCTCGGCGAAATCCTCCGAAAAGGAGATGCCGGACCTGGCATCGCGCAGCGATGCGGTGACTTCCGCCGCATTGTTGCCGATCGAGGAGACCACGCCAAGGCCTGTGACAACTACCCGTCGCATCTGATCTAACCCTTGTTGTTTCCTGAAAACGTGCCCAAGCGATATCAGGCCGTCTTGTCCTTCGAAAGGCCGACCCGCAAATCGGTGGCCTGGTAGATGGTTTCGCCGTCGGCCTTCAGCCAGCCGTCGGCGGTGCCGAGCACGAGACGACCGCGCATGACACGCTTGAAGTCGATGCCGTATTGCAGAAGCTTGGTGTGCGGGCGGATCATGCCCTTGAACTTCACTTCGCCGGTGGAGAGCGCCATGCCGCGGCCTTCTTCGCCGAGCCAGCCGAGAAAGAAGCCGGTCAGCTGCCACATGCCGTCAAGACCGAGGCAGCCCGGCATGATCGGATTGCCCTCGAAGTGGCAGGGGAAATACCAGTCATCGGGCTTCACGTCGTATTCGGCACGGATATAGCCCTTGTCGAAGGCCCCGCCCGTCTCGGAGATTTCCGTTATGCGGTGGACCATCAGCATGGGCGGCAGAGGCAGCTGCGCATTGCCCGGGCCGAACAACTGGCCGTGCGCACAGGCTAGGATTTCTTCGTAAGTGAAGCTCGATTGTCTGCTGTCCATGAGGCTTGTCCGTTCCCCCTCGTCGCGATGTCCTTGCGTCTTTACTGCAAGACCGCCTGAAATTGAAGCGCGCGGATCGGCCGCCCTGATGTTGCAAGGTGGACCGAGCCGAGTTGATTCAGGTCGGCATATAGGAAGCGGACCCTCCAAACCAGAGGCTTTGGGGCCAAAATTTCGCATTTCCCCGCCGTTGCGGGGCGGGCAGGGGGTTGCGGTATTGAAAGGGGGCGCAGTTAAAGTTATATCCAGCACTCTAGATATACCGGATGTCCCCGGGCCTGACAGGAGCTTGCGTCACCGATGGCTGAAGCCGTGACCGATGTGGAGACCAGACTGCGCGATTGCGGGCTTCGCCCGACGCGGCAGCGTGTTGCCCTGGCCGATCTGCTGTTTGCCAAGGGCGATCGGCACCTGACGGTCGAGGAACTGCACGAAGAAGCCACAACGGCCGGCGTGCCCGTGTCACTTGCCACCGTTTACAACACGCTGCACCAGTTCACTGAAGCCGGTCTGATTCGTGTGCTTGCGGTTGAAAGCGCCAAGACCTATTTCGACACCAATGTTTCGGACCATCATCACTTCTTCGTGGAAGGTCGCAACGAGGTGCTCGATATTCCCGTCAGCAATCTGCAGATCGACAATCTTCCGGAGCCGCCGGAGGGCATGGAAATCGCCCATGTCGATGTGATCATCCGCCTGCGCGAAAAGCGTCGCTGATTTCCTCTCAATCCTTCTTCTTTCGCATGGCCTCGTCCTGCGGGCGTCCGGCCCGGGGGCGATAGCGCGGCAGCATCCAGCCATGATGCAAAGCGCCGCCGCGCAGCGCGAAAGCGACGAAGATGCCGGCCGCCGAACTGTAGGCCAGCGGCAGGCCGAGGAGATGCGTCGCCGTATAGGCGCTCGCCCCGGCAAGGGCGGCGGTCACGTAGATTTCCGGCCGAAGCAGGATCGAGGGTTCGTTGGCGATCAGGTCGCGCAGGATGCCGCCGAAGGTGGCGGTCATCGTGCCCGTCACGATGGCGATCGTCGGTGACTGGGTGACAGCAAACCCCTTGGCGGCCCCCATCACGCTGTAGGCGGAGAGGCCGACCGCGTCGAGCCAGATCAGCAGGCGGTAGCGCCATTCCACCCGGTGCGCCGTCAGGAAGACAAAGATGCCGACGCCGGCGCAGATCAGCAGATAGGTTGGGTCCTTCACCCAGAAGACAGGCGTCTGGCCGAGCACGAGATCGCGCAGCGTGCCGCCACCAACGCCCGTTGCCGCCGCAAAGAACAGGAAGCCGATCAGGTCCAGCTGTTTGCGCGAGGCGGCAAGGGCGCCTGTCGCGGCAAACAGCGCCACGCCCGCATAATCCAGCACCATCAGCAGCGACATGGCGTCCTCGTTTCCCCGCACCAGCGTCGCGCAAGTGCGTGATGCTAAGCATAGCGGTGGTTTTGCCCTGCGGCCATTGCGGCCGGGCGTTGTCTACAGGCGAATGAACATGAGGAAGAGGCGCGTGCGCGTTCTTGTCATCACGATCCTACAGGCCCTTGCGCTGATCCTGCTGCCATCGGCGGCCGGAGCCCAGCAGAAGCTGCTGTCCGACCCGGAAATCTACGAGAAGGATTATTTTCGCGCGCAGTGCAAGAGCGTGGAGTTCGGCCCGGATTTCATCAGCCGCATCGACATCAACAATGACGGCATCATCGATGCGGTGGTCAATCACGGCGCCGTCACCTGCGACGGCCAGACACAGACACGCTGCGATGCGGAAGGCTGCCCCTATAACTTCTATCTCCAGGCCAAGGAGGGCGGCTATTTCATGATCGCCACCGCCCAGCTGTTCGGCTACGAGTTCATCAAGCGCTTCGGCAACATGGTCTTCGTCTTCAACATGGCGCCGCATTACTGCGACCGTACCGATTCCGCCCCGTGCGAAATGACGGTGCGCGTGCGCGGCGCCCGCATGGTGACGATTTCCAAGAAGTGAACGTCAGAACGGCCAGTCGATGCGGCCCGCGAGATAATAGCCGAGCAGGCCCAGCCATTCGCGCACGGCCGTGGCGGTGTTCTGGGCGTTCAGCGACGGCTGGGTGAAATCGAAGCCGAGCCGCTCGTTGCCGCGGCTGCGGAAATCCACCGGATAGGGGACGACCGTGATGCCGGCCTTCTGGAACAGTGCCAGCGCGCGCGGCATGTGGAAACCGGAGGTGATCAGCAGGCAATCGGTCAGGCCGTTTGCGGCCAGCAGCGCCTTGGTGTTCAGCATGTTTTCCCAGGTGTTGCGCGAGGTATTGTCCTTGATCAGCCGCTTTGGCGGCACGCCGTGCGCCGCAAAGAACTGTTCGGCCAACCCCGCCTCGCCGGGAAAACGGCCGCTGATCGATCCATCGCCGCCGGAGACGAGGATTTTCGCCTGCGGATGCGACAGGGCGAGCCGCAGGGCTTCGGTATAGCGGTCGGCCGCGGCATTCAGTTCCACCCCGCCGCGCGATGCGACGACGTCGTTTTCGATCGCGCCGCCCAGCACGATCATGCAGGCGATCAAGGTGGGATCGGTCGACGGCTTCGGCACACGCGCTTCCAGCGCCTGCAGCAGCAGCGCGCCGGCGGTGGTGTAGAGCGTCAGGAACAGCACCAGCGCCGAAAGGCCGGAGAACAGCAGTCCGAGCCGCCGGGCACCTGCAAGCGCCGTGAGAAGGCCCGCAGCGGTCAGCAGAAAGGCGAGCGACAGGGGCTGCGCCAGCAGCCAGAAGATTTTCGACAGATAGAACATGGGCTCACTTGCGGGTCGCGGACGGGTGGATCGGCCGATGTGCCGACGGGCGGATGACACGCTGGTTGTAACGCCGATGCAGGGCGCGCCGGATAAGCAGGGAAAACAGGGCGACCATCATGGTCAGGAAGGCGGCGACGATGAGCGCAGTCTGCGGCAAGGCGATGCCGAGAAGCGCCCCGCTGATGGCGCCGCTCACCATGCCGAGCCAGGGCACCAGCTGGATACGCCAGTCCATCTGCCGGTCGCCCAGGATGAAGCGACCGATGCCGCGCCCCAGTCGCGACAGGGCGCCGGTGACATAGGTGAGGCCGATCGGCAGGCCCTCGATATGCTCCACCGTGGCATTCACCATGCCCATCGCCAGCACCACCGTATAGAACCGAAGGAAATGCAGGGCCGGCGCCTGCATCATCGCACCGAGCGCGAGCAGCAGCGAGACGCTGGCCAGGACGCCGAAGATGCGGCGGGGCACGAGATGGGCAACGACGATGCCGAGTGCATTGCCGAGCACGAAAACAAGGATGGCCGCGAGCAGGATGAGCCCGTGATTCAGATCGCCATCGGCCATGGCGATGGCCGCGCGCGTCGTATTGCCGGTCATGAAGGAGACGAAGTCGCCGGAGAGGCGCAGGCCGATGGCATCGGTCATGCCGGCGATGAAGGAGATCGCCGCAACGAGGCCAAGCCCCGTCCATGTCCGCTGGACCCGAATGATGTTGCGCCGTCTTGCCCGTGTCATGGTCTGCCCTTCAGCCGCGCGATGCGGCCGGCGAAGAATCGCCCTTGCGCAAGACTAACCGCAGAGGCGGGCGCGGTGGAACGGGCGAAGGGGGCCCCGCGCCATCACATTTTGCATCGCATCACGAAAGCAGCGTGAGGGTCAGCGGATGGCGCGGATCGGCAAGCCCGTCCACCACGCTGAAATGGTGCCGGTCGGGCTCCACATAGGCGCCGGTTTCCGCGCCAAGGCCAAGCCAGAGACTTGCCATCAGCGCATTCTGGCGCAGGAATTCGGCACGCTCGTTGCCGCCCACCCAGCAGAACAGCCGGGTGTTTTCACCGGGTCGCATCAGCACCGGGCTTTCGGCGGCGGCTTCCTCCGGCGACAGCCGAAGTTTGACATTGAGATTGGTGTGGATCAGGGGGCGCAGGTCGTGCACACCGGAGATCGACACCACGGTGCGCACCCGCGCCCGCACGGCGCTTGGCAGCGGCGAGGTATCCGCCACCATGCGGGTGACGAGATGGCCGCCGGCAGAGTGGCCCGTCAGGTGGATCGGCCCGTCGATCTCGCCCGCCGCATCGGTGATGACGGCTGCGATCTCCCGGACGATGTCGCCGACGCGGGCCTGCGGGCAGAGCGTATAGCTCGGCATGGCCACGGCAAAACCGCTCTCGACGCTGCCTGCCGCCAGATGCGACCAGTACGACTTGTCGAGCGCCTGCCAGTAGCCGCCATGCACGAAGACGACGAGGCCCCTCGGCGTCGTCTCCGGCAGGAAGAGGTCGAAGCGGTGGCGCGCGCCCTCGCCATAGGCAAGATCGATCTTTGCCCGTCCGTCTGCGGCAAGCCGTTCCCGATAGGCGCGTGCCGGCTCCACCCAGGCGTCCGGCCAGCGCTCGCCGCGCGGAATGTTGCCGCCATTGGTATAGGCGTCGTCCCAATCGGTGATGCGGTGGAACAGCATGGCAGGTTTCCTTCCTGATTCGGCGTAGGCGTCAGAGGACGGTACGCACGCGCCACAGTTCGGGGAAGAGCTCCACCTCCAGCATCTTCTTCAGATACTGGGTGCCGGAGGTGCCGCCGGTGCCGCGCTTGAAGCCGATGACGCGCTCCACGGTGGTCACATGGTTGAACCGCCAGCGGCGGAAGTAATCCTCGAAATCCACTAGCTTTTCGGCGAGTTCGTAGAGCATCCAGTAACGGCCGGGCGCCGCATAGACCGTGCGCCATGCGTCGAGAACCTTGTCGTTCTCGCTACGCTTGTCGCGCCAGGAGGTGCGCTCGGCATCCGGCCCGATGTCGAAACCGTTGCGGGCCAGCAGCAGCAGCGCCTCGTCGTAAAGGCTCGGCCGCGCCAGTATCGCTTCCAGATGCTCCATCAGGTCCGGCCGGTGGCTGTGCGGCCCGAGCATGGCGAGGTTGCGGTTGCCGGCCAGGAATTCGATCGCCCGGTACTGGTAGGACTGGAAGCCGGAGGACTGGCCGAGCGCATTGCGAAACTCGGTATATTCGCTGGGCGTCATGGTGCGCAGCACGTCCCAGGCGCCGTTCAGCTGTTCGAAGATGCGCGCCACCCGCGTCAACATCTTGAAGGCCGGCTGCGGATCGTCGCGCCGGATCGCGGCGATCGCCGAGCTGATCTCGTGGATCGCGAGCTTCATCCAGAGTTCGGACGTCTGGTGCTGGATGATGAACAGCAGTTCGTCATGCGCCGACGACAGCGGCTTCTGCGCCGAGAGGATCGGATCGAGCTGCAGGTAATCCGTATAGGACATGCGCTCGCGAAAGGACATTTCTGCCCCTTCCTGGGCGGGGTCGTAGGGTTTCGCCGTCACGTCACAAGCGCCTTCTTCTTGAATTGCGGCTGGTCCCACAGCCGGTTGGTCATGATGTCCGAGAGGATGTCGACGGCGGCGATCACCTCGCGCTCGCTGATATAGAGCGGCGTGAAGCCGAAGCGGATGGCGTTCGGCGCGCGGAAATCGCCGATCACGCCCCGCGCGATCAGCGCCTGCATGATCGCATAGCCTTCCGGGTGCAGGAACGAGACCTGGCTGCCGCGCTGCGTACCGTCCCGCGGCGAGCCGAGCACCAGGTCCGGGCAGCGCTGCTCGACCTCGGCGATGAAGAGATCGCAGAGCGCGATGGATTTTTTCCGCACATCCACCATCTCGACGCCCTCCCAGGCGTCAAGGGCTGCATCGAGCGCTGCGAGCGCGAGGATCGGCGGCGTGCCGACCCGCATGCGATCGACGCCATCGCCGGGACGATAATGCAGGTCGAAGGCGAAGGGACGTTCATGGCCGAGCCAGCCGGACAGGGCGGGGCGGGCGCGATCGGCATGGCGCGGCGATACATAGATGAAGGCCGGCGCGCCCGGGCCACCGTTCAGATATTTATAGGTGCAACCGACGGCGAAATCGGCATCGGCGCCGAGAAGATCGACGGGGATGGCGCCGGCCGAATGGGCGAGATCCCAGACGCAGAGGGCGCCCGCGGCATGCGCCTTCGCCGTCAGCGCCGCCATATCGTGCAGGCGGCCGGTGCGGTAATCCACCTCCGTCAGCAGGGTCACGGCGACCGTCTCGTCGATGGCTGCCTCGACGGCTTCCGGATCGACCACCTTCAGTTCATAGCCCCGATCCAGCGTCTGGATCAGCCCTTCGGCCATATAGAGATCGGAGGGGAAGTTGCCGTTGTCGGAGAGAATGACGCGACGCTTGGGATCCCGCTCGGCGGCGATGTCGAGCGCAGACGCCAGCGCCTGGTAGACCTTGATGGAGAGCGTGTCACCCATCACCACGCTTCCCTCCGGCGCGCCGATCAGGCGGCCGACGCGGTCGCCGATCCGGCGCGGCATGGCCATCCAGTTGGCGTCGTTCCAGCCGCGGATCAGCATCGCGCCCCATTGCTCGGTCATCATGGCCGAGACGCGCCCCTCGGCAGCAAGCGGCAGGGGGCCGAGCGAATTGCCATCCAGATAGATCACGCCCTCCGGCATGTGGAAGAGGCGTCGGGTCTGTTCGAAATCTGTCATTGTCTCCGTCCGATCGGGCAAAACCCCCGCAGCGCGCGCCGGCATGATCGCGAAGTCTAGAGGGGTGTGTCGCGAGAATAGCAAGATTGCTTTAGGTTTAAACTAGATTTTGCGACCCTGCCGCAGATTCTGCCTTCTCAGGCGGGTTGCCGGAATGTCTTGCTCACATAGCGCGATCCGGCAAGGCCGAACCGCCAGGGCAGATCCACGGCCCGGCTGATGCCGATGCGCGGCCCCGAGACGAGGGGTTGCGGCAGGCCGGACAATGCCAAGGCGAACGGGTTCGTTGAGAGCGGCCTTCCGTCATGCGACAGATCGATGCCGAGCGCCTCGCACAGCCGCCCCGGTCCCGCGCAGAGACGCCGGGGATCGGCAAGGCCGCGCCTCGCGATCATGGTCTCGAGACCCATCGTCGGCTGGAGCGCGCGGATCAGAACCGCGCTGCCCGGCCGGCAGACGAAATTCAGGCACCAGTGGATGCCATAGGAGCGGTAGACATAGGTTTGCGCCGGCGGACCGAACATGGCGCGGTTGCGCGGTGTCTCGCCGCGAAAACTGTGCGAGGCCGGATCGTCCGGCTCATACGCCTCCGTCTCGACGACAATGCCGCCGACGCCATCGACGCAGAAGGTGGCGCCGATCAGGTCACGTCCCACCTCCACCGCGCTGCGGTCGAAGAAGGCGACAAGATCGGCGGGCGTGGTTTCGGGCGTCATGCCGCCTATCTCGCCCGCCTTGCCGGCCACGGCAAGGGGTGGATGGATGAAAGCAAGGCGGCATCCGCCCCTTGCCAGCCCGCCCGCGAGCCTCTACCTCTGCCGCCATGGCAGCACGCGACCGATATTCCCGAAAACTCGAATGCCCCCAGTGCGGACACTCCGGCTTTGCCGAGGTTTCCGAAGACGACGACCCGCGCCGCAAGGACCCCGGCTTCCAGGTCGACGAGATGCCAAAGGGTTTCTACACCGAATTTGCCGCCCGCGATCCGCGGAAATACATGCTGCGCTGCCAGTGCGGCCACAAGTTCCGCTTCGAGCGCAAAAGCGTCTATGCGCCGGGTGGCGAGCCGCGACGGTAGGTACCCCTGTCAGGCAATGTCGTTGATCCTTTGACGGCGGCCTGTCAGGTCTTCAAAGAGCCATATCATCATATACTTACCCGTTGATGGCTTATCACCATCTGTGGGTGGATATCGCCTACAAACCCCAGATCCAGCGGGCTAAGTTAACTGTGCCCAGTGCCGTGCCGGTCACAATCACGCTGATCAGCATGCCGGCAAAAAATGAAAAGATGGCGGCATCAATGTTGAAGGGTCTTGAGTAGACAGAAAAAGTCATGGTCCCAGATCGGACCTCTTTGATCTCGTCCATTCTCACGAAGAATGCCCGATCAGAACACCCGAACTGCCTTACGTTGATAGCACCGTAGGCGTTCTCGGCGGCCAATAGGACAGCGTCCTCTAGTCTGGCGGCGCACTGGTAGCCTCTCTCTGTCTCTTGGCTTATTTTCACGTCCACCTGATAGTTGGAATAGTCTTGCCACACTTTGAGGGCGCTCATGGCAACCCCGATAAAAAGGCTCAACCGAAGCCCACGCAGAAACCACTTCCTATTCCAACCGACGTCTGCCATGCCCAATCCTCGATCACCCATCGATAATCAATCGCAGATGTACCGGGGTGGCAACACTGTGAGAGAACTGCCATGAGAGATCGCGTGAAGCAGTGTTGTGGGTGCCGGTGAGGAAAGGATCCAGCGACCTCAGAACGTCTCAGGGAGTCTCCCTGGCGAACTTGAAGAACTCACAGCAAGCAACAGATCAGTATCACGACAGCATTCGGTCGCGGCTCTTTGCAAGGCGCCAGAGCAGCTTGATAAGAATGAACTTAACCAATTCTCGCAGAAGCTTGAAATTTTTAATGTGAAAAGTTTGGTGGAGCTAAGCGGGATCGAACCGCTGACCTCTTGCATGCCATGCAAGCGCTCTCCCAGCTGAGCTATAGCCCCATCAGGGTACCGGGCATTTTCCGGTTCCGGGAACCCCGTGGAAGCGTCGTTTCCGGCGGGGTGGCGGCTTAATACGTCCGGTCGTTTCGGAGTGCAAGCCAAAAAATGACAGGCCCGGCATTTTTTTCGTCCGGGCCTGAATTCTCAAGGAAAATCAGACCTCGTCTTCGTCGCCGCCGACGCCGATGATGCCGGAAACGTCATCGTCATCGTCGTCTTCATCGGCTTCGAGGAAGGTGTCGTCGTCGTCGCCGTCGATTTCCACGTCGTCGTCGCCGATATCCGGAATGTCGTCGCCGGCGGCTGCGTCATCGCCCTCTTCGAGCGAGACCAGTTCAACGTCGGGGTTCTCGGTATCGACTTCCGCGACCTCTTCCTCTTCGTCCTGTTCCATCTTCATCTGGGCGGTCGTCTCCTCGAAGAAGGAGAGCGGCCAGGACTTGCCGGTATAGGGAGAGACAACCGGATCGCGGTTGAGGTCGTAGAATTTCTTGCCCGTATCCGGGTCGGTGCGCTTGGTTCCAAGTTCCGCTTTTGCCACTGTCAAAGCCTCGTGAGAATGCCGATTTCCTCGGCGTTGCCGCAAAGGCGGCGCTAAAATGCTAGCCGGTCCCCTTACTCATTGTCCCCAGGCATGTCAAAGACAAACTTGGCCGCCAAAGAGCCCGGTTTTCCGGTCCTGTCGCGCATGACCGAGGCGCAACTTTGTGATAGGAGCCGCCGGTCGTTTCGGGCGCGCGCCGGCATTTTTGAACCGGTCGCCATCATGCTAGTCATAAATGAGGGTCGGTCAATGTCGAAGGAGCCTGCGATGGAACGGTCGATGCCCGCAGCGGCGCCGTCCGCGCTCCTGTCGCTGCCGGATGATCGTCTGGAGCGCTTGTTTCTCCTGTGCGTGGCCGGGCTTGCGGCGGGCGAAAGCCGGATCGACGGCCTGCCGGAGGAGCCTCTGTTCGCCGAGGCCGCCGGGCTTCTCTCCGGCTTCGGTATCGCATTCAGGCGCAGCGGTTCCGCACTGCTGGTGAACGGTGTGGGCAATGGTGCGCTGCTTGCGCCTCCAGCCGTCTGCGAGACGGGCACCGGTCCCGAACTGGCCGCCCTTCTTCTCGGCTTGGCCGGACTTTACGATTTTCCGCTTGCGCTGCGCGTGGCGCCGCAGGCTATGGCCCCGCTGCTGGAGCCTCTGTCGCGCATGGGCTTGCAGGTCGAGGCAAGCGAGGCCGATCTTTTGCGGGTGCGCGGCCCCCGTCTGGCCGTTCCGCTTCGCCTCGAGCTGCCGGATGATGGCCGGGATCACAGCCAGGACCAGGGCCAGGGGCTGGGCAGCGTGCCCTGGCTCAAGCCCGCGCTGCTGCTCGCGGCCCTTGCGGCCTCGGGCGATACGGTTCTCTTCCATCCCGGTGCTGGAAAGGAGGACGGCTTTCTGGCTGTCCTGCAGCGGTTCGGTGTTCCCGTCACCGAGATGCGCGGTGCAACGGGTGTCGAGACGAGGATCACCGGACGTGTTCCGCTTCGGGCGCAGAGCATTGGCCTTGGGCATCCGGTGGCGATGTCGCGCACCATGGCGGGTGCATAAATCGGCTCCGTCCGCCTGCCGCAGGTGGCACCCCGCCTGCTCTTCGGTTATGGGGAGGCGCAAACCGGGGAGATTGTCATGACCTTCATCATCGCCATTGACGGGCCGGCTGCGGCGGGCAAGGGCACGCTGGCGCGGCGGATCGCCGAAACCTACGGCTTCCACCATCTCGATACGGGTCTCACCTACCGCGCCACGGCGCGTGCGCTGCTGGAGGCCGGCCTGCCGCTCGATGACGAGGCGGTCGCCGAGCGCATGGCGCAGGCAGTCGATCTCTCGGGGCTCGATCGCGCGGTGCTGGCGCAGCACCATATCGGCGAGGCGGCGTCGAGGATCGCCGTGATGCCGGCCGTGCGCCGCGCGCTTGTGGAGGCGCAACGGCGCTTTTCCGCGCGCGCGCCGGGTACCGTGCTCGACGGGCGCGACATCGGCACCGTTGTCTGCCCGCAGGCCCCCGTGAAGCTTTATGTCACCGCCTCGCCCGACGTGCGTGCCAGGCGACGCCATGACGAGGTGATCGCGAGTGGTGGCGTGGCCGATTACCAGACCATCCTCGCGGATGTGAAAAAGCGTGACGATCGCGACATGGGCCGGGCCGACAGCCCGCTGAAACCGGCCGATGATGCGCACTTGCTTGATACCTCGGAAATGAGTATAGAGGCCGCATTTCAAGCGGCGAAGACCATAATCGACGCGGCCTTGAACCGGAACTGACGATCCGCCGGCCCGGCCGGCGCATCAGACAACAGCACATCGCTTGAAGACCTGGTCCCCGCGCCGGAATGCCCTCGAAGTGTGTAGGGCGGACTTGATCTTTAGGTATGAACAACACGAACCCCCGGCGCATTGCGTGCCCCAGTGGCACGATCAGGAGATTTCATGTCAGTAGCAAACCCCACGCGGGATGATTTCGCAGCCCTGCTCGAGGAATCCTTTGCCTCTCACGATCTGGCCGAAGGCTATGTTGCCAAGGGCACGGTCACGGCGATCGAGAAGGACGTTGCCGTCATCGACGTCGGCCTCAAGGTCGAAGGTCGCGTTCCGCTCAAGGAATTCGGCGCCAAGGGCAAGGACGGCTCGCTGAAGGTCGGCGACGAAGTCGAAGTGTATGTCGAGCGCATCGAAAACGCTCTGGGCGAAGCCGTTCTGTCGCGCGAGAAGGCTCGCCGCGAAGAAAGCTGGATCCGTCTGGAAGCGAAGTTCGAAGCCGGCGAACGCGTCGAAGGCGTCATCTTCAACCAGGTCAAGGGCGGCTTCACGGTCGACCTCGACGGTGCCGTGGCCTTCCTGCCGCGTTCGCAGGTCGACATCCGTCCGATCCGCGACGTCACGCCGCTCATGCACAACCCGCAGCCCTTCGAAATCCTCAAGATGGACAAGCGTCGCGGCAACATCGTCGTTTCGCGCCGCACGGTTCTGGAAGAGTCGCGCGCCGAGCAGCGTTCTGAAATCGTTCAGAACCTCGAAGAAGGCCAGGTTGTTGACGGCGTCGTCAAGAACATCACCGATTACGGTGCGTTCGTTGACCTCGGCGGCATCGACGGCCTGCTGCACGTTACCGACATGGCATGGCGCCGTGTGAACCATCCGTCGGAAATCCTGAACATCGGCCAGTCGGTCAAGGTTCAGATCATCCGCATCAACCAGGAAACCCACCGCATCTCGCTCGGCATGAAGCAGCTCGAGTCGGATCCGTGGGATGGCATCTCCGCCAAGTACCCGGTTGGCAAGAAGATCTCCGGTACCGTCACCAACATCACCGATTACGGTGCATTCGTTGAGCTGGAGCCGGGCATCGAAGGCCTCATCCACATCTCCGAAATGTCCTGGACGAAGAAGAACGTTCACCCCGGCAAGATCCTGTCCACCAGCCAGGAAGTCGACGTGGTCGTTCTCGAAGTCGATCCGTCCAAGCGTCGCATCTCGCTCGGTCTGAAGCAGACGCTCGAAAACCCGTGGCAGGCCTTTGCCTACAGCCATCCGGCTGGCACGGAAGTTGAAGGCGAAGTCAAGAACAAGACCGAATTCGGCCTGTTCATCGGCCTCGACGGCGACGTGGACGGCATGGTTCACCTCTCCGACCTCGACTGGAACCGTCCGGGCGAGCAGGTCATCGAAGAATTCAACAAGGGCGACGTCGTTCGCGCTGTTGTTCTCGATGTGGACGTCGAGAAGGAGCGCATCTCGCTCGGCATCAAGCAGCTCGGCCGTGACACGGTCGGCGAAGCTGCCCAGTCCGGCGACCTGCGCAAGAACGCTGTCGTCTCGTGCGAAGTCATCGGCGTCAACGATGGCGGCATCGAAGTGAAGCTCGTCAACCACGAAGACATCACCTCGTTCATCCGTCGTGGCGATCTGTCGCGTGACCGTGACGAGCAGCGTCCGGAGCGTTTCCAGGTTGGTCAGGTCGTCGACGCCCGCGTCGTCAACTTCTCCAAGAAGGATCGCAAGATCATGCTGTCGATCAAGGCTCTCGAGATCGCGGAAGAGAAGGAAGCCGTTGCGCAGTTCGGTTCGTCCGACTCGGGCGCATCGCTCGGCGACATTCTGGGCGCTGCCCTGAAGAACCGCAGCAACGACTGATCCTCGTTGGACCAATGATAAAGGAACCCGCCGGAGCGATCCGGCGGGTTTTTTGTTGGACGATTGATGCCCGAATGCTCTCGGGAAAGATGTAATCCGGTTTCCTGCACGGGCAAACGTCGCCAGCGCGGATCCCGCTGGCTACCAGGCGGCGAGGCGCTGGTAAAAGCCATGGGCGCTGCTTTCCGGCGGCAGGAATGCAGCCGGCTCGGGCAGGACAGCGAAATCGTCCGGCAGGGCGAGGGGGGCAGGCGATGACCCGTCCGAGGCCTGCGCATCCGCAGGCTCGGAATCCTGCTCCGTTGCGTCCGGGTCGGCATGCGCGCCGCTGCCCTGCCGGCCGCCGCGCCGGCGCCCGGGTTCGCGCTCTTCGTCCTCTGCCTCTACGGCCTTCACAAGCGGACCATCCTCATCCTCCGGCATTCCCTGCGGGCCGTAGGGCACATAGACTGGCACTGCCACCTCCCGGACGGGCGGGACTGCGGAAGGGCCGGATTGCGTCTGCGCTGCGATGACCGCCGCGAAGGGCGCGGGAGAAGACGCATCGCTGCCGGCGCGTCGTTGCCCTGCCGTTGCCGTGTCTGCTGGCTCGCCTGCTTCCGGCGCTGTCCGGCTGTCCGCCGCGAGGCGTTCCGGCACGCTGCCATCGGACATCATGTCCGCCATCTGCGGGGCCGCATCGTCCGGTGCGGGCTCCTGCCCCGGGAGAGGCCATGTCTCGTCCTCGACATACAGATCCGACAGCCATGCGGCGGTAATCGGCATGTCCGGCGCCAGAGGAACGCCGGCACGAGAAGCCCCGGCTGGGGCGCCTATCTCGTCTGCAATACCCGTCATCAGACGGGCCAGCGCCGGACCATCATAGGTTACATCTTCCGGTGCCGCAGCGGCTTCTGCGGCGAGGACCGGGAACGGACTTGGGACAAGGTCGGCCTTTGGTGCTGCGGGAGAGGTCCTCAGGGGGGCATCCGCGATCGGAACAGGCGGTGCCGCCGCCCGTGGCTGTGCGGAACCATGCGGTGAATCCGCGCTTTTGGGCTCATCAAGCGTGCTGTGCGTCGCGGCTCTCTGTGTCACCTGTCTCTGCGGGGGCAGGGCGTTGCCGTCTCCAGAGGCGTCGCGTCCCGAGAGGCCGGGACCGACATGGGTCTCTCCCGTTGTATCTGGAAGTCCGCCGATGCTCTCCTCCGGCGGTGCGTGGGAGAGGCTGGCCATCGCATGCTGCGCCGGTGACGGCGTCTGGCGGGAACGGTCGGCCAGCGGCAGGGGCGCTGCTGCGGTGCGGACCGGCGGGTTGATACGGGGATCTGCGGGCAGTCGAGCCTCGGTGCTGCCGGGCGGCAGCGGAGCGGCCTCAGCGCCGGCATTCTGGCGATAGGAGGTGACCACGCGCCGTGTGACCGGGTTGCGCTCGTCATAGGCGGCGGCCTCCATCTGCAGCGCCACCCGGGTGGCCTCCGGGCCGAAGGGGTTCTTGAGGATCTCCGTCAGAAGCCGCAGCGAAAATCCTTGCATCAGCTGGTTCAACGCCCGCTGGAGGGCAAGCTTTTCGGGTCCGCTGAGGCCTGAAATCACCTCTGCGAGGCGTTCGGTGTAATCGACCAGCGATTCTCCGGCATGGCGGTTGATCTTCAGCAGTGCGCCGATGGTTTCCGCGACAACGGACAGACCCTGCGACAGCTGCATCTGGCCAGACAGCGAGAGCAGGACGAAACGGCCCGCGCCAAGCGCGAGCGAGGACGTGTTGGTGCCCGGGTGATCCCCGGTGCGGCCGAGCGACAGCTCGATTCGCGGCAGTGTCGGCGGTTGGGCGGACTGGCCCGAGAGATCGACGGATGTGTCCGAAAGGGCGGCGACAGGCGGCAACATGAGTCTGCTCCACGCTGTTGTCGGTTGACAGGACAGACCGGCTTCGCGGAACCCACAGGAGCGACCGAATGGGCCGCGGCGCCTCATGGCGACATTTCATGCCGATGAATGGCCCACGATGACGCAGAAACCTTAAGATTTTCCTAAAACTTGAACGATCGGTCAGAGAGGGGAGAGCGCTGCCCCACTTGCGATGCGGGGCCTCGGTGATGTGAAGCGGCGGTATCTGGCCAGAGAACGGCGCGAGCCTTAGGGAATGGGGGCGGCCTCCGCGGTCTTCGGCTTCAGCAGCCGGTAGAGGCCGATTTCATCCTGCTACACCGCCAGAATCGCGCCACCGGGGTCGGTGCGGACGATGTCTTCTTCCGCCTGCCGCGGTGTCCACGGACGGGAGGCGTTCTTCCCCGTCGCAGAGACCTTATCCCTGTCCTGAGCGCTGCCTGTCGTCTGCGAGGTGTCTCGGGCTGTTCCGGTCCTTGACGTTTCCACCGCAGCGGCAAGAGTGGCCAGGACGTCCTGTGCCCCATCGTCCGCCGATGTCTCAGTGTCGTTCGCCGTCCTGTCGTTGCGCTCGCGGATCGTCCAGCAGGGACTGCATCAGCCCTGCTGCGATCATTCCCGTTGATGATCCCTCTGTGACCTGCATGCTCTCCGCTCCCCCGGGTAAACGCGAATCCGGAGTGGAGCGTGGCGGCAGGTGATGAAGAAAAATCTAACCGCGGGTTGCGGCTTTCAGCTGTGGGCGAAGATGTCGGTCTCTTCCCAGCCGAGAAGGTCGAGCTTGGCGCGGGTCGGCAGGAAGTCGAAACAGGCCTGCGCCATTTCCATGCGGCCATCGCGCTTGAGGCGCTGGGTCAGCTTGTCGCGCAGGGCATGCAGGTGGAGAACGTCGGAGGCGGCATATTCGAGCTGCGCCTGTGACAGGGTTTCCGCCGCCCAGTCGGATTGCTGCTGCGCCTTGGAAACGTCGATGTCCAGCAGTTCCTTGAGATTGTCCTTCAGGCCGTGCCGATCGGTGTAGGTGCGCGTCAGCCGCGAGGCGATCTTGGTGCAGAAGACCGAGGCAGTGGTCACGCCGAAGGTGTGGAAGAGAACGGCAATGTCGAAGCGGCCGTAATGGAAGATCTTCGTGCGGCCGGCATCGGCCAGCAGCGCCACCAGATTGGGCGCTTCCTTCTGTCCGGCGGCAATGCGAATCACGTCGGCCGTGCCGTCACCCGGCGAAAGCTGCACCACGCACAGCCGGTCCCGGCGCGGGACCAGCCCAAGCGTTTCGGTATCGATGGCAATGGCCCCCTGATAGCGGGCGGCCGCCTCTGCGCTGATATCTGCCTCGTGATAGCGGATCGTGCTCATGTCGTCTCTTTCCGGTTCGGTCTGCCCGCTATAAACCAGAGAACCCGCGCAGGATATGCCTTTATTTGACTCGCTATCGACAGCAATCCGGTAGCAGCCTTGCGTCAGGCGCATTGCTGCAATGCAGCAGCGCCCTTGTTGAAATCAATCGCGTCACCTATATCTCAAGCATCGAAGCGACGCACTCCTCCTCCTCCCAGCGTCGCTACGAAGAGATCGGCAACCTCCTCCTCCTCCCAATTGCCGATCAAGTTTAAAAGCCTGCCGCACCTCCTCCCGCGGCAGGCTTTTTCGTTTGCAGTTTTGTTACTGTATAACATATCTTGGGTTGTTTTAGAGATTTCTGTTTCACGCAAATGTCATCACGCGTGACTATAGCCGGGACGTGACCAACAACCACGTTCTCGAGGCACCCATGCGCACTCTCTTTGCTGCCCTCGTCGCGACCACGGCACTCGTTTCCGGTGCCCAGGCTGCGACCGTCTATCCGCTCGATCGCGCCACGATCCTCACGGGTTCTCCCTTCGACTTCAAGGTCGAGTTCAAGTCGGTCGTGAAGCCGGAGGATGTCAAGATCACCGTCAACGGCCAGGACTACAAGGCCGTTCTCGGCGCCGAAGCCAAGTTCGTTGCCGAAGAAAAGGGCAAGGAAGACAAGGTGCTCGGCTCTGCCCTCCTGCTGCGCGGCGTCAAGATCGCCAAGGCCGGCGACTACAAGGTCGAAGTCTCCGCCGGTGACGAGAAGAAGTCCGTCACCTGGAACGTCTACGGCACGCAGGCAACCCCGAAGGCCAGGAACATCATCTTCTTCCTCGGCGATGGTTTGTCGGTCGCGCACCGCACCGGCGCCCGCATCATGTCCAAGGGCATGACCGAGGGCAAGGCCAACGGCCACCTGAACATGGACACGCTGGACCGGATGGCCTTCGTCGGCACATCCTCCACGAACGCCATCGCGACCGACTCGGCCAACACCATGTCGGCCTACATGACCGGCCACAAGACCGCCGTGAACGCGCTTGGCGTCTATGCTGACCGCACCCCGAGCTCGCTGGACGACCCGAAGGTCGAGACCATTGCCGAAGCTCTGCGCCGCACGACGAAGAAGTCGATCGGCGTCGTCTCGACTGCCGAAGTTGAAGATGCGACCCCCGCTGCCGTCGTGGCCCATACCCGCGCCCGTGGCGACAAGGCCGAGATCGCCGGCATGTTCTACGATGTGAAGCCGGAGGTCGTTCTGGGTGGTGGCTCTGCCTATTTCCTCCCCAAATCCGTTGCCGGTTCCAAGCGCAAGGACGACAAGGACTTCATCGCTCTCTTCAAGGAAGCCGGCTACACCCTGGCGACCACCAAGGACGAACTGGCCAAGGCTGACGGCGACAAGGTTCTCGGCCTCTTCCACACCGGCAACATGGACACCGTGCTTGACCGCCTGCAGCTGAAGAAGGGCACAGTCGAAAAGTTCCCGAACCAGCCGGGTCTCGTCGACATGACCAGGGCCGCTCTCGACAAGCTGTCGAAGAATCCGGAAGGCTTCTTCCTGATGGTCGAAGGCGCTTCGATCGACAAGATGTCCCACCCGATGGACTGGGACCGCGCCCTGTATGAAACCATCGAATTCGACCAGGCCGTCGGCCTCGGCCTCGAATTCCTGAAGAAGAACCCGGACACGCTGATCGTCGTCACCGGCGACCACACGCACGGCGTGTCGATCATCGGCACGATCGATGACGAAAAGCCGGGCACCGACATGCGCGAAAAGGTCGGCACCTACGCCGATGCCGGCTTCCCGAACTACGAAGACAAGGACGGCGACGGCTATCCGGACAAGGTCGACGTGTCGCGTCGTCTGGCTGTCTTCTCCTCGAACTACCCGGACTATTACGAAACCTGGCGTCCGAAGATGGACGGCCCGTTCGAGCCGGCCGTGCAGAACGAGAAGAAGCAGTACGTCGCCAACGAAGCCTACAAGAACGTTCCGGGCGCCGTCTTCCGTGAAGGCAACCTGCCGCGTTCGGCCGACACCGCGGTTCACGCCGTTGACGACATCGTCCTGCAGGCGACCGGCCCCGGTTCGGAAGGCTTCAAGGGCTACATGGAAGAAAGCGACATCTACAAGGTGCTCGTCGATACTTTCGCACTCGGCGCCAAGTAAGCACGCCGATGCCCGTGCCGGGTCGAAAGATCCGGCCTTTACGGCCTGACGAAATTCCACCCGCCGTCTCGGTGGGTGGAACTGTTTCACGGAAGGAGATCCCGATCATGATGACCCTCCCACAGCGTCCGGTGTCGCGCCGCCTGGTGCTTGCCGGCCTCGCGATGGTCGCGCCCTCTCTGCTCACCGCCCGACCTGCGGCTGCCGCGGCGAGCACGCTCGGCTTTGGCGAACTCTATGGCAAGGTCACGCCGCTCGGACTCCAGTTTTCCGACAAGACAAAGGCGCTCGATGGCAAGTCCGTCTCCATGCGCGGCTTCATGGCGCCGCCGCTGAAGGCCGAAGCGGCCTTTTTCGTTCTGACCGAGATCCCCATGTCGCTCTGCCCCTTCTGCTCGTCGGATGCCGACTGGCCGGACAATATCGTCGTGGTCTATCTCTCCGCCCGCCAGACCTTCACCCAGGCCAACCAGACGATCGAAGTGACGGGCCGGCTCGAAACGGGGTCCTGGACCGATCCGGAGACCGGGTTCGTAAGCCTGCTCCGGCTGCGCGATGCGCATTACGCTCCGGTGTGACATGCTGACGCTCTCCATCGAAAACCTGGTCGTTCGCGTGCCCGACCTGCAGCAGCCGGTACTGGTGATCGACCGCCTCGACGTCGCTGCCGGTCAGCATCTGGCCGTCACCGGCGGCTCGGGTTCGGGCAAGAGCACGTTTCTCAATATTCTGAGCGGGCTGGAGCGGGTGCGCGAGGGCCGTGTCCTGTGGAACGCATCCGACATCGCGCCGCTCTCCGAAAGCGGCCGCGACCGCTGGCGGGCTCGGAATGTCGGGCTCGTCATGCAGGATTTTCATCTGTTTCCCGGTTTGACCGCTTTGGCCAATGTGCTGCTGCCCGCCCGGCTGGCGGGTGCCGCCGATGCAGCGATCCTGGCCCGCGCCCATGATCTTTTGGCCCGGGTCGACCTGTCGCGACCGGACCAGCGCATCGAAACCATGTCGCGCGGCGAAATGCAGCGTGTGGCGATCGCGCGCGCGCTGTTGCGCCGGCCGGGCGTCATTATCGCGGACGAGCCGACGGCGAGCCTCGATGTCGAGAGCGGCGCGGCAGTCGGCGATCTCCTGCTGGAGGTGGCGGCCGAGACCCGCTCGACGCTGATCGTCGCATCGCATGATCCGCGGCTGGTCGAGCGTCTCGACCGGCGGCTTTCGCTCGCCGCAGGCCGTATCGTGGCCGACAACGCAGCATCCGAGGTGGCGGCATGATTTCCTTCGTTCTGGCGGATCTGCGCCGGCTCTGGCTCGGTGCCTTCGTTCTGGTGCTTCTGGTAGCGCTAGCAACGGCGCTTGGCGTGGCTGTTACCGTGCAGGAGCGGGCCTTGCGGCTCGGCAGCGCCCGTGCCGCGGACCGTTTCGATCTGGTGGTCGGGGCTGCCGGCAGCGAGACGCAGCTCGTTCTCTCCTCCGTTTTCCTGCAGCCTTCGCCGCTTCCGCTGATGCCGGGCGCGGTGCTGGCGAAGCTCGCGGCCGATCCGCGCGTCGCCTGGGCAGCGCCTGTCGGCTTCGGCGACAGTTTCATGGGTTATCCGATCATCGGCACCACGACGGCGCTGGTGAAGGGCACCACGGCCGGCTTTGCCGAAGGCGGCCTGTTTGTCCATGAGGGGGAGGCGATCGTCGGTGCTGCGGTGCATCTGCCGCTCGGTGCGGAGATCAAGCCGATGCACGGCACGGCCGAAACCGGCGGCGAAACGCATACGGAAATCGCCTATCGCGTCGTCGGCCGCGTCAAACCTACCGGCACGCCCTGGGATCGCGCCATTCTGGTGCCGGTACAGGCCGTCTGGCACATCCACGGCCTCGGCCACGATGATCATGGCGATCATGATGACGATCATCACGCTGGCGGCGAGGACGGGGATCACGCGGCCGATGCGGCACATCTGCCAGCGCATGCGGACGGGGCCGTCGCAGGACATGACGAGGCCGGTCATGATGCCGATCATCACGAGGCGGGCGAGCATGGCGCGGATGATCATGACGAGCATGACCATGACGGGGATGGTCACCACCATGGCCATATCGACCCCGATGGGGCGCTCAACGAGGCCTTCACCGATCAGGCGCCCGGCCTGCCGGCCATTCTCGTCAAGCCGAAGACGATTGCCGATGCCTATCGCCTGCGCCAGGAATATCGCACCGCTGGCACGCTTGCCGTCTTCCCCGGCGAAGTGCTGACGCGGCTTTATGGGACGCTCGGCGATGCCAAGATGGTGCTTTCGGCCGTGGCGGCCGGATCGCAGGCGCTGGTGGCGGCGGCCCTGCTGCTTGTCAGCGTGATTCACGTGACACAGCGGCGGCGCCAGATCGGCGCGTTGCGAGCCTTTGGTGCGCCGCGTCTGGCGGTGTTCGGCATCGTCTGGAGCGAGTTGTTCGTGCTGGTGCTGATCGGGATTGCGCTCGGCTTCGGCGGCGGCTATCTCGCCGCACGGCTGATTGGCGATGCCTTTACCCGCCAGACCGGCGTGATCCTGCCGGTGGAATTTGCCGCCGAGGATGGCGGCATGGCGCTGATCCTGCTCGCCATCGGCATGGTGTTTGCCGCCATTCCGGCGCTGATGGCCTACCGGCAATCGCCGGCGCAGGCGCTGCGCAGCTGATCAGCGGCAAGGCCGGAGTGGAGGCAGGCGCGGGATGCGCCTGCCGGTTCCAATCACGGCTCAGAGGGCGGCGATCTCCGCCATCACGCTGTCCTCGACGGTCAGTCCCTCGTCGGCGGCGATGCGCCGCAGGCTGCGGCCACGCCGTCCGGGCAGGCGCACACCCTCTTCCCGGCTCATTTCGGTGGCGAGCATGGCCAGTCGCTCTGCCGCTCCGCCCCCGGTTGCCGCATTCGGGTCGATCGCGATGAGATACTGGCCGAGCGCCGGCGGCGGCCCCTTGTCGTCGAACAGGGAGCTTGCCTCATAGGAGAACAGCGCCCCAGCCAGCGCTGCCGACAAGGCCTCCACCATGAAGGCAAGCGCCGCCCCCTTCACGCCGCCGGTCGGCGCCATGGTGCCTTTCAGTGCCGCATCGGGATCCGTGGTCGGCCGGCCGTCGCTGTCGAGCGCCCAGTCGTCGGGGATCGCCACGCCCTTCTGCTGTGCGGCCATCACCTTGCCGCGCGCCACCTTGGAAAGCGCGAGGTCGATGACGATCGGCTCATCGCCTGCCACCGGCACGGCAAATGCGATTGGGTTGGTGCCGTAGAGCGGCCGCTTGCCGCCCCACGGCGCCATGGAGGCCGGCGCATTGGCAAACATCATCGCCACCAGTCCCTGCTCGGCAAAGCGCTCCACCGTCAGTGCCATCACGCCGGCATGGTGGGAGCGGTAAAGGGCGGCGGCGGCAATACCCTGCTGGCGGGCGAGCGGCGCGAGTTCCTCGACCGCCAGGTCCAGCGCAGGATAGGCAAAGCCGAAGGCGACATCGATGGAGAGAACACCGGGGCGTGTCCGTACCGCCTTCGGTACGGCCTTGCCATCCACCTTGCCGCTGCGCACCTGCGCGACATAGGCGAGTACACGGCGCAGGCCATGACCGGATTGTCCGGCGGCCTCGGCCGCGACGAGGGCGCGTGAAACGGAAAGAGCGGTGGCGGCGGTCACGCCATTGGCTTCGAAGACGCCGGCAATGCGCGCTTCGAGATCGGAAAGGCTGATATGCATGGTCGGTTCCTGCGGGCGGGGCGGCCATGCAAAGCCCTGCGGCGGCAGGCCGGATCGCCTTTTCCCTACAGCATCGCCGGCAGATGGCAAATTGCTTTTCGCTTTCTCCGCCTTCGCCCGGACGTGGCGAGGTCAGGGCAGGGGCGGACCCTACAGCTCGCGCGGTGCTGACCTCGCCTCACTCCAAGCAGGTCCGGCCCGGCAGGACCGTGAAACCCTCAGCAGTTCTTGTAGCCGAGTGGCACGGTCACCCGGTCGCCGATTCCCGCCGGTGGTGGCGGAACGGGGGAGGCGCGGCGCACCAGATCGACCATATAGCCGTCGAAATCCGCAAACCCGGACGACCGCGACAGCGAGACGGCGGAGAGATTGCCGCCGGCATCGATGCGGAAGGTGACATAGGCGGTGCTGCCGCGGCCGGTGGCCGGGCATTTTCCGCGCTGGCGGGCCAGATGGGCGGCAAGCTTGGCCTGCCAGCGGGCGGGGGAAACGGACGATCCGGCCACGCTTTCGGCGGTGGCAGAGGCGGCGGTGCGATCCGCCTGCTGGACTTCGGCCTTGGCCTGCTGGGCAGCCTTGGCGGCCGGCGGCTTGGGCTTCGGCGGAACGTGCTGCGCCACCTTCTTCGGTTCCGGCTTCGGTGCTTCCTCCTTCACCTCGACCGGTTCCGGCGGACGGATGACGGGAAGCGGAACCTCAACATTCTCCAGCATGGCAAGCTGCTGTTCAACGACCGGATCCACCGGTTCCGGCTCCTTCGGCTGTTCCTCGGGGATCGTCTGGGTCACCTCTTTCACCGGTTCCGGCGGCGGTGTGTCTTCCACCATCTCTTCCGGTGGCGGCGGCTCCTTCTGCTCCACGACCTCCTCCGGCGGCGGCGTGTCCTTGACCGGCTCGACAACCTCTTCCGGCGACGATTCTTCCACCGGCTGCATGCTGTCGCTTTTCACCTCCTGCGAATCCTGCAGTTCCTGCGACACCAGTGTTTCGTCCGTCGCGGCAGCCGTCGGTTCCGGCGCCAGTTCGATCATGATGGCGGCGGGCGGTGCCGCATCCGCAGCCTCGATCGGTTCCTCGCGCAGGGCCACGGCGGCGGCGGCGATATGGGCGGCGAGCACCACGGCGGCAGCCCCGCTCCAGAGGGCGGCCTCGCCGAGCCTGCCCGTTCGGCTTCCCCGGTGAACGGTCAGGCTCATGGCGCAGCTCCCGTCGTCTGGCCGGCCGGCATCGCCGCTCCCGGCAGGGTTTCAAGGCCCACCAGCGCGATCTTCAGATAGCCGGCATCCCGCAGCAGGTTCATCACCTCCATGAACTGGCCATAGCCCACCGATTTGTCGGCGCGCAGGAAGATCCGCGCGTCCTTGTTGCCGGAGGTGGTGCGGTCGAGCGCCGCCGCCAACTGCTCGCGGGCGACCGGATCATTGCCGAGATTGAGCGTCAGATCCTGCCTAATGGTAAGATAGATCGGCTGGTCCGGCCGCTGTGCCGGCTTGGCCGTCGAGGCCGGCAGGTCCACGTTGACATCCACGGTGGCAAGCGGAGCCGCCACCATGAAGATGATCAGCAGCACCAGCATCACGTCGATGAACGGCGTGACGTTGATCTCGTGGTTTTCCGGCAGGTCGTCACCGCTGCCTTCACGAATGCCGCCGGCCATGGCCTATTCTCCCGCCATCAGCGAGACGGACGACTTGCCGCGCGCGCCGGTCGGCACCTTGCGAAAGTCGAGATCGCGGCTGACCAGTCGCTCGACGCCTGCCGCCGCATCGGCCAGCAGCTGGCGATAGCCGGTAATGGCGCGCGCGAAAATGTTGTAGATCACCACCGCCGGAATGGCCGCGACGAGGCCGATGGCGGTGGCAAGCAGCGCTTCGGCAATGCCCGGCGCCACCACGGCGAGGTTGGTGGTCTGCGACTGCGAGATGCCGATGAAGGAATTCATGATGCCCCAGACGGTGCCGAACAGGCCGACAAACGGGCCGACGGAGCCGATGGTGGCAAGCGCGCCGGTGCCGCGCATCATGCGTCGCCCGGCAAAGGCCTCGATGCGCGACAGCGAGGAGGAGACGCGCTCCTTCACGCCGCTGTTGTTGGCATAATCCAGAGCGCCTTCGGAGAGTTTCAGTTCCAGCGCCGCCTCGCGCAGCATCAGCGCCGCCGGGCCACCGCGCCGCTCGGTGGCGGCCAGCGCTTCGGACAGCGTGCGGGCATTGCGGATGGCCTTGATGACGCCGTTGACGCGGCGGCGCGCACCGGCAAGCTCCAGCGACTTGGCAAGCCACACCGTCCAGGTGATCAGCGAGGCAAGCGCCAGACCGGCCATGACCCCCTTCACGACCCAATGGGCCGCCATGAACATGCCGAGGGGGGAGAGATCATGGGGAATGTCGCTGCGCGGAGCCGGATGCATGAACTGCTCGAGAAGGCCGGCAGTCTCGCCTTCTGTCGCGCTGGGCGCGGACGCCTGCACCTCCACGGCACCTTGAGCCGATGCCTCCGGTGCGGCAACGCCGCCAGTGGCTGCAGACTGGGCGTCGCCGATCGCCGCATTGTCCTGTAGTGCCGGCGCACCGGGCTGTGATGCTGAAGGCTGCGCAGCCGCAGGTGGGGGTTCGGTTGATATGGCAGGTGCGGTCAGGCGCGGCTGGGTGGCGGTCGGGTCCTGCGCCTCAGCGCCGCAGGCGAGCGACAGGAAGAGCGCTGAACCGATTACCAGAGCGGTCGGCGAAAATGCGCTACGCGTCTCGTTTCCGGCCTTCCGGACGGTCGCGGACGAGGTTGTCCAGGACAGGACGGTCAAGGGCGAAAGGGTCGGCATGGGCATACTCCGGACACGTTTTCGGGCAGGCGCTCAGCCGCAAAGCCACGTTCCGGCTGGCACGCAATGCGGCGGGTGATGGCCATGGGCGGTGCACCGCATGCGTTTCAAGCCTATCCGATAATAAACTTGAGTTATTTTCGCAAGAATAATGTGCTGAAAAACTGGCAGAATTAATCAGGTTTTGCCGGGACAGGCGATGCCCGTCTGGATTGCGCGGACCGGAAACCCAACCGTCGAAGGCCTGTGCCGGGGTTCCCGCTTACAGTGGACGAAATGCAAAACGCCGGGCACAGGGCCCGGCGCTGGATGGTGTCTCTGTCCGTACGTCAGAGCGTACGGGTAACATGTTCCACGCGGAAGCACTCGATGGTATCGCCGGCGCGGATGTCTTCGTAGTTCTCGAAGGCCATGCCGCATTCCTGACCGACCGGCACTTCGGAGACTTCGTCCTTGAAGCGCTTGAGCGTCTTGAGCTTGCCTTCGTGGATGACCACGTTGTCGCGAACGAGGCGCACGCCTGCACCGCGCTCCACCTTGCCTTCGATGACGCGGCAACCCGCGACCTTGCCGACCTTGGTGATGTTGAACACCTCCAGGATCTCGGCATTGCCGAGGAAGGTCTCGCGGCGTTCCGGCGAGAGCAGGCCCGACATCGCTGCCTTCACGTCATCCACCAGATCGTAGATGATGTTGTAGTAGCGGATTTCGGTGCCGGTGCGTTCGGCCAGCGTACGGGCCTGCGCATTGGCGCGGACGTTGAAGCCGATGATGGCGGCATTCGAGGCCTCGGCCAGCGAAATATCCGATTCCGTCACGCCGCCAACGCCCGAATGGACGATACGGGCACGCACTTCGTCGGTGCCGAGCTTTTCCAGCGCGCCGGCAATGGCTTCGATCGAGCCCTGCACGTCGCCCTTGATGAGCAGCGGGAACTCCTTCATGCCCGACGTCTGCAGCTGGCTCATCATCTGTTCCAGCGAACCGCGCGAACCGGACTGGCGGGCTGCCGCCTTGTCGCGGGCGAGACGCTGGCGATACTCGGAGATTTCGCGGGCACGGGCTTCGTTTTCCACGACGGCGAACTTGTCACCGGCAGCCGGCGTACCTGACAGACCGAGAACCTCGACCGGCATGGCAGGACCCGCTTCCTTGACGTGTTCGCCCTTATCGTTGACGAGCGCGCGCACACGGCCCCACTGGTCGCCGGCAACGATGATCTGGCCGGGCTTCAGCGTGCCCTTCTGGATCAGGACGGTGGCAACGGCACCACGACCGCGGTCGAGCTGGGCTTCGATGACCGAGCCTTCCGCCGTGCGGTTCGGGTTTGCCTTGAGGTCCAGAACTTCGGCCTGCAGCAGGATGGCTTCCAAGAGCTTGTCGAGATTCAGGCCGTTCTTGGCCGAGACTTCGACGTCGAGCGTTTCACCGCCCATGGATTCCACGAAGACTTCGTGCTGCAGCAGCGCGGTGCGAACGCGCTGCGGGTCGGCCGTCGGCTTGTCGATCTTGTTGATCGCCACGATGATCGGAACACCTGCTGCCTTGGCATGGTTGATGGACTCGATCGTCTGCGGCATCACGCTGTCATCAGCGGCCACCACGAGGATGGCGATGTCGGTGACCTGCGCACCACGGGCACGCATGGCCGTGAAGGCTGCGTGGCCGGGGGTGTCGATGAAGGTGATCTTCTGGCCGTTCTGCTCGACCTGATAGGCGCCGATGTGCTGGGTGATGCCACCGGCTTCGCCAGCCACCACATTCGCCTTGCGGATCGCATCGAGCAGCGAGGTCTTGCCGTGGTCGACGTGACCCATGATGGTGACGACCGGCGGACGCGGCAGAAGCTCGCCTGCGTCGTCGGCCACGTTGAAGATGCCTTCTTCAACGTCGGATTCGGAGACGCGCTTGACGGTATGACCGAATTCGGTGGCGATGAGTTCAGCGAGGTCGGCGTCGATGACGTCGCCCGGCTTCATCATCTGGCCTTCCTTCATCAGGTACTTGATCACGTCGACGGCGCGTTCGGACATGCGCTGCGACAGTTCCTGAATGGTGATGGTTTCCGGCAGGATGACCTCGCGCATGACCTTTTCGCGGGTTTCCTGCATCTGGCTGCGGCGGAACTTTTCCTGGCGGCGGCGCATGGCCGACAGCGAACGGCCACGGGCGTTGCCGTCCTCGTCCACGTCAGCCGTCGTGACCGTCAGCTTGCCGCGACGGCGATCGTCTTCCTTCGGGCGGGCCGGAACCTTGGCAGGAGCGGGAGCCGCCACCTTGCCGCGGGCCGGGCCACGGGCGGAACCGCGATCGTCGTCCTCGTCATCCGATGCCTTGCGGCTGCGTGGCGCGACGCCGGCCGGTGCGGGGGCTGCCCCGGGAGCCGCCGGGCGCGGCGGCTGCGGACGATTGTCCGGAGCGCGTGCGGCAACAGGTTGCGGTGCCGGCTGTGCTGCAGCGGCCGGGCGTTCGACGGCTGCTGCCGGCTGCGGCTGGGCGGCAGCTTCCTCCTTGGCCGCTTCGGCGGCAACCTTGGCTTCCTCAGCCAGGCGGGCTTCCTCTGCGCGGGCCTCTTCAGCGCGGCGCGCTTCCTCGACCTTGCGGCGCGCTTCCTCTTCGGCGCGCTGCTTGGCTTCGATCACGTCGCGGGCCTGAGCCTCGGCAAGCGCACGGCGACGGGCATCCATCTCGCTGGCCGAGAGGTCGTGCAGGACATTGCCACGCGGACGATCCGGCTGGCGCTGCGGCTGCTGCGGACGACCCTGGTTGTTCTGGTGACCCTGATGGCCCTGTGGGCGCTGGCCCTGCTGCGGACGCTGCTGCTGGTTGGGCTGGTGGATGCGCGGCGGCGGCGTGGTCTGGGCCGGGCGCGGCTGCGGAGCCGGCGCTGCTGCCTCTGCCGGGCGCTGCTGCGGCTGGGCAGGGGCTGCCACCGGCGTGATCGGCTTTTCATCTTCCGGGCGGATCGGGCGACGCTTGCGCGTCTCGACCACGACCGCCTTGGTGCGACCGCGACCCATGTCCTGGCGTACGGTACCCTGGGCCATCCCTGAGGGCTTCAGGGTGAGGGTCTTCTTGCCCGTAACGCTGAGTGTCTTGTCGTCTTTACTGTCGGTCATCCGTTCCTGTTCCTTCCGACAGGAACAGAGATGGCAACCATCAGATCCTGTCGTTCAATACATGTCTTCCAATGCGGCAGCCGGCGATTGCCGGTAACCGCGTCATGTCCTTGACCGGCCAGCGCCGCCATTCGCTCCGGAGTGACCGCCAGTGCGGTACGTTTCGAGCTTGGTTGCGCGCTTCACTACACCCTCACCCGCCTGTCCGGCAAGCGCCGCGGCATGGATAAAAGCATTCTGGCCCATCAGTTCGTCCATTTCGGCCGCAGTCAGAAGCCGGAAGGAGGGAATGTCCTCCTCGGCCTCTGTCCCGAGCCTCCAGGCCTTGCGGGCCTGGTCAATCTTTCGCACGCCGTCGGCTGCGGCATCGGCCGCATGAAACACACCAACGGCCTCGCCGCCACGAATGGCGGCATCCACTTTCATGGCGCCGGAGATGAACTGGCCCGCCTTGCGCGCCATGTTCATCATGCCCACCATGTCGGCCACCAGAAGGCGGTCGACGAGGTCGACAAGCTCGGCGGAGGCCTTGGCCTCCATCTTCAGTGCCCGCGAGAACAGCTTGCGCTGAACCGCCCGCTCGACCAGGCCACGTTCGGCCCGGATCCAGCAACCGCGGCCCGGCAGCTGGCGTTTCAGATCCGGCACCACCTGGCCATCAGGCCCCGCGACGAAGCGGATGAGGTCCGCCGGATCGGTCGCCTCACGGGTGACGATGCAGGTGCGATCGTTCACCACGAGATCCTCGTCGTCCGCGTCATGCTCGGGCGCCGCGATCATTGTTCGGCAGCGGCATCCGCCTCCTCGTCAACCGCTTCCCCGGCCTCATCGGCCTGTTCGCGGGCCAGATCCTCTTCGGTGATCCAGCCGGCCAGCAGACGGGCCTGCACGATCATGGTCTCGGCTTCCACGCGGGATACGTCGAACTTGGAGAAGATGCCTTCGTACTTCTTCGTCTCGCCGTCCTTGCGTTCGGTCCAGCCGATCAGGTCGTCGGCGGCGCAGCCGGCAAAGTCTTCCACCGTCTTGATGCCGTCCTCGCCGAGCGCCACCAGCATCTTGCCGGTCAGGCCCTCGATCTGGCGCAGTTCGTCGGCAACGCCGAGTTCGCGGCGCTTGGCATCCATTTCCGCCTCGAGACGGTCGAGATATTCGCGGGCGCGGGTCTGGATCTCGTTGGCGGTGTCGTCATCGAAGCCGTCGATCGAGGAGATCTCGTCGAGATCGACATAGGCAAGTTCTTCCACCTGGGCAAAACCTTCGGAGGCGAGAACCTGGCCGACCATCTCGTCGACGTCGAGGGCGTCCATGAACAGGTTGGTGCGCTCGTTGAATTCCTTCTGGCGGCGTTCCGATTCCTCGGCCTCCGTCATGATGTCGATGTCCCAGCCGGTCAGCTGCGAAGCGAGACGCACGTTCTGGCCGCGACGGCCGATGGCGAGCGACAGCTGCTCATCCGGAACCACCACTTCGATGCGTTCTGCATCTTCGTCGAGAACGACCTTGGCCACTTCCGCCGGCTGCAGTGCGTTGACGATGAAGGAGGCCGGATCGGCCGACCACGGAATGATGTCGATCTTTTCGCCCTGCAGTTCGCCGACGACGGCCTGAACGCGGGAGCCGCGCATACCGACGCAGGCGCCGACCGGATCGATCGACGAATCGTTCGAGATGACGGCGATCTTGGCGCGCGAACCCGGATCGCGGGCCACCGACTTGATCTGGATGATACCGTCGTAGATTTCCGGCACTTCCATGGTGAACAGCTTCACCATGAACTGCGGATGGGTACGCGACAGGAAGATCTGCGGACCGCGCTGTTCACGACGCACGTCGTAGACATAGGCGCGGACGCGATCGCCATAGCGCATGTTTTCGCGCGGGATCATCTCGTCGCGGCGGATGATGCCTTCGCCACGGCCGAGATCGACGATCACGTTGCCGTATTCGACGCGCTTGACGGTGCCGTTGACGATTTCGCCGACGCGGTCCTTGAACTCGTCATACTGGCGGTCACGCTCGGCTTCGCGCACCTTCTGCACGATGACCTGCTTGGCCGACTGGGCGGCGATACGGCCGAAATCCATCGGCGGCAGCGGATCGGCAATGAAGTCGCCGATCTTGGCATCGACATTGCGGTCGCGGGCCAGAAGCAGCGGGATCTGGGTGTTGTAATCCTCGGCCTGTTCGACCACTTCCAGCAGACGCTGCAGGCGGATTTCGCCGGTCTTGGAATTGATGTCGGCGCGGATATTGCTCTCCGTGCCGTAACGGGAGCGGGCCGCCTTCTGGATCGCATCGGCCATCGCGGCCAGAACGATCTCGCGGTCGATGACTTTTTCGCGCGCCACTGCATCTGCGATCTGCAGAAGTTCAAGCCGGTTCGCACTCACTGCCATTGTTGTCGGTCTCCGTAGATCGAATGTCTGCTGCCGGCCGGGTTGCGGCGGGCAAAATGGGGTCTGTTCAGTCTTCGTCGGCTTCGTCGTTCTGGTTGGCGGCTTCCGCCTTGGCCAGCTTGTCGGCGCGCAACGCATCCCGGATCAGGTCGTCCGTCAGGATCAGCTTGGCTTCCGCCAGCGCCGCATAGGGAACGGTCACGCGCGGTTCTTCGCCGTAGGCAACCTGGTCGCGCTCCAGCGTAAAGCCGTTCTCGTCCGTCTCGGCGATCTTGCCGCGGAAACGCTTGCGGCCATCGAGCAGGACGGAGGTCTCGCACTTCACCAGATGCCCGCTCCAGCGGACGAAATCGGACTTGCGCACCATCGGCCGGTCGATTCCCGGCGAGGACACTTCCAGATGATACGCCTTATCGATCGGATCTTCCACATCGAGAACCGGCGAAACCGCCATGGAGACCGCTTCGCAGTCTTCCACGGTCATGGTGCCGTCGTTGCGCTCGCACATGATCTGCAGCGTCAGACCGTTCTGGTTGAGAAGCCGCACCCGGACAAGGCGAAAATCCATCGCCTCCAGAGTGGGCTCGATGATTTCCGCGATCCTGAGGTCGAGACCCGTCTCGACGATGAGACGCGGTTCCTTCTGGCTGTCCTGCATATGGTCTTTCGGCGTGGTCGCCGTCCCGGCGATGAAGTTCCGTTGGCCTGACCGCCTAATAAAAAAGAGCGGGTCCTTCGCGGGCCCACTCTTCATCTGACGATCAAGAATTTACGGTTCATATACGCGCTAAACCCGCCGATTGCAAGGCCTTGCCGGGGTGGGCCCGGCAAGGCCGGATTTCCGCTTGCCGCCACCGCCGCCACGACTAGTTTAGGCATCGACATGAATCACAGCGAGGTCCACCGTGCCCGAGCGGGTTTCCCCCCTGGCGCCATTCGGCCACCAGACATTCCGCACCATCTGGATCGCCAGCATCGCCTCCAATTTCGGCGGACTGATCCAGTCCGTGGGTGCTGCCTGGATGATGACGGCAATTTCCCGCTCGGAAAACATGGTGGCGCTGGTGCAGTCCTCCACGGCGCTGCCCATCATGCTGTTTTCGCTGGTAGCAGGTGCGCTCGCCGACAACTTCAACCGGCGCAGCATCATGCTGGCAGCTCAGGGCTTCATGCTCGCCGTCTCGGTGCTGCTCACTGTCTTTGCCTTCTTCGGCTGGCTCGACCCGTGGTTGCTTCTCGCCTTCACCTTTTTGATCGGTTGCGGCACGGCCCTTAACAACCCCTCGTGGCAAGCCTCCGTCGGCGACATGGTTCCGCGCGCCATCCTGCCGGCGGCCGTCACGCTGAACAGCGTCGGCTTCAACATCACCCGCAGCCTCGGGCCCGCGATCGGCGGGGCGATCGTGGCGGCTTTCGGGGCCGCCGCCGCCTTTGCCGCCAATGCCGTCAGCTATCTGGCGCTGATCTATGCGCTGATCCGCTGGCAGTCGGAGGTGCCTGCGAGCAAGCTGCCGCGCGAAACGCTGGGGCGGGCGCTCTCGGCCGGCTTCGGCTATGTGGCGATGTCGCCGAAGCTGGTCAACGTGCTGTTCCGCTCCGCGCTGTTCGGCCTGTCGGCCAGCGCCATCCTGGCGCTTCTGCCGCTCGTCGCGCGCGATCTGGTGGCCGGCGGTCCGCTGACCTACGGCTTCATGCTGGGCGCCTTCGGCATCGGGGCCATTGGCGGAGCACTTCTCAATGCGAGACTGCGGGAACTGTTCTCCAGCGAAATGATCGTCCGGATCGCCTTTGCCGGCTTCGGCGTGAGCGCGGTCGTGGCGGCTCTCTCCACATCCACCCTGCTGACCTCGGCCGTTCTGCTCATTCCCGGGGCCTGCTGGGTACTGGCGCTGTCCCTGTTCAACACCACGGTGCAGTTGTCGACGCCGCGCTGGGTGGTCGGGCGTGCGCTCTCCTTCTATCAGACCGCGGCCTTCGGCGGCGTCGCGGTCGGCAGCTGGCTCTGGGGCCGGCTGGCGGAAGACCACGGCGTGGCCACCGCGCTGATGCTGGCGAGCCTTGCCATGGTGCTCGGCGCAGCCATCGGCTGGAAGTTCGCGCTGCCTTCGCTCGAGACCCTCAACCTCGATCCGGTCAACACGTTCCGCGAACCGTCGCTCCGCCTTGATCTGCAGCCGCGCAGCGGTCCCATCGTTCTCCTCATCGATTACGTGATCCGCGAGGAGAACGTGCCGGAATTTTTGGCGCTGATGTCGGAGCGCCGGCGCATCCGCATCCGCGACGGCGCCCGCCAGTGGGCGCTGCTGCGCGATCTGGAAAACCCGGACATCTGGACGGAAACCTATCACACCGCCACCTGGGCGGATTACGTGCGCCACAACCAGCGCCGCACCCAGGCTGATTCCGAAGTGTGGACCCGCATCCGCGCCCTGCATGCCGGGGAAGAGGGGCCGCGCGTCCACCGCATGATCGAGCGCCAGGCCATTCCGCCGCGCGATGCCGGCGACGACATCTTCCACAAGACATCCATCGATCTTCATCACTGAGGGCAGGGGCGGCAGATGGTCGAGATACGAAAGGCAGCGCACCGGGACCTTGGCGCCATCGTCGCCATGCTGGCTGACGATGCGCTGGGTCTTTCCCGCGAGGTGGTGTCCGATCCCGTCGACAGCCGCTACGAGGCGGCCTTCGCCGCCATCGACGCGGATCCCAACCAGCTGCTGGCCGTGGTCGTCCGCGCGGATGGGGCGGTGATCGGCTGCCTGCAGGTGAGCTTCATTCCCGGCCTTTCCCGGCTGGGTCTCTGGCGCGGCCAGATCGAAAGCGTGCGGATCGCCAGCGGCGAACGCGGCGGCGGGCTCGGCCGCCTCATGATCGGCTGGGCCATCGAGGAATGCCGCAAGCGCGGCTGCGGCCTCGTGCAGCTCACCTCCGACAAGCGCCGCGACGAGGCGCTGCACTTCTATGAATCCCTCGGCTTCGAGGCGACGCATGAGGGCTTCAAGCTGAACCTGTAGAGCGCTTCCGGCGAAAGCGGGATCGCCGGTGACGTTCCATCTTTTTGTTTCCTATTCAGTTGCAGGGGCGAAACCGGTTGCCGCTTTCGCGGGAATGACCCTAGCGCAGTTTTGCCTTCAGGCCTTCGTCTGGAAAGCAGGTCGGTGAAAACCCGTTCTTTGCCTGCCAGTCGCCGAGCGAGCGGCGGGTCTTGAAGCCGGCAAGACCATCGGCCTTGCCCACGTCATAGCCCTTGGCCTGCAGCGCCGTCTGCATGGCGAGCACATCCGAGCGGCGCATCTTGCCGACCGGCCCCCAGCCACCGTCGAAGGCGCCGGCGCCATAGGCGATCCGGTCGGCCAGATTGCCGATGAAGAGCGCGTAGAGGTCGGAATTGTTGTATTCCTTCAGCACGTAGAAATTCGGCGTGACGATGAATTCCGGCCCGTTGCGGCCGGCGGGCACCAGCATCATGCCCTCCACCCTGGCCTCATGGGCGGGAAAGGGTTTTGCGGAGGTGCGGGCAATCCCCATCGCGGCCCAGGCGGCAATCGGTTTCGCGAGATCCGGCCCTTCCTGCGCACAGGACACAGCGGCCGGGATCGACACTTCGAAACCCCAGTCGCGGCCGCGCTGCCAGCCCTTCAGCGCAAGATAATGCGCGATCGAGCCCAGCGTGTCCGGCACTGAATCCCAGATGTCGGCGCGGCCGTCGCCATCGAAATCCACCGCATAGCGGGCATAGCTGGAGGGCATGAACTGCGGCTGGCCAAGCGCGCCGGCCCAGGATCCCATCATCCGCCCCGGCGCCACGTCGCCATGCTGGAGGATGCGCAGCGCATCGATCAGTTCGGCGCGGAACATCGCCTTGCGGGTCGACATGAAGGCCTTGGTCGCGAGAACCTCGATCGCCGGATAGGGAAGCTTCGCGCGGCCATAGCCGGTTTCTCGGCCCCAGATGGCAAGGACCACCGCGCCCGGCACCCCATAGGTGCGCTCCACCTGGCGCAGCGTCGCCGCATGCGTTTCGGCCAGCATCCGGCCGGTCGCTGCCAGCGCCTGCAGCCGCGTTTCGGAAAAATAGGCGCCTGGCGAGGAGAATTCCGCCTGGCTCTGATCCTGTTCCTTCGGGGGCGTCGTGCCGGGCGGCACGAGATCCGGCAGGCTCCAGTTCAGACGAATGCCGCGAAAGGCGCTGTCGATCGTCGCCTGAGAGACACCGGCCTTGCGGGCATCGGGGGTGAGATCGCGGCTGATCCAGCTGCGGAACTGCGCCTCCACCTCGGATCTGGAGGAGGCCGCGAGGGCGGGGAGGGTGGTCAGCGTAGCGAGGGCAAAGGCGGAGAGAAGCTTGCTGCTGAATGACACAGTCCCCCACCCAATCCCCCTCTGGCCTGCCGGCCATCTCTCCCACAAGGGGGGAGAAGACCTGCGGCCCCGCCATGCCCCGATCAAGGCGACGAGATCGCGGCAGGTTAAGCCCCTCCCCCTTGTGGGGAGGGGTTGGGGAGGGGTCTTTGTGACCCATCCAGTCGTCGTTCCACTCAAGGAGAGGGGGAATCTCGCGGATCTGTCCATGTCCACCGACGATCCGGAAGTGTCATGCCGTCGGGTGAAAATGTTCCGAAGAAGCCCTGTCAACCTATCGCCTCCTCCTGTCACCCTCATATCGCCGTGCGCGCCCTCAGCGCCGCCGTGAGCGTTCCCTCGTCCAGATAGTCCAGCTCGCCCCCCACCGGCACGCCATGCGCCAGCCGGGTGATCTTCACCGGAAGATCGGACAGACGGTCGGTGATGTAGTGCGCGGTCGCCTGGCCTTCCACCGTGGCATTGACCGCCAGGATGATTTCCCGCACGCCGCCCTCGCTGACGCGGGTGATCAGACCCTTGATGTTGAGATCGTCCGGCCCGACGCCATCGAGCGGCGACAGCGTTCCGCCCAGCACGTGATAGGCGGCGTTCATGGCACCGGCCCGTTCCAGCGCCCAGAGGTCGGAGACATCCTCCACCACGATGATCACCGACTGGTCGCGGCGATCGTCGGTGCAGACCGTGCACGGGTCGCTGGTATCGACATTGCCGCAGCGCGAGCAGACCTTGACCTTGTCATAGGCCTCGCCGAGGGCGACCGAGAGCGGCCCCATCAGCTGTTCGCGCTTCTTGATCAGGTGCAGCGCCGCCCGCCGTGCCGAACGGGGGCCGAGCCCCGGCACCTTGGCGAGCAGCTGGATCAGTTTTTCGATTTCGGGACCGGTAACGCGTTTTGCCATGCGCCGCTTTTAGAGCATAAGAGGCCGGAACGGAATCCGACTTTGGAGCGCCCGGCATGAAAGTCACCGCCATCTGCATCGGCCAGGCCGGGAAACTACCCGGCAAATCCGCGAAAACCGGCATTCGCAAGGCAGAGGTCACGGCGGCGGTGCTGGTCGACCGGCACGGGCTCGTCGGCGATTCGATCTGTAACCGCAAGCATCACGGCGGCCCCGACCAGGCCGTCTATGGCCTCGGCTCGGTGGATCTCTCCGCCTGGGAGGCGGAACTCGGCATGACGCTGCCGCCCGGCACCTTTGGTGAAAACCTGATCATCGAGGGGGTGGATAGCCGCAGCATCCGCGTCGGAGACCGTTTCGAGACGGCGGAGGTTCTGCTGGAGGTGACGGCGACGCGCACGCCCTGTTCCACGCTGTCCGAGCGCATGGGGGATCCGCATTTTGCCCGGCGTTTCAATGCGGTGGCGCGCCCCGGCTTCTATTGCCGCGTGCTGCGGCAGGGCCTGTTGCAGGCGGGCGATGCGGTGACCTGTCAGCCCTTTGCCGGGCCGTCGGTCACCATGCCGGAACTGCTGCATCTTCGCCCGGGACGGCTCTCGGACGAGGACCGCAGCCGCTACCTTTCCTTGCCGATCGGCGAGCGGCTGCGCGCGCTGATCGCCGGATGATGGCCGGCGCGCAGGCCGAAGCGCGCGCGGGCTTGCAATCTCAGAGGGCCTCGAACCGGCTCAGAACGGCAGCTTCATGCCGGGCGGTAGCGGCAGGCCGGCCGTCAGCGCCGCCATCTTTTCCTGCGCCTGGGCTTCGCTCTTGTCCTTGGCGTCCTTGTGGGCGGCGACGATCAGGTCTTCGAGGATTTCCACCTCGTCTTCCTTGAACAGCGACGGGTCGATCTTCAGGCCGCGCAACTCGCCCTTGCCACTCAGGATCACCGTCACCAGGCCACCGCCGGCCTTGCCTTCGACCTCAAGCGCGGCAATTTCCTGCTGCGCCTTCTCCATCTTGGCCTGCATTTCCTTGACCTTGCCCATCATGCCCATGATGTCGCGCATCGGGTCGCTCCTTCGTCTCGTCGTGTCGGGTGTCAGAATTCGATGTCGTCGCCGGGCAGGATGTCGCCCTCGTCCGTCTCGATGGTGGCCGGTGGCTTGATCTCCTCGGCCTCGTCCTCCTCGGTGACGCGGATGCGCACGTCGGTGATGCGGGCGCCCGGAAACTGGGCGAGGATGGCGGCGACGTCGGGATCGGCGCGGGCATCGGTGAGGCGCGCCTCGCGGGCTTCGCTTTCCACCTCGGCGAGCGTCGGCGAACCCTTCTCACGGCTGAGAATCACCATCCAGCGGGTTTCGGTCCATTCCTCCAGCCGGCGCTGCAGGTCGCCGACAATGCTTTTCGGCGCATCCGGCGGCAGGTTGATCTCCAGCCGGCCGGGATCGATGCGGACCAGCCGCACGAAGCTGCGCAGCAGGGCCTTCAGCTTCGGATCGCGGTTCTTGGCGCAGAGATCGGCAATGTCGGCGAGCGAGGTGACCGGAACTTTTGGCGCCGGAGCTGCGGTCGGAGCGGCCTGTGGTGCCGCACGTTCTTCCGTACGACCGAGCGTCATTGGCTGCGGCGTGGAGGGAACGGCGGCGAGCATGGTGGTCGGCCCACCCGAAGCGCCATTGGCGGCCATGCGCGGCGCGGGCGCACCGCTCTCCGGTCCCCGCGCCGTCACCGGCGGAGCACCAAGGCTGGCGCGGGCGCCGCCATTGCCGGATGCCGGGGCCAAGGCGCCGGCCTCGCCACCGCCGTTCAGCAGGTCGGCGACGCGACGCGCGGCATCTTCCGGCGAGGGCAGGTGGGCGGCATGGGTGAGGCGGATCAGCACCATCTCGGCGGCCCCCGCTGCACGGGCGGCGTTCTCGGCTTCCGGAATGCCCTTCAGCAGCATCTGCCACATGCGCGACAGCGTGGTGACCGCGACCGTTGCGGCAAACTCGGCACCGCGCACGCGCTCGACCTCGCTCAGCGACGGGTCGTCGCCGGCCTCGGGGATGTATTTTATCCGGGTGACGAGATGGGTGAAGTCGGCGAGATCGGTCAGGACGACGACCGGATTGGCCCCGGCCTCGTATTGCGCAGCAAATTCCTGCAGCGCCGCCGTTACGTCGCCTCTCACCACATGTTCGAACAGATCGACGATGCGGGCGCGGTCGGCAAGGCCCAGCATGCCGCGCACGGTCTCCACCTGAACGGCACCGCCGCCATGGGCGATTGCCTGGTCGAGCAGCGACAGACCGTCACGGGCGGAGCCTTCGGCAGCGCGTGCGACCATCGCCAGCGCTTCCGCTTCGAAGCCGATGCCTTCCTTGCCGAGGATGGCGGAAAACAGGCCGACCAGATCGGCGGCGCTGATGCGGCGCAGATCGAAACGCTGGCAGCGCGACAGCACCGTGATCGGGACTTTGCGGATTTCGGTGGTGGCGAAGATGAACTTCACATGCTCCGGCGGCTCTTCCAGCGTCTTCAGGAGGCCGTTGAAGGCCTGCGTCGAGAGCATGTGCACTTCGTCGATGATATAGACCTTGTAGCGCGCCGAAACCGGACGGTAGCGCACCTGCTCGATGATCTCGCGGATGTCGTCGATGCCGGTATGCGAGGCGGCGTCCATCTCGATCACGTCGACATGGCGGCCTTCCATGATCGCCTGACAGTGTTCGCCGGGAATCCGCAGGTCGATGGTCGGACGGTCGATCTCGGGGGTCTTGTAGTTCAGCGCGCGGGCGAGAATGCGGGCGGTGGTCGTCTTGCCCACGCCGCGCACGCCGGTCAGCATGTAGGCCTGCGCGATGCGACCCGTCTCGAAGGCATTGGTGAGGGTGCGGACCATCGGCTCCTGGCCGACCATCAGGTCCGAGAAATCCTTGGGCCGGTACTTGCGCGCCAGAACCCGGTAGCCCGTGCCACCCGTCGATGTCGTGTCCGAAACTGTCAGCCCGGTGTCGCTCATCAAGTCCCGCGAGCCTCAATCGGCTATGGCAGCCTTTGGCCAGCCTTGCGGCCGGACCGGAAGCTGACCATCGAAGAATAGAAGGTGGGAGGCTGGCACGGCGACCCGTGCCTGGCTCGTTAGGGCTGCTTCCTTCCGGACCTGACCCGGTTGGCGAGTGGCTCGTCCACCACCAACCTCCCGAGGGGACATATCGTCGTTTCCCGCAGCAAAAGCAAGCCAAGCCTTCAAAAAACTGCTAGCAAGACGAAAAACTTCGGAGGACACCTTGAGCCCTTTTGTACTGGATGACCGGCTGGAACGGGATTCCGAATTCGTCACCGCGCTTGGTCTGTGCCAGCTGCGCCTGTTGAAGGACAGCCGCTGGCCCTGGCTGATGCTGGTGCCGCAGCGCGCCGGCAAGACCGAGATCTTCGAACTGACGCCGCTCGATCAGGCGATGCTGACTTTCGAGGCCAATCTGGTCGCCGGGGCGCTGAAGCAGGTGACGGGTGCGAAAAAGATCAATGTCGGCGCGCTCGGCAATATCGTCAGCCAGCTGCATGTGCATGTGGTGGCGCGCCACGAGGGCGATCCGAACTGGCCCGGCCCGATCTGGGGTTTTGGCACGGCCGTTCCGTACGACAATGACCGCAAGCATGCCTTCCTCACCGCGCTGAACGAGGCGATCGGATCATGACCCTCTCCCTTTTTGAAACGGATGCGCCGCATCCGGAAGCAAGCCGCCTGACTGCCTTTTCCGGCAACCGGCTGGATCGCGGCGCCGAACACCGTACGGAAGATTGCCTGGATCAGGCGCTTGCCCATGAGGGCGCGCATATTCTCGTGCTCGCCGACGGCAAGCTGGTTCTGAAGCATGACGACCAGGTGCTGGATGCGCTGTTTGCCCGGCACGAGGTGGCGGGCCTGCATCCCGACCGGGACACGCTGATCCTGCTCGGTTACCGGCAGAATGGCGAGCCGCGGCTTGCCGTCAGCCTGACGACGCCGGCGGAAGACCTCGAAAAGCAGTTCAAGATCACCGATGCCCGCTCGGCCTTCCGCGACGCTCTGCTGGACGAGGAAACGCTCGGCGAGGTGGCGCAGGCGCTCAGCCTGACCCACTGGAATGCAGCCAACCGCTTCTGCGGCAAGTGCGGCACCAGGACGGATAGCCAGTTCGGCGGCTACAAGCGCAGCTGTCCCGCCTGCGGCCACATGATGTTTCCGCGCACCGATCCGGTCGTCATCATGCTGACGGTGGATGTGGCGGGCGATCGCGTCCTCCTCGGTCGCGGCCACCATTTCGCGCCGGGCATGTATTCCACGCTTGCCGGCTTCGTGGAGCCGGGCGAGACGATCGAGGATGCCGTGCGGCGGGAAACGCTGGAAGAATCCGGCATCGAGACCGGCCGGGTGCGCTATCACGCCTCCCAGCCCTGGCCCATGCCGCATTCGCTGATGATCGGTTGCTATGCGGAGGCGCTGTCGGCCGACATCCGCCGTGACGAGCAGGAGCTGGCCGATTGCCGCTGGTTCAGCCGCACCGAAGTGGCGGCCATGCTGGAGGCGGATCCGGCCGGCGAAGGCCCGTTCTCGCCGCCGCGCGGGGCCATTGCCCACCGGCTGATGCGTGACTGGGTGGAGTGGAGCCGCAGGGACTGACGACCGGTCACTGCGGCGTGGCGTCCGAACCTGCTGTGAGAGCGGCCCTGCGCCGGCGCGTGAAGGTGTGCACCGCAAGCGAGACGCCGGCGATCTGCAGTGCTGCTCCGATTGCCTCCGCCGCCGTTGGCCCGCGGGCGTCGAGGGTCAGGCCGAAGATCAGGCCGAACACGGTTTCGGCGACGATCAGCTGGGCGGTCAGCGCAAGCGGCAGCCGTCTGGAGGCAAAGCTCCAGCACCAGGTGGCAAGCCAGGAGGCGGTCATGCCGAGCACCACGGCCCAGCCGAGGAAGCGCAGCAGATCCTCCGTCGTGGCGGTCTGATAGGTGTTCGAGGCCATCGGGATCAGCACCAGCGAGCCGGCCAGTGCGCCAAGCCCGTGCAGGTTGGTCCAGTCGATGGTGCCGGGCGGTTCGGCTGCGCGCATGATCCGGGCATTGACGATGCCGTAGAGCACCCACACCAGGAGGGCGGCAATGGCGCAGCCGGCGCCGGCCAGCATCATCCGCTGGCCTTGGAGATCGAGTTTCGCCACCAGTTCGACATTCACGACGCCAATGCCGGCGGCGATCATCAGCAGCGGGAGCGCCAGCCGTCGCCACTCGATGGTCTTGTCCATCAGGTTGGCGATCGCCGGCAGGATCACCGGCATGATGCCGATGATCAGCGGTGGCACGACCGGGCCTGCCAGAAGAACCGCCTGCGAGGCCAGTACGAAATAGCCGACATAGCCGATGATGCCGAGCATCATGCCGGTTGCGATCCGCCGGCCGCTGACGCCCTTCAGGCGAAAGCGCGGATGCAGCATGGTCAGTGCACAGGTCAGGCCGAAAACGCCGTAGCGGGCAATGGTGATGTCGAACAGGCTGAACGGATGCACCAGCCGCGCCGCAACGAAGGTCAGGCCCCAGAGGGCGCAGGTCAGCAGGCCTGCCAGAATTCCAAGAAACATGTGATCTCCTTCGCCGCGACAGGCGCAAGCCGACAAGGCCACGCCGGTGGCCGGCAAGAACGGTGCCGGTCCATGACGATCTCACCCCTCTGGCCCGCCGTGCGGCCGTCGGGATGTCAGGCGCCGTTCAGGGCGCGGCGCATCGGGTGACCGAGATAGGTGCCGAGAATGCGGACCTTTTCGGAAAAGAAGCGCAGTTCCTCCAGCGCCCGGCGGACCGGCGCATCGTCGGGATGTCCTTCGATATCCGCGTAGAACTGCGTCGCGACGAATTTGCCGCCGATCTGGTAGCTTTCCAGCTTCGTCATGTTGATGCCATTGGTCGCAAAGCCGCCGAGCGCCTTGTAGAGGGCGGCCGGAATGTTGCGCACGTTGAAGACGAAGGTGGTGACGATCAGGTCCTTGTCGCTCTGCCGTTTCACCCAGGCTTCATCGCGCGACAGCACGACGAAGCGCGTGACATTGCTTTCGGAATCCTCGACATTTTCCTGCAGGATCTCCAGCCCGTAGAGCCCGGCCGCCAGTCGCGGCGCCAGGGCGGCCATGGAACGGTCGCCGCGTTCGGCCACCAGCTTGGCGGCACCGGCGGTGTCGCCGGCCACGACGCCCTTCCAGCCGTTCGAGCGGATGATCTTGCGGCATTGGCCGAGCGCATGGATATGGCTGTGCACGGTGCGGATCTCGTCGCGGGTCACACCCGGCAGCACCATCAGCTGGAAGCGGATCGGCATGAAATATTCGCCGATGATATGCAGCCGCGATTCGGGCAGCAGATGGTGGATATCCGCCACGCGGCCGGCCAGCGTATTCTCGATCGGGATCATCGCCAGATCCGCCTCGCCGCTTTCCAGCGCCGTGAAGGCATCCTCGAAGGTGGGGCAGGGCAGCGGCTCCATGCTCGGGAACATGTCGCGGCAGGCCATGTCGGAGTTTGCGCCGAAATCGCCCTGGAAGGCGATGCGATTGGTCTTGGAAACCATGGGAATGTCCATCAGAGGGAACGGCTGGCGAGGATCGCGCGCGCCTTTTCGAGGTCGGCCGGAGTATCGACGCCGAGCGGAACGGAGTCAACGATCTCCACGTCGATGCGCATGCCCGCCTCCAGCGCACGCAGCTGCTCCAGCTTCTCGCGCTGTTCGAGCACGGAGGGCCCGAGCGAGACGAAGCGTTCCAGCGCCCGGCGGCGATAGGTGTAGAGGCCGATATGGTGGTAGAGCGGGCCTTCGCCATAGGGCGCCGTGGCGCGGGTGAAATAGAGCGCGCGCAGCCGCGAGGGGGTGAGCGGCGAGCCGACCACCTTGACAATATGCGGCAGCACCTTGTCTTCCTCGTTGTCGATCTCGACGGTCAGCGTGGCGATGTCGACGGCGGGATCCTGCATCGGGCGCAGCGAAGCCATCACGGCCTCCGGCTCGATGGTCGGCAGGTCGCCCTGCACGTTGATGATGAATTCTGCCTGGCCGTCGGGATCGGCGCTGAGCACCGCCTCGTGGATGCGGTCGGAACCGGACTGGTGATCGTCCCGTGTCATGACAACCTCGAAACCGGCAGCGTTGACGGCGTCAAAGACGCGCTGGTCGTCGACGGCAACGATCACGCGGCCGACATTGGCCTCGCGGGCGCGTCGGGCAACCTGGACGATCATCGGCGCGCCGCCGATATCGGCCAGCGGCTTGCCGGGCAGGCGGGTGGAAGCCATGCGCGCCGGGATGAGCACGAGCGTTTTGTCGAAATCCGGATTGCGCATCAAAGTCCTTCCGTGAGCGCCGAGGATGGCAAAAGGTAGCAGGGGCAGCTCACTGATTCAGGTTGCACCAGTGTCGCAAAAGACATAGCTTTCAAGGGATTTCAAGGTGGGACGCCTGCGATTCCAGCAGGTGGGAAGGAGCTTTTTTCGAATGAACGCCTATACGAACATGGCTGTGGGGGCCCTGCTCAGTACCGTCTTCGTGATGATGTCCGTGTCGATCGCATCCGAGGGTCTGTTCCATTCGCCAGCGCCGGCAACGCCGGGCTTTGCCATTGCGGCTGCGGAAGCGCCGGCCGCAGGCGGCGGCGAGGCGGCACCGGCTGCTGCTGCCGTGCCGATCGCGCAGCTCCTGGCCAAGGCCGATCCGGTGGCCGGCGCCAATTCCTTCAAGAAGTGTGCGAGCTGTCATTCGGCCGAACCGAGCAGTCCCAACAAGGTCGGTCCAGGCCTGTGGAACGTCGTCAATCGGCCGATCGCTTCGCATGAGGGCTTCAGCTATTCCGCTGCCATCAAGGACTTTTCCAAGGGCGGTTCGGTGGTCTGGGACTATGAGCATCTCAACCACTTCCTGGCGGCTCCGAAGGCCTATATCTCCGGCACGGCCATGGGCTTTGCGGGCCTCAAGAAGGATGACGAGCGCGCCAACGTGATCGCCTATCTGCGCTCGCTCTCGGAAAAGCCTGCCCCGCTGCCGGACCCGGCGGCTCCGGCCACCAACTGAGCCAAGCGCTCCTGCCTCTTGCTGTCGTCAGGGCCCGGTCACGCCGGGCCTTTCCTTTTGGACAAGGGGAAGTATGGTCTGGCCCGCCTGCGACGCATCGGTGATCAACTGAGAAGCCAGGCCCAGAAGCTCACCGAAACCACGCCGAAAATGGTGGTGATGCTGATGACGGAGGCGGCGAGGCTTTGACCCGAGCGGAAGCGTGTGGCGATGATCCAGGCATTGATGCCCGTTGGCACCGAGGAGGTCAGCACCATGGCGGAGGTCCAGGCATGCGACAGCCCGAGCAGATGGGCGAAGCCGTAGACCGAGGCCGGCAGGAGGATGAGCTTCAGCAGCGCCATGACGGTGGCGAGTGACAGGTTGCCGTGCACCGGATATTTGCGCAGCGTCATGCCGAGCGAGATCAGGGCCGCCGCCGCCGTCACCGCAGCGATCTGGTCCACCACGTTCTTGATGACCACGGGCAAGGCGCCAAGGCCGGACAGATTGAAGGCGACGCCGAGCGCCAGTGCAATCACCAGCGGGTTGCGGCTCAGATTGGTGCCGACCTGGCGCAACACCGCCAGAAGACTGCGTCGCCCGCCGCCATCCACCCTGGCGCTCGCATGTTCCATCAGGATCGTCCCGATCACCATCATCAGCGGCAGATGGATGGCCAGCAGGATGGAGATGGCCACGATGCCGTCGGTGCCGACCGAACGCCCCACCAGCGGCAGCCCGATGAAGACATTGTTGGCGAAGGCGGAAGACATGCCGGCGATGACACCGATCTTCTCGTCACGCCCGAACAGGCGCCGGGCCATCAGGTGGCCGACCGTCCAGGTCACGGCGACGCCGGCGAAATAGGCGATCCAGAGGCGAAAGGGCGAGGCTCCCTCGAAATGCGCTTCCGCCAGCGTGCGGAAAATCAGCGTCGGCAGGGCGATCTTGAACACGAATTCCGCCAGCGCATCACCGCTTTCCTCGCGCATCAGGCCGGTGCGGGCAACGATCCAGCCGATCAGGATCAGCAGGAAGACGGGAGCGACATTGGTAAAGACGGCTGACACGGGGGAGGGCTTTCACGGACGGGAGTCCGATGTAGCGCATTCGCGTGCGGGGGACAAACCCGTGATGGCGCGCGGCATCAAAAACACGAAAGCGGGCGTAAAGCCCGCTTCGACCCCTTCCGGGGTTCGAAACCGCGTCCGCCAGTTCATCCGTGGTCCGGGCCGCGATCCGATGATGATTTATCCCGCCTTCGTGACGCCCGCATGACGAGCATCAAGCCACGCGCGCTTTTTCCTTTCCTTCAACTCTGGAAGTTATATGAGGAAGAGAAGGCACCACCCTGCGGAGATTGAGGCTGAATGAGCAAGTTCGACGTCCTGACCATCGGTAACGCCATCGTTGACATCCTGTCGCGATGCGAGGACCGGTTTCTTGAAGAGAACGGCATCATCAAGGGGGCCATGAACCTCATCGATGCGGAACGTGCGCAACTGCTCTACAGCCTGATGGGTCCCGCGCACGAAGCCTCCGGCGGCAGCGCCGGCAACACCGCCGCCGGTGTCGCAAGCTTCGGCGCAAAGGCCGCCTATTTCGGCAAGGTTGCGGAGGACGAACTCGGCAAGATCTTCCAGCACGATATCCGCGCCCAGGGCGTGCACTACCAGACCCGGCCCGACGGCACCTTCCCGCCGACTGCCCGCTCGATGATCTTCGTCACGCCGGATGGCGAGCGCTCGATGAACACCTATCTTGGCGCCTGCGTCGATCTTGGGCCGGAACATGTCGAGGCCGAGGTGGTGGCCGAGGCTAAAGTCACCTATTTCGAAGGTTATCTGTGGGATCCGCCGCGCGCCAAGGAAGCCATCCGCGAATGCGCGCGCATTGCCCATGCGCATGGCCGCGAAACCTCGATGACCCTGTCGGATTCCTTCTGTGTCGACCGCTATCGCGGCGAATTTCTCGATCTCATGCGTTCGGGCACGGTGGATATCGTGTTCGCCAACCGGCACGAGGCGCTGTCGCTCTATGAAACCGACGATTTCGAACTGGCGCTGCGCAGCCTTGCGGCCGACTGCAAGCTGGCGGCGGTGACGCTGAGCGAAGACGGCGCCATCATCCTCAGAGGCGAGGAGCGCTACAAGGTCGATGCCATCGCGGTCGAGAAGGTGCTGGATACGACCGGCGCCGGCGATCTGTTCGCTGCCGGCTTCCTGACCGGCTATACGGCCGGCAAGCCGCTCGATGTCTGCGGCAGGCTCGGCTGCCTGGCGGCCGGTATCGTGATCCAGCATTTCGGCCCACGGCCGATGGTGTCGCTGAAGGATGCGGCCGTGGAAGCCGGCCTTCTCTGACGTCAGAGACTTTCCGTGTCAGTTCGGGCCGTGATCCGTCACGGTCTTGTTGCCCGGTGGCGCGCCTCAAGCGGATCAGGGGACTTACTTGAAGGCTTCGCCGGGATAGGCGCCCCAGATTTCCGATTGCGGAACCCAGCCTTCCATCGAACCGGCGATGGCGAGGCACCAGTCGCCGGTGCATTGTTTCAGGCGCATGATCACGCCCGGCTCGAGCTTGGCGACCACCTGGGCCGTGGTCTGGGCCTCACGGCGCATGTTGACGAACACCTGCTGTCCCTTGTCGCGCATCCATGGTGCTGCAAGCGCCGTGCGCTCGCCGGACAGCAACGCCTGGTTCACCCAGCCTTCGGTTCCATCCGCGTCGCGGACACGCCGCCAGTTTTCGTATTCCTGGATGATTTCCATCGGAAGCCCCTCCTTGAGGTACATCCAGGACACGGCATAATCGGTGCTGGGGCCGACGCGAATGTTGACGCGGCGGGATTTCAGGCTGACGAAGCGCGGCAGCGGCAGGCCGCTTGCGCCCTTGGCCGTCTGCGCCATGGCCGGTGCGGTGTCAACGAAGGCGGCAAGCGACGTCCCGACGAGCGCAATCGCGCCGGCAAGGCATGAAATTCGAATGAAACGTCGCATATGCCTTCTCTCGATGCTCATCGGCCGGAGCAGCCGGGACCTCGCGCATGCCGGGGCAAACGCAGCGCGCGAGGTTTTGTTTGTCTTCGCCGACGGGTCTGGTAGAAAACGCCTGATCCGCCGAATGTCGCCGATCTCGGTTAACGAGATCTGAACAAGCTTCCGAAGGACGACCATGACCGCCAGGAAAAAGCCCAAGGTTTACATCACCCGCAAGCTGCCGGACGCGGTCGAGACACGGATGCGTGAACTTTTCGAAGCGGAACTCAACATAGACGATGTGCCGCGCAGCCCCGAGCAACTTCTGGCGGCGGTGAAGACGGCCGATGTGCTGGTGCCGACCGTGACGGATCGAATCGATTCGGCGCTGATCGAGGCGGCGGGTCCGCAGCTGAAGCTGATCGCCAGCTTTTCCAACGGGGTCGATCATATCGATGTGGATGCGGCAGCCCGGCGCGGCATCACTGTCACCAACACGCCGAACGTGCTGACGGAAGACACCGCCGACATGACCATGGTGCTGATCTTTGCCGTCCTGCGCCGCCTGATCGAGGGATCGCGGGTGCTGACGGAGGATCCCGGCAGCTGGGCCGGCTGGTCACCCACCTGGATGCTTGGCCGGCGCATCGGCGGCAAGCGCATCGGCATTGTCGGCATGGGCCGCATCGGCACTGCCGTTGCCCGCCGCGCCAAGGCTTTCGGCCTGTCGATCCATTACCACAACCGCAAGCGGGTCAACCCCGCAACCGAGGAAGAGCTGGAGGCGACCTACTGGGACAGCCTCGACCAGATGCTGGCGCGGGTCGATATCGTCTCCGTCAACTGCCCCTCGACGCCCGCAACCTTCCATCTTCTCTCCGCCCGCCGGCTGGCGCTGATGCAGCCGTCGAGCATCATCGTCAACACGGCGCGCGGCGACATCATCGACGAGGCGGCCCTCATCCAGCTTCTGAAGGATGGCCGCATTGCCGGCGCCGGCCTCGACGTGTTCTCCAACGAGCCGCTCGTCAATCCGAAGCTGCTGAAGCTCGCGCAGGAAGGCAAGGCAGTGCTTCTGCCGCACATGGGCTCGGCCACCGTCGAGGGCCGCATCGACATGGGCGACAAGGTGATCATCAACATCCGTACCTTCTTTGACGGCCACCGCCCGCCGAACCGCGTGCTGCCAAGTCGTCTCTGACCGTTCCCGCCCTCCGCCGCGCTGACGCTTGATGGATCCGCCCCGCCATGGGGCTGTATCGCCTTCACGCGGCCTTGATCGCGGAAGCCAGATTGGAATCGATCCAGTTTGCAAGATGCTCCGTAGACCCCGTTGAAAAGACGGAAAGGAGGCACCCGATGAAGAAGGGTTTGCTCTCAGTCATGATGGGGCTTTCGATGCTGACATTGACGCAGGCGGCGGATGCGGCGGATCTGGCGCTGGAGCGCTATTTTGAGGGCAAGACGCGCGCAACGGGTTCGTTCAGCGCGATCAATGGCGTCAAGCGGGAGTTCAAGGTGGATCTGACCGGCCGCTGGGACGGCAAGACGCTGGTCTTGCGCGAGGATTTCGTTTTCTCCGACGGCGAGAAGGACCGCAAGACCTGGCGCTTCACCAAGACAGGTCCCGGCCGCTATACCGGCACCCGCGAGGACGTGATCGGTACCACCGAGGTGGTGATCGAGGGCAAGGTTGCGAAGTTCAACTACCTCGTCAACCTCGGCACCGAGGCCAAGCCGAACAAAGTGCGTTTCTACGACACCATGGAACTGGAACCGGACGGAACACTCGTCAACACCGCCTGGGTCACGAAGTACCTGCTGCCGGTCGCCAGGACCAAGGTGATCTTCAGCCGTTGACGGCCTCGGGCCGTCGTTGCTCCGCGGGCGTGGCCAGCATTTTCTGCATCTCGATGAAGGTGATCCGGTCGAAGCCGGGATGCGATTTCTCGGCCGTGCGGACAAAACCCCAGGCGGAAAACGTCGCATGGTTCTGGACCAGTTCGATGCGGGTCTCGAGGCGAAGCCTGGACAAATTGTGGCGCCGCGCTTCCTCTTCCGCCGCCTGCAGCAGGCGGCGACCAACGCCCTTGCCCTGCAGATGCGGCAGGACGGCCAGCTTGCCGACATAGAGGCAATCCGGCGCTTCCGGCTTCAGGAAGAGGCAGCCAACCGGAATGCCGTCTTCAAGTGCCAGATGACAGATTTCGACACGCGCCTTTTCGGCCAGACTTTCCGGTGTCAGCCGGTGGGCAGACGAAGGCGGGTCGATCACGCCGTCCATGGAGGCAAAGGCGGTGCGGATCAGCGCCAGAAGGCCGGGCCAGTCGCTGAAATCCTCGGGGATGCGGGTAATCGTGATCATGATGCTGTCTTTTGTCTGCGTCTCTTGTAACGGATGGTATTGAAGCTTGCCGACAGCGCGTCATAGATCAGCAACCGGCCGGTCAGCGGTTCGCCGATCCCGACGATCAGCTTGATCGCCTCCATGGCCATCAGCGTGCCGATCACGCCGGTGAGCGCGCCGATGACGCCGGTTTCGGCGCAGGCGGGCACGAGCCCTTCCGGCGGGCGAGCGGGAAAGAGATCGCGATAGGTGGGATTCTGTTGTCCCTCGGCATCCGTCTCCCAGGGTTTCAGCACCGTCAGCGTGCCGTCGAAGCGGCCGACGGCGCCGGTCACCAGCGGTATCCTGGCGGCCTCCGCCGCATCGGCTGCGGCATAGCGCGTGTCGAAATTGTCCGAGCCGTCGATGATGAGGTCGAAGCGGCCGAGATGCAGGGCGGCGAAATCCGGTCCGAAACGCTCCTCGAAGGCGAGGGTGCGCACATGCGGATTGAGCCGCGCGATCGCCTCCCGCGCGCTCTGCGTCTTCAGTTCGCCGAGCGTGCCGGAATCATGGATCACCTGCCGCTGCAGGTTGGAGAGCGACACGCGGTCATCATCAACGATGCCGAGCGTGCCGACGCCGGCGGCTGCCAGATAGTGCAGCACGGGTGCGCCGAGCCCGCCTGCGCCGATCACCAGCACGCGGGCGCGCTTCAGCCTCTGCTGGCCTTCGCCGCCCACTTCCGGAAGCAGGATGTGCCGCTTGTAGCGTTCGATTTCATCGGGGCCGAGTGATTCCATGGACTGACCCTAGAACCAGTCAGGCGAAAGGGAAACCCGATTTTTCCATGCAGGCGGTCACGACAGGATGGCACCCTGATGCACGATGAAAAACTGCGCCCGCTCGCCCAGCGCCGAAAACATGGCGCGATCGGTGCCGGTCATGAAGGCCTGGCCGCCAAGCCCGTCGACCAGATCGAAGAGGGCGGCGCGGCGGCCCTCGTCCAGATGCGCGGCAATCTCGTCCAGCAGCAGCACCGGCGCATGGCCGGTCATGTCGGCGGTCAGCCGGGCATGGGCGAGAACGAGGCCAACCAGCAGCGCCTTCTGCTCGCCGGTCGAGCAGCGTTCGGCCTCCATGTCCTTTTCCCGGTGGCGCACGAGAAGATCGGCACGGTGCGGCCCGGTCAGCGTGCGGCCGGCGGCGGCATCGCGATGGCGGCTGTCGCGCAGGGCGGCGAGGAATTCCTCCTCCAGCTCGGCAAAGGGACGTCCCGCCTGATCGTCGAGGAAACCCGACAGCGCGAGGTCCGGCGAGGGGAAAGGGGTCGCACTGCTGCGGGCAATCAGGGCGGCGAGCAGGCCGAGCATTTCGCTGCGCGCCGCAGCCATGGCAATGCCGAGTTCGGCCATCTGCACTTCTATGCCGGACAGCCAGGCGGGATCGAAGCGACCTTCCGAGAGCAGCCGGTTGCGGCTGCGCATGGCGCGTTCGTAGTCTGCGGCACGACGGCCATGGGCCGGATCGAGCGATAGCACCAGCCGGTCAAGAAAGCGGCGGCGGTCGGACGAGGCGCCGGTAAACAGCCCGTCCATCGATGGCGTCAGCCACAATACGCTCAGATGGTCTGTCAGTTCCTCTACCGAGCGCGCCGGCGTGCCATTGAGGCGCAGGCGCCGGCTGGTGGCCTCCTCGCCGGTATCGATGCCTGTGCCGATCGACACCTCGCCCTCGCGGCCGGTGACCTCGGCAAAGACCGAAAAGCCGCCGCTTGCACCAACCCGCGTCACATCGGAAAGCACAGCGCGGCGCAGGCCGCGGCCGGGCGAGAGAAAGGACACCGCCTCCAGCAGATTGGTCTTGCCCGAGCCGTTGTCGCCGGTCAGTACCACATGCCGCGCGTCGAGCCGAAGCGAGGCCTCCGCATAATTGCGGAAGTCGGTCAGCGTCAGCCGGGTCAGGAAGGTCTTGTCAGCCATGATGCCTTGCGCGTTTCACGTGACAGGGAGCTAGACCGTCAGGCCGCTCAAGGCAAGTATTGCGGTCTTTCCTCATCCGTTTCGCCCGGTCTTTCGCCGCGCGGTGTGCCCTCCGGCTCCAAGCCCTGGTTCCCCGAAAATTCCATGGACGACATCGCTGCAAATCATGTTAGAACTTTCTCACGTTCATCGATCCGGGGGAGGACGGTCCATGAGCATGCCTGAGGAACTTACACCCGAAGAAGCCCGCGCAGACCACTGGCACATGCTGCGCTTCCTGGCAGGCAACGCCCTGTTTGGTTTCGCGCTCGGCCTGAGCATCGCCGGCGCCATGATTGCCTTTGATCTCGGTGGCCTCGGCTCGCGCATCGTGCGCTCGCAGCATCCCTGGCTCGTCTGCTTCATTCTTGCAACGCCCTTGGCCTTCACCTTTTCCGGCGCCGTCACCGCATCGGCTGTCATGCTGATGCCCTACAAGCGCAAGAAGGACCGAGGCTGAGGCCGGTCGAGCGGAAGGCGAGGGGGAACCCTGCTCTCGCCACGCGGTTTGAGGGGCAGATCTTTTCAGCCCATGGGCACTCAGCTAGGAGAGAGACCATGACCGAAAACATCCTGTCCGAAAACACCCTGTCCGATCTCGATCGCATCACCAAGCTCGAAGAAATCGTCGCCTATCAGGCGAAGACGATCGACGAGCTGTCCGAGCAGCTTGCCGAGCAATGGAAGGTGGTGGAGCAGACCCGCCTGAAGCTCGACCGTCTTACGGAGCGGTTCCTGTCGCTGGAGGAGGCCTCGCTCGAAGCGCCGGCCATCACCCGGCCGCCGCATTACTGATAGCAGCACCGCGATTCCGATGGGCTGCGGGGTGCTGCCGCATCAGCGTTTGCGCAGGCCCTGCGCGAACTGCCGCGCGGCGAGCCGCAGTTCGGAATCGGAGATAGCCAGGCGGTGCATCACCAGCCGCGCGATGGCAAAGCTTGCGATCTGTTCGCCGGCCATGTTGGCATCGACATCGTCGGCCAGCGTGCCGCGTGCCTTGTTGCGCGTGAGGATCTCGCCGATCCAGTGATAGCGCCCGGCGGTGTAGTCGCCCACCACACGCGCCGAGGCATCGTTCGACTGTGCCTCGGCCAGGATCGAGCGATAAATGGCGCCGGCCGGTGTGTCCCGCCAGTGGCCGATCAGGCCCTTCAGGAACAGAAAAATGTCCTCCTCCAGCGCGCCGGTGTCGGGCATCTTGAGGTCCGGCTTCTGCAGCTCGTAGATCGCCAGAAGCAGCGCGCCGCGCGAGGGCCACCAGCGATAGATCGTGGGCTTGCCCGCCCGCGCGCGCCGTGCCACCGCCTCGATGGAGAAGCCGGCCAGACCGGATTCCGTGATGATGTCGGTTGCCGCCTTCAGGATTGCATCGCGGCTTTCCGGGTTGCGCTGCGCGCCGATGGAGGTTCTGCGGGGATCTGACGTCATGCTGCTTCCTTGCCGCGACATTGCTCGTGTGAAGCGGCCGCTGCGGTTCTGCGTCTGGTAGCATGAAAAACCCCGTCGCGGAAAATCCCTTGCCTGGAAACGCCAATTTGAATAGATACGAAACGGCTCGTTTTTATTGGATGGATCCATGGCTCCGGAACAAACTTCTGCCAGAGGGCAGTCTTCGCATCCTGCTGTGCGGGTGGAAGAGCCACCGGCCGGTCTGCCGCAGGCCGTCGCCCATCCCCATCCCCATCCTCACATCCACCCCCATCACGATCATCTTCATCCGCAGGCGGATCACAGGCCTCTCCCTGCACCACGGACGGCACCGCATCGCCTGCGGCTCGCAATGGTCCTGATGCTCTGTGTCTATCCCGTGATCACCACGCTTCTCTACGTGCTGGTGCCGCTCACGGAGGGCTGGGCGACCTGGCATCGCACGCTGCTGATCACGCCGGTGATGGTGTTCAGCATCATCTTCGTCGTCACCCCGCTGATCCTGAAATATCTGCACTGGCTGGTCATTCCCCGCACCCGCCCGCGGTCCTGACGCTGTGCCGGGGAAGCCCGGCATTTGTCGCGCACAGGTTCCCGGGCCGATTGATATCGATCAGGACGGCCCCTTGTCGGACCTGCTAGGGACCGGCCGTGCCATATCGTCGAAAGGGTGGGGCGTGCTGAGTTTCTGTCTGTCCATACTGTTGCTTCTGGCGACACCCGGCCCCACCAACACGCTGATGGCGCTCGCCGGCTATCAGCACGGCTGGAAGAGGGCCGCGCCGCTGATCTCGGCGGAGCTGGCCGGCTATTTGCTGATCATCATCCCCGTTGCGACGCTTGCCGCGCCGCTGTTCGAACAATGGCCTGTGCTTGCTTTGTGGGCGAAGCTTGCGGCCGGCGTCTGGGTCTTTTTTCTGGCGATCAAGCTCTGGACCATTCAGCCACAGGCCGCAGGCGCGCGCCGGATCGACTGGCGGAGCGTCTTCGTTACCACCTGCCTCAATCCGAAGGCACTGATCATCGGCCTCGTGATCATGCCGCGCGGCGCGCTTGCTGCCCTGTTGCCCTGGCTTCTCATGTTTGCGCTGCTGGTGCTTAGCGCCGCCAGCGCCTGGATCCTCGGCGGCAGCCTGCTGCGGCGGGAGGGCGGATCGGCGCGCACCCACACCCTCATTCACCGCATCGCCGCCATCGGTCTGCTGCTGTTCGCCACGCTGCTCGCCGGCGCAGGGCTGAGGGCGGTCGCCTGACGATGGGCAAGGGTGGATACACAAACGCCGGCCCGAGGGCCGGCGTTGATGTGATTTGGATGGGGGGCGTTATGCAATTACCGCAGCCGGTTTGCGCCCCGGCCCTTCGCTTTGGCTCAGGGCGTTCGCTGCTCAAAACGTGCCACGGCGAAGTTTTGCCGGCTGCGCCGTCGCAACTGGCTTGCACCCCGGCCCTTCGCTTTGGCTCAGGGCGTTCGCTGCTCAAAACGTGCCACTGGCACATTTTGTCGGCTGCGCCGTCGTAGCTGGCTTGCGCCCCGGCCCTTCGCTTTGGCTCAGGGCGTTCGCTGCTCAAAACGTGCCACTGGCACGTTTTGCCGGCTGCGCCGTCGTAGCTCACCCCTCAAAAAACTCTTTCATGCGGGCGAAGAAGCCGGTGGATTCCGGGTTGTTCTCCTTGGACGAGATCTCCTCGAATTCCTGCAGCAGTTCGCGCTGGCGCTTGGTCAGCTTCTGCGGGGTTTCGATCTGGATCTGGATATAGAGATCCCCCGTCTGCGCGGAGCGCAGCACTGGCATGCCCTTGCCCTTGAGGCGGAACTGCTTGCCCGGTTGGGTGCCTTCCGGAACCGTCACGCGCGACTTGGTGCCGTCGAGCGTTGCCACGTCGAAGGTCCCGCCGAGTGCTGCCGTCGTCATCGAGATCGGCACGGTGCAGTAGAGATCCGCGCCGTCGCGCTGGAAGAACGGGTGCGGCTTCACCGACAGGAAGATGTAGAGATCGCCCGAGGGGCCACCGCGGGTACCGGCCTCGCCTTCGCCCTGCAGGCGGATGCGCGTGCCGTCCTCGATGCCCGAGGGAATGTTGACCGAGAGCGAGCGCTCTTCCGTCACGCGGCCCTGGCCGTGGCATTTGGTGCAGGGGTCGGGAATGATCTGGCCGCGCCCGTGGCAGGTCGGACAGGTGCGCTCCACCGAGAAGAAGCCCTGGCTGGCGCGAACCCGGCCGGAGCCCTGGCAGGTGCCGCAGGTCTTCGGCTGCGTGCCGGGCTTGGCGCCTGAACCGGAGCAGACATCGCAGGTCACCGCCGTCGGCACGCGGATCTGCGCGGTCTTGCCGGAAAAGGCTTCCTCAAGCGAAATTTCCATGTTGTAGCGAAGATCGGCGCCGCGTTCCCGCCCGCCGGAGGAGCGGCGCGCACGGCCGCCACCCATCATCTCGCCAAAGATGTCTTCGAAGATGTCGGAGAAGCCACCGGCGCCGCCGAAGCCACCCTGACCGCCGCCGAAGCCGCCACCACCCATGCCACCCTGTTCGAAGGCCGCATGGCCGAAGCGGTCATAGGCTGCCCGCTTCTGGGGATCCTTCAAGGTCTCGTAGGCCTCGTTGATTTCCTTGAATTTCTTCTCGGATTCAGCATCGTCCGGATTCTTGTCCGGATGATATTTCATCGCGAGCTTGCGGAAGGCGCTCTTCAGCTCCTTCTCGTCAGCCGATCTGCCGACACCCAGCGTTTCGTAATAGTCAGCTTTTGCCATGGAGGTAACGGCTCCCGAAAGGGTTCCGGCTGCACTGGGGCAGCCGGATACTTACGCGATTACAGTTGGAATACCCGTCGGATGTCAGGCCGACTTCTTGTCGTCCTTGATTTCCTCGTAGTCGGCATCGACCACGCCGTCTTCCGCCTTGCCACCGGCAGCACCGGCTTCCGCCTGCTGTGCTTCATAGATGGCCTGGCCGAGCTTCATGGACACTTCCATCAGCGTCTGCGTCTTAGCCTGGATGTCATCGGCGTCAGGCTCGGAGGCTTCGACCGCGGTCTTCAGGCTGGCAATGGCATCCTCGATCGCCTTGCGGTCGGTCTCGGAAACCTTGTCGCCATATTCCTTCAGCGACTTTTCCGTGGAGTGAATCAGGCTTTCGGCCTGGTTCTTGGCTTCCACGCCGGCGCGGCGCTTCTTGTCTTCCTCGGCATGCGCCTCGGCATCCTTCACCATCTTTTCGATGTCGGCGTCGGAGAGACCGCCAGAGGCCTGGATGCGGATCTGCTGTTCCTTGCCGGTGCCCTTGTCCTTGGCCGAGACCTGCACGATGCCGTTCGCATCGATGTCGAAGGTGACTTCGATCTGCGGAACACCACGCGGTGCCGGCGGAAGACCGACGAGGTCGAACTGGCCGAGCAGCTTGTTGTCCGCTGCCATTTCGCGCTCGCCCTGCGAGACGCGGATGGTGACAGCCTGCTGGTTGTCGTCGGCGGTCGAGAAGACCTGGCTCTTCTTGGTCGGGATCGTCGTGTTACGGTCGATCAGACGGGTGAAGACGCCGCCGAGCGTCTCGATGCCGAGCGACAGCGGGGTCACATCGAGCAGCAGCACGTCCTTGACGTCGCCCTGCAGAACGCCGCCCTGGATGGCAGCGCCGAGCGCCACGACTTCATCCGGGTTGACGCCCTTGTGCGGCTCCTTGCCGAACAGCTGCTTCACGGTTTCCTGAACCTTCGGCATGCGGCTCATGCCGCCGACCAGAACCACTTCATCGATTTCGGCGGCGGTGACGCCGGCATCCTTGAGGGCTGCCTTGCAAGGCGCGATCGTGCGCTGGACGAGATCATCGACCAGGCTTTCGAACTTGGCGCGCGTCAGCTTCATCGTCAGGTGCTTCGGACCTGAGGCATCTGCGGTGATGAAGGGCAGGTTGATTTCGGTCTGCTGCGAGGAGGACAGCTCGATCTTGGCCTTTTCGGCGGCTTCCTTCAGGCGCTGCAGGGCCAGCTTGTCGCCCTTGAGGTCGATGCCCTGGTCCTTCTTGAACTCGGCTGCGAGATATTCGACCAGACGCATATCGAAGTCTTCGCCGCCGAGGAAGGTGTCGCCGTTTGTCGACTTCACTTCGAAGACGCCGTCGCCGATTTCCAGAACCGAGATGTCAAAGGTGCCGCCGCCAAGGTCGTAAACAGCAATGGTCTTGCCGTCCTTCTTGTCGAGACCATAGGCCAGTGCTGCAGCCGTCGGCTCGTTGATGATGCGCAGAACTTCAAGACCCGCGATGCGGCCAGCATCCTTGGTGGCCTGGCGCTGGGCGTCGTTGAAGTAGGCGGGAACGGTGATGACGGCCTTTTCGACCTTTTCGCCGAGATAGGCTTCCGCCGTCTCCTTCATCTTCTGCAGGATCATGGCGGAGATCTGCGAGGGGGAATAGCCCTTGCCGTTTGCCTTGACCCAGGCATCGCCATTGTCGCCGCGGGAAATATCGTAGGGGACGAGGCCCTTGTCCTTCTCGACCGTCGGATCGTCGAAGCGGCGGCCGATCAGGCGCTTGACGGCGAACAGCGTGTTGGTCGGGTTGGTCACGGCCTGGCGCTTGGCCGGCTGGCCGACGAGACGCTCGCCATCATCCGTGAAGGCCACCATCGAGGGCGTAGTGCGCGCGCCTTCGGCGTTTTCGATGACCTTCGCGTCCTTGCCATCCATGATGGCGACGCAGGAATTGGTGGTGCCAAGGTCGATGCCAATTACTTTTGCCATTTCTTCTCTCTCCTTTAAGCGAACCGTCGGAACCCCCTCAAAGGCATTCCACTGACAGCTCCTCGACTGGGATGGGTTTGCAGCATGACACTGCTTTCATGGGGCGTATATAAGGACCGGATTTTCCGACTGCAAGGCGAGATGCAGCCGACAGGCGAGCAAAAATAAGCCTTTGGCAAAGGGGTTCCGCAGGTTTCTCACTGGCCCATGATGATGTCGAACAGCGTGGTGTGACGCGGTGCGGAACCACCGCGATAGCCGCCGATATCGGCCGGCGGAACCGGTCCGCCGCCGACATTGCCGGGCGGTACCGGTCCGTCGAACGGGCCGCGATATTCGCGGTAATCCTGCACGCCGCCGTCCTCCGGCTGGGGCGCAGCGCGGCGCATGTCGCCGGGGCGCACGGCCGCAGGCGCTGCGGGCGGCATGCGACCCTGCTGCTGGTTTCCGGAGGCCTGCCGCGAAGGCTGGACGGCGGCTGGCGGAAGACCGGTCGGTGGAACCTGCTGCGGGGGAGCTGCCTGTGCGGATGGCACCTGCGCCGCGGGCATCTGGCCGGCGGGCATCTGGCCGGCGGGCGCCGCGACCGGCGGATTCGCTGCCGCCGCGTCCTCCGCGCCCGGCGCGGCTGGTGCCGGCGGATAGAGATCGCGCGCATTGCCGGGCAGCACGCCCGAAATCAGGTCGTTGATCGACAGGTTGCCGGAGGGGGAAGGCTGCTGCGCCGGGGCGGGCTGGATGCCGACCCCGAACAGCGGCGTCGGGCTGTAGCCCTTGAGCGCTGCCGTCATGTAGTCCTTCCAGGCCCGGGCCGGCAGCCCCCCGCCGGTCACCTTCTTCATCGAGGTTCCGTCATCATTGCCGAACCAGACGCCTGTCGTCAGCGTGCTGGTGTAGCCGACGAACAGCGCGTCGCGGAAGGACTGGGTGGTGCCGGTCTTGCCGGCTGCTTCCCAGTTGGCAAGCTTCGCCGCCTTGCCGGTACCCTCGGTCAGCACATGGCTCAACATGCCGTTCATGGTGGCGACCACCTGCTCGCTCAGGACCTGCGGCGGGTTGGAGTAATCCGCTTCGTAAAGCACCTTGCCATCGGCATCGAGAATGCGACTGACCGTGTGCGGGGTTGCCTTGTAGCCGCCGTTCATGAAGGGCGCATAGGCGGCGGTCAGTTCGAGCAGCGACACTTCCGAGGTGCCGAGCGCGATCGAGGCATTCGGCTGCAGATCCGATTCGATGCCCAGCCGGTGTGCCATGCGGATGACGGTATCCGGGCCGACCTGCATGACAAGCTGTGCGGCGATCGTGTTCAGCGAATGGGCCAGCGCCGTCGTGAGGGTCACGTTACCGCTGTATTTCTGCTCGTAGTTTTCCGGCGTCCAGTTGCCGATCTTCACGGGGCCGTCGACCATCACGGTATCGGGCGTGTAGCCTGCCTCCAGCGCGGCGGCATAGACGAAGGGCTTGAAGGCGGAGCCCGGCTGGCGCTTGGCCTTGACGGCGCGGTTGAACTGGCTTTCGGCGTAATCGCGTCCGCCGACAAGCGCGCGCACGGCGCCCGTCGCATCGATCGAGACCAGCGCCACCTGCGAGGCGTTGAGCTTTGCGCCATCCTTCTTCAGCACGTCGTTCAGTGCCTTGTCGGCTTCCTTTTCCAGCCGGAGGTCGAGGGTGGTCTCGACGGTGATGTCGCTCTTCACCTCGCCGATCAGCGATTTCACCTCGTCCATCACGGTGTCGGCGGCATAGTGTTCGGCACCGCTCCAGTAGCTGCGCGCCTTAGCGGGCGGCTGCGACATGGCGGTCTTCACCTCGTCCTCGGTGATATAGCCTTCCTCGCGCATGGTGCCGAGCACCACCTGGGCGCGCTCCTCGGCGGCCTTGGGATCACGCGCAGGCGACAGGCGTGTCGGCGCCTTCAGGAGACCGGCCAGTGTTGCCGCTTCGGCCAGATTTACCTCGCGCGCCGACTTGTGGAAGTATCGCTGCGAGGCGGCCTCCACCCCATAGGCGTTCGACCCGAAATACATCCGGTTGAGGTAGAGGGTGAGGATCTGGTCCTTGGTGAATTTGTGCTCCAGCCACAGCGCCAGCAGCACCTCCTGGATCTTGCGCTCGAATGTGCGGTCGGGAGACAGGAACAGGTTCTTGGCCAGCTGCTGGGTCAGCGTCGAGCCGCCCTGGATGCTGCGGCCCGTCAGGTTGTTGACGAAGGCGCGCGCGAGGCCGAAGGGGTCTATGCCGTAGTGCGAGTAGAAACGGCGGTCCTCGATGGAGATCACCGCCTGCGGCAGAAAGGGCGACATTTCCTCCAGCGCGAGCGCCTCGCCGCCGGTCACGCCGCGATTGGCGAGCAGGCTACCGTCAAGCGCCGTGATCTTGACGTTCGGAGGACGGTCGGGGATCGACCAGGTGCTGGCAGACGGCATCTGGGAGGCATAGTAGGCAACAAGGCCACCAATGCCGATCACGCCCCAGACGCACAACACGATGGACCAGTAGATCATCCGGCGGATCGTGCCGAACACATGCCCGAAAAAGCCTGGCCGTTCCCGTCCGGACCGCCGGCTGCGCTTGCGGGGCGCTTCGTCATCGTCTTCGGCGGCAGATAGCCTGGGCTTCCTCCGGCGTGCCGGGCCGGTGATCCGCTCCTCCGCCTCGACGCGGAAGTCCTCCTCCTCGGCCTCGTCGCCGAAGGAAGGTTCAACGCGGTTGCGGGGTTTCTTGCCCAATGCCATGTGCGGTGGCCGTGTTCCCTACTGTCTCTCGGGCGCACGCGCGGAGTTCCGGGCGTCTTCAGCCGGTCCCGACGTACAGATGAATCGCGGAAGTGCCTTCACAGGCGCTCGTCAGCCCTTATCGAGGCTCGTTGCACTCTAAATACGGCGATTTAAGGGGAGGTTAAGCATTGGCGCAGTTTGCCTGGCGCCCGAAGGGGTGCGCTGGTCGCAGACAGGTGCCTCTACCAATGCGGGTGATCTGCTGGGGTGGCCTTCCGTGCCGGGAGGTTGATCCGCGCCAAAAATATGTCAAATTGAGTATATACTAACTCATCCCTAAATAATGGTAGTTGCAAATTTAGCGTAAGGTCATACAACTTTGCGGGCTGGAATTTAGTCGGAAGGTTTGGGCCAGGAGTGGCTCCTTTTCGGGCAACGAGACCTGGTTCTGTGGCGGTCCCGGAGCCTCGTTGCGCAGGTTTGCATGCGAAAGGATGCGGTGTCTTGGGTAGCGGCCATGGGGGTCGCTTGAATTGGAGGTTGCGATGCAGTCACAGGTTGTAAGGCGTCCTGTCCATCCTGATCAGCTTTCCTTGCTGCAACAGGTCTTCGATGCGGCATGCGCCCAGCATCAGATCAGCAAGGCGAGCCCGGATGGCGAGGCATTGGCGCTCATTCTGGTCAACTCCCTGCAGAAGGGAATGAGCGAGAAAGAGGCACTCGCCTCGCTTGCAGAAACGCTCGCGCAGGCGCGCTGACACCGCATCGTCTCCTGCGCGTGCTGACTTCTCACAAATGACGATAACAGGGATGTTGGGGCGGAACAGTCCCCGTCTTCTTTCCACGACAGGCATCGTCTGCGCTCCCTGCCTGCGCTTCTGACGGAACTCAAAGCCTGCTTCACCGTTGATCGGTCTCCTGATGACCCATCGCCTTGCCGTCCGGCATGGCTTCCAGCAAGGAGACTTTCATGACAGATCCCCAGGCAATGAACGAGGCGCAGGTCCATGCAAGCCGCGCCAGCGAGGAGGGTAGCGCCGCCATCCGGGCGGAACTCAGCGCCCTGCGTGCGGAAATCGCCAGCATTCGCGAAGGTCTCTCCGATTTTGGCAGCGAAACCTATGCTGCCGTGCGGGAGCGCGCCGGCACCGCCGCTGCCTATGTTCAGGAAGAAACCTCTTCCGTTGCGGGTGTGATCCGCGAACATCCGGCAACGGCCACGACGCTGATGACGCTCGTGGGCGGTATTGGTTTTGCCATTGGCTATCTGGTCGCCTCAACTTCGCTGGAGCAGAAGCAGGCCTGGTATCGCCGCTACTACAGCTGAACCGGCTCGCTGACCGGTGGCTGGCAAACATCGACCCAGGTACCCGAGACCAGCATTGCCATGCGGTCGGGCGCAATGCGCACGGCCGCATTGATCGCGCCAGCGGCCGGAACAACCTCCGCATGACGTCGCAGCGAGTCGTCGAGGTAGACGGCGAGCGGCTGCGGCAAGCCGAACGGACACACGCCACCGACCGGGTGGCTTGTCTGCGCGACCACGTCTTCCGCCCCGAGCATGCGCGGCTTTGCGCCGAATCGATCCCGGAACTTGCGATTGTCCAGCCGGCTGGTGCCGGATGCCACAAGCAGGATCACCTCATCGCCCGCCCGCAGGCAAATCGTCTTGGCGATCTGGTCCGGATCGACGCCGTGCGCCTGCGCAGCAAGCGTGACGGTGGCGGAACTCTGCTCGGTCTCGATGACCGATAGGTCGGGGGCGTGCGTGGAGAAGAAGTCTTTGACGGATTGCAAGCTCATGCGCGTACCCTAAGCAGGGAAAAGCTGCGGAGCAAGCCTTCTGGAAAGCCATGCGATATTCGCAATGCTGCAGTGCGATAAATTGACTGTTTTTTAATCGGTGGTGCGGTATTCTCAAATCATCGAACGGCAACCTCCTCCTCCCAACGCTGTTCGATGGGACTGGCAACACCTCCTCCTCCCGGTTGCCGGTCAGTTTCTGAAGCCTGGCGCTCCTCCTCCCGCGCCAGGCTTCTTTCGTTTCAGGCAATCCTTATAAAGCTTGTATTCCAGTCGTTTCAGCGATGGGACGTGCAGTCCGCGTGCTCTCTGCGACCATCATGTCGCGTGGGCCGGTCTTGACACCGTACCCCCGCCGACGTTACCTGAGGCGCATCGATATTTGTTTGACGAGCGGCACGACGCGCTGACGCGCGAGACCTTTCCTGCAAATTCGACATTCCGCGCTCCCTGCATTCATGCGAGGGGCAAGTCAACGTTGCGAGCGAAAGGACTTCGTAATGGCTACTGGTACTGTAAAGTGGTTCAACGCCACCAAGGGTTTTGGCTTCATCCAGCCGGATGACGGCGCACAGGACGTTTTCGTCCACATCTCGGCTGTTGAGCGCGCTGGTCTCTCCGGCCTCAAGGACGGCCAGAAGATCGCCTACGAACTGGTCACCGACAAGCGTTCGGGCCGCGTTTCGGCTGATCACCTCAAGGCAGCCTGATCAGGCCTGTCTGACGCATTTTTGCGAGATTTCTGAATGGCGCCCTTGCAATCGCGGGGCGCCATTCCCATTTCAGGATCAAGCGGCAAGACGATCGATGTCGGCAGCAGCAGGCTGCACCGTCCATCAGCAAGGGTGAATATCTTTACGGGATGTTAACCGAAGCGAGCGACGATGAGACATCAGCGATGGCAGACGCCGTCGCGATCGACATGCCAACCCCGTTTCGTGGCTGACCACGGATGTACTGGCAGGACAGAAACGGGAAGGAAAGGTCGGGTTGCTCCCGGCCTTTTTGCTTTTTGGGGCCTCCCGCCTGTCCTGCAGGCGGGAGGCCCTTTTGCGCTGCTGCGAATCAGAGCGCGTCCAGAATGCGGATCCAGGAACGGATGCCCTTGTGGAACGAGGTAAGATCGTACTTCTCGTTCGGCGAATGGATGCGGTCATCGATCAGGCCGTAACCGACCAGCAGCGAATCCATGCCGAGATAGGTCTGGAAGTCGCCGACGATCGGGATCGAGCCGCCCATGCCCACCACCACGGCCGGTTTCGGCCATTCCTCCGACAGTGCCGATTTCGCCTTGGTCAGCACCGGCGAATCGAAGGCCAGCTGGATGGCGGGGGAGGCGCCGTGTTCGTGGAACTCGACGCGGCAATCGGCCGGCAGCTTCGAGCGCACATAGGCGCGGAAGCTCTCGCGGATGCTCGCCGGATCCTGCGTGCCAACCAGGCGGAAGGACACCTTGGCGGAGGCCTTGGCGGCAATCACCGTCTTGAAGCCTTCGCCGGTATAGCCGCCCCAGATGCCGTTGACTTCGCAGGTCGGGCGGGCCCAGGTCAGCTCCAGCACCGAGCGGCCCTTTTCGCCTGATGGTTCCGACAGGCCGACTTCGCCGAGGAAGCTTGTGGCATCGCGGCCGAGCGTTGCCCAGCTGGCCTTGATGTTTTCCGGCGTTTCCTCGACGCCATCGTAGAAGCCGTCCAGCGTCACGCGGCCGGTCTCGTCGCGCAGGCCGGCCAGGATCTCGGCCAGGATGTGGATCGGATTGGCGGCGGCACCCCCGAACAGGCCGGAATGCAGATCGCGGTCGGCGGCCGTGATTGTCAGTTCCTCGCCGACCAGCCCGCGCAGGGTGGCGGCGATCGCCGGCGTTTCGCCGTCCCACATGCTGGTGTCGCAGACCAGCGCATATTCGGCCTTCAGTTCGTCCCGGTTGGCCTCCAGGAAGGGCTTCAGCGAGGGCGAACCGGATTCCTCTTCGCCTTCGAACAGGATGGTGATCGTCACCGGCAGCGCGCCGTGGACCTCCTTGTAGGCGCGGCAGGCCTCGACGAAGGTCAAGAGCTGGCCCTTGTCATCGGAGGTGCCGCGGCCGGTCACCACCTTGCGGCCATTGCCGAGATCCTTGATCTTCGGATCGAAGGGATCGCTTTCCCAGAGTTCGAGCGGATCGACGGGCTGCACATCGTAATGGCCGTAGAACAGGACGTGCGGGGCATCGGCGCGGCCGGCCGCGTGGTGTGCCACCACCATCGGGTGGCCGGGCGTATCCCGCACCGAGGCATCAAAGCCCAGTTCCGTCAGCGCGGCGACCAGCCATTCGGCCGCCCTGCGGCATTCGGCCTTGTAGGCGGGATCGGTCGAGATCGAAGGGATGCGTACGAGGTCGAACAGCCGCTCGAGGCTTGAGGAGAGATTGCTGTCGGCCCAGGCGAGAACGGTGGAAAGATCGGTCATTGCGAAGACTGCCTTGCGGGGAATATTGGCGAAGGCCGTCAGGTTAGCGGTTATTCCCCCGCGAGGGAACCACCGGCGGCCGCTTTGTCGGCGACCTGGCTTTGCTCGCGCTCCGGTATCCGATCCATGCGCCGCGCATTGGCAATCGCCATGCGCATGTATTCCAGCAAAAGCTCCCGCTCGAAGCGGCGGAAGCCCGAAAAGACCTCGTCGTCGGCGCAAGCGGCCGCATCGGTCGCCACCGGTTCCAGCGCCCGCCCCTGCTCGGTCAGCCGCACGATCTGGGCGCGCCGGTCGGCCGGATGCGGGCTGCGCCGGATCAGCCCGTCGCGTTCCATGCGGGCCAGCGTATTGGCAAGTGTCGCCTGTTCCACCTCCAGCCTGTCCAGCAGTTGCCGCTGCGTGAGGCCGTCTTCCTGCCACAGGGCAAGCAGCACGGGAAACTGTCCGGGAGAAAAGCCGAGCGCTGTTGCCCGCTTCTGCAGGGCGCGTGAGAGACCCTTGGCCAGCTGCGTGGCCAGATACAGTGCCGAATCCGAGCGCTCAAAGCCCATGCCGCCGACAACCTCTCGTCCTGTCTCTGCCGAGACAGCGGGCTGCCGTGCCGCTGAAGACGGCCCGGCCGAGCCCGGCACGGGCCTGCGTCTAGAGGGGAGCAGGCGCTTCGCTGCAACCACAGGATAGATAGCACGATATTCTTTGGTGCTTGCCTTGGCAACCACGCCCTTGTTCGGGTGCCACATGCAAAAACCGCCACGGCCGGAGGGGACGGCCGTGGCGGCGGATGAGAGGACAAAGGCCCGGAGAGGGGGTAAGGCCTTTGTCCGGTCTGACGCGGCGGGGGACAAGCCTGCAGTCAGACGGCGGCGTGATCAGTGCCGTCTTCAGGGAAATGGCCGTCACAATGCGGCTTTTCAAGGGAAGCTCCGATGACGGCCGGGTAACGTTGCGGTGAGCGGCTTTTCCATCCGCAGCCCATGCCGGTCGGAGGGTTGCGCGGTCGGCATCGGTCGGTGTTGCCGTCTGCCTGATTGGTACAGCCTGCTTTTTTGCCGGGCGCATCGCGCCTGCGCAATGGACCTTTGGCCTGCATCGCGCTATCCATCGCCCATGAAAAAAGGCGATCACCTCTTCCTCGTAGACGGTTCCGGCTTCATCTTCCGGGCCTTCCACGCGCTTCCCCCGCTGACGCGCAAGAGCGACGGCCTGCCGGTCGGCGCCGTCTCCGGTTTCTGCAACATGCTGTGGAAGCTGCTCACCAATGCCCGCGATACCAGCGTGGGCGTCACGCCGACGCATTTCGCCGTGATTTTCGACTATTCGTCGAAGACGTTCCGCAAGGAACTCTATCCGGACTACAAGGCCAACCGCTCCGCGCCGCCGGAAGAGCTGGTGCCGCAGTTCGGGCTGATCCGCCAGGCGACGCGGGCCTTCAACCTGCCCTGCATCGAGACCGACGGTTTCGAGGCCGATGACATCATCGCCACCTATGCGCGGGCGGCGGAGGCGATCGGCGCCGATGTCACCATCATTTCCTCCGACAAGGATCTGATGCAGCTGGTGACGCCGAACGTCCACATGTACGACAGCATGAAGGACAAGCAGATCGGCATCCCCGACGTCATCGAGAAATGGGGCGTGCCGCCGGAAAAGATGATCGACCTGCAGGCGATGGTCGGCGATTCCGTCGACAACGTGCCGGGTATTCCCGGCATCGGTCCGAAGACGGCCGCCCAGCTGCTCGAGGAATTCGGCGATCTCGACACGCTGCTTGCCCGCGCCTCCGAAATCAAGCAGGTCAAGCGTCGCGAAAATATCGTCGCGAATGCCGATCTGGCCCGTCTTTCCCGCCAGCTGGTGGCGCTGCGCACCGATGTCCCGCTCGAGCTTGGCCTCGATGCGCTGGTGCTGGAAAAGCAGGACGGGCCGAAACTGGTCGCCTTCCTGAAGGCCATGGAATTCGGCAGTCTGACGCGCCGCGTGGCGGACGCCTGCGATTGCGATGCGGGCGCCATCGATCCGGCCACCGTCACCGTGGAATGGGGGGCGGAGGCCCGCGGCCCGGATCTCGATCCGGGGGCAGGCGACGCACAGGCTGTCGATCCGGCGCCTTCCGGTCCAGTCGCCGACGCCGGTCCGTCCGCCTCGGAGAAAGCCGAGGGCGCAAGGGCCGCAGACCTTGCAAGTGCCCGCCATGAAGCCTTCATGGGTAAACCCATCGATCGTGCCGGCTATGTGACGATCCGCGATGTCGCGACGCTGAAGAGCTGGGTCGCGGCCGCGCGCGAAACGGGTCTCGTCGCCTTCGACACGGAAACCACCTCGCTCGATCCGATGCAGGCGGATCTTGTCGGCGTTTCGCTCGCCGTTCAGGACAACGCCGCATCTCCCGCCTCAGGTCCGATCCGTGCCGCCTATCTGCCGCTCGGCCACAAGGCCGGCGGCGACGACCTGTTCAGCGACGGCGTGAAGCTCGTCGAGGGGCAGGTGCCGATGGCCGAGGCGCTGGCACTCCTCAAGGATCTGCTGGAAGATCCGTCCGTCCTCAAGGTCGCGCAGAACCTGAAATACGATTATCTCGTCATGAAGCGGCACGGCATCACCATGGCCGGCTTCGACGACACCATGCTGATCTCCTACGTGCTGGAAGCGGGTGTTGGCGCGCATGGCATGGATGCGCTTTCCGAGCGCTGGCTCGGCCACACGCCGATCGCCTACAAGGACGTGGCCGGCTCCGGAAAATCCGCCGTCACCTTCGATCGGGTCGATATCGACAAGGCGACCGCCTATGCGGCGGAAGATGCCGACGTGACGCTTCGGCTCTGGCTTGTGCTGAAGCCGCGGCTGGCGGCCGAGGGCTTGACCCGCGTCTACGAGCGTCTCGAGCGGCCGCTGGTGCCGGTGCTGGCCCATATGGAGGAGCGCGGCATCACCATCGACCGGCAGATTCTCTCGCGGCTCTCCGGCGAACTGGCGCAGAAGGCGGCAAGCTTCGAGGACGAGATCTACGCGCTTGCCGGCGAGCGGTTCAACATCGGTTCACCCAAGCAGCTGGGCGATATCCTGTTCGGCAAGATGGGGCTGCCCGGCGGCTCCAAGACCAAGACCGGGCAGTGGTCCACCTCGGCCCAGGTGCTGGAGGATCTGGCGGCGCAGGGTATAGAGCTGCCGCGCAAGATCGTCGACTGGCGCCAGCTGACCAAGCTGAAGAGCACCTATACGGACGCGCTGCCCTCCTATGTGCATCCCGAGACGAAGCGCGTGCACACCAGCTATTCGCTGGCTTCCACCAGCACGGGGCGCCTGTCTTCCTCCGAGCCGAACCTGCAGAACATTCCGGTGCGCAATGCCGAGGGCCGCAAGATCCGCACGGCCTTCATCGCAACCCCCGGCCACAAGCTCCTCTCGGCCGACTACAGCCAGATCGAACTGCGCGTGCTGGCGCATGTTGCGGACATTCCGCAACTGCGTCAGGCGTTTGCCGATGGTATCGACATTCACGCCATGACTGCCTCGGAAATGTTCGGCGTTCCCGTGGAAGGCATGCCGTCGGAGGTGCGTCGCCGTGCCAAGGCGATCAATTTCGGCATCATCTACGGCATTTCCGCCTTCGGCCTTGCCAACCAGCTCGGCATCGAACGCTCGGAAGCGGGCGACTACATCAAGAAGTATTTCGAGCGCTTCCCGGGCATCCGCGACTACATGGAAAACACCAAGGCCTTTGCCCGCGAGCACGGCTATGTGGAAACCATCTTCGGGCGGCGTGCGCATTATCCCGAAATCAAGTCCTCCAACCCCTCGGTGCGGGCCTTCAACGAGCGCGCGGCGATCAACGCCCCGATCCAGGGATCTGCGGCCGACATCATTCGCCGGGCCATGGTACAGGTCGAGCCGGCGCTCGCCCGCACGGGTCTTTCCGAGCGTGTGCGGATGCTGCTGCAGGTGCATGACGAACTGATCTTCGAGGTGGAGGACGAGGCGATCGAGGCGGCGATGCCCGTCATCGTGTCGACCATGGAGCATGCCGCCATGCCGGCGCTCTCCATGCGGGTGCCGCTGAAGGTGGATGCGCGTGCGGCCCATAACTGGGACGAAGCCCACTGAGGTTGACGCACGACAATGCAGGCCGTTCGGCCTGCACTCAGTTCAGGCTGGCGGGATAAAGCGACGAAAGGGCGGTGCCGAGCAGGCTGCGTGCATAGTCCTGTGCCGATTTCTGGCATTGCTGCGAAAGGCCGAGTTCGTCACAGCGGTGGTCGACGGTCTGCAGGATGAGCTGCATCAGGCTGTTGGCCTGTTCCCTGTCGGCCGTCTCGGATGTGTCCATCACCATGGCAAGTGCCGACATGGTAACGATTTCCAGGACCACGAGGCGGGCTTCCAGAGCCGTGATCGCTTCATAGGTCGGCATGTCCCGGATCGTGGATTGCGCCATCTGGACTCCTTTTTGGAATGCGTCCCACTCACCGGCCGCTCTTTCTGCATGCCGCCAGTCTAACGAGGGAATAACCTCTGTGCCACTCCCGTATTTCAGGGAGCTTTCAGGCTTTGTGCAGCGCTTTCGAAAGAATATCCACGAGTTTGCTTCCCGCGCGCGCGATGTCATCACTGTTGTCGATGGTCACCACACTGTAATCGCCGACGACGGACAGCTGCGCTCGCTCCAGTCTTGCCAGAATATCCTCCCGTGTTTCTCGTCCGCGGACCACAAGACGCTCGGCCAGGATCTCCGGACGCGCGGTAATATTGATCACCAGCAGGTTCTTGTAGGCCTCCTGGAAGTGCGGCAGGGCGGAGCGGGAACCATTGGCGACCAGCACCATGCCGGCCGCCAGTTCCGCCTGTGTGCGGCGTGGAATGCCATAGTGGAGGCCGTGCGCCATCCAGGATACGGCAAAGCCGCCCGATTGTTCCATGGCGGCGAAATCCTCGGAGCTGACCCCTTCGTGATCCTCGCCGCCGGCATCGGCGGGCCGGGTAATGAAACGGCGCACGAAGCGAAGACGCGGCTCGTCGCGAAAATGAGCCGCCGCAAAGGCCATCAGCGTATCCTTGCCCGCGCCGCTCGGGCCGACGACCACGGCCATGGTGCCGCCTCCAGCGGCATGTTCCGGTGTGCCGGCTGCGGGTTTCTCCTCTGTACTGTCCATCACGCCACCCGTCGTCCTGCACGCCAGACCGAGCGGCTGACCGGAACGCCTTCCTGCCGGTGGACCCGCACCAGATCGGCGCGCAGGCCGGGTGCAATGCGGCCGCGATCCGTGAGGCCGACCGTCTTGGCAGGGGTCGCGCTCACCATGGCGATTGCCTGCGGCAGTGACAGCCCTTCAACGGTATCGGCCAGAATGAAAGGCGCGTGCAGGAGGCTCAGCGGCACGTAATCGGAGGAGAGCACATCGAGCACGCCGAGATCCGCGAGGTCACGGGCGGCGATATTGCCGGAATGGGATTTGCCGCGTACCACATTCGGTGCCCCCATCAGCACGCTCATGCCCGCCGCATGCGAGGCGCGGGCCGCCTCCAGGCTGGTCGGAAACTCTGCCAGCCGCACGCCATGGCCCCTGGCCTCTTCCACATGGGCAAGCGTCGCATCGTCATGGCTCGCGACCGTGATGCCGCGTTCGGCGCAGCGCGCCGCCAGTTCATCACGGTGCTTGGCCGAATAGCGTTCGGAGGCGTCTTTTCTGACCTTCATGAAGGCCTCGAACGCCTCGTCCGAGAGGCCGCGCTTCTTCTTGTAGAAGAAGACATATTGCTCCAGCGACTGGAACTGGCGCTGGCCGGGCGCATGGTCCATCAGCGAGGCAAGCCGCACGCGGGGATCACCCTCGAAATCGGAAAACTGGTCGATCACATCGGCGCAGGGCACCTCGCAGCGCAGGTGGATCAGGTGCTCGGCCCTGAGACGCCCGGCCGCTTCGGCCGCCTCGATCGCATCGGCAAGGCGCCGCATCTCGCCGCGCTCGAAGCCACCATCCTCATCCGAGCCGAGGCGCAGGCAATCGAAGACGGTGGTGATGCCCGATGTCGCGATCTGTGCATCATGCGCCTGGATGGCGGCTGTCGTATCCCAGCGCACGCCCGGACGGGGCGAATAATGCTGTTCCAGATGGTCGGTGTGCAGTTCCACCAGGCCTGGAATCAGGAAATCTCCTTCGAGATCCTCGCCGGTCGCAAGCACACCTTCCGAAATATCTGCGATCTGTCCGCCAATGATCTGAAGGGCGCCATCGACGATCCTGTCTTCGAGGACGATGCGGGCGTTTTTCAGGATAAGTTCCTGGCTCATGCGTGGCTCCTGTCGGTATTCGGCGTGCCGCCGAGGGGGGCATGGCGGTCAACACGGAAGGGGGCACCCCGCGTGGGTTCCACGAAGAGGCCGAGATGGGCAATGGGAAGCGGCCGGTCGATAAAGGTGGAAAAGCGGGATTCGAGAAGCGCACGCATTCCTGGGCGTGCATCTTCCGGCACGGGCCCCGTCAGCGTCATGTGAAAGCGGAATTCCTCGAAGACGTAAGGATAGCCCCACTCGTTGAGCAGGGCGCGCTGCCGCTCGGTGAGCCGCTCCGGCTTGCGTCGCGCCACATCCTCCGGCGAAAGCGGCGCACGAAACGGCTCGAAGGCGCGGGTGATCTCGGCGCAGAGCGCGTCGATTGCCTGCGAATCGCCGTCCGGCACCAGCGCGAAGAAGGGGCCGATCCCCGCCAGGCAGAGTTTCGGGATCGTCACAGGTGCCGTTCGATTGCAGAAGGTGTCGAAGGCTTCGGCAAGATCCTCCACCGTCTTTTCGGAGGAAAGCGTGAAGGGGGCCTTCAGCGTGGCGTGAAAGCCGTAGCGGCGCGGCTCCGCCGTCAGCGCCTGCCATTTCTCCAAGGGAAGGCCTGAATCGGCGGGTGGCGAGATACCCTGTTCCGAAAATGCGTCGCGGCCGAGCCAGAGGGCTGCGGCACGGTTCAACGGATCATCCTGGGGCGGAGCGAAATAGACGGCATGGCGCATGAGAGGGAGACTCACCCGTGACTGGGGACTGGAAGAAGGTCCCTCTAGCGGAAAGCCGTGACGCAACGATGTCAAGCATCAACATTCCCGAAACGGATTCGTGCAACTCTTTATGCCGCTCGTGCATTGAAAGGCAGGCACGACACGCAAAACGGGAGAATTCGCATGGAACCCGGCATCCTCATCGGCACCTTCCTCTCTGTCCTCGCCGCCAGCGGCCTGATCAGCGCCTACTGGTACGGCCGCTGACGGCAGCTGCGATCCCCAATGAAAAGGCGCCGCCGGATGCCGGCAGCGCCTGAAAAAGACTCTGGCGGGATGTGTCAGTGGGCGCCGGACATGTCGCCCAGCACGTCCTTGGAGGCGACGGTCGAATCGGCATTCAGCTTGTAGACCATCGGCACACCGGTCGCGAGGTTGAGCTTCAGGATCTCTTCCTTCGACAGACGGTCGAGCACCATCACCAGCGAGCGCAGCGAATTGCCGTGGGCGGCCACCAGAACCGTTTCGCCGCGCAGCACGCGCGGAAGAATTTCCGTCATGAAATAGGGCCAGACGCGGGCGCCGGTGTCGCGCAGGGACTCGCCGCCGGGCGGCGGCACGTCATAGGAGCGGCGCCAGATGTGCACCTGCTCTTCGCCCCACTTTTCGCGGGCATCGTCCTTGTTGAGCCCGGAGAGGTCGCCGTAGTCGCGCTCGTTCAGCGCCTGGTCGCGAATGGCTTCGAGATCCGGCTGGCCGACCTTTTCGAGAACGATGCGGCAGGTTTCCTGGGCGCGCTTCAGCGCCGAGGTGAAGGCGATGTCGAACTTGATGCCGTAATCTGCCAGCGCCTGGCCGCCGGTCTCGGCTTCCTTTACGCCAAGCTCCGTCAGGTCGGGGTCCTTCCAGCCGGTGAAAAGGTTCTTCAGGTTCCAGTCGCTCTGCCCGTGGCGAACGAGGACGAGGGTTCCGCTCATGTATGCCTCCAGTATGGGATCAAAGGATCAGTGGGACAGCCCGAGGACGTCGAGCATGGAAAACAGGCCGGGCTTCTGGTCGCGCGCCCAGAGCGCCGCCGCCACCGCGCCGCGGGCGAAGATCGAGCGGTCGAGTGCCGAGTGCGAGAGGGTAACGAGTTCGCCTTCGCCGGCCAGGATCGCCGAATGTTCGCCGACCACCGAGCCGCCGCGCAGCGTGGCAAAGCCGATCGAACCCACGGGACGGGCGCCGGTATGGCCGTCGCGCACGCGCACCGAACTGGATTTGAGATCGATGCCGCGACCCTTCGCGGCCGCTTCGCCGAGCAGCAGGGCCGTGCCGGAGGGCGCGTCCACCTTGTGCTTGTGATGCATTTCGAGGATCTCGATGTCCCAGGCCGCAGGCGGAAGGGCGCGCGCGGCTTGCTCCACGAGAACGCCGAGCAGATTGACGCCGAGGCTCATATTTCCGGATTTCACGATGCGGGCATGGCGGGCAGCGGCTGCAATGCGCGCTTCGTCATCCTCGCCGCAGCCGGTGGTGCCGATCACATGCACGATGCGGGCCTGCGCCGCCAGCCCTGCAAATTCCACCGTGCCGGCCGGCGAGGTGAAGTCGATCACCCCATCGGCATGCAGGAAGGCCTGCAGCGGATCGCTGGTGATTGGTACGCCGAGCGTTCCCGCGCCTGCCAGTTCGCCGGCATCCTTGCCGATGAAGGGGGAACCTTCCCGCTCGATGGCGGCATGCAGCGCAACGCCCTGCGTTTCCTTGATGACGCGGATGATGGTCTGGCCCATCCGTCCGGCGGCGCCGACCACCACCAGCTTCATGTCATGCTCGCTCATGCGGAAATGCGGCTCCCTGTCGTGTGGATCTGGCGTGGCGAAGGGCTCGCCGGAAGGTGCGGTCCATGGGGCGCCCGTCAGACGGGCGCCTGCAGATTGTTGAGGCGAGCGTAAAGCCCGTCCGGGCGGCGCGCAAGGCTCTCGTGGTTGCCTTCCTCCATCACCCGTCCCTCGGCCATCACGATGATCTTGTCGGCCTTGACGATGGTGGAGAGGCGATGGGCGACGACGACGACGGTGCGGCCCTTCATGGCCGTGTCGAGCGCCTTTTGGACGGCCGCCTCCGATTCGTTGTCCAGCGCCGAGGTCGCCTCGTCGAGGAGCAGGATCGGCGCCCGGCGGACCAGCGCGCGGGCAATCGACAGGCGCTGGCGCTGGCCACCGGACAGCGTCACGCCGTTTTCGCCGACCGGCGTCTCGTAGCCCTGCGGCTGGGCCAGGATGAAGTCATGGGCGTAGGCGAGGCGCGCGGCCTCCTCCACCTCCGCATCACTCGCCTCCGGGCGTCCGTAGCGGATGTTGTCGCGGATCGTGCCTTCGAACAGGTAGGGCTGCTGCGAGACATAAGCGAGGTGTTGGCGCAGCGACGCCTTCGTGACCTGCGAAATGTCCTGGCCATCGATCAGAATGGCGCCTTCGGACGGATCATAGAAACGCGGAATGAGCGAGATGATGGTCGATTTTCCGGCACCGGAGGGGCCGACAAGCGCTGTCGTCTTGCCGCCTTCGGCGACAATGTCGACGGCTTTCAGGATCGCGTCGCCCTCGCCGTAGCGGAAGGTGACACCCTTCAGTTCTACGCGGGCCTCGCTCACCACCAGGTCCGGCGCGCCGGGCCGCTCGCGCTGCTGCGGCTGCAGGTCGAGAAGCGCGTAGATCATCCGGGCATTCACGACGGCACGTTCCATCTGCACCTGCAGCTTGGCGAGCCGGCGGGCCGGATCATAGGCCATCAGCAGCGCGGTGATGAAGGCGAAAAAGGCCCCCGGCGGTACGCCATCATAGATCGAGCGGAAGGCGGCATAGCCGACGACGCTGGAAATCGACAGGCCGGCAAAGGTTTCGGTTAGCGGCGAGGTGCGTTCCGTCAGCCGGGCAATGCGGTTGGAACGGTTTTCGGCGGCATCGATGATGCCATTGACCTTGCGGCTGAGTTCCTCTTCCATCGTGAAGGCCTTGACGATGGCAATACCCTGAATGGTTTCCTGCATCGCGCCGAGCACGTGGCTGTTCAGCTCGACCGATTCGCGGGTGGCGCTGCGCAGGCGCCTCGAGACGTAGCGCAGGGCATAGAGCAGCGGCGGCGCCACGCCGAAGACGATGAGCGACAGGATCGGATCCTTGGTGATCATCACGAAGATCAGCGCGATCAGGCTGAGAAAATCGCGGGCGGTCGAGGTGACCGTGAGGTTCAGGACGTCGCGGATGCCGTTGACGTTCTGGCTGATCTGGGCGGCGAGATGCGCCGAGCGGGACTCGCTGTAGAAGCCGACCGACAGCTTCATCAGATGGGTATAGAGCCGCTTCTGATATTGTGCGACGATGTTGTTGCCGATCTTGGAGAGCGTCACGGCCTGCCCGTAGCTCGCCAGGCCTCGCAGAACGAAGGCGATGAAGATCGCGCCACAGATGATCCAGACCAGATCGGCGCGCTTGTTGGCGAAGGCCTCGTTCACCACCGATTCCATGATCCAGGCGGTAAAGGCGGTCGATAGAGCCACGGCGACGAGACACAGAATGGCGAAAAGATAACCGCGCACATGTTCACGGCCGTTTTCGGCGATGATGCGTTTCAGCACGCTGGTCAACGTACCGGAATCGAGCTGTGCATTGCGTTGCTGGGCTTTTTCGGCTTCTTCCAACAAGATGGTCCTATCATAGAACGCGGCATTCTTGTCCGCGAGGGCGGTCTTACCCAGTCGCGGCAGGCTTGGCTAGCGCCCGGCCACGATTCCGGGTTCCTGTTGCATTCGCGCCTTGATCCTGCGCTCAACCGCGCCAGCGGCGTCCGTCTGTCGAGATGCCGAAATGGCCGGGCGTGCGGGCAAACGAGGCAAGACCGGCGAGTGCTGCCTGCGGATGGGTGACGACGAAGGTCGGGATATGCCGCATCAGCGCCGTGTGCGGGGCCTTGTCCTCGAAGGCGGCGCGGAATTCCGGGCGCTTGAGGGCAGGCACGATCTTCTGCGAGATGCCGCCGGCCAGATAGACGCCGCCCTTCGCCATCATCACCAGCGCCATGTCGCCGGCCACACGGCCGAGATAGGTGACGAACAGCACCAGCGTTTCGGCCGCCTGGGCGTTCTCGCCGGACAGGCCGTGGGCCGTGATATCCGCCGGCACGGACAAGACCGGCGCGACGCCATCAGCGGCGCAGACGGCGCGGTAAAGGTTCACGAGACCGCGTCCGCAGAGGATCTGTTCGGCCGAAACACGGCCCTCGATGCGCTCGATATGCGGAAACACCGCGGCATCACGCGCCGTGCGCGGACCGAGATCCACATGGCCGCCTTCGCCGGGCACCGGAAACCACATGTCGCTGGCATGCACGAGGCCGGCAACCCCAAGCCCGGTTCCGGGGCCCAGCACCACGCGCGAGGCCAGCGGCGCGGAGGAGACGGTGCCGACCGTCTCGCGCGCCTCTTCCGGCAGTGTCGCGACCGCCAGCGCCTGCGCCTCGAAATCGTTGATGACGAGAACGTCGCCGAAGCCGAGGTCGCCGATCAGGATCTTCGGCCGAACCACCCAGTCGCAATTGGTGAGCGGAATCTCGTCGCCCTCGATCGGACCGGCAATGGCCAGGATTGCCGAGCGCGGCTTCATCGATGTCTTGTCCAGCACGTCCTTCTGGATGGCTTCCTCGATGGTCGGGAAATCGGCCGTACGGATATTGGGAAACTGCATCGGTTCTGCGAAGGCGTCCGTCAGGATCCAGAACCGCGCATTGGTGCCGCCGATGTCGCCGATCAGGATCGGGAAGGCGGGCTTGTCAGTGTCCAGCGTTCTTGCCATCACAAAGGTTCCGTCGTTGCAGCCGTTCATCGGCCTATTCGCGCCAGGGTTTCACCGGCGGTTCTAGCGGTGGTCTTACTGGAAATCGATCAGCTTTTCAGCCGTGGCGCGGTTGAGGGCCATCGGAATGTCGTAGACGGTGGCGAGCCGCGTCAATGCCTTGACATCCACGTCATGGGGCAGCGGCGTCAGGGGATCGGTGAAGAAGATCAGCATCGAGACTTCGCCGGTAGCGATCATCGCGCCGATCTGCTGGTCGCCACCGAGCGGACCGCTTTTCAGCCGCGTCACGTCGAGGCTCGGCGCTGCCTCCAGCACGCGTCCGCCCGTCGTGCCCGTCGCCACGATGCGAAACTGCGACAGTGCCCTCTCGTGCTGTCTGGCGAAGGCGGCCATCTCGTCCTTCTTCTGGTCATGCGCGATGAGTGCGATGCAGGGTCTGTCCGCCACGGGCCTATCCTTGGATGTTCCTCTCCAGGCCGGTTTCTATACCGAACAGGGGGCGCAAGAAAAGGCTTTAAAACGATTTATATGCGGATCGCTGGTGGCATTCACCCTGGCTGTCGCGCGCCTGCCGCAAGGGTGTTCCACGCTTTACTGCGCGGGCCTTGCGCGCGGCATCGGCACGTCTTCCGACGGCGTGGGGCCATTCGCGTCATCCGCCTCCGGCCCGGCCTGCATCGGCGCCATGGCGGCGCTCGGCATTGTCCCGGCGGCGGCCGGTGCCGACAGCAGGGCAGCGCAGGCGCGTGGCAGATCCGACACCATCACCGGGCGCGGCGCCGCCGGCGGCTTCTTCTTCGGATCGGGCTTGGCCCAGGGCTCGTCAGTGAACCACCAGGCAAGCGACTTGTCGCAGCCGTCGCCGGCTGCCACCGGCGCCTGAGGCTTGCAGCTGGCAAGGCCGGGCGGGCAGGTGAGGCGGATGTGGAAATGTTCGTCATGGCCGTACATCGGCCGCACCTTGCCGAGCAGCGACCGGTCGCCGGTCCAGCTGTCGCAGAGCTTCTTCTTGATCGCCGGATTGACGAAGATGCGTTCCACCTGCGGATAGCTTGCCGCCGTCATCACCAGCCGCGCGGCCGTCGGCGTGAACCTGCGGGTATCGACGGTCAGGAACTTGCTCTTGTCCAGCATCGAGGTGAAGGGCAGCGTTTCGCGCTGCTGGCGGGTCAGACGCTGCTCCGGCATCGGCGTGAACCAGACATCCACATCGAGCCCGATCTGGTGCGAGGCATGGCCGGAAGCCATTGGCCCGCCGCGCGGCTGCGACATGTCGCCGACGAGGATGCCGTTGCCCCAGCCGATGCGCACCGCATCCTGCGACAGGCGCTCCAGCAGGGAAACCGTTTGCGGCATGCCCCAGTGGCGGTTGCGTGACAGGCGCATGGCCTGCCAGTGCGGCCCGTCATCGCCAAGCGCCACGGCACCCGAAATGCAGCCTTTGGCATAGGAACCAATCGGCGTCGGAGCGCCGCCGCTGGGGGCGGCAACGGCACCAAAGGCCTTCTTGGCCTCCTGATCGGCAAGGGCAGCCGCCGGAAAGGTGGCGGGAAGCGAAAAGGCCGTCAACAACAGAAGCGCGGTGGCGGCCATGCGGCGGGACAGGGGGCAAGACGTCGGCATCAGATCCAGGACTGCGAGAAGCGGCGGAGGCGCCCGCCGGGTTGCGCCCGATTCTAGACTGATTTGGGCGTATGGTGAATGCTCACCCGATGAGGAAGGCGAGACGATGGCGCATTTCCTTCCAGATCGTCAAAAGCTTGTGAGGCAAGGCAGGCTGTACTCTGGCCGGCTTTGCCTTATGCTTCGGAGAATTCAACAACGACGAAGGGACCGGTGAATGCTGCTGGCGCGCATCCGCAAGACATGTCTGGTTTTGACCTGTGCCGCGATGGCACTCGTTCCGATCGCGGCAGCCGCCGAGGAGCAGACATGGCACCATGCGATCGGCACGCTGGAGCCACCGAAGCTGCCCGCTGATTTCAAAGCGCTTCCCTACGTGAATACCAAGGCGCCGAAACAGGGCGAACTGAAGCTTGCGGACGAAGGCACCTATGACAATTTCAATCCGCTGGTGGACAAGGGCAATCCGGCCTCCGGCACGGGACTTCTCTTCGATACGCTGCTGACCTCCTCCGAGGACGAGATCGGCGTGCGCTACGGCCTGCTGGCCGAGGCCCTGACCTGGCCGGAAGATCGCTCCTCCGTGACCTTCCGGCTGCGGCCAGAGGCAAAGTGGGCGGATGGCCAGCCGGTGACGCCGGATGACGTGGTCTTCAGCTTCGAGAGCGCCAAGGCCAACAGCAATCTGCTCGCCAATTACTATCGTCATGTCACCTCAGCCGAAAAGACCGGGGAGCGTGAAGTCACCTTCCGCTTCGACGAGAAGAACAACAAGGAACTGCCCGCCATCGTCGGCGAGTTCCCGATCCTGCCCAAGCACTGGTACGCGGCAAAGGATGCAAAAGGCAATCCGCGCGATGTCTCCAAAGGCAGCCTCGAGCCGCCGATGGGCTCCGGCCCCTATCGGATCGCCTCCTTCCAGGCAGGCGCCACCATCCGCTACGAATTGCGTGAGGATTATTGGGGCAAGGACCTGCCGATCAATATCGGGCAGAACAATTTCCGGGTGATCAGCTACACCTATTTCGCCGACAGCGACGTGGAGTTCGAGGCCTTCCGGGCCGGCACGATCGACTACCGGCAGGAAAACAGTTCCAGCCGCTGGGCGACACGCTATGAGTTCGATGCGGTCAAGGATGGCCGCATCAAGCGCGAGGCGCTGCCCAATGCCTTCCGCGCCCGTGGCATTATGCAGGCCTATGTGCCCAACCTCAGGCGTGACCAGTTCAAGGATGCGCGTGTTCGCGAGGCGTTGAACTATGCCTATGACTTCGAGGATCTGAACAAGAATCTTGCCTATGGCGGGCTGAAGCGTGTCGACAGCTTTTTCTGGGGCACGGATCTGGCCTCGTCCGGCCTGCCGCAGGGCAAGGAACTGGAGATCCTCGACAGCCTCAAGGACAAGGTGCCGGCCCGTGTCTTCACCGAACCCTACACCAACCCGGTGAACGGCGATCCGCAGAAGGTGCGCGACAACCTGCGCAAGGCGATCGCGCTGTTCAAGGAGGCGGGCTGGGAGCTGAAGGGCAACCGCATGGTCAACGTCAAGACCGGCCAGCCGATGCGCTTCGAGATCCTGCTCAACAATCCCTCCATGGAACGCACCGTGCTGCCCTATGTGGCAAGTCTCAAGAAGATCGGCATCGATGCCAGCATCCGCACCGTGGATTCCTCGCAATATGTCAACCGCGTGCGCGCCTTCGACTTCGACATGATCTTCGGCGTCTGGGCCCAGACGATGGATCCCGGCAACGACCAGCTTGTCTACTGGGGGTCTGCCGCCGCCAGCCAGCCGGGCTCGATGAACTATGCCGGCATTGCCGATCCGGCGGTCGATGACCTGATCCGCCGGATCATCCAGGCTCCGACGCGCGAAGATCAGGTGGCCGCGGTACATGCGCTCGACCGCGTGCTGCTGGCCAACCACTTCGTCATTCCGATGTTCTATTCCGGCGAAAGCAAGATCGCCTACTGGGCCAAGCTTGCCCATCCGGAACCGCTTCCGGAATATGGCATCGGCTTCCCCGCACTCTGGTGGGCCAAGGGTGCGGAATGAACCGCTAAAATGCTTGTGCGACGGCGGCCGGACAGGCCACATAGAGACATGCTGATTCTTGCCCCAGTCACGACGAAGGAACCGGACCCCCTGATGCCGAACGAGATCTGCGGCGCTGACCGCCGAACGGGAGACGCCTGATGGGAGCCTATATCCTTCGCCGTCTTCTCCTGATGATCCCGACCATCATCGGCATCATGGGCATTTCCTTCCTCGTGGTGCAGTTTGCGCCCGGCGGGCCGGTGGAACAGGTGATCGCCCAGATCCAGGGATCCGACAGCGGCGACCGTCTGTCCGGCGGCGCGTCGGATCTGCAGCCTGCCGGTGGCGGCGGCGAGGAGGCGCGCTACCGTGGTGCGCAGGGTCTCGATCCCGAGCTGATTGCCCGGCTGGAAAAGCAGTTCGGCTTCGACAAGCCGCCGCTCACCCGCTTCCTCGACATGATGTGGAACTATATCCGTTTCGATTTCGGCGAGAGCTTCTTCCGCAACACGCCGGTGCTCGATCTCATCATCGACAAGCTGCCGGTCTCGATGTCGCTTGGCGTCTGGATCATGATCGCTTCCTATGCGATCTCGATTCCGCTCGGCATCCGCAAGGCGGTGAAGGACGGCTCGACCTTCGACGTCTGGACTTCCGGCATCATCATCATCGGCTATGCGGTGCCGAGCTTCCTGTTCGGCATCCTGCTGATCGTGCTGTTTGCCGGCGGCTCCTTCTTCGACTGGTTCCCGCTGCGCGGCCTCGTGTCGGACAACTGGAGCGACCTGCCCTGGTGGCAGAAGATCCTCGACTATTTCTGGCACCTGACGCTGCCGCTGATCGCGCTGTCGCTGTCGGCCTTTGCCACCACGACCCTGCTGACGAAGAATTCCTTCATCGACGAGATCAAAAAGCAATATGTTGTGACCGCACGCGCCAAAGGCCTCGGTGAACGGCGGGTGCTCTATGGCCATGTCTTTCGCAATGCCATGCTGATCGTGATCGCCGGCTTTCCGGCCTCCTTCATTTCGGCCTTCTTCACCGGCTCGCTCCTGATCGAGAACATTTTTTCGCTCGATGGGCTCGGCCGCCTCGGCTATCTCGCCGTCATCAACCGCGATTATCCGATCGTGTTTGGCACGCTCTACATCTTCTCGCTGCTCGGCCTCGTCGTCGGTCTGGTGTCCGACCTGATCTACACCTGGATCGATCCGCGCATCGATTTTGAAAAGAGGGAGGTGTGATGAGCGCTCCCGCATCCGCCATTGCCCGCGATGCCGTGGCCGCAACGCCGCCCGCACGCCGCCGGCTGTCGCCGACCAATCTGCGCCGCTGGCAGAATTTCAAGGCCAACCGGCGCGGCTACTGGTCGTTCTGGATCTTCCTGGTGCTGTTCGGCCTGTCGCTGTCAGCCGAACTCATCGCCAATGACCGGCCGATCCTCGTCTCCTACAAGGGCGAGCTTCTGGTGCCGGTCTTCGTCAATTATCCGGAGGAAAAGTTCGGCGGCTTCCTGGCGACGACCGATTACCGTTCCGACTTCATCCAGGAAGAAATCAACGCCAATGGCTGGATGGTCTGGCCACCGGTGCGCTACTCCTACCAGACGGTGAACTCCGAAATTCCCCATTCGGCGCCGACGCAGCCCTTCTGGCTGATGGGCGCCGAGGAACGTTGCAGCGCCTATCCGAAGGGTGTCGACGATCCGAAGTGCACGCTCGGCAATCTCAACTGGCTCGGCACCGACGACCAGGCGCGCGACGTGCTGGCCCGCCTGATCTACGGTTTCCGCATCTCGGTTCTGTTCGGTCTTGCGCTGACGGTGCTCTCGGCGCTGATCGGTGTCACGGCCGGCGCCATCCAGGGCTTCTTCGGCGGCTGGACGGATCTCCTGATGCAGCGCTTCATCGAGATCTGGTCGTCGATGCCCTCGCTCTACATCCTGCTGATCATCGCCGCCATCCTGCCGCCCGGCTTCTTCGTGCTGCTCGGCGTGATGCTGCTGTTCCAGTGGGTCGGCTTCGTCGGCGTGGTGCGCGCCGAATTCCTGCGCGCCCGCAATTTTGAATATGTGCGGGCGGCCCGTGCGCTCGGTGTCGGCGACTGGACGATCATGTTCCGCCACCTGCTGCCGAATGCCATGGTTGCGACCCTGACCTTCCTGCCCTTCATTCTCTCCGGCTCGATTGCGACGCTCACCTCGCTCGATTTCCTCGGCTTCGGCATGCCGCCCGGCTCGCCCTCGCTCGGTGAAATGATCGCCCAGGGCAAGAACAACCTGCAGGCGCCCTGGCTGGGGCTGACCGCCTTCTTCTCCATGTCGGTCATGCTGTCGCTGCTGATCTTCATCGGCGAAGCCGTGCGCGATGCCTTCGATCCTCGAAAGACGTTCCGGTGATGGGCGTCGTCTTGTGCGCCATTCTGTGGCAGAGTGGTGTCCTGAGAACATCAAGAGGCACGCCATGAACAAGATCGTGCGTGAGCATTATCCCGTGGAGAATCTGCCGGAAGACCTGCGCGAAGGGCTGCAGCCAGGCGCTACCGTGCGCGTGGTTGTTGAGGTGGATGATGCCGGGATCGAGCGACAGCCCATGAGTTTCGAGGAATCGATGCGCCTGATTAACGATTACAGGCGCGACCATCCGGAGCGCGTCTCCGTTGACGATGCCGTGCGCCGCATCCGCGACCTGCGTGACGAATGGGATGAGCGATGACGGTGGGTCACCGTCTCTATCTCGATACCAATGCGCTCATCCTTCTGAATGAAGGCGATGGTGCCGCGAGACGTGTTATGGAACAGATTGTCACCGTAGCGGCGTCGAAGCCTGCGCCGATTTTGATGACAAGCGCCCTGACCCTGTCGGAGCTTCTGGTCAAGCCATACCGTGACCGGCAGATACAGCTGATCAACGCCTACCGATCCTGGTTTGGTGGTCTCTCATGGCTCGAGATTCTCCCTGTATCGCATGATGCTCTTGATCTTGCATCCTTGCTGAGGGCGACGCGGCCCGGTCTGAAACTGCCGGACGGTATCCATATGGCGACCGCTCTCGTCGCTGGAGCGAGCGGTTTCGTCAGTGCCGACAGAGGCATCCACACGCTTGACCAGATTGTGCATCCTGTGCTCGGGCATCTGCCTTATTCGCCCCTCGCCGTCATCCGCCCCGACGAGCCAACCCTCACGACCCTTCTGGAAAGTCTGACTGCATGACCAACGCGCTCCTCTCCGTCCGCGATCTGTCCGTCGCCTTCCATCAGGGAGGCAGCCAGACTCTCGCGGTCGATCGGGTCTCCTTCGAGATCGGCGAGGGAGAAGTGCTGGCGCTCGTCGGCGAAAGCGGATCGGGCAAGTCGGTCACCGCCAATTCCGTGCTGCAGTTGCTGCCCTATCCCTCGGCCAGCCACCCGTCCGGAAAAATCCTGTTCGATGGCCGCGATCTGCTGACGGTGTCGGAGCGGGAACTGCGCGCGGTGCGCGGCAACGACATCACCATGATCTTCCAGGAGCCGATGACCTCGCTCAATCCGCTGCACACCATCGAGCAGCAGGTGGGCGAGATCCTTGAGCTGCATCAGGCCATGACGCCGCAGGCGGCGCGCAGCCGCACGCTGGAGCTTCTGGCCGAGGTCGGCATCCGCGAGCCGGAAAAGCGGTTGAAGGCCTATCCGCACGAACTGTCCGGCGGGCAGCGCCAGCGCGTGATGATCGCCATGGCGCTCGCCAACCGGCCGAAGCTGTTGATCGCCGACGAGCCGACGACGGCGCTCGACGTGACGGTCCAGGCGCAGATCCTCGAGCTTCTGAAGAAGCTGCAGCGCGATTACGGCATGTCCATCCTGTTCATCACCCATGATCTCGGTATCGTGCGCCGCTTTGCCGACCGTGTGTGCGTGATGACCAAGGGAAAGATCGTGGAAACCGGGCCGGTCGAGCAGGTCTTTCGCGATCCGCAGCATGACTATACCCGTCACCTCCTGTCGTCCGAGCCGCGCGGCGAGCCGCCCGAGGCCGATCCCTTGCGAGCGGTCGTGATGGAGGGCCGCAACATCCGGGTCTGGTTCCCGATCAAGGCCGGGTTCCTGCGCCGCGTGGTCGATCATGTGAAGGCGGTGGACGGCATCGACGTGACGCTGCGCGCCGGCGAAACGGTGGGCGTTGTCGGCGAAAGCGGGTCGGGCAAGACGACGCTCGGCCTGGCGCTCGCCCGTCTGATTTCCTCCGAAGGGCGTGTCAGTTTCATCGGCAGCAATATCGGCCGCTATTCCTTCCGCCAGATGCGTCCGCTGCGCGACCGGCTGCAGGTGGTTTTCCAGGATCCCTATGGGTCGCTCAGTCCGCGCATGTCGGTGGGCGAAATCATCGCCGAGGGCCTGAAAGTGCACCAGCCGCAGCTCTCGTCCGAAGAGCGCGACCGTGCCGTGGCCGCCGCGCTGGACGAGGTCGGCCTTGATCCTGCGACGCGCTGGCGCTACCCGCACGAATTCTCTGGCGGCCAGCGGCAGCGCATCGCGATTGCCCGCGCCATGGTCTTGAAGCCGCGCTTCGTGATGCTGGACGAGCCGACCTCGGCGCTGGACATGACGGTGCAGGCGCAGGTGGTGGATCTGTTGCGCGATCTGCAGAAGAAGCACGATCTCGCCTATCTCTTCATCAGCCATGACCTGAAGGTGGTGCGGGCGCTGGCCAACCACGTCATCGTGATGCGGGCCGGCAAGGTGATGGAGGAAGGTCCATCGCAGGAGATTTTTGCCGCTCCGAAGAGCGATTACACCCGCGCGCTGATGGATGCCGCCTTCAACCTGCGCGCTGTCGCGGCCACAGCCGTCGCGCAGTAGCTTGCGGGAACCCTCGTAGCCGGCGAGAAGCCTGGGCTGGCGGGAACAAAGAGGATCGCTGCCGGTTTGCTCTTCCATCCTGCGCCGCCCTTCTGGCGGTGTGCTGCCGGAGGAATGTCCCATGAGCGATCGAAACGAGACGGACCGCCGTCCCTTGCCGCGCGAGAATGACGTGGCTTCCGTCACGCCGTCGGCCGCCCCCGACGCGCCGCTGAGCGCCACCGAGGCGCGGCAGGGCCGGCGCGGCATGCCGGTCATGGTCGTGCTGGGGGGCGGCCTTCTGCTCGCCATGCTCGCCTGGGGCGGCGTGGAATGGTGGGCACAGACCAACGAACCGCCGGCCGAGCAGGCCGCCACGCCGCCCGCCGGCGACAATACGCCCGTCAATCCCGATGCACGGCCTCCCTCGACACCGTGAGGGCGCATGCTATCGGCGGACCTCGCCTGTCGACAGCATCCAGGCGGGTGGCACGGACCAACATCAATCGATTTGATGATCGGGTCACTGGACTTTGATCCCCGTTTTTTCGATAACGTGCGGGGAGGTTGTCGGCCGATGCCTCTGATGTTGAGGGAAGGAGCCCTCTGCCGGATACGGCGAGGGCAAAGGCAGCCATGGCAGCAAAGACCGATATCGCCAGACGCGTGTATAACCACACGTGGAAGCTCGACCCCATCGTTCGCAGCCTGATCGATACCGATTTCTACAAGCTGCTGATGCTCCAGATGATCTGGAAGCTCTATCCGGATACGGATGTCACCTTTTCCCTGATCAACCGCACCAAGAGCGTGCGGCTGGCGGATGAGATCGACGAGCAGGAACTGCGCAACCAGCTGGACCACGCCCGGTCCCTGCGATTGTCGAAGAAGGAAATGATCTGGCTCGCCGGCAACAGCTTCTATGGTCGCTCGCAGATCTTCGAGCCGGAATTCCTGGCCTGGCTCGCAAATTATCGCCTGCCGGACTACGAGCTTTCCAAGCGTGACGGCCAGTATGAGCTGACCTTCCATGGCCGCTGGACCGATACCACCATGTGGGAAATTCCGGCACTTGCCATCATCAACGAGTTGCGGTCGCGGGCGGCAATGAAGTCGCTCGGCCCCTTCACGCTCGATGTTCTCTATGCGCGTGCCAAGGCGAAGATGTGGGAAAAGGTGGAGCGGCTCCGGACGCTGCCGGGCCTGCGCATCTCCGATTTCGGCACCCGCCGCCGCCACAGTTTTCTCTGGCAGCGCTGGTGCGTCGAAGCGTTGAAGGAAGGCATCGGCCCAGCCTTTACCGGCACCAGCAACGTGCTTCTCGCGATGGATTCCGATCTCGAAGCCGTCGGCACCAATGCGCATGAACTGCCGATGGTGGTGGCCGCGCTTGCCAATACGGATGAGGAACTGCGCGCGGCGCCCTACAAGGTCCTGAAGGACTGGAACCGTCTCTATGGCGGCAACCTGCTGATCGTGCTGCCGGATGCCTTCGGCACCGCCTCCTTCCTGCGCAATGCCCCCGAATGGGTGGCGGACTGGACGGGGTTTCGCCCGGATAGCGCCCCGCCGATCGAGGGCGGCGAGAAGATCATTGCCTGGTGGCAGAAGATGGGGCGCGATCCCCGGCAGAAACTGCTGATCTTTTCCGATGGCCTCGATGTCGATGCGATCATCGATACCTATCGCCATTTCGAAGGCCGGGTGCGCATGGGCTTTGGCTGGGGCACCAATCTCACCAACGACTTTGCCGGCTGCGCGCCGCGTGAAATCGACGGGCTGAAGCCGATTTCCATCGTCTGCAAGGTGAGCGAGGCGAACGGCCGACCGGCAGTCAAACTCTCCGACAATCCCCGCAAGGCGACCGGCACGCCGGAAGAGGTGCAGCGCTATCTGCGTTTCTTCGGCCAGGAGGACCGCGTGGAACAGGCTGTTCTGGTCTAGAACCGGGAAGGCGGCCTCCGTCTGGAACCCGCCCACGTTCTCGATGCTGGAGATCAATCGAGGATCTGCACGACCGTGTGTGTTTTCGGGTCGACAATCACCCGCTGCTCATTGACCACGGCATAGGCGTAGTCACGGTGCTCCGGAACCGGCGTCAGCACGACCGTTTCCGGGATCGGCTTGCCAACCACAATCTGGCGCTCGACTACCACTGGCTCGGGGGCTGGCTGGGCGCGCACATAGGTCACGACCTCCTGCGGCGGCGGGTCAATGGCGGTGCCGATGGCGGCGCCGGCAATGCCGCCGACCGCGGCACCAATCGGGCCGCCGACGATGGCGCCAGTGATCGCGCCACTGGCGGCGCCCGTCGTCGTCCCATCCTGCGCTGCAGCAAAATTTGCGAAACCTGCTGCGAGAACAGCAGTTGATGTCAGTAGAAACTTACGCATGCGATCTCTCCTCTCGGGTCAAGGGCGTGGCAGGACAACACGCGCGCCCGCAATTCGTTCCGCCCGCTGCATCATCTTCCACCGTTCCGGCGCAGGGGATGGGACGCTGCTGCACCGCGGCATCTGACGTCCGACGTCGCGGATAAGATCCACAAAACAGATGTTGACATGAAAAACAAAAGTTACGATAAGTTGCCCGACGAGAGATCGAGGCTTCCATGGAAGAACTGAGCGCCCAGGAAAACGCCGTCCTGACGATGATCCGGGACAATCCCTTTGCCGGCCAGCAGGAGATTGCCGACCAGCTGGGCCTTGCCCGGTCCACGGTTGCGGCGCATGTGGTGCAGCTCGTCAACAAGGGCTATATCCTCGGCCGCGGCTATCTTCTGCCGGAGCCTTCGCGGGCGGTGTGCATCGGCGGCGCCGTGTTCGATCGCAAGTATCGCGCCCGTCAGGCCATCATTCCCGAAACCTCCAATCCGGTCGATGGCGCCAAGAGCTTTGGCGGCGTGGCCCGCAATGTGGCGGAAAATCTGGCGCTGCTCGGCACACCGGTCAGCTTCATTTCCATCCTCGGTGAGGATGAGACCGGCAGTGCCATGCTCGCGCATCTGAGGGAACGCGGCGTGGATGTCAGTCAGGTCGTCACCGTCCGCGAGCGCCCGACGGCCGAATATGCGGCCGTGCTGGATCCGGCCGGCGATCTGGTGCTGGGGCTTGCCGATATGGGCATTTTCGATCTGTTCCAGCCCGGCCATATCGACCGCGCCTGGTCGCATCTTGCCTCCGCAAGCCTTGTGTTTGCCGATTGCAACCTGCCGGCTGTGACGCTGCAGCATCTCATCATGCGGCGACAGGGTGCCCGCTTCCGGCTGGCGATCGATGCCGTCTCGACGCCGAAAGTGGTGCGGTTGCCGGAGGATCTGACCGGTATCGACCTGCTGTTCATGAATCTCGACGAGGCAAACGCGCTGCTTTCCCGGCAGGGGAAACCGCGCGTGGAGGACAGTTTCCAGGCCGCAGCCGCTCTTACCCGGCTCGGCGTCACGGAGGCCATCGTCACCATGGGACCCCGCGGCGTCGCGGTGGCGGCCGGCGAAACGGTGTGTCACGTGCCCGCCGTCCATGCCAAGCCTGTCGACATGACCGGCGCCGGCGATGCGATGATTGCCGCGACGCTGCATCGCCTGCTGGCCGGCGACGAGACGGCCCGGGCCGCACGAATGGGCGCGCTGCTTGGCGCGCTGACCACAGAAACGGCTTCCAGTGTGCATGCGGAGCTTTCGCCCCGCTTCCTGGAGGCAAACCTCCATCGGCTTGCCGAAGAGAAAGGATGATCATGACCCTTCTGAAACCGAAACTCAGCCGTGAGGTTGCCGATGCGCTTGCCGCCGGTGGTCCCGTCGTGGCGCTCGAATCGACCATCATCACCCACGGCATGCCCTATCCGGCCAATCTGGAAACGGCGCTCGCGGTGGAAGCCGTCGTGCGCGAGAACGGTGCCGTACCGGCGACCATCGCCGTGATCGATGGCGAGCTGCGCGCCGGTCTCGAGCTGGCCGAACTGGAAGCGCTTGCCCAGGCCAAGGGCGTGGTGAAGGCCTCCGGCCGCGATCTGGCGGTTGCCATGGTGCGCAAGGCCTCGGCCGGCACCACGGTCTCTGCCACCATGCTGCTCGCCGATCTCGCCGGCATCGACATCTTTGCGACGGGCGGCGTCGGCGGCGTGCATCGCGGCGCCGAACAGACCTTCGATATTTCCGCGGACCTGACCGAACTCGGCCGCACCAAGACCGCCGTCGTCTGCGCCGGCGTGAAGTCCATCCTCGATATCGCCAAGACGCTGGAATATCTGGAAACCCAGCGCGTGCCGGTCATCGCTTACGGCACCGAGGAATTCCCGGCCTTCTTCACCCGCCAGAGCGGCTACAAGGCCGATCACCGTCTCGATACGCCGGAAGAGATCGCACAGGCCATGCACCTGCACCACAGGCTCGGCACCGGCACCGGCCTGTTGATTGCCAATCCGATTCCGGAAGCCTTCGCCCTGATGCCGGACTTCATCGACGGCACCATTGCCGACGCTGTCCGTGAAGCGGATGAAAAGGGCATTGGCCGCAAGGAACTCACCCCCTTCCTGCTCGCCCGCATCAACGAACTGTCGAAGGGCGAAAGCCTGAAGGCCAACATCGCGCTGGTGAAGAACAATGCCGCTCTCGCCTCCCGCATGGCGGTTGCCTATGCGGCGCTGAAGAAGAGCGCCTGACAGACATGACAGCAAAAAGGGGCGTCGGCACGCAGCCAATGCCCCTTTTCTTGATCTTGAGGATCAGCCCTTGGCCGGCAGCCGCGCCAGGCGTTCGGTCAAGAGCGCGTAGAAGCCGTCGGCATCGACGTGGCGCATGAACGTGGCATTCTTTGGCCGGTCGGTCACGCCCCACCAGTCGGCAACCGTCATGCCCTTGGTCAGCACCGAGTCCGTTTCGATTTCCACATTGCAGAGGCGCCCCTCGTAAAGCTCCGGCTTCAGCAGGTAGGCAATCACGTTCGGATCATGCAGCGGGCCGCCATCGGTGCCGTATTTCTGCTCGTCGAAGCGTTCGAAGAATTCCAGCCAGCCGACCACGGCGTCTGCCAGCGGCGTGCCGATGGCCTTGATCGCAGCCACTCGCTTGGCCGTTGTCAGCGTCTGGTGGGTCACGTCGAGCGGCATCATGACGACCGGCGCACCGCAGCCGAAGCAGATCCTGGCGGCCTTCGGATCGACGAAGATGTTGAATTCGGCGGCGGGCGTCACGTTGCCGCCCTCGAACAGGCCGCCGCCCATCAGCACGATCTGCCGGATGCGTTCGGCAATCGCCGGCTCGCGGGTGAGCGCCGTGCCAAGATTGGTCATCGGGCCGAGCGTGCAGATCGTCACGGTGCCCGGCTCGTTTGCCATCAGCGTCTCGATGATGAAGTCGACGCCATGCATTTCCTGCAGCGGCATCTCGGGATCGGGCAGATCGGCGCCGTCCATGCCGGTCGCGCCATGCACGTATTCGGCAGTGAACAGGCTGCCTTCCATTGGACCTTCGCAGCCGGCAAACACCTTCACGTCGGTGCGGCCGGCCAGTTCGCAAACCTTGCGGATGTTCTTCGAGGTCAGCGTCACCGGCACATTGCCGGCCGCCGCCGTAATCCCCAGCACCTCGATCTCCGGGCTTGCCAGGGCAAGCAGGATGGCCAGCGCGTCGTCCTGGCCGGGATCGGTATCGATGATGATCTTCTGGGGCATGTCGGTCTCTTTATCCTGGAAGGTTTTTTTGCGGACGCCGGTGTTGAAGCATGTCGCGACGCGCCGGGCAAGCGGGTCTCCGCCGGAGGAAGGCGGTAGCGCGCCCATTCGCGGCATCCTGGGCAAAGAGCCTGTGTCGCGCGGCGAAAGAGAACCAAACCACCTGTGCGGCGTAGTATCGGTTAAAACGGAGGCTTGCATGCACGAAACCAGCTCATCAGAGACGGGGAAGCTTGCCTGGATCACCGGTGCCAGCACCGGCATCGGCCGGGCGGTGGCTGAACGGCTTGTGCGCGATGGATGGCGGGTCGCCGTCAGCGCCCGCAGCGCTGACATGTTGGAAGCCTTTGCCGCCGCGCATCCCGGCCGCGTCCTGGCTTACCCGCTCGACGTCACCGATCGTGAGGCGACGCTGACGGTGGGAGACAGGATCCGTGCCGAGCACGGCCCGATCGACCTCGCTTTGTTCTCCGCCGGCACCTACAAGCGCGACAGCGTGCGCCAGTTCGACAGCCGCGATCTCGCCACCACCATGAACCTCAACGTACTCGGCACTGCACAGGCCATGGAGGCGGTGATCCCGGCCATGGTGGCGCGGCGCAGCGGCGAGATCGCGGTGATCGCCTCGGTCGCCGGTCTGGTCGGCCTGCCCGGCGGCGGCTTCTACGGCGCGACGAAGGCAGCGCTCAACAATCTCTGCCAGTCGCTCGCGCCGGAACTCGCACGGGAGGGCGTGCGGCTGCGCATCATCAATCCAGGCTTCGTCGAAACGCCGCTGACGGCAAAAAACGACTTTCCAATGCCCTTCCTGATCTCCTCGGAACAGGCGGCGGATGCGATTGTCGCAGGGCTGAAGCAGGATCGTTTCGAGATCATCTTTCCCTGGAAGATGGCCTTGGCGATCAAGCTTCTGTCTCTGCTGCCTTACGGACTGTTCTTCCGCGTTACCCGCAGGATGCTGCGCAAGCCGTAAGCCAAAGGAAAAGGGGCAGCCGGACCGCTGCCCCGTTTGCCGTCCCTTGCCGACCGGATTTCGTCAGGCGGATTTGCTCAGCCTGAACTGCGCTACATCAATACGGCCGGTGCGAAAGCCGGCGGCGCAGTAATGCAGATAGTAGTGCCAGGTACGGAAGAAGCGTTCGTCGAAGCCCAGCGGCGCAATCCGGTTCCAGCTGGCGCGGAAGCTCCTGTCCCAGGCGAGCAATGTGCGCTCGTAATCCCGCCCGAACCGGAAGCAGTCGCTGACCGTCAGCCTTGCCTTGCGTGCAATCTCCGCAAAACCCGTCAGCGTGGGCAGCATGCCGCCCGGAAAGATATAGGTCTGGATGAAATCGGCGTGGCGGCGATAGTGTTCGAAGCGGCTTTCCTCGATGGTGATGACCTGGATCATCGCCTCGCCGCCCGGCACCAGAAGCTCGCGCACCTGCTCGAAATAGATCGGCCAGTGTTCCTCGCCGACTGCCTCGAACATCTCGATGGAGACGATCTTGGTAAACTGGCCGCGGCAGTCGCGGTAGTCTTCAAGACGGATATCGCCCTTGTCCGCCAGTCCGGCATCCGATAGCCGTTGGCGGGCATAGGCCGCCTGCTCCTTGGAAAGCGTCAGCCCGGTCACGCGGCATCCGGTCTCGCGGATCGCCTGCTCCATGAAGCCGCCCCAGCCGCAGCCGATTTCCAGCACATGATCCTGCGGCCCGATGCCGAGTTCCCGGATGATGCGGCCGTATTTTTCCCGCTGCGCCTCTTCGAGGCTTGCCTCCGGGTGTGTGTAGATCGCCGAGGAATAGGTCATCGTGCGGTCGAGCCAGTGGCGATAGAAGGCATTGCCGAGATCGTAGTGAAAGGCGATGTTGCGGCGGCTGCCGGCCTTGGAATTGCGGCGCAGGCGGTGACGCCAATGCGCGAGCCGTGCCATCACCGCCATTGGACGGGCAAGCTTTGCCCAGTCCTGCTCATTGGCAATCGCAAGATCCAGCACCTGGCCGAGATCGGGCGTCGACCAGTCGCCATCCATGTAGGAGCGGGCAAAGCCCAGCCCGCCGTGGGTGATGATCTGGCGCAGCACGCGCGGCCGGGTGAAGCGAATGGTCGCGTTCGGACCCTGCCGGCCCTCGCCGAAATGGTGCTCGCGCCCGCTCGGAAAGACCACCGTCAGGCGGCCGTGGCGGGTGCGGGCCAGCATGCGGCACAGCATGCGTTCCCACAGCGGTGCGCGGTCTGCAACGAGAATGGGATCTCCGTGTCCGGCATGCGTCATGTCTGCGTTCCTCCACTCACGACTGGATGTTCCACCGAACTGGCGATGCGGCTGGCGGCGGGCCGGTGCCGATGGATCGGCACGCCCTTCAGCCAGAGGCGCAGGGCCTCCCAGTGGATGCCCGCCATGACCTTCATGGTCATCAGCGGAAAGGTGATCAGCGCGCGCGCCAGACTGGCATCGGACAGCGACCGGCGGCGGCCGGCAAAGCTGGCGAACAACAGGTTGCCTTGCGCGTCCCGCTCGTTGATCGCGATTTTCACATGCTCGCCCGGCGGCAGGATATCGAAGTCGTAAGTGCAGTCCATCGGCACGAAGGGCGACACATACATCGCCTTGGCGCAGGAGTGCCTCACAACCGTCTCGGACTGGCCGCCGGCCGGAATGATGTATGTATGACGTTCCATGAATGTATTGCAGACCTCATACAGCAAGGCCAGCAGATTCCCGTTGCGATCCTCGCAGAAATAGACAGTCAAGGGATTGAAGACATAGCCGAAAATGCGGGGATAGCAGAGCATGCGGATGCGCACGTCGACGGTCGGCAGGCCGGCTTCGCGCAGATGGCTTTCCACCCAGGCCCGCAGGCCGCCTTCCTCGCCCGTGCCGTGATCCTTGTCCCAGAAACTGTAGATGGCGGCGCGGTTGTGGCCGAACAGCCGAAGGCCGCGATCAAGGCTGTCCAACTCGTCGAGATCGAGCAGCAGGGAAAACACGCTGTAGCGCAGACTGTGCTGCTTCGGCCGATGGCGCTGATGCACCACCGTGCCGACATAGAGGGCGGAAACGGGGCTCATTCGGCCGCCGCCAGCAGCGGTGTCGCAAAGATGCGGCCGGATTCGTTATCCACCTGCCAGGGACGGCGCAGGCCGGTGGCCGCTTCCGCCGCCGCAAGTCCTGCCTGCAACCCGTCCTCGTGAAAGCCGCTGCCGAAATGCGCGCCGCAGAACCAGGTGTTGCGGCGGCCCTGCAGCTGCCAGAGCTGACGCTGCGCGGTGGCGGCCGCCTGATCGAACAGCGGATGCGTGTATCGATAGGTGGCGATGACCTTGTCCGGATCGATCTTTCGGCAGGCATTCAGCGTGACGAACAGCGGATGGCGGGGATCGAGATCCTGCAGCCGGTTCATCCAGTAGGTCACGCAGAGCGGCGCCTCGTCATCCACCCGCTTTCCGCCGATATAGTTCCAGCTGGACCAGACACCCTTGCGCTTCGGCATCAGGCGTTCGTCTGAATGCAGCACGGCGATGTTTTCGGTGTAGCGGAAGGCGCTGAGCACCGAACGTTCCATCGGGTCCGCATCGGCGAGCATGGCAAGCGCTTCGTTGGCATGGGCCGCAATGATCACGTCGTCGAAACGGTCCTGATGGCCGCGACTGTCGGTGACCAGAACGCCGGCCTTGGTACGCACGACCGAGACCACCCTGCTGTTCAGGCGGATCTCGCCGGAAAAATCCGCCGCGATCTTTTGCACGTATTCGCGGCTGCCGCCGGTGACGGTGCGCCACTGCGGCCGTCCCTTCAGAAGGATCAGACCGTGATGGACGAAGAAGCGGACGAAGCTTTCGAACGGATAGGCGCGCATGTCGGTGGTGGTCATCGACCAGATGGCGGCGCCCATCGGCAAAAGGTGATCCTCGATGAAGGCCTTGGAATAGCGCTCGCGCGCCAGATAATCGCCGAGTGTCAGCGCCTCCAGATCGGGCCGCTCCAGCAGCTTTTCCGCCTCGCGGTAGAAGCGCAGCACATCGGAAAGCATCCGCCAGAAGCGGGGCCGCACGATGTTGAGCCGCTGGCTGAGCAGGCCCTTGAGGCCGGTGCCGGAATATTCGAAGGCGCCGTCATCGATCGAGGCGGCAAAAGACATGTCGGAGGCCTGCGTACCGACACCGAGATGCTCGAACAGCGCCACCAGATTGGGATAGTTACGGTCGTTGAAGACGATAAAGCCGGTATCGACCGGGATCTCGCCATGGGACGTCGGAACCATGGCCGTATTGGAATGGCCGCCCAGTCGGTCGGCCGCTTCATAGAGCACCACGTCGTTGCCGCGGGCGGCAAGCCAGGCGGCGGACAATCCGCTGATGCCGGAGCCGATGACGGCGAAGCGACGATTATTTCCCCCAGATGCAACCATGAGCCCTTGTCCGTTGTTTGCCTATGCTTGGCCTTTACGCCAGCGGCAGGCAAACGGATTGTCGGCGATTTTTCTTTTGCGCTGTGATCTGCTGCGGAGACGCTGGCGTAAAGCCTGCCATGAACGCAACTGTTTCCATCTCGTCAGGGACGTGCCACAACGATGCCAGACCGGCTTCTCGTCCGGTGTCGCGTGTGAAGCATGGCCTGAAGATGAAACGGACTGACAGACAGTTTGCCGACCAGGACCTTTCGCCGATGGAGCTGTCCAATCTGCTCACGGCGGTGGGACAGGACCGCAGCATTGAGGCGTTTGAGACGATCTTTCGTTATTATGGCCCGCGGGTGCGTTCCTTCATGGCCATGAAGACGCGCGATGCGCAGCTGGCGGAAGAGCTGATGCAGGAAACCATGACGGCCGTGTGGAACAAGGCCGTCCAGTTTGATCCGGCCCGTGGCAATGTCTCGGCCTGGATTTTTACCATTGCGCGCAACCTGCGCATCGATGCCTTCCGCCGCAAGCGGCCTGTCTTCGACGAGAACGATCCGGTTTTCGTGGCGGACAATGCCCCGGCGGCAGATGTGGAACTGGAAGGGCGACAGGATGCCGAACTCTTGCGCGAGGCCATGGAATCATTGCCTCCGGAACAGCTCGACGTTCTCAAGCGTGCCTTCTTCGATGAAGCCTCGCATTCGACGATAGCAGAAGACATGGGCATTCCCTTGGGTACCGTCAAATCGCGCATCCGGCTCGCTTTCGACAAATTGCGGACCGCGCTGGAGGGCCGCCGATGACCATCAACCACCATATCAGCGACGCGCTCCTGATGGATTATGCGTCCGGCAACCTGTCGGAAGGCTGGAGCCTTGCGGTTGCCACCCATCTGGCGCTGTGCCCGGGCTGTCGCCGGCGCCTTGATGCGATGGAGGGCGCTGCCGGTGCTCTCTTCGACAAGTTGATTGCTCGCGAGCCCGTCACCGGCAGCGACTGGGAAAAGATGAAGGCGCGGATTGCCTGCGAACCCGGTGCGGTCACAGCCGTCGCGGAAAAGCCGCCTGTCGCTGCGGCGCCGAAGCCGGCGCGGTCGGCCGGCGTGATTCCCGAGCCGCTGCGTTCTTATCTCGGCGGCGATGTGGAGACGCTGAAATGGCGCGCGCTTGGGCGCGGTGCCTATCAGATCCGCATCGAGACCGGCGATCCGGAAACCCAGGTGCGTCTCCTGAAAATCCCTGCCGGCCGGCCGGTGCCCGAACACACGCATGAGGGGCGCGAACTGACGCTGGTGCTGAGCGGCAGCTTTCGCGATGGCAATGACCTGTTTGCCCGCGGCGATCTTGAGGAAGCCGATGGCGATCTCTTGCATACGCCGACCGCCACGGACGATGAGGACTGCATCTGCCTCGCCGTGACCGAGGCGCCGCTGAAATTCTCCAGCTGGATCGTGCGTCTCATCCAGCCGGTGCTGAAGATCTAGGGCAAGTCCAGCGAAAGCGTGTTCCGACTTCATGCCTGTACTTGCTGGAAAACAGCGAGACAGATCGTCCCGCATGTATGTTTCGGAGGCAACGCCTCGGCAGGCTTTCACGAGTGCGATGGTCCGTTGTTGATCTGCCCGAGCGCCAACCGTGGGATGTCGACGCGACATTGGTCCTCTCTGGAACTGACGGGTGTCAGAGGCGTTCAGCTGGTCTATCCGTCTTGCGAAAAGTGTCCTCTGCCGCGCTGCACATGTCCCGGTTTCGACCGAAGGGACTGAGTGCGTTGTTATCACGCGCCGCGCTGCGGCATCTTACGGAGAACAAGGCCATGCTGACCTATGCGCTTGCCTATGGCGCGACCGCGCTTGTGTTTTTCGGGCTTGATTTTCTCTGGCTCGGCCATGTGGCGACCGGCTTTTACCGCAACCAGCTCGGCGACATGATGCGCGAACGGCCGGACTTCGTCGCGGCAGGCCTGTTCTACCTCGTCTATGTCGCCGGCATCGTCTATTTCGCCGTCGGCCCCAATCTTGCAGGCGGCGGTCTTCGCCAGGCCGCACTGTCCGGCGCGATCCTCGGCTTGATCGCCTATGGCACCTACGACATCACAAACCTCGCCACGCTGAAGAACTGGCCGCTTGCCATGAGTCTCGTGGACCTCGCCTGGGGCACAGCCCTCACCGCGACCGCCGCGACCGCCGGCGTCTGGATCACGGAGAAAATCCTCGGGTAATCAGAGCCATCAAAGCATCCCCTGGCATCGATAGATCGAGACTGGCGATGTTTTCCCAAGTGCAACGAAAATAGCGTGTAAACTCAAAAGCCTTCGTAAAGGCATGGCGGACAGAGAGGTTGTACGGTTAGCCAGAAAAATCAATTGGCTAAAGCGACTAACCCGGATGCTGACGCTGTTGAAATTGCTGGGGAATTTGGGGCAATTCCTAACCGAATTCAGGCGGCTGCGCTTTGGCTTCATCAGCATAGAGAAACCATATCGCGCCCTGTCATTCCGGCCTTGAAGGAGCGCTTCGCTCTCAGCAACCTTGAAGCTATTGAGGCCGCCAAAAAGGCGCACGCTCTTTCTCATGCAGGGGCGTAAAAATGGCGCTGCTTGACGAGAATGCTACCTTGTTCGCCCACAAGGCGCTCAACCTGACAGCCAGCCCTAAAGAGGTGACAAAGCGTGTTGCCGGCGCCGTCGTTGGCGATTGCAACACAAGCACCGGCAAACCCGATCCGGAGGCCGATCACCTCGCAAACTTGTTTGGTCTCGATCTCGTTGCAAAATGGTTTTTGGCGAACTGGCATGATGCTGAAAGTCCGATCTTTCCCGCTCTTGGTTGCCGGTTCAAGCTGACAGATCGGGAACTGGTGGCGGGTGTTTTATGGGCTTCCATCGTTAAGAACGCGCGTCGAAAAGCAGGGGGTGCCGAATGAGCCGCATTCGAAGCGTTCACCCGAGCATCTGGACCGATGAAGACTTCATGTCAGTCTCTGCCCTCGCGAGGCTATTTCTGATCGGGCTTTGGACTGAGGCCTTTGATGATGGTGTCTTCGAATGGAAGCCGCTGACGCTCAAGGCTCGTATCTTTCCCGTAGACAATGTTGACGTGAATGCATTGCTTCAAGAGCTATGCTCAGTCGGCTTCATTGCTCGCATTGAAACGCATCCCAAGAAACCGGGCGTGATCCGGAACTTTCGGAAGTATCAGAGGCCGAAAAAGCCCAACAGTTCGGGAATGCTGCCGGATGAATGGCTTGAATTTACCGGCGCTGACGGAAGCAATCCTTACTCTGACGATGACCAGGAGGCACCAGTTCCGCACCAGTTCGGAACTGGTGGGGAAAAGTCCTCGCAGATGGAGGATGGAGGATGGAGGATGGAAGAGGGAGGGGAGGAAAGAGAAGAAGAAAGCAGTTCCTCCCTTCGCTCGGAACAGCGTTCATCGGCGCATGGTCACGATTATCGACGTGAGTTCGATCAAGAATTCTGGCCTGTCTATCCGAACAAGGTGGGCAAGCCGGTGGCGTTCAGAAGCTTCGTCAAAGCACGGAAGGCTGCCTCTCTCGACGTGATCATGAACGGCTTGAAGACCTACGTCGTCAAGACTGACGACCGGGCATGGTGCAATCCGTCCACCTGGTTGAACCAAGAGCGGTGGAACGACATGCCCGCTTCCGTACCCCGTGGTGGTTCGCAACGATCTCCTCCCAACGCGGCACCTCGCCTGGGGGCGTTTCAGGAACGCCAGGAGCAGGCAAAAGCTATTTTCGGAAGCCTTGCCAACGGAGGCCGCAGTGAACACGGAGATTTCCACGACAGCCGCAGCATTGGACCCGATCTCGACCTTGGACGCGAGGATTACCGGCATGAACCGGGACCTTTCTCGCCTGGTCGAGGACGCTGACTTGGGACGCTGCATGCGGCAGTTGCTTGAGATGGGGTTGTCGCTTCCGGGCTCGGTGCGGATTGATGTCGCCCATCTGGCTTATGGCGCTGCCCTGAGTGGACTTTCGGTTCTCGCCCTTGAGGCGGTTACGTTGCGGCTCATGCGCGGCGAGTATGACAGGCATCTCACCTTCCTGCCCAATCCACCCGAACTGGCAGCTTTGGTGCGTGAGCGGCAGCTGGCTATGCGGAATGACCTGCGTCGATTGGAGGAGACGCGTAGGGCGCTCGTTGATCTGCGGCATATGCGACAAGCGCCACAAAAGACCGAGGCTGAGAAAGCGCGAGTGCGGGCGTTGGTGAGGCGTGCGACTTCTGAACTGCGGGTTCATCAACCAACCGAAGATCAGCACATAGGTGGCCGGATGCTGGCGCAGAACCGCTTCGTGGAGGGTGTCCAAAGAATTGCGGGGACGGATCCTATTGGAGATCCAACATTGGTGGATGTGCAGGAAAGTCGTCACCCGGGGTCGGATTGCGGAGGTGCGGATTGATGCAGTCCGGAGATCAAGCCGGTGACATCGCTGGAGTAACTGCGGTGAATGATTGCTCGATCACCTATGGCGGAAGGCTACCGCTCGGAAGCGCGGACGATGCGCCAGTGGTGGCTGAGGTGCTGCGCGCCCTGACGGTTGAGGCAGAGCGTAGGGGCTGGAGCGGTGCGCGCGTGGTCGCTGTCCGGCGGGATGGCGCATATCGGCAGATTGAGATCGTGCCGGCGGATAGTTGGTCGCTTGATCTGCCTGACCTTACCGGGCGAGAGCCTGGGGGGTAGGGGGTTTAATTCCGCTGTCTGGATGAGGGGGTGTAACCGCACGGGTCTCATCCAGACAGTTTTTTCTTAGGAGCGGGATTTTTCCCCGGTGGACCGCCAAATGAGCGGCAATCAAAATGCAAGTGGGCAAAAAATGAAACAAATACAAATAGTTGAGTTTCCAGATGTCCCGCAAATGCGAAATCCAGTCGAATTATTCCCAACTGACGATACCGGGTCTCGAAGAGCCGAATTCTATCTGTCAGCGCTGCGGTGCGTCGTTTGTTCCGACCGGCAAAGGGGGGCGGCCGGCGCGCTACTGCTGCGATGAATGCAGGCAACTGGCGATAGCCGATCAGCAAAGGGCATGGCGCCGGCAACGAGATGCGAAGTCGGCACGGTCTGAAGACCTGATCTGTCGAGTGTGTCATCAACCGTTTCAGGCTGCAGATGCAACGGCGGGCAGAGTTCCGGCCTACTGTGGCGAAGACTGCCGCAAACGTGGGATCCTGGCGAAGAAGCTTGAGCGCCGTTCGGCCCGGCTCACGGGGTGACCGCAGATGGCTAAGCGTATTCCTGAAATCGAAATCACGGAGGTCGATCGAGAGCGTCTCATTCGGATCGCTTTGGCCTCCCCATTGGCGATGCCGGCCAACGGTGATGGTGAGTGGCTATCCACTTGGTTGCTGTTGATGATCGCCAAGCTTCCCCCAAGTGTCGAACGCCGGGATCAAGCGCTGCGCACCCTTTACGCCGAGCACACGATCGGCGCAGAGCGCCAGCGTCGGGATGAAGTTCGGAGACTGTGCCGCATGTACGAGGCAGGTCGCTGGCGCTTTGATCAACATCGATCTTCTGTCCCCGTCGATTACCTGGGGACGCGGGATGCGCTTCTGTTCGAGATCTACACATTGAGCGATGGCGCGCCTCCTCTTTCCGACAGGCGTCTTGGGATGATTTTGACAAGTGATTGCATTTACAAGCGAAACGGGCGCAACAAAATGCGGTTTTCGTGTCCGGATTAATCCCACATCATCAGTGATGAAGACGTGAGGGCAATCATGACCAAGGTTGAAAAATTCCCCGATATCCCTGATGCAGCTGAAACGCTGTCGCTGTTGCATGGCTCCAGTGTGGTTCAGGCGGCACGGGCTGAGAAGGTAAAGCGCATTGCCGAAGCGAGGAAGCTCGCCGTCGAAATGCGCGATCGTGTCGATGCAATTCGGGAGAAGGAATTCCCCGAGATGGACGCCGCTCTCGCGAAAAAGTTTGTAGCCGTTCAATCTGCCGAAAAAGCGCTGCATGATGCGAAGGTTGCCTACGGCGAGGCGTTTCGACGTAACATGGTGCGGAAAAATGAATTGGATTTCGCATTCAACGAACACAATCGTCACCTGCTCGAAACTTGTGATCCGAGCATTGATCTGTTCATTTCCGAGATGCGCGATGCCCTGTATGACGCGCACAGGATGGTCCGGATCGGACCGGAAGTGATCGAGCGCCATCCGGTCACCGGTCGTACAAACCGCCGGTGGGAAACCAATGCACCATCCGTCAACGCCCGCGTCTCGGCAATTCGCGAGGCAATGGATGCGGCTGAGCGAATGAAACTTGAAGCCGATCAATCGAAGGTTCCGGAGCGTCTGCAGAAAATCCGTAACGAACTGCCGGCGGTAAAATCATGAGCAAGGCCTACGAAGCCTCCATCCTGGTGCGTGAAGGTGTTTTGCCTGCAGGCGCCTGCATCCGCTCTCGCGGTAGCGCTCTCCTTTCCAACGACAACGGCCGCCTCATCCGTTATCGGTTCTCGGACGATGCCGTCGCTCGCGACAATCACCGCATTCTCAGTGGAGCCTGGCGGCTCGCCAATTTTCTCCGGAATCCTGTTTTCCTCTGGGCTCACGATGCGCAGCAGCCTCCGATCGGCAGGGTTGTCGAGATCGGTGAAACTGGCGGCGTGCTGGCCGGGACGGTCGAATATGCGACCGCGGACTTGAACCCGCTGGCTGAAACAATCTTCCGGATGGTCAAGGAAGGCTATCTGAGTGCCACATCGGTCAGCTGGAACCCGATCAATTGGCGGCTTGCCAATGATCGTGATCGGCCAGGCGGCGTTGATTTTGAGACGGTCGACCTGATGGAAATTTCTCAGGTGCCCGTCCCGGCACTCCCGACTGCGTTAGTCGCGGCAAGGTCCGCGGGCATCGATACCAATCCGGTGCGGCACTGGGCGGAACACGCTCTTGAACGAAAGGACATCCCCATGACGCGTGAAACTCTCGCGACAGTGCGCCGCGCGGCCGGCGCGCCAATCGCTTACGCAAGCGCCGCCTTGGACCCCGCAGGAGCTGTCCGGTTCCCCACGTTGGGCAGCCAGCTGGTAGCCATCCGCAATGCAGCCATGCGACCGGAAAGCGCCGATCCGCGCCTGGTGCGAGCTCCCTCTGGCCTGAACGAAGGCGAGGGTGCATTCGGTGGATTTCTGGTGCAGACCAACTTCGTGCAGGAACTGATCGGCAGTCTCTATGAGGAGAGCGAAATCGCCAGCCGTTGCGATCGTCGTCCCACTGGTGGGCCTCTCGCAAGCGTCAAGATGCCGGGCATTGATGAAACCAGTCGGGCAGATGGATCGCGCTGGGGCGGTCTCCAGTCCTATTGGGCGGCTGAGGCGGATCAAGTAAGTTCGTCACTCCCCCGGTTCCGCCAGATCGAGTTTTCGACGAAGAAGCTTATTTGCCTGGTTCGAGGCACCACGGAACTGCACGAAGATGTCCCCATGCTGGAGGCTCATATCCGGCGCGGCTTCGCGGCGGAAGCTGCATTCAAGCTGGATCTGTCGGTTCTGTCCGGCTCCGGCGCTGGTGATCCGCTCGGCATTGTGAATGCGCCGGGAACCGTTGTGGTCGAAAAGGAAGCCGGGCAGGCATCGGGAACCATCGTTGCCGAGAATGTTCGGAAAATGTGGTCGCGGTTGCCCGCCTCCAGCAGAAAGCGGGCCGTCTGGCTCGTCAATGAGGATGCAGAGACCAAACTGGAAGCGATGATCGATGTGGTCGGCGCTGGGGCAGTTGCGTCTCCCGCGGCGCAAGCTCTCTACATGCCGGCCGGAAGTTCGGCTGGCAATGAGTATCCCCTCCTGAAAGGGCGGCCGGTGATCGCCGTTGAACAGTGCCCGCCGCTTGGCGCCAAGGGAGACATCGTCCTGGCGGATCTGTCCCGGTACATCATCATCGACGGAGGCACCACACCCGCACTTTCGGTGCATGTGCGCTTCATGAATGATGAAGTTGTCTGGCGCTTCGTACTCAGGATTGATGGACAACCGGCCTTCGTCAGCCCGGTTACGCCCTACCACGGCGGCAATGCGCGATCGGCATTTGTCACCCTCCAATCTCGCTGAAGAGACGGTCAGCGAGTATGACGGGTGGCCGCAAGGTTGCCCGCGCCAGGCGGACCGCCGGAGCTTGCCGACAAGCTCCGGCGGTTTGGCAAGTTGAAAAGCCAAGGAGCCACGCAATGCGCATGCACTATGAAAACATGCCGAGCGAAGAGATTTTCCGGCGCGTAAGGGAAATGGACGGTTGTTCGGCTTCCGCGAGTTATGACCCGATTTTCACACCGATTTTCACCGGATTTTTCTCCACCACTTTGGGGTGGAGTGCAACCGCCGCCACCCTCGGCGGCGTGCTGGCCTCTGCCGTCGTGACCACCTCGGTATCCGAAGGAGTAAACCGCAAATGACTATCGTCAACGTGCTGCTGCATGATGGCTATGCCATGCTGATCACGGACACCCGGGCGACTTCGCTGGACGGCAATCATTTCGAGGTGTCGAAGGTTCACCCGATTCCGCACATGCGATGCGCCGTCGCCACGCGTGGCCCGGTCGATGCCCTGGGCAAAGCGGTAACTGCGATCTGCCGCAATTCTACGAATTTCGCCACCGCGCGCGAATTTCTGGATCTTTGCTTTGCCGGCCTCGGGCTGGGTGGGGCGGAAATCTTTGTGGTGGGGTATGATGAAGACAAGCCGGCCGCCTTCATGGTGTCCAGCGTCAACTCTGGCGGCCGGGTTCTCGATATCCCCTATGCGCTTGTCACGCCAACTGTCCCGGCCGATGTGTTCGAGACGTTTTCGAAAGATCCTGTCTCCGGACTGGCGGATCTGATGGCGCACCAGACGAAGGGGAACAAGACGTGCGGCGGCTGGATCAACGTCACTCAGGTCGGGCCAGCCGTTATCGAGACCTATTCGGCCGGCGTCATTGAGTTCGGTTATCTGCCTGTGCCGACCGGCAGGACAACGTTGGCAGGAGCGGATTGCAGCGCATGCGCGTCAGTTTAGTCTGTCAATTGAAGGTAGGGATTCTCGCGCCGTTCCGGAAATTTAAGACTGAGGTCTTGTCATCATGGGTTCGATCAACGAACCCATGCGCCGCAACGACGCAAAATCATATACGGCGCAGATCCGGGTTAGACGCGAGGGGCGGATCGTCCATTCCGAGGCGCAGACTTTCGCGCGGTATGGGGTTGCATCTGCCTGGCTGAAGAAGAGGAAAACGGAACTGGCGGAGCCCGGCGCGCTGGAAGCACTGCACGCGCCCGGTGTTACGGTGGATGATGTGATCGAGAAATATCTGCAAACGGAACGCAGGGGCGTCGGCCGCAGCAAGGCGCAGGTGCTGGAAACGATCCGCAAGCACCCGTTGTCGCTCATGCGGTGCGAGAAGATCACCTCGGTCGAGATCTGCGCGTTTGCAGAGGATCTTCTCGAGGGGTGGGTTCCAGACGGTCGCGAGGCTCGGCCGCGAAAGCCTCAGACCGTTGGGCACTACCTTTCCACCTCGGCTCGGTGTTCGCCGTCGCGCGGCCGATGTGGGGCTATCCGCTGGATTGCAACGCCTTTCAGGATGCTTTCACCGTCAATAAGCGCATGGGTGTTGTGAGGGCCAGCGATCGGCGCGATCGCCGTCCCTCACTGGAGGAACTGGACGCCCTGCCTTCACATTTTGCCGTGCGTGCAAAGCATCTTCCTCAGGCTATACCCATGCATCAGGTCATCCTCTTCGCGCTCTTTTCCACGCGCCGGCAGGAAGAGATTACCCGCATCACCTGGGCCTATTACCATCCGAAAGACAGCCGGGTGCTCGTGCGCGACATGAAGAACCCGAGCCAGAATAAGGGGAACCATGTCTGGTGCGATCTGCCGCCGCCGGCCATGGCCGTGATCGAGGCGATGCCGCGTCAGGATGAGAGGATCCTCCCGTTTCAAGGCGACGCCATCAGCGCCGCCTTCAAGCGGGCTTGCAAGCTGCTGGGCATCGTCGATCTGCATTTCCATGACCTGCGGCACGAAGGCGTCATCCTGCTGTTTGAGCAGGGCTTGACCATCCCTGTTGTAGCAACGGTGTTCAGACACCGTTCGTGGACCAGCTTGCAGCGTTATGCACACATCCGGGCAGGGGCAGACAAATATGCGGGGTGGCGGTGGCTGCCGCAGTTGGTGGATGCTGATTGTAGGGCAGGTTCGGTGTGATCGTTGGCATCTAGCAATTTTGCCGACGCGGTCTGCCCGCTCGCTTTTCCTGGCAAAGAAAGGGTTGTTGAGTATGTGCCTAGCTGCACTTGCTGCAGTAGGCGGGTGTGAGCGGCGCCATGGCGTGTCCCGCCCCCGAGCGTCTCATCTACCTTCCTTGTGCTGTCACCTCCAAACTGCATGCATTTTGGTCTGGCCTCACGGTTAAAATTTTTAACCTGCTAGTGAAAAAAACGAACAAAGGTATTGCGGAATTTTCGCCGACGGTTATATAAGGACTGAGCGCCACCCTGAACTCCATCCTGCGCGCTCTAAGGAGTAGCTAACATGGCAACCGAACTTGGAAAGGAACTGCGGAAACTTCGCATCGATCAAGACGAAAATCTGATGGATATGGCCAAGAAGCTGGATCGTTCCGCCGCTTTTATATCGTCAGTGGAAACCGGTAAAAAGGCTCCGCCCAGCGGATTTGAGGACTTAGTGATCAAAGCTTACGGGCTTTTTTCGGACACAGCGGAAAAGCTTCGCCGCGCGGCAGACGCTTCGAGAAAAGCATTCGTTCTTGAGCCTAGCAATGCCCTTGGGAGGGACACAGCTGGTCTTATGGCTCGTCGAATGAATTCGCTGTCCGATGAGGACCTGAGAGAGATCAAAGAGATTCTTGAAAGAGGAGCAAAGTGGAATGAGTAGTACTGATTTTGTGGTCCCACCTAGATCTTGGGATGACATACATGCTGTTGCTGAAAGTGTGAGGTCGGCTATAGGCCTCGAAAACCAGCCCTATGTACCGGTTGTCGATGTTCTCGAACGTGTTCTTGATTACCGTATGAACTTGGTGCGTTTTGAAGTGGGAGACTTTGCTGAGATGGAAGGGGCTGAAGGGCTCACCGATCCTAACGGCGAGTTCATTCAAATTCGCGAGGATGTTTACCAAGATGCGATTGCCGGAGACGGGCGCGCCCGCTTCACTATTGCGCATGAGATGGGACACTTTTTCCTTCACACTGGTATTCCCCTCGCGCGAAGTACTAGAGGTGACGGTGTGGCTATCTATCGAAAAAGCGAGCCTCAAGCTAACCAGTTTGCGGCGGAGTTGTTGATGCCACGAAAGCTAATTTTTCCGGGCACTTCTTCGGAAAAGATCGCAACCGATCACGGTGTGTCTGAAGAAGCCGCCCGCAACCGCATCAAATTTTTGTCAAGGAAGGGAATAATGTGAAAAGGAGACTTGGTTGCAGCCAAATCTCCTTTTCCAAGATTTTCCGTATCGGGCTTGCAAAGGGGCTAGCCGAACGGAAGCCGTGATGCAAGGCGGTCGAAATATCTGTTGGTTCGCAGCTTCAGATAATACCGGCCAAACCTTGTGTCAAGGTAAACAGCGCCCCTTAGGGAGTCGCAAATGTCCTCAACGAGGTACGTGGCACCACCAGGCTACAAGTACATCTTCCGCCCGTCGCGGAAGTGCTCGAAGACCGGTAAGGTCCTTTGGGCGCGTGCTTTTGGTCTGAAGGCATGGCCGATTCTTGTTCCGGTTTAAGGATCTGGCTTCGGTAAAGGCGGAAAGGGGGGCTTCGGCTCCCCTTTTCTTCGGCCGATGACGCGTGTTAAGCACGTCACGCATCGAGGCCTTTGAGATAATTTTTGCCTTCGATCCATTGGTTTGGGGGCTTACCTGTCAAAAGCCAGTCTGGGCTATCGATTGCGGTCACTGCGCTCCGGGATGTGGCTTGGTGTGGAAGGGGTGATTGTATTTATCCAAGCTTGCAAGCTGTTGGGTATCGTCGATCTGCATTTCCATGACCTGCGGCACGAAGGTGTCAGCCTGCTGTTTGAGCAGGGCTTGACCATTCCTGTTGTGGCAACGGTGTCCGGCCACCGTTCGTGGGTCAGTCTGCAGCGTTATGCACACATCCGGGCAGGGGCAGACAAATATGCGGGGTGGCGGTGGCCGCCGCAGTTGGTGGCTGCTGATTGTGGGGCAGGTTCGGTGTGATCTCTCGCCTGGGGTGCGTCTTTCCGCGCCTCAGGCCTTCGGTTCCGGCGGCGGTGTCGCAAGCTTGCCCAGGTGCTTCTCGATCTCGATCAGGATTGCCAGCAATCCGCAGACGACAGCTGCCGCGAGATTGTGAACAGAAAGCCAAGGATGGCAAGACCGGCAGATCCAACTGTTTCTCAGTCTCCATAGCCGGCGACCGTGCACAGGCTAGCGCGGTGTTATGTGGCAAACACACCTGCCGGAAATGAGGTGGGGAAATGACGACTCCACACTGTGATGTGTTTGTGCTCAGATGCAACCCGTTCTTGCGGGAGGGGGTGCATGGAACTGAGATTGCCTTTTCGTGTCGAATACAAAACGGAAAATCCAGTTCCTATTCCGGAAATAGTAGGCAGTCTGCTGTCCTTGCAGATGCTGTTGGAAGAAGCAGCATCAAATCTCGAAACCTTCGTTCCTGGCCTTACAATTGAAAAAATTGATATCCGCGTCCAAGAAATATCGCATGGGAGTTTAAAAGAGATCTTGTTTGTAAGCCTGTTCGGCGTGTTTCAAGACGAACTCGATCACGATCTACCGGATCTGGTACAAGAGTTTATGGGGGTGGAGATGCCTGAGAACACCCATACGCTTCTGACAATTCTGGTTATCGTCGCGATCGTCTATGGAGCCGATTATATCAAATCCATCGTGACTGACGGTGTAAAAGAGACGCTTACAGCCAGTTGGAAGAAGAACCTGATCCAAGATTTGGCCGACAAAACAGGGCGCTCGTATGACGAGACAAAGAAAGCTCTTGATGACCGTTATGGCAAGCCCGGTCGGATCAAACGACTAGCGGACGCATCGGTGAAATTTTTCCAACCAAGCAAGCGTCAAGGCAATGCGCCCATAGATGTGGGGAGTAAGCGGATTGACCCTCGGTTTGTCGAGGATACGGAAGCGGATTTCGTATACGAGGAAGCCGCAAGCGCCGAAAAGTCTCAGGATCTTTACGGGGTACGGCTGCGGATCCACCAAAAGGACCTCGACAGAGAAACAAGTGGTTGGGCTGCCATGCCATTAGGCATTCATAATAAGCGCCTCCCCATGAAGCTGCTTGATGGAGTGACCGCTGACCAGGTGTGGGGGAACGACGAAATCACGGCAGATATCGTTTTACTCTCCAAGCGAAAGGGGGTCGATTTTGTCCCTTCAGAAATTCATGTTCTGCGAGTCTCGGATTAGACCGTGATCTGGCTCGCCTTGATTGCGACCATGCGCTGAAGCAGAAATTCTGCTGTCAACTTACCTTAAGAGCAATGTGACGATAACTTTTGAGAGGTGCAGCATGGGGCGGCGGACGATACCTTTTACGCAGGATGCGATCACGCGGGCTATCAAGGCCGTGCAGAAGGCGGGTGTTGAAATCCGCAGCATTCGGATCGAGCCGGATGGTGCCGTTGTCATCAACGGCGAGAGCGTCCGTAGCGGTGATGCCTTCACCCTGGAGGAGTATGAAGCGAGTCCAAGGGGCTATCTTTAACGACGGGTCGGACATCATTTCGCGTGGGTTTGTAAAACATGGGTGTCCGGTCATCGCTCGGCGTCAACCTCCAGCGTTACACACGCATCCGAATGGGGGAATACAAATATGTGGGATGGCCGTGGCTGACACTGCAGATCAAACGCGAGCGCGGGGGGCACGCAGCAGCACTGCATGCACTGACGAACGCCGCTTCATGAATCGCCGCTATCTCCATTATCTGACAAGCTTTCCCGAATTATTTCAATTTGCCTTTTTATGAAGGTTTGGCGTTTCTCCCTTATCTTTCGAATGGAATCTTGCCCGGATATTTTCCCCTGAAGAATTTGCTCACGCAATATGTCGTCTTTTTTGTCGGCCATCGCCACGTCGTGTGCCCAAATCGCCAAATCTTCTGGTATTTCATCAATGTAATTCAATACGTGAAACATAAGTCTTCGTTGATAATCACGGTTTTTATCTAAGAAATACTTAGCGTTGGAAATAATTTCTCGTAGGCTTTCCATTTCAGAGGCTTGATCTTTTAGGTCTTGCTCCATCAAACCTATTTCGGACTCTAGTGCTTCAATCCTGCGTCTGAGCCCTTCAACGGTGCTCGGCGGGTTTGCTATCGAAAACTCAAGTCGAGCAGTGATTTCAGCGTTTACCGAGCGATTGGCAGCCTCCGCTGAGTTTTCGATAGCTGCATAGACGTCCCGAGGGACGCGGATCGTGTACCGTGAATAGTCGTCTTGTTTGGCCATGGTCATGTTAGACACTGAAATAGTGAAAAAACCAAGAGTGTGTCGTTGCGCACTAATTTGGTGCATGCTACCTTCCTTTCACTAAATTGGTGAAAGGAGCCGCGGTGAACGAGAACCAAGTGCAGTTCAAGCTGAACATACCCGCTGACGTGAAGCGCTGGCTTGCGTCTGAGGCGGAGAAGAACCTTCGGTCTCAAACGGCCGAAATCTTGTTGGCGCTGAAGGAAAAGATGAGCCGGCAGGCAGAAATGCAAAAAGCCGACGCTACGGCCTGAGAAACCAGCGTCGGCTTTTCTATAACCACCCCTTAAGGAGGAAGTGAGCATGGATATCAATACCCCGAAAACACCGGTCGGCGCAAGGCCGGCGCTGGCGGCTATGCTGGATGAACTCCAGCTGAATGAGCGGGCAACTGCCGCCCTCGATGCGGAATGGATGGGCTTTCGCCGCCGCCATAGTCCCGAGAATTTCGATAGCCTTCCGCTTGGGGAAAAGGCGCAGATCGAGATGCGCATCCGGGAGATGCCCGAAGCGCGCAACATTTGCAGCGCCATGGCAAAGCGTGAGGCCGCGGCCGAGGCCCTTCGCAAGAAGATCATGGCTTTCCCCTGTCAGAACTTCGCAGATGCCCAGCTGAAATACGATTTTGCCAAGGGCTGGCTGTGGAGCGGCGAGGCGGAACTCTGGGCCGATGAAAGCATAGCGATGCTGCAGAGCCTGTATTCGCTGCTGCGCGATCCTCCGGCGCCTTCCGTTCCGGCGCCGGTTGATGTGGCGAATGACCCGCTCGGCGTCAATGTGGACCGCATTTACGATGACGTGCGCGAGGCCCTGGCGATGGTCCGCCTGATGCACCAGAGCCTGGTTCAAGTCTCAATGGCACCAATGCGCGGCATTCCGATGGAGGTTGTCGACAATTTAGGCGACTTGCGGCGATGCTCGGAGGTTGTCGCGCGCGGTCTCTCCGGCGTGCTGACGAGGATCGACAACGCGATCGAGGCCGCTTCGGAGGGCTCTGACGATAAGGTTGGAATTCTTGCTGGTGAGGCCAATCATGGTTAAGCGCGTTTCCTTGAAAAAGCCGCTTTCCCGGCCGGCCCCCAGCCTTTCCGAAACAATCGCCGCATTCCGTAATGGCTGGGAAACGGCGATGGCCGAAGACCTCGCCGGCGCGTCCGACGCGCGCAAGGCAGTTCAGCCGTGGGCGCCGCCGTTGGAGGCGCTGAAAACCTGGGCAAGCCCGGCCGGGGGCATGGGCGAGGCTCTGGAGGCGCTGCGGCTCGCTCGCGACGAGGCAAGGGACTTTGACGAATCGCCACTGATCTTTTCGCTGGTTTCCGCTGCGCTCGGGTTTCTTGAAAATCGTCCTGCCGGCGCACGTGCCGATCAAAAGGCGGAGGTCTGATCGATGGCAAACCGTGGCGCGGCAATCAAGCAGATCGATGCGAAGCGCCTGTTCAAGGCCGGCCTTGAGGCCGGGTTTGAAGCCGTCCGCATCATTCTTCATCCCGACGGGCGTATCGAAGCGAGCGCCTCGCTTACGGAAACGGTGGCAAAAGCGAACGATATCAACACCTGGGATGATCTGAAGACATGAAGGGCAAGCGTCGTAACGGCCTGCCGCAATACTGCTCGCTGGTCATCGACCGGCATAAGAAACGGCGTATTCGGTTTCGGGCAAAGGGCGTGGATACGTATCTTCCCTTTCCGCCGGTTGGTGCCGAATTTGAAAAAGCATACGCGGCGGCGCTTGCGGGCGTCACAGAATGGCGGGCCAATATCGGTGCGGCGCGCACCAAGCCCGGTTCGATGGATGCCTTGGCTGTTTCCTATTACCGCTCGCCACAATTTCAGGGGCTGCGTGACAGCACAAAGCAGACCTATCGGCGGATCATTGAGACGTTTCGGGTGAAGCACGGAAGCAGGCTCGTTCGAGACCTTCGCCGCGAACACCTGAAAATTCTCCTGGGCAATATGGCGGATCGCCCGCAGGCGGCGAACCGCCTCCTGTCCCTTTTGAAGATCATGCTCGATCACGCCCTCGATAACGGGTGGATCGCGGTCAATCCTGCCGCCGGGGTTCGTGGCTTCAAGAAAAAGACCGATGGCTTTCATACGTGGACGGAAACAGAAATCGCAACTTACGAGGCGCGGCATCCGGAGGGAACCAAGGCGCGGCTTGCCCTCAACCTGTTGCTCTACACCGCACAGCGCCGCAGCGATGTTATCGCCATGGGATGGCATCAGGTTTCCGGAAAGACGATCAGAGTGAAGCAGCGCAAGACAGGGGCGGAGCTTGATCTGTTCATGCTGCCGGCGCTGACAGATGTCCTGTTCCTGCTTCCAAAAGATAAACCGTCCTTCCTTCTGACGGAGTTTGGCAAGCCGTTCACAGCGGCAGGCTTTGGAAACTGGTTCCGGGACCGCTGCAATGAAGCCGGCCTTTCTCATTGCTCGGCCCACGGGCTTAGAAAGGCGGCGGCGCGTCGGATGGCCGAGGGCGGCATGAGCGGCGACATCATCAAAGCGGTCACCGGCCATACGGATCTTAAGCAGGTGTCTGTCTACACGGCCGCAGCCAATCAAGCGGCTCTCGCTGAGAAGGGGCTTAAGGCCATCGCGGGGAAGAAAAAGAGAACAGCTTCTGTCCAACCAGTTCGAAAAGTTGGACAAGAGAAAGGCGAATAAGATGGAAAATCAGCGTGTTACGCAAAGGCATGGCGGACAGAGAGGGATTCGAACCCTCGATACGCTTTCACGTATACACGCGTTCCAGGCGTGCGCCTTCAACCACTCGGCCACCTGTCCTTGATCCAAGGGCTGCCCGGCCGGTTTGGCGAAGCAGCGGTCGGGGCGGATATATACCGATGAATTTCGCGCAATCAACCGGAATCTGAAACTTTTGTGACCTCGGGCTCAAGTCGCTGCTTTTGCTGGCAGAAAACTCCCGCGGTGGCGGCCGCATTGCCAAGTGGAGGGTGCGGCCCTAATCTTCGCTTCCCATCGGCTGCCAGCAGGATCGGACAGGACCATGGCATTTTTCTTCCGGTTTCTGAGCTTTCTCGCGCTTGTGCTGGCGATTGCCGCCGGCACGATCGATGCGATCGCTTCGGTGGCATCCTCATCCGTGGTCCTGACCAGTCTGGAAGAGGATTGGCTGGCGGCAAGCCCCCGGAGTCTGCCTCTGGTGCAAGGCATGGTCGAACACTATATTCACCCGCAAGTCTGGCAGAACGGGTTTGCCGTGATCATCCGCCAGCCGGCATTCGCGGTGTGCCTTGGTCTGTCGCTGGCGCTGTGGATGATCGGTTACCGGCGCCCCCGGCCACGAAGCCTGTTTGCCTGAAGCGACGGCGCGTGCGACGCGACCGCAACGAGGGAGGTTCGAAATGTTCCTGATCGACATGTTCAACAAGAAGACCGTGATGCCGAGTGCCGATGCGGCGCTGCCCGGACGTGCGGAGGCGCTGCCCACCGCGGAGCACCATTTCGTCAACGGCAACCCCTTGCAGGGCCCCTATCCCGATCACCTCCACGTGGCCTATTTCGGCATGGGCTGCTTCTGGGGTGCGGAGCGTCTGTTCTGGCGGCTGCCGGGTGTCTGGGTTACCGCGGTCGGCTATCAGGGTGGCTTGACGCCCAATCCGACCTATCATGAAACGACGACGGGCCTCACCGGTCATGCCGAAATCGTCAAGGTGGTCTTTGATCCCGCCATCATCTCCTACGAAACCCTGCTGAAGACCTTCTTCGAGGAGCATGACCCGACCCAGGGCATGCGCCAGGGCAATGACATTGGCACGACCTACCGGTCGGCGATCTATACCACGACCGCTGACCAGCTGGAGAAGGCGGAGGCTGCGCGCGCAGCATTCCAGGCGGCGCTCAAGGCGGCGGGACGCACTTCTGTCATCACGACCGAGATCGCCCCGGCAGACGTTTTCTATTACGCGGAAGACTATCACCAGCAGTACCTGGCCAAGAACCCGGCTGGCTATTGCGGTCTGCGTGGCACCGGCGTCAGCTGCCCCATTGGCGGCTGATCTGTCTGTTTCGGCGGCGTAAAGCCGCCCTCTTGTGCAGTCCTGCGGGGAAAATGGCGATCGGTTGCGCAGATTTTTCGTTTTTGACCAAACGAAAAATTTCTGGTGAATTTTGCTGAAACCCATGCAAGGATAAGGGCCTGCCAGGCATAATGATGAAGAGGCCGGCAACCGCAGACATGCCTTCGCGAGACAGGCGTGCGGGGGGACCCACAATGACGAGCAAAAACAGGGCTGCACGATGAAGAAAACCCTTTTGACACTGATTGCCATGGCAGCGCTTTCGACCACGGCGCTGGCGGCTGACATCAAGCCGGCGCTGGTCTATGGCACCGGCGGCAAGTTCGACAAATCCTTCAACGAAGCGGCTTTCCAGGGCGCAGAGAAGTACAAGAAGGAAACCGGCACCGATTTCCGTGACTTCGAGCCGACCAGCGACACCCAGGGCGAGCAGGCGATCCGCAACTTTGCCTCGCGCGGCTATAATCCGATCGTTGCCGTTTCCTTCGCCTGGACCTCGGCCATGGAGAAGGTGGCTGCCGAATTCCCGGACACCAAGTTCGTGATCGTTGATTCCGTGGTGAAGCTGCCGAACGTGCGCTCCGTCGTCTTCAAGGAAGAAGAGGGCTCCTATCTCGTCGGCATCCTGGCCGGCATGGCGTCCAAGTCCGGCAAGGTCGGCTTCATTGGCGGCATGGATATTCCGCTGATCCGCAAGTTCGCCTGCGGCTATGCCCAGGGCGCCAAGGCTGCCAATGCCAAGATCGAAGTTCTGCAGAACATGACCGGCACCACCGGTGCTGCCTGGAACGACCCGGTTCGCGGCGGTGAGCTGACCAAGAACCAGATCGACCAGGGTGCGGATGTCATTTACGCGGCTGCCGGCGCCACCGGTCTCGGCGTGCTGCAGACGGCTGCCGACAACAAGAAGCTGTCGATCGGCGTCGATTCCAACCAGAACCATCTGCATCCGGGTTCGGTGCTGACCTCGATGGTCAAGCGCGTCGATCTCGCGGTCTACAATGCCTACAAGGATGCCGCAGCCGGCAAATTCACCGGTGGCATCCAGACCAACGGTGTGAAGGAAGACGGCGTTGCCTATGCGCTGGACGACAACAACGCCAAGCTGATCACGCCGGAGATGAAGACTGCCGTCGAAAAGGCGAAGGCCGATATCATCTCGGGTTCCGTCAAGGTTCACGATTACATGTCGGACAACAGCTGCCCGATGTAATTCATCACGGTCAGGGCGCATCGCGGGTTCCGCCATGCGCCCTTACCATGTCCGGCTTCCGGAAAGGAAAGGCCAGCGCGTGAGCCAGCATCCCGCTATTGAACTGGTGGGCATCGACAAGAGTTTCGGTGCCGTTCATGCCAACAAGAACATCAATCTGAAGGTGGAAAAGGGAACGATCCACGGCATCATCGGGGAGAATGGTGCCGGCAAGTCGACCCTGATGTCCATCATCTACGGCTTCTACCAGGCCGATCGCGGCGAGATCCGCATCGACGGCAAGCCGCTCGACATTCGTGACAGCCAGACCGCGATTGCCGCCGGCATCGGCATGGTGCACCAGCATTTCATGCTGGTGGAGAACTTCACGGTTCTGGAAAACGTCATGCTCGGTGCCGAGGGCGGGCAACTGCTCGCCAAGGGCGTTTCCGGCGCGCGCAAGGAGTTGAAGCGTCTGGAGACCGATTACGGTCTCGACGTCGATCCTGACGCGCTGATCGAGGATCTGCCCGTCGGCAAGCAGCAGCGCGTGGAAATCCTGAAGGCGCTCTATCGCAGCGCCGATATCCTGATTCTCGACGAGCCGACCGGCGTTCTGACGCCCGCCGAGGCCGACCACCTGTTCAAGGTGCTGAAGGTGTTGCGCGACCAGGGCAAGACGGTGATCCTCATCACCCACAAGCTGCGCGAGATCATGGCGATCACCGACGAGGTTTCCGTCATGCGCCGCGGCGAAATGGTTGCCACCCGCAAGACCGCCGAGACGACGGTCGAGGAACTGGCCGAACTGATGGTCGGCCGCCGCGTTCTGCTGCGCGTCGAAAAGGGCGCCGCAAAGCCCGGCAAGGTGCTGCTGTCGGTGAAGAACCTCACCGTCAAGGACGCCCGTGGCGTCACCATGGTCGATAACGTCTCCTTCGATGTGCGCGAAGGCGAGATCGTCGGCATTGCGGGCGTCGCCGGCAACGGCCAGTCGGAACTGCTGGAGGCGATTGCCGGCATCCGCAAGCCGGCCTCGGGCGAGATCCTGCTCGATGGCCAGCCGATCGCCAATGCCGATCCGGCGCGGCTTCGGGCGCTTGGTCTTGCCCATATCCCGGAAGACCGGCACCACATGGGCCTCGTCTTGAAGTTCGAGGAATATGAGAATTCGGTGCTCGGCTATCACCGCGATCCCCGTTATGGCCGCGGTGCGCTGCTTGATCTGAAGGCAATCCAGGCGGATGCCGTAGAGAAGATCGAAAAGTACGACATCCGCCCGCCGAATCCGCGCCTGAAGACGGCGAACTTCTCCGGTGGCAACCAGCAGAAGATCGTCGTGGCGCGCGAGATCGAGCGCGATCCCAAGGCGCTGATCATCGGCCAGCCCACCCGCGGCGTCGATATCGGCGCGATCGAATTCATTCACCGCCGCATCGTGGAAATGCGCGATGCCGGCAAGGCGCTCCTGCTCGTTTCCGTCGAACTGGACGAGATCCGATCCCTGTCCGACCGCATCCTCGTGATGTTTGCCGGCAAGGTGGTTGGCGAAAAGACCCCGGATGCCGGCGAGCAGACACTGGGTCTGATGATGGCAGGCATTGCCGCATGAGGACGAACCTTTCATGAGTACCGCTTCCGTACCCTTGCCCAACTGGATCACCTACGGGTTGATGCCGCTCCTCAACCTGCTGGTCGCCTTCTTCATCTCCGGGCTCGTCGTCTGGTGGATCGGCGAGGATCCCTTGGCTGCGCTGAAGCTTCTGATCGAAGGCTCGCTCGGACGCGGCGATGCGATCGGCTTCACGCTGTTCTATGCCACCAGCTTCATCTTCACCGGCCTGTCGGTGGCGGTCGCCTTCCATGCCGGCCTGTTCAACATCGGCTCGGAAGGTCAGGCCTATCTCGGCGGTCTCGGCGCGGCGCTGGTCGCGCTTGCGCTCGATCGCTACGTGCCCTGGTATGTGACGATGCCGTTTGCCGTGATCGGCGCAGCCCTGTTCGGTGCCGCCTGGGCCTTCATTCCGGCCTGGCTGCAGGCCAAACGCGGCAGCCATGTCGTCATCACCACCATCATGTTCAACTTCATCGGCGCAGCGCTGATGGTCTACCTGCTGGTCAACGTGCTGATCGTGCCGGGCAAGATGGCGCCGGAAACGCGCACCTTCTTGCCCGGCGGACAGTTGCCGAAGCTCGACTGGCTGATGGCCTGGTTCGGCCTGAAGCTCGGGCCAGCGCCCTTCAACGTCTCCTTCCTGATCGCGCTGGTCATGGCCTTTCTTGTCTGGGTGCTGATCTGGCGCACCAAGCTCGGCTATGAGATGCGCACGCTCGGCATCAGCCCCTCTGCTGCGATCTATGCCGGTATTCCCTATGGGCGTACCGTCATCATCGCCATGCTGATCTCCGGGGGGCTGGCCGGCATGATGGCGCTGAACCCGGTGATGGGCGCCTCTGCCCGCCTGCAGGTGGAGTTCGTCGGCGGCGCGGGCTTCGTCGGCATCGCCGTTTCGCTGATGGGGCGCAGCCATCCGCTTGGCATCGTGCTGGCCGCCCTTCTGTTCGGCATTCTCTACCAGGGCGGTGCCGATCTCTCCTTTGAAATGCCCAACATCACCCGCGAGATGATCGTGGTGATCCAGGGTCTGGTGATCCTGTTTGCCGGCGCGCTGGAATACATGTTCCGGCCGGCCATGGTGCACCTGTACCAGCGTCTGAAACGGGCCTGAGGAGCAAGAGATGGAATTCTACGATATCGTCGTCAGCATTCTCGGCTCGACCATTCGCCTGTCGATCCCGCTGCTGTTCACCGCGCTGGCCGGCCTCTTCACCGAGCGTGCCGGGGTCTTCGACATCGGGCTGGAGGGCAAGATGCTGGCGGCTGCCTTTGCATCCGCCTGCGTCGCCTATGTCACCGGCAATGCCTGGCTTGGCCTTCTCGGCGGCATCGGGGTGTCGATCCTGTTCTCGCTGATCCACGGTTTTGCCTCGATCACCAATCGCGGCAACCAGATCGTCTCCGGTGTGGCGCTGAACTTCGTGGCGGCCGGTCTCACCGTCGTTCTCGGCCAGGCCTGGTTCGGGCAGGGAGGACGTACTCCCCAGATCTCCGGCGAGGCGCGCTTCTCGCCAATCACGCTGCCCTTCGTCGATGCCATGCGCGACGTGCCCTTCATCGGGCCGCTCTATGTGCATGTCATCTCCGGCAACAACATCCTGACCTATCTCGCCTTCCTCGCCGTACCGATCACCTGGTGGGTGCTGTTTCGCACCCGCTTCGGCCTTCGGCTGCGTGCGGTCGGCGAAAATCCGGGCGCGGTGGATACGGCCGGCATTTCCGTCACCTGGCTGCGCTACCGCGCCGTCATCGTGGCGGGCTTCCTTTGCGGCTTCTCCGGCGCCTATCTGTCGATTGCCCAGTCGGCCGCCTTCATCAAGGACATGTCGGCCGGCAAGGGCTATATCGCGCTCGCCGCCCTGATCTTTGCCAAGTGGAAGCCGGTGCCGGTGATGTTTGCCTGCCTGCTGTTCGGCTTCCTCGATGCCTTCGCCAATTTCATGCAGGGCAAGGCGGTGCCGGGAATCGGCGAAGTGCCGGTTCAGATCTTCCAGGCGCTGCCCTATATCCTCACCTGCATTCTGCTGGCCGGGTTCATCGGCGTCGCCCACCCGCCCAAGGCCGGCGGCGTGCCCTATACGAAGGAACGTTGATCATGGCGCAAGACCTGTTCGAGGCGGCCCGCGCGGCAATGGGAAGGGCCTATGCGCCCTATTCCAAGTTCCCGGTCGGTGCAGCCATCCGCGCCGATGACGGCAAGATCTATCTCGGCGCCAATGTCGAGAACCTGTCCTTCCCGCAGGGCTGGTGCGCCGAACCGACCGCCATCGGCAACATGGTGATGGGCGGTGGCCGCAAGATCGTCGAGATCGCGGTGATTGCCGAGAAACTGGCCTGCTGCCCGCCCTGCGGCGGATGCCGCCAGAAGATCGCCGAATTCGCGGGTCCCGACACCCGCGTCTACCTCTGCGACGAGGTCGGCGTGCAGAAGACGCTGACCATGGACGAACTTCTGCCCTTCTCCTTCCAGACGGATGTAATCGGATGAAGTCCGTCATCGATCTGCTGGTGGACCGGCTAGGCGGCCTGATGCCGCGTCATGCCATCGTGCTGGGCTCGGGCCTTGGTTCGCTGGTGGCGGAGGTCGAGAAGCCTGTGCGGATTTCCTACGGCGAACTGCCCGGCTTTCCGGCAAGCGGCGTCACCGGCCATGCGGGCGAGCTCGTGGCCGGTTTTCTCGGCCGCCATCCTGTCATCATGCTGTCCGGCCGTGCGCACTACTACGAACACGGCGATGCCTCGGCCATGCGCTTTCCCATCGAGGTGCTGCAGGGGATTGGTGTTCAGGCGCTGATCCTTACCAATTCCGCGGGGTCACTGAAGGACGACATGCCGCCCGGTTCGGTGATGCAGATCGCCGATCACATCAACTATTCCGGCATGAACCCGCTGATCGGCGAAAGCGGCGACCGGCGTTTTGTCGGCATGACCAGCGCCTATGATGCCGATCTCGCGCTTGCCATCCGCAATGCCTCGATCCGCACCGCCACGCCCCTCTATTCCGGCGTCTACATGTGGTTCTCCGGCCCGAGTTTCGAAACGCCGGCGGAAATCCGCATGGCGCGCATTCTGGGGGCCGATGCGGTCGGCATGTCCACCGTGCCGGAGGTGATCCTCGCCCGCTATGTCGGACTGAAGGTCGCCGCCTGCTCGGTCATCACCAATTTCGGCGCCGGCATGACCGGGGCGGAATTGTCGCACGAGGAGACGAAGGAAATGGCGCCGCTGGGCGGTCGCCGCCTCGCCACCATTCTCAAGGACCTGTTCGCGCAGGACACCATTGCCTGACAGGCCGTTCGATCGAACCCGTGCCGCCCGGTCAAGCTTGCCGGCCGGCCGGCCGGTCCTTCCTGTCTTGCGTCTAATCGATTGAAGGATAATGATGCACACTCCGAAAAAGCCGGGAGGTAAGCCCATGGAACTGTTGAGCCCGCGCGAGGCGGCTGCGTTCGCACTGTCGCTGCTGGACCTGACGAACCTGCGTGACGATTGCGATGCCGCCGCAATCGCGGCCTTGTGCGCCCGTGCGCAGACGCCGAACGGCCATTCGGCCGCCATCTGCATCTGGCCGCGCTTCGTGGCGCAGGCACGCGGCATTCTCGGGTCGGATCATCCGGTGCGGATTGCCACTGTCGTCAACTTTCCGTCCGGCGATCTGCCGGTCGAGACCGTCGTCGCGGAAACCCGCCAGGCGATTGCCGATGGCGCCGACGAGATCGATCTCGTCATTCCCTACAAGGCCTTCCTCGCCGGCGATGAGGCGGCCGTCACCGAGATGGTCACTGCCGTGCGCGCCGCCTGCCCGGAGGCCTGCCTGAAGGTGATCCTCGAAACCGGCGAGATCCGCGACAGCGGCAAGATCCGCCGGGCATCCGAACTGGCGATCGAGGCCGGCGCCGATTTCATCAAGACCTCGACGGGCAAGGTCTCCGTCAACGCCACGCTCGAAGCAGCCGACATCATGCTGCAGGCGATCCGCGACAGCCGCAGGAAGGTGGGCTTCAAGCCGGCCGGCGGCATTTCCACGGTGGCGGATGCCGATCTCTACCTACGGCTTGCCGAGACGATCATGGGCGCCAACTGGCTGATGCCCTCCACCTTCCGCTTCGGCGCGTCCAGCCTGCTGGACGATATCCTGAACGTGATTGCCGGCGCGCCTTCCAGCCGCGTGTCGAGCGGTTACTGAGCATGATCCCGCAGGAGATCATCCGCCGCAAGCGCGACGGGGTGGAACTGTCGCCCGCGGAAATTGCCGGCTTCATCGAAGGAGTGACGGCGAATCGCATTTCCGAGGGGCAGCTGGCGGCCTTTGCCATGGCCACCTTCTTTCGCGGCATGACGCGCGCCGAAACCGTGGCGCTGACGCTTGCCATGCGCGACAGCGGCGACGTTCTCTCCTGGTCGGAGATCGGCCGTCCGGTCGGCGACAAGCATTCGACCGGCGGCATCGGCGACAATGTCTCGCTGATGCTGGCGCCGATCGTCGCTGCCTGCGGGTTGGCGGTGCCGATGATTTCCGGCCGCGGCCTCGGCCATACGGGCGGCACGCTGGACAAGCTGGAAGCGATTCCCGGCTATGATGTGGCGCCTTCGGAAGCGCAGTTTCGCCGGGTGGTCCGCGAGGCGGGGGCTGCGATCATTGGCCAGACGGGCGATCTCGCGCCCGCCGACCGGCGCCTTTATGCGATCCGCGACGTCACGGCGACGGTCGAATCCATTCCGCTGATCACCGCCTCGATCCTCTCGAAGAAGCTCGCCGCCGGGCTTGAAACGCTGGTTCTCGACGTGAAGTTCGGCAATGGCGCCTTCATGCAGGGCGTCGAGGAGGCCGAGGCGCTGGCCCGCTCGCTGGTCGAGGTGGCGAACGGGGCAGGGGTGAAGACCTCGGCCCTGCTGACCGACATGAACGAGCCGCTGGCGGATGCCGCCGGCAATGCGGTCGAGATCGCCCACGCCGTCGATTTCCTCGCCGGCCGCAAGGGCAGAACCCGCATCGAGGCGGTCACATTGGCCTTTGCTGGGGAAATGCTGCTGCAGGCCGGCCTCGTTTCCACCCTCACCGAGGGGCAGGAGAAGGCGACAGCGGCGCTTGCCTCCGGCCGGGCGCTGGAGCATTTCGGCCGCATGGTGCATCTGCTGGGCGGCCCGGCCGATTTCGTCGAACGCTTTGCCACCTATCTTCCGGCAGCACCCGTCATCCGTCCAGTGCCTGCGCCGGACAGCGGCATCCTGGCGGCCACCGATGCGCGCGGCATCGGCCTTGCCGTGGTGGAACTCGGCGGCGGGCGGCGGCTTGCCAGCGATGGCATCGATCACCGTGTCGGCTTCGATCGTATCCTGCCGCTCGGCACCCGTGTCGAAAGGGGCGATCCGATCGCCTTTGTGCATGCCGCGGATGAGGCTCAGGCGGAAAAGGCCGTGGCCAGCATGGCTGCGCTTTACCGCATCGCGGATCAGGCACCTGTGGAGCGGCCGGTCATCCTCAAGCGCATCGGCTGAGGGCCGCGCGCGCTGTTTCGGCCATGAAAAATGCCCGCGACCATCCGGTCTGCGGGCATTGTTCAATCCATAGGGCGCCGAGGCTTACTTGGTGCCGTACATGCGGTCGCCGGCATCGCCGAGGCCGGGCATGATATAGCCCTTCTCGTTCAGATGGCTGTCGATGGAGGCCGTGAAGATCGGTACGTCCGGATGGGCGGTCTGGAAATTCTTGATGCCTTCCGGCGCCGCGAGCAGGCAGAGGAAGCGGATGTTCTTTGCGCCGCGTTCCTTCAGCTTTTCGATCGCGGCAATCGAGGAATTGCCGGTGGCCAGCATCGGGTCGACGACGATCACGAGGCGTTCCGAGAGCGCATCCGGCGCCTTGAAGTAATATTCGACCGCCTGCAGCGTCTCATGGTCGCGGTAGACGCCGACATGGGCGACGCGCGCGGCCGGAACCAGTTCCAGCATGCCTTCCAGCAGGCCGTTGCCGGCGCGCAGGATCGACGCGAAGACCAGCTTCTTGCCTTCCAGGATCGGCGACTGCATCTCGGTCAGCGGCGTCTCGATCGTCTCCATGGTCAGTTCGAGATCGCGGGTGACCTCGTAGCAGAGCAGGGTGGAAATTTCGCGCAGCAGCCGGCGGAAGCTCGATGTCGAGGTTTCCTTGCGGCGCATGATGGTGAGCTTGTGCTGCACAAGCGGGTGATTGATGACTGTTACGCCGTCCATGGGAAGCTGCCTTCGTCCTTCTTCTTGTGTGTTCTCTTGTGATCTTTCTTTCATGGAAAGGCGGACAACCGCAAGCGTTCACCGCAGGTTTGGTGCATCTTCCCCAGCCGGCTGTACCGATTCATCGAAGCGGGCAAGCAGCCGGCCCCGCGTTTCCTCGTCCACGAAGGCACATTCCAGCGCCGTGCGCGTCATCGCGTTGATCTCAGCCGTGCCGAAACCCATCACGCCGGCAGCGATCTCGTATTCGCGGGAAAGGGAGGTGCGGAAGAAGGGCGGATCGTCGGAATTGAGGCAGACGCGCACGCCGGCCTCCCGCAGGCGGCGCAAGGGATGGCTCTCGAAATCGGGATAGACGGCAAGCGCAATGTTGGAGCCGGGGCAGACTTCCAGCACCACGCCGGTTTCGACAAGCCTTGCGACCAGTGCTGCGTCCTCGATGGCGCGCACGCCATGGCCGATGCGCGAGGGCCGCACGAGATCGAGCGCGTCGGTGACACTGAAGGCGCCGCAAACCTCACCCGCATGGATCGTCAGGCCAAGGCCCGCATCGCGGGCGATGTCGAAGGCCCGCGCATAATCGGCCACCCGGCCCATGCGTTCCTCGCCGGCCATGTTGAAGCCGGTGACCAGCGGATTATGGCTGCGCGCCGCGTATTCTGCGGCGGCGACTACCCGCTCCGGCCCGAAATGCCGCTCGCCCGTCACGATGATGCGGGCCTCGATGCCGGTCTTCTCGCGGGCCGACAGGATGCCGTCGGTGATGCCGGCGAGATAGGCGTCGGCACCAAGACCGATGCGGTCGCCATGGTCGGGCGAAACGATGATCTCGCTGTAGATCGTGTTGATCGCGGCCAGGTCCAGCAGGTAGCTTTCCGTCAGCAGCGCATAGTCGTCCTCGGTGCGAAACAGCGCGGCGACCCGGTCATAGGCCTGAATGAATTCGGCAAAGTCGTGCCAGGCATAGCCGTCGCCGGCCATGAAGCCGGCGGGATCGACACCGTATTTCTCGGCCTGCCGCAGTGCCAGCGCCGGCGGCGCTGCCCCTTCGATATGGCAGTGGATCTCGGCCTTCAGCAGATGCGTCGTCACAGGAAGCTCCGTCCATGGCGGCCGGGCGCAATGCCGAGATGGGCCGCAACTGTTTCGCCGATGTCGGCATAGGTATTGCGAATGCCGACCATGCGGGCCGCGATGCCCGGACCATAGGCCATGATCGGCACGCGCTCGCGGGTGTGGTCTGTGCCGCGCCAGGTCGGGTCGCAGCCGTGGTCGGCGGTCAGGATCATCAGGTCGCCCGGCTTCATGCGTCGGTGCACGTCTAGAAGCCGCTTGTCTAGTGCTTCGAGTGCCGCCGCATAGCCCGGGACGTCGCGGCGATGGCCGTAGAGCATGTCGAAATCGACGAAATTGGTGAAGACCAGATCGCCATCCTGAGCCGTCTCGATGGCGGCGAGCGTCGCATCCATCAGCGCCTCGTTGCCGTTCGCCTTGATGACCCGGGACACGCCCTGATGGGCGAAGATGTCGCCGATCTTGCCGACGGCATGCACGGTGCGGCCCGCCTCCACCAGACGGTCGAGCAGCGTCGGCTCCGGCGGCAGCACGGAAAAGTCACGGCGGTTGCCGGTGCGCTCGAAGGTGTCGGCGGTTTCGCCGAGGAAGGGGCGGGCAATCACGCGGCCGATGTTCAAGGGATCGATCAGCCGGCGCACGCTTTCGCAAAGCGCGATCAGCCGGTCGAGCCCGAAATGGATCTCATGCGCGGCGATCTGGAAGACGGAATCGGTCGAGGTGTAGCAGATCGGCTTGCCGGAGCGGATATGCTCCTCGCCGAGGCGGGCAATGATCTCCGTGCCGGAGGCATGGCAGTTACCAAGGATGCCCGGCAGGTCGTTCTCGCGGCAGATCGCCTCCACCAGTTCGGGCGGAAAGGCCTCGCCTTCCGCGGAAAAATACCCCCAGTCGAACATCACGGGGGTACCCGCGATTTCCCAGTGGCCCGACGGCGTATCCTTGCCGCGCGACACTTCGCTTGCCGCACCATGCAGGCCGAAAACGCGCTCCGGCATCGGCATGCCGGCCGGCAGATCGCCGCTGGCGAGCCTTGCCACATGCACGAGGCCAAGCGCCGACATGTTGGGCAGCTTCAGCGGCCCCTTGCGCAGACCGGCACGATCGGCGGCCCCGGCGGCACAGAATTCGGCGATATGGCCGAGCGTGTTGGCGCCGAGGTCGTTATAGCGTTCGGCATCCGGGGCGCCGCCAATGCCGAAGGAATCGAGTACGAAAAGGAAGGCGCGTGCCATCGTTCACCTGATCTGAAGGGCAGCCAAGCCCGACGCAAGGCGGCTGTCAAAGCCTCCCTCTTACAGTTCCAAGGGCGGATTGGCAAAGCCTGCTCAGCAGTCGCTGCAGGCGATGCTGTCGCCGACCCGCTGGCGATAGAAGAAGGTGCGGCTGATGGTGATGGTGCGCGTCTCGGTGGAGATGCCGGGCAGGAACATCAGCAGTTGATGTGGCACGGACAACTCGGCGCGCACCAGAAAGCTGTTGGCGGTCTTCAACTCGTCCGGCACGTCGCTGACGCTGGTGCCCACGCCGTAGGGCCGGGTGCCATCCTGCTGCCATGACCACAGAACCCTGGGCGTGGCATTGGCATCCATGGCAATGCCGGTGATCTTGAGGCTCACCGCATCGGCTTCCGTCCTGTAGGGAACGAAGATCGCCTCGGTCACGTCCGGCATGGTCGCGAGAAAGGCCTTGTTGACGGAGGTCTGCTGCGTGACCAGATCGGCGATGGTGGAGGCCGAGCGGGTGGCGCGCTTGGCGACGCTGAGGCCCATCGTCAGCTCGAAGCAGGTGATGTAGAGCGATATCAGGATCGGTGCCAGAATGGCGAATTCCACCCCGCCGACGCCCTGCCGGTCGCGGAAAAACCGGCGAAGCGTCAGCATCAGGCCGCGCGGGCGGTGCTGTCTGTCGCGCGGTCTCTGCGGCCTCATGGATAATCCTCGTTCTGGAAGGCGGAGGTGGCCACGATCAGGAAATCGGTCGGCAGCGACCCGTCAGCCGGCCGGATATTGGTGATATAGGGGCGCACCAGATCGGTGATCACCTGCCAGCGGTAATAGGCGCGCACCATGTTGATGGTCTTCGCCCCGCCCGGCGCATAGCGGAAGGCGGTGGCATCAATATCCGCGTAAGGATCGCTCGATTGGCGGGGAATGGTCGTCGGAATGTCGGCGAAGCTGTTGAAGCTGCGCACATCGAGATAAAGCAGGCCGGAACTCGCGTCGTCGCCCGAGCAGTGGATCAGGATGGAGACCTCGTCGCAGAACGCCTGTCGGAACTGTGTGGCGTTCTTGTCTGTTGTCCGGTTCAGACCATAGGTGATGCGGCCCGTGCGCAGGTCGCGGGACAGCTTCTCCACCGCGTTGGCCACCAGTTGCTCGGCGGTATAGGCCACGAAGGTCTCGATGATGGCAAAGACGATCAGGAAATAGGGTATGGCGAGGATGGCGAATTCGATCGCCGCCGCACCCTCGCGTGCACGCCAGATTCGCCGCCAGGGGCGGGGCGGCGGCGCGGTGTCTGCGCTTGGCTTCTGATGATCGTCCACCTGTTGCATTGTCTTCGTCTGGGCCTGTCGTCAGGCTTCGACGCTAGGGTGATTGTCTTGACATTCCGTTGCGCCAGTCGGTCGATTTGCGCCAATCCGGAACAGCAGCCGGCGATGGCGGAAGAACTGGCTGCCATTTCGGGCGGCCGACTAGTTGCCGGGCGGCTCGCAGGAGGGCGTGCAGGATAGAACGGTGCGCTCCGTCTGTCGGTAAACCCGCACCGTGTTGCCCTCGTCCGTCGAGACAAGGATGCGTTCGTCGGCAATCGCTTCGCCGCGGGCATCCAGAAGGACGAGATTGGTGGTGCCGAAGGCGCGACCCGTCAGAACGATGGTGGTGGGATCTGCGACCGTGGCGTCCGCGACATCCGCATTCCCGACAATCACCTTGGCCACGGGCCGATCGAGCTTCAGCACCCGCGCCTGGTTCATGTAGACACGCACAAAGGCGCCCGGCTCGGCGCCGTATGCTGCGGCCGAAGCGGCGAAGATGATCGGGAAAATCATGGCGCAGCGCAGCATGATGGGCAGCCTGTTGCGGTCTCTGTTCAGCAATGAAGCATGGACGTTAATGCTGAATGAAGAGTGAACGTCCCGAAATTGCTCGATTTTCCATCTCGCCCCGGTTCACGCTCCGAAAAGCATGGGACGCAAGCCGGGGTCAACTGTCGCGGATGTAGCAGAAAAAGCCTTGCAATGCAGGGTATCAGCCGCTTCCGGCGCCGGCGAGACAGATGGTTCAAATGCCACAGGTTCTGCTCGTCATCCGTTTACCGTGCAAGGCGACATTGGCCATTAACCAAATCCTAACCAGACATCTTAAGCCGATCGCAAGGCCCTGTCCGTAGTTTGCCCGTCAAGCGCACCGACGGATGCCGTCGTCGGCGTGGCTGAGAATGACCCGAACAAGGAGAGATGAATGTCCAGGCTTTTCGCACGTTTCCTGAAGAGTGAATCGGGTGCCACGGCCATTGAATACGGCCTGATCGCCGCGCTGATTTCAGTTGCCCTGATTGCCGGTGCAAGCACGCTTGGAGACAATCTGAGCGCCACCTTCACGCGCGTTTCGACCGAAATGTCCACCGCCAATCAGGCGCACAAGTAAGATCAGGTTCCGCCTGCCTCCGGGGAGCCGCCATCCGGCGGCTTTTGACCTGTGTGGACGACAGGGCCCGATGCAGAACTTTTATCGCGCAGGGGAACGGTTTGCTCATGCTTGCCACGCTTCTGCTCTGCGCCCTTCCGCTGGCCTTCGGCCTTGCGGCCGTCAGCGATCTCCTGACGATGAAAATCCCCGACGCCATTGCGATCGCTCTGATCATGCTGTTTTTCCCGGCTGCCGTGGTGGCTGGCCTGGCGGGTCCGCAGGTCGGCCTTGCCCTTGTGGCGGCCCTTGCCGTCTTCCTGCTTGGCTTTGGTCTCTTTGCGCTGAACGTGATGGGCGGCGGTGATGCAAAGCTGCTGGCCGCCTCTGCGCTCTGGTATGGTTTCACCATATCGCTTTTCGAATATCTTGTGACGGTGTGTCTGGCCGGCGGCGTGCTGACGCTCGCAATCCTGCTGTTGCGGTTCGCGGCCCGTCGCGTGGCGTGGCTGGCAGGTGTCCTGCCCGCCTCGCTCGCAAGTGCGCAGAAGGTTCCCTATGCGGTGGCCATCGCCATCGGTGGTCTGTGGAGCATGGGCCATGCGCCGCTTGTCGTTGCACTGCGGGCGGCGATTTCCTAACGAAAGGTTAATTTCAAAGGGAAATGGTTAGCGGGAATTAACCATTTCCCTAAGGCAGTCATTAACCTTAATTACACCAATCAGCGACATCCTTCGGGAACATATTCGAAGTTCCCCAAGGTCTCGTCATGAAACCCGCGCGTCTGATCATCCTCGCCGTTGCCGTCGTGGCGGCCGGCCTTGCCGGCGTGCTTGCCATGCGTCTGGCCGGCCAGAAAACGGTGGTCGAGCAGGCGCGGGAGGTGATCCGCCGCGAACCGACTGTCAATGTGCTGGTCTCCGCCGACAACCTTCCGGTTGGTGCCCGCATTGGCCGCAATTCGATTCGCTGGATGGCCTGGCCGGCGGGTGGCGTGGCGGATGGCTTCATCACCGACACCGCGCAGCCCGATGCCCTGGCGAAGCTGGAAGGGCTCGTGGTGCGCCTGCCGATCTTTGCCGGCGAACCGATCCGCGGAGAAAAGGTCGCCGATTCCTCCAACCGGATCATGTCTTCCCTCCTGCCGGCCGGCAAGCGGGCGGTTGCCACGGAAATCTCGGTCGCCACGGGTGCCGGTGGCTTCGTGCTGCCGAACGACCGGGTGGATGTCATCATGGTGCGCAAGAATGCCGAGGGACGCTATCTCTCCGAGGCGGTGCTCACCAACATCCGCGTCCTCGCCATCGACCAACAGGTCGAGGAAAAGCAGGATGGCAGCAAGTCCGTGCTTGGCACCACGGCAACGCTGGAATTGTCTCCGGATCAGGCTCGGGTTCTTGCGGCGGCCCAGCAGATGGCCGACCGGCTGACGCTGGCGCTGCGCTCCGTCGCCGATGCACAGGAGGCCGATGACAGCGCGGCCGCCTATCTGCTCTCGGGCAGTGACGACAAGTCGGCCGTCCAGGTCATCAAGTCCGGGACCATCGTGACCGGCAGCATTGCACGCACGGAGCAGCGATGAGCGCCATGTCCTTCACCACCGGCACGCCCTTCGCCACAGGCGGTCCGCGCAGACGCGGCCGCATCAGTCTTGTTGTCTCCCTTGCCCTCATTCTTGCCGGGTTCGTGCCGGCTTCGCCCGGCCCGGGTTTCGGCGCCGGTGCCGCTCGTGCCGAGGAACAGAGCCTCATCCGCATCACGGAAGCCGGGCGGGGCGTGCGCAAGCGCCTGCATCTCGGCCTCAACAAGGCGCTGGTGGTGGACCTGCCGACTGATGCGCACGACATTCTGGTCGCCGATCCCTCGATTGCCGATGCCGTGACCCGCACCTCGCGGCGCATCTATCTGTTCGGCAAGGCGGTCGGTCAGACCAACATCTTCATCTTCGGCGCCGGCGGCGAGGAAATCGTCAGTCTCGACCTGGAGATCGAGCGCGACATCGCCGGCCTGCAGCAGAACTTGCGCCGCTTCCTGCCCGAATCCGACATCAAGGTGGAGATCATCTCCGACAACATCGTGCTGACCGGCTCGGTGCGCACGCCGCAGGATGCGCTGCAGGCGGAAAAGCTCGCCAGCGCCTTCCTGAAGGGCGGTGAGGCGACCACCCGCAACCAGACGGCCGCCAGCACGGCGCAGAACGGCGACGTGGCGATCTTTGCCGAAGACCGGCAGGTCTCGCAGATCGTCAACCTGCTGAAGATCGAGGGCGAGGATCAGGTCACGCTGAAGGTCACCGTCGCCGAGGTCAGCCGGCAGGTGCTGAAACAGCTCGGCTTCAACGGTTCGGTCAGCACCACCGGCAGCAAGGCCAATGGCGGCATTTCCTTCGCCAATCCGGCCAATCTCGGCAATGCCATCGATGTCGGCGGCGTCGGCGGCGTGGTGGGCAAGATCGGCACAACCAGCATCGCCACCTATGTGAATGCCATGGAGCAGGCGGGCGTGATGCGCACGCTGGCCGAACCCAGCCTCACCGCGATCTCTGGCGAGCAGGCGAAGTTCTACGTGGGCGGCGAATACCGGCTTGCCGGCCAGCAGGATGTGGATATCGACGACAACAACAAGACCACCGTCAGCCGCACGGTGGAGACGGTGGATTACGGCGTCGAGCTGAATTTTCGCCCGGTGGTGCTGTCGGCCGGCCGCATCAGCCTGAAGATCGAGACCAATGTGTCGGAGCCGACCTATGAAGGCTCGATCGCCACCGGCAACGGCACCTCCAATGCCGTGCCCGGTTCCACCTATCTGTCGCTGCGCAAGCGCGAGGCCTCCACCACGGTGGAACTTCCCTCCGGCGGCTCGATCGTGATTGCCGGTCTCGTGCAGGACAATGTGCGCCAGGCCATGTCGGGGCTTCCCGGCATCTCCAAGGTGCCCGTGTTCGGCACGCTGTTCCGCAGCAAGGATTTCATCCGCAACGAGACGGAACTCGTCATCATCGCCACCCCCTATCTCGTGCGGCCGGTCGCTCGCAACCAGCTCGCCCGTCCGGACGACAACTTCAATCCGGAGGCCGATGGCCCGACCTTCTTCATGAACCGCGTCAACCAGCTTTACGGGCGCAAGGAACAGGCGGCGAGCGGCCGCTATCACGGCGCCGTGGGCTTCATCTACAAATGAGAGGCGCAAGGACAATGACCCGCACATCCTCCGCTGCCGCCCTGCTGATCGCCATGACGCTGATTGCCGGCTGCGCCGACCGCAGCCTGACCACCGGCTCCATTCCGATGGATTATCGCCAGCGCCATCCCGTCGTGCTGACCGAAGCACAGAACGCACTCGACATCCCGGTCGGCCCCAATGACATGCGGCTTACCACCGGCATGCGCGAGACGCTGCGGGGCTTCGTGCAGAGCTATCTCGCCTCGTCGGCCGGGCATGTTCTGGTGCAGCTGCCGTATGGTTCGCCCAATGCGCCGGCCGCCGCGCGGCTTTCGAACGAGATCCGTGCCACCCTGACCACTGCAGGCGTTCCTGCGCGGGCAATCGTCTTCACCGGTTATGCGGCAGGTGCGGTGGGAGATGCAGCACCGGTGCGCCTGTCCTTCACGGCAACACGGGCCGTCACCGCCGCCTGCGGCGAATGGCCGGAGGATCTTGCCAACGATACGGGCGGAAACCGCAACTGGTACAATTTCGGCTGCGCCACACAGAACAACCTGGCCGCCCAGCTCGACAATCCCGGCGATCTGCTGGGGCCGCGCGGGGCCACCCCGATCGATGCGGCGCGCCGCTCCACCGTCATCGGCAATTACCGGTCCGGCAAGGATACGAGTTCGGATTGATGTGGCGAAGGACAGACACCCCATGAGCGCCGTGGACTACGACATTCGCCTGAGCGACCAGCCCGAGGAGCCGGACACCCTTCGCGCCGGCGATCTCGACCAGCTGCGTCCGCTGCCGCGCATTTCGGTGCATGCCTTTTGCGAAAGCGAGGCATTGCAGCGGGTGATGGAACGGCTGGGACAGGATCGTCGCATGGCCAAGGTCAACATGCGCGTGACGAGCGGCAGCACGCAGGCCGCCGCCAACATGTTTGCCGCGGCCCCCACGCCGAACCTCATCATTCTGGAGACGCAGGCCAGACCCGCCGACCTTCTGGCGGAGCTTGCGCCGCTGGCCGAGGTTTGTGATTCCTCCACCCGCGTCATCATCATCGGTTGCCACAACGACATCACGCTCTATCGCGAACTGGTGCGCAACGGCATCTCCGACTATCTCGTTACGCCGGTGCAGATGCCGGACCTGCTTGCGGCGATTGCCACGATCTTCGTCGATCCGGATGCCGAGCCGCTCGGTCGCTCCATCGCCTTCATCGGGGCGAAGGGCGGCGTCGGCTCCTCCACCATCGCCCACAACTGCGCCTTCGGCATATCCTCGCTGTTTGCCACCGAAACGATCCTGGCCGATTTCGACCTTGCCTATGGCACCGCCAATATCGACTTCGACCAGGATCCTGCGCAGGGCATTGCCGAGGCGGTTTACGCGCCGGAGCGGCTGGACGAGGTGTTCCTCGACCGTCTGCTGACCAAGTGTTCCGAGCACCTGTCGCTGCTGGCCGCCCCCTCGATGCTGGATCGCGCCTATGATTTTGACGCCACGGCCTTCCAGCCGCTGATCGATGTGCTGCAGCGCAGCGCGCCCGTCTCCGTCATCGACCTGCCGCATGCCTGGTCGGAATGGACGCGCAGCGTGCTCGCGGATGTCGACGAGGTGGTCATCACCGCCGTGCCGGACCTGCCCAACCTGCGCAATGCCAAGAACCAGATCGACGCGCTGAAGAAGCTGCGGCCCAACGACCGGCCGCCGCATCTCATCCTCAACCAGGTCGGCATGCCGAAGCGGCCGGAAATCGCGCCCGCCGAATTCGTCGAGCCGCTGGAGCTGGAGCCGCTGGCGATCATTCCCTTCGACGTGCAGCTGTTCGGCAATGCCTCCAACAGCGGACGGATGATCTCCGAGATCGATGCGAAATGCCCGACGGCGGAAATCTTCTCGCAGCTGTCGCATGCGCTGACCGGTCGCGCCTCGGTGAAGAAGAGCCGCAAGGGCGGGCTTGCGCGCATGCTGGATCTTTTGCGCGGCACGTAAGCGCCGGCAGGCACTGGACAGGAAACGGAACGACGGCATGTTTGGCAGACGCGGACAGGATGGGGTCGCAAAGACGGGCAGGGGCGCACCCGCGGCAGCACCTGTGAGCCCGGCCGCGCCCGCGACGCCGCAGCCGCTTCTGCCGGAGATCCTGATCGAGGTCGGTTCCGGCGCGGTCCGCCCGCAGATCCCGTCGCCGCCCGTCGCGCCCTCTGCCGCCCCGCGCCGCCGCCAGACCCGCACAGAAGCCTATTACGACACCAAGGGCGAGGTATTTTCCGCGCTCATCGATACGATCGACCTGTCGCAGCTCGCGAGGCTCGATGCCGAAAGCGCGCGCGAGGAAATCCGCGACATCGTCAACGACATCATCACCATCAAGAACTTCGCCATGTCGATTTCCGAGCAGGAGGAACTGCTCGAGGATATCTGCAACGACGTTCTGGGTTATGGCCCGCTGGAGCCGCTGCTGGCGCGTGACGATATCGCCGACATCATGGTCAACGGCGCGGGGCAGACCTTCATCGAAGTGGGCGGCAAGACCATCGAGTCGGATGTGCGCTTCCGCGACAATGCGCAGCTTCTGTCGGTGTGCCAGCGCATCGTCAGCCAGGTGGGCCGCCGCGTCGACGAATCGAGTCCGATCTGCGATGCGCGCCTGCCGGATGGCTCCCGCGTCAACGTCATTGCCCCGCCGCTCGCGCTCGATGGCCCGGCGCTGACGATCCGCAAGTTCAAGCGCGACAAGCTGACACTCGAACAGCTGGTGCGCTTCGGCGCGATCAGCCCGGAAGGCGCCACACTTCTGCAGATCATCGGCCGCGTGCGGTGCAATGTGGTCATTTCCGGCGGCACCGGCTCCGGCAAGACGACGCTGCTCAATTGCCTGACGCGCTATATCGATCTCGACGAGCGTGTCATCACCTGCGAGGACACCGCCGAACTGCAGTTGCAGCAGCCGCATGTGGTGCGCCTCGAAACCCGCCCGCCCAATATCGAGGGCGAAGGGGAGGTGACCATGCGCGATCTCGTGAAAAACTGTCTGCGCATGCGCCCCGAGCGGATCATCGTCGGCGAAGTGCGCGGCCCCGAAGTGTTCGACCTGCTGCAGGCGATGAACACCGGCCATGACGGTTCGATGGGGACGATCCACGCCAATACGCCGCGCGAATGCCTCAGCCGCATGGAATCGATGATCGCCATGGGCGGCTTCTCGCTGCCGGCCCGCACCGTGCGCGAGATGATCGCCGGTTCGATCGACGTCATCATCCAGGCTGCTCGCCTGCGCGACGGTTCGCGCCGCATCACCCATGTGACGGAGGTTGTCGGCATGGAAGGCGACGTGATCATCACCCAGGATCTCATGCGTTACGAGATCGAGGGCGAGGATGCCGCCGGCCGGCTGATCGGCCGCCATCTCTCCACCGGCATCGTCAAGCCGCATTTCTGGGAGCGGGCCCGCTACTACAACGAGGACCGGCGCCTCGCCACCGCCCTCGACCAGATGGAAAAGCTGAGCAATTGAGGGAGGGGATGACATGTTCGGTCTCGATCTGACGGTCCTTGCGCTCGTGGCCCTCATTGCGATTTCCGCCGGGGGGCTTGCCTATGTCTTCCTGTTTTCCCGGCTGGAGGCGGAGCGCAAGACGGAAAGCCGCGTCATCCGCGTCAAGGCCGCCGAGACCGACCGCGGCAAGGTGAAGGCCGCGCGCGACCGCGTGCAGGAAATTTCCAAGCGCCGAAAATCCCTGCAGGATTCGCTGAAGGCGCTGGAGAAGAAGCAGCAGGAGCAGTCGAAGAAGATCGGCGACCAGAGCCTGAAGGCAAAGCTGTCCCGGTCCGGCCTGTCGCTGTCGCCCGCGCGCTTCCATCTCCTGAGTGCCGGCCTCGGTCTCCTTGTCTCGCTGCTCGCTCTGATGGCCGGCCTGCCGCTTTATGCCATTGCCGGTGCCGGTTTCGTCGCCGCCGCCGGCCTGCCGCGCTGGGGGCTTAGCGCTCTCATCCGGCGCCGGCAGGAGAAATTTCTCGAGGAGTTTCCGAACGCACTCGACCTCATCACCCGCTCGATCCGCTCCGGCCTGCCGCTCAACGATGCCATGCGGCTGATCGCCAGCGACGGGCAGGAGCCGGTCCGCAGCGAATTTCGCCGGGTGGTCGAAGGCCAGCAGGTGGGGCTCAGCCTGCCGGATGCCTGTGGGCGCATGATCCTCACCATGCCGCTGCCGGAGGTGAATTTCTTTTCCATCGTCATCGCGATCCAGTCGCAGGCGGGCGGCAATCTGTCGGAAGCGATCGGCAATCTCGCCAAGGTGCTGCGCGAGCGGCGGCGAATGAAGGCCAAGGTGCAGGCGCTGTCCATGGAAGCCAAGGCATCGGCTGCCATCATCGGTGCGCTGCCCTTCATCGTGGCGCTGCTCGTCTATCTCACCTCGCCGCATTATCTCGCGGTGCTCTTCACCGATCCGCGTGGCCACATGATCCTGCTGTTTTCCGGCGTGTGGATGTCGATCGGGATCTTCGTGATGCGCAACATGATCAACTTCGAGATCTGAGGGCGGCGGCATGATCGAGACACTGGTCGCGAAACTGAACGATCCCGGCCTGCTGGTGGCGATCCTCGTCGCGGTCGCGGTGTTTGCCACGCTTTCAACGCTCGTCCTGCCGCTTCTGGAGGGCGATGCGCTGAAGAAGCGTATGAAGGCGGTTTCCTCCGAGCGCGAACAGATGCGGGCCCGCGAGCGCGCACGCCTCAATGCCGAGCACAGCCGCGCCTCGCTTCGCGCGCAGAACAACCAGTCGGTCCGCCAGATCGTCGAACGCTTCAATCTCTATTCAGCGCTGGTGGATGACAAGACGGTCAACCGGCTGAAGGCGGCGGGTCTGCGCTCGCAGAATGCGCTGAACATCTTCCTCGTCTGCCGCTTCGTGCTGCCCTTCGTCTGCCTCACGCTGGCGGCCGTCTGGATCTTCGGGTTTGGCAATCTTGCCACCCGGCCGCTGCCCATGCGGCTTTTCGCCACCATCCTTGCCGCCTATGCCGGCTTCTATGCGCCGAACATCTATGTCAGCAACCGCGTCACCAAGCGGCAGGCCTCGATCAAGCGGGCCTGGCCGGATGCGCTGGACCTGATGCTGATCTGCGTCGAATCGGGTATTTCGCTGGAAGCGGCCATGCGCCGGGTGGCGGAGGAGCTTGCCCCGCAATCGCCTGAACTGGCGGAAGAAATGGTGCTGACCACGGCGGAACTGTCCTTCCTGCCCGACCGGCGGCAGGCACTCGACAACCTTGCCATCCGCACCCAGCTGGATATCGTCAAGGCCGTCACCACGGCGCTGGTCCAGGCCGACCGTTACGGCACGCCGATTGCCCAGGCGCTGAGGGTTCTGGCGCAGGAGGGGCGCGACGAGCGGATGAATGCGGCCGAGAAGAAGGCCGCTGCTTTGCCGCCAAAACTCACCGTGCCGATGATCCTGTTCTTCCTGCCGGTGCTGATCGCCGTCATTCTCGGGCCCGCCGGCATTCAGGTCGCCTCCCGCTTCTGATCAGGCGCAGGCCCACCCGGTGCAGACGGAGCGGCTCGCTCAGTCGATCTGGCGTTTTGCCGCCTTGCCGTCCTTGCCGGCAAGCCTGGCCCAGGCATTCTGCTGGGACAGCATGCCGCGCAGATAGGTCACGTTCGCCTCCGCCTGGCTCGGCGTCAGCTCCTTGCGGGCAATCTCTTCCGCCTCGGCGAAGCGGCCCTGCAGGCCGACGACAAGCGCGAGGTTCTGGCGCACGCGGCTGTCGGCCGCCGGCTGCTGGATCGCGGTGCGCAGATAGGTTTCGGCGGCGCGCAGATCGCCCGACAGCACATAGGACATGCCGAGATTGGACAGCACGCTCGGCTCGTTCGGCTGCACATCGAGCGCCATGCGATATTTGCGGCGCGCCTCGTCGGAACGGCCAAGCTGGTCCAGCACTGCCCCTTCCGCGGAATAGAGCCGCCAGTCCGGCCGGTCGGGCGTCTGGGCGCGGGCAATGGTGGCGAGCGCCTGTTCCAGCTGCCCGGCAGCGGCCTGTGCCTTGCCATAGGCCGCCAGCACCTCGCGGTCGGAGGGATTGGCGATCACCACCTGCTGCATCACCGCCAGCGCCTGTTCGTTCTTGCCGTTCATGCGCAGGATGGTCGCGTAGTTCAGGCCGGTGGCGCGGTCTTTCGGGTTGCGGTCATAGGCCGCGCCAACGGATCGTTCGGCCTCCGAGAGTTCCGGCGCGGTCATCGATTCGACCGGTTTCGTCAGCCGTGGCGCCGCGATGGATCCGGTCGTCATGCGGTCCTGACCCTGCGTCGCACAGGAGGCGAGCGCCAGCGACATGAGCAGGGTGCCGGCCATGCCGCGCAGCAGACCGAAGCGGAGGAAGGGCAGGGAGGAGGCAGTCATGGTGATATCCCGCAAGGCGACGCAGGCCCCGCCATTTTTCTGCTTCACGAGCCGCAGATCATGGGTGGCGCAATCTCGATACAAGCAATAGTCTGTTAACCCTAACAACACGTTAAGTGCCCGATTCTGAAAGCATTCCATGGCTCCCTATCAGTTCCTCGAAAGACCCTCTCCCTTCGTTTCCGGAAATTCCGAGGCGCTGGTTGTCCATGCGCTGACCCCCGTCGAGCTGGAGGAGGGCAAACCCTCTGCCGCTGCGGTGGCCTTTGCGCGCTCCGCCGGCTTCAAGGCGGAGGCGGGCAGCCTGCTGCTTCTGCAAGGGGCCGATGGTGCCGTCGCTGGCGCCCTGTTCGGTCTCGGCGCCGAGCCGGATCCCTTCATCGCGGCCAAGCTCGCCCGCGCCCTTCCGCCCGGCGCCTGGCGCATCGAGGCCACCGCGCTGGCGCCGGAGCAGGTCGCGCTCGGCTTCGGCCTTGGCGGCTACAGTTTTGACACCTACCGCACGCCGAAGCCGATCGAGGCCTTCCTTGCCCTGCCGGACGGGGTCGATGCCGACGCCCTGAACCGTCAGCTGGCCGCCGTCTTCCTCGCTCGCGATCTCGTCAACACGCCGACCAACGACATGGGGCCGGAGCGGCTCGAGGCCGTGTTCCGGGCGCTCGGCAGCCATTACGGCGCGACCGTGTCCTCCATCGTCGGCGAGGACCTGCTGACGGCGAATTTTCCGCTGGTGCACACGGTCGGCCGTGCCAGTGCGGAAGCGCCGCGCCTGCTCGAGATGCGCTGGGGCCGCACCGGTGCCCGCAAGGTCACGCTGGTCGGCAAGGGCGTCTGCTTCGATACCGGCGGCCTCGACATCAAGCCGCCCTCCTCCATGCTGCTCATGAAGAAGGACATGGGCGGTGCCGCCAATGTCCTGGCGCTGGCGCTGATGATCATGGATGCGGGCCTCGATCTCGATTTGCGCGTGCTGGTGCCGGCGGTTGAAAATTCCATTTCTGCCAATGCCTTCCGCCCGGGCGACATCTATCGCAGCCGCAAGGGCCTGACCGTGCAGATCGACAATACCGATGCCGAGGGCCGCCTCGTTCTGGCCGATGCGCTGGCCTATGCCGACGAGGAAACGCCCGATCTGATGATCGACATGGCGACGCTGACGGGCGCTGCCCGCGTGGCACTCGGACCCGATGTGCCGCCCTTCTTTACCGATGACGAGGATCTGGCGCTGGCGCTGGCGGCTGCCAGCCGCGCCGAATCCGATCCCATCTGGCGTCTGCCGCTGTTCAAGGGCTATGAGAAGGATCTGCGCACGCGGGTGGCCGATCTGACCAACGCGCCCTCGGGCGGCATGGCGGGGTCGATCACGGCGGCGCTGTTCCTCAAGCGGTTCGTTGCGAACGCGAAAAGCTGGGCGCATTTCGACATCTATGCCTGGTCACCCGCCGAAAAGCCGCAGACGCCGGTCGGTGGCGAGGCACAGGCCATTCGCGCGCTCTACCGTCACATCGCCTCGCTGGCCTGATCGGGGCTTGCCTCCCTCCCGGCCTGGCGGGAGGATGAGGGCGTGAGGCAAAGGGAAGGCAGGAAAGAGGAGGGCCATATGCCGGCGGAACTTTCGGCCACCGAGGCGCTCGGCCTCTGGCACCGCGTCACCCTGGAGCAGGTGCGCCAGGGCGGGTACGACCTCAGCTTTCGCCAGCTCTCGATCCTCCTGCACATTTACCTCGTGCCTCCGCCCCACACGGTGCGGGGGCTTGCCGCAACGCTCGGCGTCAGCAAGCCGGTCATCACGCGAGCGCTCGACAGCATGGGCGCCTTGCAACTGGTCGACCGGGTGCGTGACGAGCGTGACCGGCGCAATGTCGTCATCAAGCGCACGCTTTCCGGTGCGCTCTATCTGGAAAAATTCGGCGACCTCATTCGCAGCGAGGCCCGCCGGCCGATGCCCTGAGGAGAGCCTGTCATGACCGAACCGCTCGACCGCCGCCTGCATGCCTTCCGCCCGGATCTCGCCGACGAGCGGCTCTCCGGCCGCGTCGAGGCCCTCCGCTTCGTGTCTGGCGAACCGGCGACAATTGCCGTGTCCGTCGCCGATCTTCGACCCGCGCCCGATCTTGCGCGCGGCATCGATACGCAGCTTCTGTTCGGAGAAGCAGTCCGCGTCTTCGAGCGTCGCGATGGCTGGGCCTGGGTTCAGACGGAGCAGGATGGCTATGTGGGCTATCTGCCGGAGAGCGCGCTGCAGGGGCCGGTGACGCCCACCCACTGGATTTCTGCGCCGCGCACCTTCGTCTATCCCGAGGCGGAACTGCGCAAGGTGCCGCTGATGACGCTCTCCATGGGCAGCCGCGTCACGGTGACGGGCGAGGCGGAAACGCGCGGCACGCGCTATTTCACGCTGGCCTCCGGCGGTGCCGTCATCGCCGCCCATTGCCTGTCCGTCGAGACGGTCGTCGCCGAGGATTATACCAGGATTGCCGCGCGCTTTCTGGAGACGCCCTATCTCTGGGGTGGTCGCTCCGGTTTCGGCATCGATTGCTCCGGGTTGGTGCAACTGGCGCTGATGATGGCCGGCCACGCCGCGCCGCGCGATTCCGACATGCTGGCCGCCTTCGGCACGCCGCTTCTGCCGGAAGAAGCCCGCCATGGCGATCTCGTCTTCTGGAAGGGCCATGTCGGCATTCTGGAAGATCATGGCATGCTGCTGCACGCCAATGGCCACAGCATGACGGTGGCGCGCGAGCCGCTCACCGATGCCATTGCCCGCATCGGCTGGCTCTATGGCCAGCCCACCGGCTTCCGCCGCCCTGTGTGACGTGGCGGTCATCACGCAAACGTTTCGCAGACCTATGGCGGCGTCACCCGCGAGCCCTTACATGACAATCGGATAACAAGCGCGGAGGACGTACGATGCGGATGGTGACGAAGGATTTCTGGCGGCTGCTGATGCTGGGCGCGTTGATGTCTGCGCCCGTGCTAGCCGCCGACGGCAAGGCCCAGCCCAACTGGGCCAATCCTGCGCCGGTCTACAAGGATCTGCCGGGCGTCGTCTCGCCGGAAACGCTCGCAAAGCAGAAGGCGGCGGACGAACCCAATTGCACCACGGATATTGAATACCGCCGCTGGCGGCGCGACGACATTCTCAGCAGCGACAGCGTGCCGGTGACTGTCTATCGTTGTGAGAAGAATGGCGTGACCTATTCCAGCACGCAGATGCCCGACCGCCCCTGGGTGCCCGGCCTCAACCCCACGGATCTGCCAAGACAGTAAAACGACGTCCCAGCACGGCTGGCTGCCGGAGCACGGTATTCGTCCGGAAATTTAGGCAACAAAAAAGCCCGGCTCAGCCGGGCTTTTTTGTAAAAAAATTCAAGTCGTTGGTACCGACTTGACCTTGGGAATTTGGTGCCCAGAAGAGGACTCGAACCTCCACGCCTCGCGGCACAGGTACCTGAAACCTGCGCGTCTACCAATTCCGCCATCTGGGCGACGAGGAGCCATGTACTGGGACCTGCTTCGCCTGTCAACGCCCTTTTTGAAGTTTCTGTGTCAGGCGTGATTTTTCTTGGTCGGCCGTTTATGAGGCTTTTTGCGGATAGCCTGGCTTTACGGGGCTTTGGCCGCTTCCTCGTTGTTTTTGCTGGAAGATCGATCGATATGGCCGAGATCGCGTTCGGGGTCGATGACGTCGCGCACCCGCTGCTTCAGCTCCTTCGGTCCCGGAAAACCGCCGTCGCGCACCCGTTCCCAAATCAGCTGGCCATCGACGCGGATCTCGAAAATGCCGCCGGATCCGGGTTGCAAAGCCACCTCGCCAAGGCTTTCGGCAAAGGTCTGCAGCAGTTCCTGCGCCATCCAGGCGGAACGCAGCAGCCAGTTGCACTGGATGCAGTAGTGGATCGTCACGCGGGGTTTGTCGGTCATGCCTGTTATCCTTTCGATTCGGTTGCGGCGCGCACCATGGTGGCAAGGTCCCTTTCGCCGAGACCCGCCTGTTCGGCGCCGAGAAAGCTTTGCCGGGCCGCGGCCATTGCGGGCAGCGGCAGGTCCAAAGCGGCGGCGAGATCCATCACTACGCCCGCATCCTTCACCACGCCGGAGAGCGAAAAGCCGACGCTATCGCTTTCGCCGAGAATGACGGGCAGGCGGGATTTGAAGGCGGGGCTTGCCGCCGGGCTCGTCTCCAGGAAACGCAGCATGGTCTCGCGGGCAAGGCCCGCCGCCTGGCCGAGTTGCAGCGCCTCCTTCAGGGTCTGCCACAGGCCGAGCAGCATCATGTTGTTGACGAGTTTGGCGGTTGCGCCGTGGCCGAGCGGGCCGATGTGATGGATCCGGTTGGAGAGCTGTTCGGCCACCGGCCGGAAGCGTGCGACATCCTCGGCCGCGCCGCCGATATAGAGGCCGATGGTGCCTTCCAGAACCTGCTGGGGGCCGCCGGAGATCGGCGCGTCGAGCGCCCGGCTCCCCGCCGCCTGCAGTGCTTCTTGATGTGCCGGCAGGATTTTGGGACTGACCGTGCTCGTTTCCACCACCAGTCGGCCTGAGAGATCGAGCTGTCCCAGCTGGCCGAGAATGCTCTCCACGGCTGCGTCATCCATCAGCGAGAGGATCATGATGTCGGAGGCATCGACCAGTGCGGCAAGATCGGCGGCGGAGCAGATCCCGAGCGCTGACGCCTGCTCGGCGTTCAACCCGCGCCGCGTCCAGCCGGTTACGGCAAAACCCTGCGCCGAAAGCCGCGTGGCCATCGCGCTGCCCATGCGCCCAAGGCCAATGATCCCGATGCGTTCTCGTGTCATCGCTCCCCCTCATCCTGTCTCTGCGTATCCGCAGTCATACCGCCTTCGCTGCGCCGATGGATAGCGAAAACAGGAGGATCGGGAACAGTCGCTGCGCCGGGGCGCCGGGGCTGTCGTCCGAAAAATTGGAACAACACCGCCCCCGGCCGGTTTGCGAACCAGTGCAATCACCCGGGAAGAAACATTCATGACACGCAAGCTCATCGCCGCTCTCGCCTTTTCGACCGTTCTCCCCATGGCCGCCATGGCACAGACGGGCACTGCCCCGGCCGCGCCGAACACCGGTGCGGGCCAGATGACCAATCAGAACAACGCGCACGGTGGCACGGCCGATGCGCCGCGCAGCACCGCCGATACGACCGCCGGCCCGTTCGTCACCGTTCCGGGGCAGGGCGCCTGGCGCGTCAGCGATCTCCAGGGCAAGGCCGTCTATGGCGCCAATGGCGAGAATATCGGCGACATTTCCGATGTGCTGGTAAGCCAGGATGGCAGCGTGAATGCGGTGATCATCGGCGTCGGCGGCTTCCTTGGCATCGGCCAGAAAGATGTGGCGGTGCAGATGAACGCGCTGCAGCTCGGCCCGGGCATGACTCAGCAGCAGGCCGACCAGGCCGCTGCCGGCAATCCGGCGGTATCCGGTGAGACCACCGCCTCCACCGGTACCACGGCCACGGGCACCACTTCCAACCCGGCACCGAGCGCCAACACCAATCAGGGCGGCGGCATGGGCGCGCAGGGCGCGAACACCGCCGCCAGCCCCAATGCCACCGTGCCGAACGCCACCACCGGCACCCGGACGGCGGCCAACAGCGCGGCATCCTCCAGCAGCGATGCAACGATCGGCGAAAACGGCCTGCCGGAGCGCATCGTGCTGAACGTGACGCGCGAGCAGCTGGAAGACGCGCCGGCCTTCCGGGGCATGACGCCGGCCCGCTGATCCGTTCCGATTTCTATCGAGGGCTTCGCGACGCATGCCGCGGAACCCTTTGTCGTGCCGGTGCTTCGGACCGCATATGCATTTTCGCCATGATTGACGCCCAATCAGCGGACCTCGACATATCCTGGGGGCATGATGGCGGATCTGGTGGTGGAAGGCGGCTTTCCGGTCGCGGGAACAATGCGGCCCTCGGGCAACAAGAATGCGGTGCTGCCAATGCTGTGCGCCACGCTTCTGACCGATGACGAGGTGACACTGGAAAATGTGCCCGACATCAGCGATATCGACAAGCTCGTCGCCTATTTCGAGAGCAAGGGATCGAAGGTTCATCGCGACCGGGCCGCGCATCGGCTGACCATCCGTCACGATTTTGCAGGCTTTGCCGCCCGCGAGGCCGAATTGCCGCTCGGCATGCGCGCCGCCGTGCTGCTTCTGGCGCCGGCCATGATCCGCACCGGCCGGCTGGATTTCGATACGGAAGCGAAGGGCTGCGCGCTGGGCGTGCGCGAGATCGATCCGCATCTGGAAATCCTGCAGGCCTTCGGCTGCCGCATCCTTTCCTCCCATCCGTGCGCGATGGAGGCCCCGGATGTTTATCGCGGCGCGCGCATCTGGCCGGATTATGCCTCGGTTACGGCGACCGAAACCTTCATCATGATGGCAAGCGTGGCGAGCGGCACTTCGGTGCTGAACAATGCCGCCTCCGAGCCGCATGTGCAGGCGCTCTGCGAGATGCTGGTGACGATGGGTGCCCGCATCGAGGGGATCGGCACCTCGAAGCTCACCATCACCGGGGTCGGGCGCCTGTCCGGAACAAAGGCCACCGTGCCGGACGATCACCACGAGGTGGCAACCTTCCTCGCCATCGCCGCCGTCACCGGCGGCCGGCTGCGGGTCGAATCGCAGGTCGGCCATCACATGGAGCTGATTCTCCGCCAGTTCGGCAAGCTGGGCCTTGCCTTCGATGTGGAGGAGGATGCGATCACCACCGCCGGCTGGAGCCGCAGGGTGACGGAACCGTTCACCGCCGAACTGCTGCCGAAGATCGAGGCGGCCCCCTGGCCTTATTTTCCGGCAGACCTGCTGCCGCAGGCGATCGGCGTCGCCGTCGGTTGCCAGGGCGACATCATGTTCTGGAACAAGGTGTATGAAGGCGCACTCGGCTGGTCGGCGGAACTCCTGAAATTCGGTGCGCGCGTGCATCTCTCCGATCCGCATCGCCTGATCGTCTTCGGGGGTAACACGCTGCGCCCGGCCGTGGTGGAGGCACCCTATATCATCCGCGTGGTGGTGGCGCTGCTGGTGGCGGCGATCCAGGTGCCGGGCATCAGCCGCATCAAGAATGCCGATCCGATCCGCCGCGCCTATCCCGATTTCGTGGAAAAGCTGACGGCACTCGGCGCCCGCGTGCATTGGGAATAGGCCGGGTCAAAAACCCTGAAACAGGAAATCCGTCGCGGCGGTGATGTCATCGGCGCGGTGGGAGAGGTCATCGAGCAGCGGACCAAGCTGGGATACGTTGATCGCAGCCATCCGCTGCGTCGCCATCACATAGCGATGGCCGTCAATGTCGAAGCGCGGGTTCATCCGCCCCATCGCCCAAGACATGGTTTCGATCCGGTAGAGCGGAACCACCACGCGCGTCCGCAACACATCCATAAATCGGCCTGAAGGTCGAGGAGAAGGATGTCCCTGTCCTCGGACCGGTACACCGAAAAACGCGCCATCAGAACAGCCGGTATTTGGCGAGCGGCAGCCCATGCTTCTCGATATCGGTATTTTCCGCCGCAATCGCCTCGGCATTCTCGATCCGCCAGAGCCGTTCCTTTTCGGCCTTCACGGCGCGCGCGATTCCATCTTCCGCCGCGCGTGACACATCAAGCTTCAGGTCGGTCGCCTCGGCCAGAAGTGCGCAATCAATGGAAATCTTATCCTTTGCGGATGCTGCCTGAACCATGAAACCACATCCCTTGTTACGCAGGCCCCCAAGGGTCCGCAGGCGGGATTATGAAGCAGATGCGAGGCCGCGAAAAGCCTCACTCGTCGTTCATCTTCAGCGCTGCGATAAACGCTTCCTGCGGGATTTCCACCTTGCCGAACTGGCGCATGCGCTTCTTGCCTTCCTTCTGCTTGTCCAGAAGTTTGCGCTTGCGGGTGGCGTCGCCGCCGTAGCACTTGGCGGTCACGTCCTTGCGCAGGGCGCGCACGGTTTCGCGCGCGATCACCTTGCCGCCGATGGCGGCCTGGATCGGGATCTGGAACATGTGCGGCGGAATGAGTTCCTTCAGCTTCTCGCACATGCCGCGGCCGCGCCGGTCGGCCGCCGAGCGGTGCACCAGCATGGAGAGCGCATCGACAGGATCGCCATTGACGAGGATCGACATCTTCACGAGGTCGCCGGCGCGGTAGTCGGTGATCGTATAGTCGAAGGAGGCATAGCCCTTCGAGATGGACTTCAGCCGGTCGTAGAAGTCGAACACCACTTCGTTGAGCGGCAGTTCGTAGGTCACCATGGCGCGGGTGCCGACATAGGTGAGTTCGGTCTGGATACCGCGGCGGTCCTGGCAGAGTTTGAGCACGGAACCGAGATACTCGTCCGGCGTCAGGATGGTCGCCTTGATCCAGGGCTCGCGGATCTCGTCGATCTTCACCACATCCGGCATGTCGGCCGGGTTGTGCAATTCCTTCTCCGTGCCGTCGGTCAGCGTCATCTGGTAGACGACGGAGGGCGCGGTCGCGACGAGATCGAGATTGAACTCGCGCTCCAGGCGTTCCTGGATGATTTCGAGGTGCAGCAGGCCGAGGAAGCCGCAGCGGAAGCCGAAGCCGAGTGCTGCCGAGCTTTCCATTTCGAAGGAGAAGGAGGCGTCGTTCAGGCGCAGCTTGCCCATGGCAGAGCGCAGGTCTTCAAAGTCAGCGGCATCGACGGGGAAGAGGCCGCAGAACACCACCGGCTGGGCCGGCTTGAAGCCGGGCAGGGCTGCCGCCGTCGGGCGCTTGTCCTCGGTGATCGTATCGCCGACGCGGGTATCGGCCACTTCCTTGATCGAGGCGGTGATGAAGCCGATCTCGCCGGGGCCGAGGCTGTCTACATTGACCATCTTCGGCGTCAGCACGCCGACGCGCTCGACGGTATACTTGGCATCCGTGCCCATCATGCGGATCTGCTGACCCTTCGACAGCACGCCATCGATGATGCGCACCAGAACCATCACGCCGAGATAGGTGTCGTACCAGCTGTCGACCAGCAGCGCCTTCAGCGGCGCCTTTTCGCCGCCGGGGCTCTGCGGCGCCGGCAGCTTGTGCACGATGGCTTCCAGCACGTCCGGAATGCCAAGGCCGGTCTTGGCCGAAATCAGCACGGCGTCGGAAGCGTCGATGCCGATGACTTCCTCGATCTGTTCCTTGATCCGCTCCGGTTCGGCGGCGGGCAGGTCGATCTTGTTGAGAACCGTCACCAGCTCGTGGTTGTTGTCGATCGCCTGATAGACGTTGGCGAGCGTCTGGGCTTCCACGCCCTGGCTGGCATCGACCACGAGCAGCGAGCCTTCGCAAGCCGAGAGCGAGCGCGAGACCTCATAGGCGAAGTCCACGTGGCCGGGCGTGTCGATCAGGTTCAGCACATAGGTTTCGCCATTGTTGGCCTTGTAGTGCAGGCGCACCGTCTGGGCCTTGATGGTGATGCCGCGCTCCTTCTCGATCTCCATGTTGTCGAGAACCTGCTCCGACATCTCACGGTCGGCCAGGCCGCCGGTCGACTGGATCAGGCGGTCGGCAAGCGTCGATTTGCCATGGTCGATATGGGCGACGATGGAAAAGTTGCGGATATGGTCGAGGGGCGTACGGTCTGTGCTCATGGCTCGCGCATATAGCAGCGAGGCCTTGCAACGCCTAGCGGGAAATTGCGGCAAAGCTTGAGAAAACCGGGGCTTTCGCCGGTCCGGACGCCGCTTTGTCCGTCGTCAGCCGGTCGGTTCCGTCGACTGGTCGGCCGCGCGCGCTTCCGGATCGGTCAGCACGGCGGCATTCGGCAGTTGCGCGCTGCGCAGTTCGAAGCTCTCGCGTTCGGCGGTTGGAACGGGATCGCGTTCGTTCAGCCGCCACAATGTGAAGAGCATATAGGCGGCCGCAACGAGAAGGGCGGCACCGATGAAGGTTTTGGGGCCGAAGACGGGCATCAGCGCCGTCACGGCCAGCGGCACCACGGTGGCGGCGGCCGACCAGGCCACCAGCAGCGTGCTGGACAGCGGCACGTAATCGCCGGGATCGGCCCGGTCGTTCGAATGGGCGTTGGCAATCGAATAGATCGTCTCGATCGCGCCGCCGAACACCAGGAAGATGAGCATGAACAGGATCATGTGGGTGAGGGAGGCAAACAGCGCTGCGGTTCCGGCCGTCAGAATGATGGCGCAGGTGATGAGCAGCACCCGGCGCCGGTCCATCCGGTCGGAAAGGATGCCGAGCGGATACTGCACGAAGAGCAGGCCGGTCTGCATTACGAACATCAGCAGACCCACCTCTTGCTGCGCCACCCCGTTGGTGGTGGCATAGATCGGCACGAAGCCCTGCACCACCATCGACAGCCCGCCGGAGGCAAGAACGCCGATGAGGCCGACCGGCGAAATCTGCCAGGCCATGCCGACATCGACATTGACCCGCGCCGGGGCCGGCGGGTTCGGCAGCCGCGTCAGGCCGATCGGCAGAATGGCCAGCGCCGTGAAGAAGATCGTCAGCAGCGGCGTCAGGTTGCCCGAGGTCGGGATCTGCCCGAACAGCCAGGAGCCGCAGCCGAGCCCCAGCACATAGGCCATGTAGAAGAAGGACATGGCGCGGCCCCGCCAGGCGTTCGAGGCCGCATGGTTCAGCCAGCTCTGGGCGATGATGAAGTTGCAATTGGCCGCCGCGCCATAGAGCCCGCGCCCGAGAATCCACAGAGAGACGGAGAGGTTCGAGGCGATGAAGGCGGCTGCAATGATGACGATCCCCATCGAGCAGGCAAACAGCCGCGCATGGCCGACCCGCTGGATCAGCGGCCCCGTGACGACACAGCCCACCAGCCCGCCAAAGGCAACGGCGGTGACGGCCGCCCCCGGTGCCCAGGCCGCATCGGCCGATCGCGCCAGCATATAGGGGCTGTAGGCAAACATCAGGCCGCTGCCCACCGCCGCCGTGGTCATCGAGGCGACGATACTGGCGATCGACAGGGGAGAGGAACCCCGATCAGGCGGGCCGTGCATGAAGCCTCCCAAAGGACAAGGTGGTGACGGGACCTGTGACCGGTGCCGACCGAAGGGATATGCGAGATGGGCGCAAGAGTAACTTCTTCGCTAGGCTCAGGCTATCGCGAAGACGCCGCAGCCTGTCGTTCGAATTCGCAAAAATTCCATCATGCGCTCTATTGACTCCATTATAATGGAAATGCAGGATCAGGCCATGGAACAGAATGACGAACAGTTCGAAGGCGCGCTCGGCGAGCGGTTGAAGGCACTCAGGCAGCGGGAAGGGTTTACGCTCGACCAGCTGGCCTCCGCCTCCCGGGTCAGCCGCGCGATGATCTCCCGCATCGAGCGGGGCGAGGCCAGCCCCACGGCGGCGCTGCTGGCGCGTCTGTGCGAGGCGCTCGGCCTGTCGCTCTCGGAATTCTTTGCACCGGATCAGCCGGACCGCTCGCCCGTCGCGCGGCGGGGGCAGCAGCGGATCTGGCGCGATCCGGTCACCGGCTATCTGCGCCGCTCCGTCTCGCCGCCGGGTGTTTCGTCGCGCGTCGATATCGTCGAGGTGGATTTTCCGCCCGGCGCGCGCGTCAGCTTCCCGCCGCGGGAGGAGAGCCGGTTCATGACCCAGCATATCTGGGTGTTTGCGGGCGTGCTCGAGATGATCCTGCCCGGCGAGACCTACCGGCTGGAGGCGGGCGACTGCCTGTTCATGGATATCGGCGACGCCTTCCAGTTCCACAATCCCACCGATCAACCCGTGCGCTATGCCGTCATCCTGGACCGCGGGCGCTGAGCGATGAAAGACATGCCGATGCCTATGACCACCTGCCGCCTCGTCTCCGCCGAAAATGCTGCCCCTCTGGTTGCCGACCTGTGCGAGGTTCTGTCCGACTGCGTCAATGGTGGCGCTTCCGTCGGTTTCATGCTGCCTTTTGCGCCTGAGGACGCGTTGGGCTACTGGCAGGGCATCGTCGAGAGCGTCGCCGCCGGCCACACGATCCTTGCGGTTGCGGAGGTGGAGGGCCGCGTGGTCGGCACCGTGCAGGTCGGGCTGGCACAGAAGCCGAACCAGCCGCATCGCGGCGATCTGATGAAGCTTCTCGTGCACCGCTCGGCCCGCGGCCTTGGCCTGTCGCGCAAGCTGATGGCGCTGGTGGAGGAGGAAGCCGCGCGGCGCGGTCGCATCCTTCTGGTGCTCGATACCGCGACCGGCAGCGAAGCGGAGGCGATCTACCCCCGCTTCGGTTGGGAAAAGGCCGGCGTCATTCCCGATTACGCGCTGTGGCCGCAGGGCGGCTTCTGCAGCACCACCCTGTTCTACAAGCGGGTGGCCTGACCTTACTTCAGCGTCGTCTCGAAGGCCTCGACAATCAGCTTTTCCGCATCCTTGTGAACTTCCGCCCGGTCGCGCAGGCCCTTGCCGTCGCAGATGGGATCGGCATCGCCGGATTCGCTCAGCACATCCTGCGCATCGGGCTTGCAGACCGGCAGGAAGCTGAAATGGTTGGCGCCGGGGATCTGGCGGTACTGGGCGCCGGGGATTTTGGCGGAAAGCATATCGGCCTTGACGGCGACGGGCACGCTGCCCGGGCTGCCCAGATTGATGACGGTCGTCGGCACCTTGATCGCCGTCAGGCTGTCGGCCTTGAAGGCGGTCGCGAGACCGGGGTCGACGATGACGGCGGAGGTGACGCGGGGATCGAGATTCGACTGCTCGAAATGTGCCTTGTCGAAGTCCCGCAGTTTCACGACCGGCGAGGCGACCCGCTTGCCGTCAACGAAGCCGAAGCCGCCGGCAAACCACTGGCAATCCATCATCATGGTATAGCGGTCGCAGTAATCGGCATAGGCGTTGAGGTCGGCGCGGGCGCCGATCAGTTCCAGTGCCGTGCTGGCGCCGAGCGAAAAGCCGATGACGCCGATCTTCGCGGCGTCGACGGAAGCCTGCCAGCGGGCATCTCCTGTCATCCAGGTGATGATGTTGGAGAGATCCTGCGTCCGCTCCCAGATGCGCGGCGTGGCAATCGGCGTTGAATCGCCGCTGGTCGTGCCGGGATGATCGGGGCCGGCAACGATGAAACCCTGTTCCGCAAGACGGGCTGCAATCCAGGTCATGCCTTGCGCCCGTGAGCCGGAGCCGTGCGACAGCAGGACCAGCGGGTGGTGGCCGGGATCGATCGCCGCATCCGGCTTGGCGGCGGCACCGGTGAAGATGCGGTTGTCGCCGACGAGAGCCTCCGGCGCCTTGGCCTTCGAGGGATACCAGACATCGACGGAGAGCGGCTTGCCGCGTTGCATCGAGGGAACGGAAATCGTGGTGACGCCGATGGCGGTCTCGGCAAAGGCCGTCCAGGGCAGGAAGGCGCTTGAAAGAAGGGCGGTCAGGAGAAGAAGCCTTTTCATGGGAAAACCTCGTTGGATGAAGCGACGAGGGCAAACTTTCGGTTTTCGGCAGGCTTCTCGACCTGAAACATGATCAAGGTCGTCTCGAAACGCGATCCGGGACGGACGACCCGGCGAGATGTCCAGGGGGAACTTCCAGGTGGTTTGAGGGTTGGTCACCATCACCCCTGCCAACCCGGAGGCAAGCATGAGCAAGACCAATGTCAAGGAACTGCAGGCCCGCGCCAAGGCTCAGGTGCAAAACACCAGCGCCGGCGGCCATCTCGGCGGCACCTATTACGGGCAACAGCCGGACGGCAAGACCGCCAGCCAGAACGACCGTGTCGGTGCCAAGAGCCGGCGCAACAACGGCAGCAAGTGAGCGGCGCCAAGCCTCTCGATCCTTCGATGGCATATCGATCCGAGACCCCGCTGCAATGCGGGGTTTCAGCGCCGGGAGGGAGAAGGGACGGCCGCCCTGCGGGCAAACCGGTCCGCACCGCTGCCTGAGATGGCGGCGGCGCAGGCCAGTCGTGCCGACAGCGCTGCCAGCTTTTCCGGCTGCGTCAGACCCATGCGGTAAAGCCGCAGCACGATGCGCGCAATGCTGTCCGGATCGGGCGCATCCGCCTGCCTGTCACAGGCAAACACGACGGAGCGGATCGCCCTGTCCAGAATGGCAAGGTCGCTCGGTCCGAGGATGCTGGGATAGAACCGGGTGTGCCGTTGCGGCATGACTTTCTCCGTGCAGCAGGCGACACCATAGGCCCATGGTCTTCTTGCGCAATATCAAATGTTAAGGCCGCGCATAGAGCGGAGTGGCAGGCCAGGAGGCCGAGTCTGGTCCATTTTCCCTGCATGACAAAAAGGCGGCCGCCGCTGCCGGCCGCCGCCTTCCCTATCGTTTTTGGCGGTTGCGCCGCTTACAGCGTGCCGTTGCGCTGCTGGATCATCATGAAGGTATCGAAGCTGTAGTCGGCGATCTGCAGCCACAGATAGCCGTCCTTCTTGAAGGCCTGCTGGCTGTCGTAGATCTTCTTGAAGTTGGGATTGGTCGCGCTGATTTCGGCATAGGTTTCCTGGGCCGCCTTGTAGCAGACCTCCAGAATGTCCTGGCTGAAGGGGCGCAGGATGGCGCCTTCGCCCACCAGTTCGCGCAGCGCCTTGGCGTTCAGCGCATCGTAGCGCTCCAGCATCAGGGCATTGACGCGGGCGCAGGCATCGGTCAGCACCCGCTGGTAGCGCTTCGGCAGGTTCTTGAACTTGTCACGGTTGAAGAAGGTGTGAACCGTCGGACCGCCTTCCCACCACGCAGGATAGTAGTAGTATTTGGCCACCTTGTAGAAGCCGAGCTTGTAGTCGTCATAGGGACCGACGAATTCGGTGGCGTCGATCGTGCCCTTTTCGAGCGCTGCATAGACATCGCCGCCGGCGATCTGCTGCGGCGTCACGCCCACCTTGCTCATCACCTGGCCGGCAAGGCCGGCAATGCGCATCTTCAGGCCCTTCAGATCGTCAACGGTCTTGATTTCCTTGCGGAACCAGCCGCCCATCTGCGCGCCGGTATTGCCCGACGGCAGAGCATAGAGGTTGTGGCCGGCGAAGAATTCGTTGAGCAGGTCGTTGCCGCCACCGACGGTGAACCAGGAATTGCTGAGACGTGCATTGAGGCCGAAGGGAATGGCGGTGCCGAGCGCGAAGGTCGGATCCTTGCCGACATAGTAGTAGGCGCAGGTATGGGCCATTTCCACCGTGCCGGCCGCCACCGCATCGGCCGCCTGCAGCGGCGGCACGATTTCGCCGGCCGCAAAGGTCTGGATCTGGAACTTGCCATCGGTGGCTTCCGACACGCTTCTGGCGATCTCGGTGGCGCTGTCGAACAGGATGTTGAGGCTCTTCGGGAAGGACGAGGTGAGGCGCCAGGTCAGTTCCGGGTTTTCCTGGGCAATGGCGGGAGCGGCAAGGGCGGCTGCGCCAACTCCGGCAACACCGGCCTGGCGGAAGAAGGATCTGCGGTTCATGGACTAAAAGCCTTCAATTTCAGGGGGTGCTGAGCATATGCCCAGGCTACCGGCCCCTAAATCATTTTGTTGTCGGCGCTGCAAGGCAAAAGGGCGGCCGCGCTGACCCTTCGCGGTTTTCGGGTGGCGCGCGACACTTCGGCCGTTTGTTTCAGGCTTGTCAGATTTTCCGGGAACCCTTATTATTAGAATAATTCTAAAAAGGAATTCCGACATGCTCGACCTGTTTCGCGGCTCTTCCCGCCGCAGCTTCGATTCCCTCAGCGAGGCGGAGATCCTCGCGCTCGCCATTTCATCGGAAGAGGAGGATGCACGGATCTATCAGTCCTATGCCCGCGCCCTCGAGCCTCAGGCGCCGGACAGCGCCAAGGTTTTTCGCGATATGGCCGAGGTGGAGCATGCGCACCGCAACATGCTGATCTCGCAGTTTCGCCAGCGGTTCGGCGAGGACATCCCGCTGATCCGGCGCGAGCATGTGCGCGGCTTCTACCAGCGCCGGCCGGACTGGCTGATGACCAATCTCTCGCTCGAGACGATCCGGGCCCAGGCCGAACTGATGGAGGAGCAGGCTGCTCGCTTCTATCTGGAAGCCATCAAGCGGGTGACGGACGCCTCAACACGACAGCTTCTGGGCGATCTTGCCGTGGCCGAGCAGGGGCATGGCGAGATTGCCCGCATGCTGGGCGACAAGCATGCGCCGGAAGAGGTGCGCGAGGAGGAGGCGGCCACCGAGCGCCGCCAGTTCATCCTTACCTATGTGCAGCCCGGTCTTGCCGGCCTGATGGATGGATCGGTATCCACGCTCGCCCCCATCTTCGCGGCGGCCTTTGCCACCCAGGACACATGGCAGACCTTTCTGGTCGGCCTCTCGGCATCGGTCGGTGCCGGCATCTCCATGGGGTTCACGGAGGCTTCGCATGACGACGGCAAGCTGTCCGGGCGTGGTTCGCCGCTGAAGCGCGGCCTTGCCTGCGGCATCATGACGGCGCTTGGCGGCCTCGGCCACGCACTGCCTTATCTCATCCCACACTTCTGGACGGCGACGATCGTCGCGGCCTTCATCGTCTTCATCGAATTGTGGGCGATCGCCTTCATCCAGAACAAGTATATGGAAACGCCCTTCCTGCGGGCTGTCTTCCAGGTGGTGTTCGGCGGCTCCCTCGTCCTCGCCGCCGGCATTTTGATTGGGAATGGGTGAGCTGCGAAGGCGTAGCCGGCAAAACGTGCCAGTGGCACGTTTTGAGCAGCGAACGCGCCGAGCCCAAGCGAGGCGCCGGGGCTTCAGCCAGGAGCGACGGCGTAGCCGGCAAAACTTAGCCGTGGCACGTTTTGAGCAGCGAACGCGCCGAGCCCAAGCGAGGCGCCAGGGCTTCAGCCAGGAGCGACGGCGTAGCCGGCAAAACTTAGCCGTGGCACGTTTGAGCGACGAACGCGCCGAGCCCAAGCGAGGCGCCGGTGCTTCAGCCAGGAGCGACGGCGTAGCCGGCAAAACTTAGCCGTGGCACGTTTTGAGCAGCGAACGCGCCGAGCCTGAAGCGAGGCGCCGGGGCTTTCGCCAGTTGCGACGGCCAGCCGTACTGCCCGTCCAGACAACAAAAAAGGCCAGCATCCGCCGGCCTCTCTTCTGTGCCCTATGTCCGGTCAATCAGCGCAGTGCGCCGACCAGAATGTCGCGGCCATCCTCGATGGTGACCCAGCGGCCGGTGTTGAAGGTCGCCTGACGCTTCAGATAGGTGTAGGGCGTGGCCGTCCAGAGGTTCACGTCATCGGTCAGGTTGTCGAGGATGAAGTCGCCCTCGGAGGTGCGCACCGTCAGAACCGCATGGCCCTCGCCATCGGGCTTGCGGACCACGGTGATCAGCAGATCGGCCAGCGAAAAGCCCTTTTCGGAGAGTTCCTTGCGCTTTTCCAGCACATAGTCCTCGCAGTCGCCGGCATCCACCGGATATTCCCAGTATTCTTCCTTGCCGTAGACTTCCATGTCGGTCTTGGCGGTGATGCGATGGTTTACCGACTCATTGACCTCGTGGATCATCTGCCAGCCATAGGCGGTGACCTTGGCCGGCGGAGTCGAGGTGAAGCGGATGTTGCATTCGTCGGGATGGCGCTGGCAGAATTCGTAATGGCCGATCGGCTGGGAGGTCACATTGCCCGTCACCATATTGGCCAGTGGACGAGAGGCCGGAACCGCGGCCGAGGCGGAGCCAAGCACAACAGCAAGCACCACGGCTACATGCCGCGCGTTCAGGGCATTCATCATGGACCCGTCCCTTCAAATCCTAACAAAAGGTTAAGAGCCAAAGGGACGAGGTGTCAATTATGAACAGAGTCTTAACGGCGGGACTCTGCGTTTATGGTTAAGATTGCTGCGTGAATGCTGCATCCCCTGCGGCGCAAGGCGGGACGCCCTATAGGAGAGCGGTGATCGCGGCCTGCATCCGTTCGATATCCTGCGGCCGCGACAGCCGGTGATCGCCGTCACGGACCAGCGTCAGCACCACGTCGTCGGCCGGCAGGAACTCCATCAGCTTGAGTGCATGCTGGTAGGGCACGTCTTCGTCGCGCATGCCCTGCAGGATGTGGACCGGGCAACGGGTCTCGATCAGTCCCTGCAGCACGCGGTTGCGGCGACCATCCTCGATGAGGGCGCGGGTGAAGATATTGGGCTCCGGACTGTATTGCGAGGGTTCCTCGAAGAAGCCGCGCTCCTCCAGCGACCGGCGTTCGGCGTCGGACAATGCCGGTTCGATCAGTTCGCTGGTAAAGTCGGGTGCGGGTGCGATCAGCACCATGCCGCGCACCGTCGGCGCTCCGGGGCGGCGGCCAAGTTCCTGCACGGCCCTCAGCGCAATCCAGCCGCCCATGGAAGAGCCGACCAGGATGATCTCGGTCGCCGGATGAGCATCGATCACCGCGAGCGTTTCCTCCAGCCAGCGGGAAATTGTCCCGTCGCGAAAGGCGCCGCCGGACTGGCCGTGGCCCGAATAGTCAAAGCGCAGCGCCGCAAGGCCCCGCTCACCGGCCAGCCTGTCCATCTCCAGCGCCTTGGTGCCTGTCATGTCCGAGCGATAGCCGCCAAGCCAGACGAGCATCGGCCCGGTCTCTGCACGTTCTGCGGGACGGTAAAGCGTCGCGATCGGGCGGGCCTGCCCGTTCTCGCCGACGGCAAGGGTGGCGGCGCGGATGGGGTCGGATGGCTGTGTCATGCGTCTGTCTCTCCGGCTGTGTGGCTGCCTATAGAGCAGATTCGCGAAAAGCCGGCAGCAGGTGATTTCTCCCAGCAAATATGCTATTGACTTCGAAGCAGCGTTGACGACATTGCCCGCTATTGCGCTTGAGCGCAGATGATCGCCGCTGCGATCCAGAAACAATTCGAGGAGAATACGACCATTCGCAGACCTTTCAAAGCCGACGCTCCAGTCAAGGACGGGCCGCGCTCCAACCGGGAAATCCGCATCCCCCGCGTTCAGCTGATCAACGCAGAGGGTGAAAACCTCGGCATCGTGCCGACAGATCAGGCGCTCAAGATGGCGGAGGAGGCGGGTCTCGATCTGGTCGAGATTTCTCCCAACAACGACCCGCCGGTCTGCAAGATCCTCGATCTCGGCAAGCTGAAATACGCCAACCAGAAGAAGGCGGCCGAAGCACGCAAGAAGCAGAAGATCGTCGAAATCAAAGAAATCAAGATGCGTCCGAACATCGACACCCATGATTATGAGGTGAAGATGAAGGCCATCAACCGCTTCTTCGAGGATGGCGACAAGGTTCGCGTGACGCTTCGCTTCCGCGGTCGCGAAATGGCGCACCAGGAACTGGGCATGAAGCTTCTGCTTCAGGTGAAGGAAGACACCGCGGCGATTGCCAAGGTGGAGGCCGAGCCGAAGCTTGAAGGCCGCCAGATGATGATGGTGTTGGCCCCTCGTTGAGGCCAGCCTGTCCGTCTCTGTGAGGCGCCCGGATCTGCCGCCTGCGACGGTTGCGACAATCCCGCTTTCCCCATTGCGCTTTGCGGCATCAGCCGCTATAAGCGCGCGTCCGAACGGTCCGGCAGGGCATGCCGTGTCCGTTCTTGAATTGCTTGGCGCTGGCCTCGTCAGCCGGTGCCGATACAAGAATTATGGAGTAGCAAAATGCCCAAGATGAAGACGAAGTCCTCCGCCAAGAAGCGGTTCAAGATCACCGCGACCGGCAAGGTCGTTGCGGCTGCCGCCGGCAAGCGCCACGGCATGATCAAGCGTTCCAACAAGTTCATCCGCGATGCACGCGGCACGATGATTCTGGCCGAAGCTGACGGCAAGAAGGTCATCAAGAACTACCTGCCGAACGGTCTCTGAGACCTTTTCGCTTCCGGAACACTTTAAGGAGATCATGACATGGCACGCGTAAAACGTGGCGTAACCTCTCGCGCCAAGCACACCAAGACCCTCAAGGCCGCCAAGGGCTTCTACGGTCGCCGCAAGAACACCATCCGCGCCGCAAAGGCTGCCGTCGATCGTTCGCGCCAGATGGCGACGCGCGACCGTCGCGTCAAGAAGCGGAACTTCCGCGCCCTCTGGATCCAGCGCATCAACGCTGCCGTCCGCGAATTCGGCCTGACCTACGGCCGCTTCATCGACGGCCTGAACAAGGCTGGCATCGAAGTGGACCGCAAGGTTCTCTCCGACATGGCAATCCATGAGCCGGCTGCCTTCGGCGCCCTGGTCGAAGCCTCCAAGAAGGCTCTCGCCTATCTCAAGGATGCCGGCACGGCCAACGAGTTTGAAAGCGCGGTTCGTTAACCAGCGCTTCCCAGGCTTATCTAGCTTCACTGAATTTGGGAAACCCGCGCTGGTCTCGGCTGGCGCGGGTTTTTCATTTGTCTGTCAAGGCTTCATGTCACGACCGTACGTCAGGGTCACGTTCCGGCCTTTGCCGGGCTTCATATGGAAGAAACCATGTCCGATCTGGAAAACCTGAAAACCTCGCTTCTGACGGAAATCGCGGCTGCCGGCGACGAAGCGGCCCTCGAAGCCGTCCGCGTCTCTGCGCTCGGCAAGAAGGGCTCCGTCTCCGACCTGTTGAAGACGCTCGGCGCCATGAGCGCTGAAGAGCGCCAGACCCGCGGCGCGGCGATCAATGCGCTGAAGACTGAGGTGACGGAGGCGCTTGCCGCCCGCAAGACCGTGCTGCGCGATGCCGCGATCAACGCCCGCCTCGCTGCGGAAACGCTGGATGTGACGCTGCCGGTCCGTTCCTCGCCGGCCGAGCGCGGCCGCATCCACCCGATCAGCCAGATCATCGACGAGATCACTGCCATCTTTGCCGACATGGGCTTTTCCATTGCGGAAGGTCCCGATATCGAGACGGATTATTACAACTTCACGGCGCTGAATTTCCCGGAAGGGCACCCTGCCCGCGAGATGCACGACACCTTTTTCCTGGCCCCGGACGAGAAGGGCGAGCGCAAGGTGCTGCGCACGCATACCTCGCCGGTGCAGGTGCGCACGATGGAAATCCAGAAGCCGCCGATCCGCATCGTCATTCCCGGTAAGACCTATCGCCAGGATTCGGATGCCACCCATTCGCCGATGTTCCATCAGGTCGAAGGCCTTGTCGTCGACAAGAAGAGCCATGTCGGCAACATGCGCTGGATTCTGGAAGAATTCTGCAAGGCCTTCTTCGAGGTGGACAGCGTCACCATGCGTTTCCGCCCGTCCTTCTTCCCCTTCACGGAGCCGAGCTTCGAGGTAGATATCCAGTGCGACCGCTCGTCCGGTCCGATCGTCAAGTTCGGCGAGGGCAAGGACTGGATGGAAATTCTGGGCTGCGGCATGGTCCATCCCAACGTGCTGCGCGCCGGCGGGCTTGATCCCGATGAATACCAGGGTTTTGCCTGGGGCATGGGCCTCGACCGCATCGCCATGCTGAAGTACGGCATGCCCGACCTGCGCGACTTCTTCAACGCCGACGTGCGCTGGATGAGCCATTACGGTTTTCGTCCGCTCGACATGCCGACCCTGTTCGGCGGTTTGAGTGTGTAATTCTGCAAGGAGGATAGACCCATGAAATTCACGCTCTCCTGGCTGAAGGAACATCTGGAAACCGACGCGAACCTTGAACAGGTCTGCGAGCGCCTCACCGCGATCGGCCTCGAAGTCGAGGATGTCGATGATCGTGCGACCTACAGGCCCTTCGTCATCGCCAAGGTGGTTTCCGCCGAAAAGCATCCGTCTGCCGACCGGCTGAAGGTGCTGATGGTGGATACGGGCGACGGCAAACCGGTGCAGGTCGTCTGCGGTGCGCCGAATGCGCGGGCAGGCCTCGTCGGGGCGCTGGCGCGGCCGGGCACCTATGTTCCGGGCATCGACGTGACGCTCTCCGTCGGCAATATCCGCGGCGTCGAAAGTCATGGCATGATGTGCTCGGAGAAGGAACTCAACATCTCCGACAACCATGACGGCATCATCGACTTGGCCGACGATGCGCCGGTGGGCACGCCGTTTGCGACCTATGCCGGTCTCGATGATCCGGTCATCGAGATCAACCTGACGCCGAACCGCCCGGACTGCACCAGCGTCTACGGCATCGCACGCGATCTGGCGGCGTCGGGCCTCGGCACGCTGAAGGCGCCGAAGGTTCCGGCGCTGCCGGTGGATGGCGAAACCACCGTCGACGTGCGCATCGATCTCGATGACGAGCGGCTTTGCCCGGGCTTTGCGCTGCGTCTCGTGCGCGGCGTCAAAAACGGCCCGAGCCCGGCCTGGATGCAGCAGCGGCTGAAGGCGATCGGCCTTCGCCCCATCAATGCGCTGGTCGATATCACCAATTACATGACCTTCGATCAGGGTCGGCCCATGCACGTGTTCGACGCCGCAAAGGTGAAGGGCAATCTCGTGGTGCGCCGTGCCGTCGAGGGCGAGGAAATCCTTGCGCTCGACACCCGCACCTACAAGCTGTCTGCCAGTAATGTCGTCATTTCCGATGACAATGGCGTCGAATCGATCGGCGGCATCATGGGCGGCGAGCATTCCGGCTGCGACGAGAACACCGTGGACGTGCTGATCGAATCGGCGCTGTGGGACCCGATCAACATCGCCAAATCCGGCCGCGCGCTCGGCATCATCACCGATGCGCGCTACCGCTTCGAGCGCGGCGTCGATCCCGAATATATGATGCCGGGGCTGGAGCGCACCACGGAACTGGTCGTGCAGCTCTGCGGCGGCACGCCGGCCAAGGCGAAGATCGCCGGCTACAAGGGCCATGACCGCAAGGTCGTCGATTTCCCCTTCTCGGACGTCAAGCGGCTGACGGGCCTGACCGTTTCCGTCGAAGAAAGCCGGCAGATCCTGACCGGCCTCGGCTTCGAGATCCTGTCCGGCGACAAAAGCCGCGTGCAGGTGGCGGTTCCTTCCTGGCGACCGGATGTCGACGGCAAGGCCGATCTCGTGGAAGAGGTCATGCGCATCCACGGCGTCGACAACATCAAGCCCGAGCCGCTGCCGGCCAAGGAGACGGTCAATGGCCGCATCCTGACGACGCTGCAGATCCGCACCCGCACGGCGCGGCGTGCGCTTGCCTCGCGCGGTATGCTGGAAGCCGTCACCTGGTCCTTCATTCCGGAAGATCAGGCAAGACTGTTCGGCGGCGGCAAGCCTTCGCTGAAACTCGTCAACCCGATCGCCGCCGACATGTCCGACATGCGCCCTTCGCTGCTGCCGGGACTTTTGACGGCTGCCCAGCGCAATGCCGACAAGGGCTATGGCGACGTGGCGATCTTCGAAGTGTCCGGCACCTATGAGGGCGATACGCCCGACGCACAGCGGCGCGTGGCGGGCGGTATCCGCCGCGGCACGGCGTCGCTTGCCGGCGCCGGCCGCTCCTGGTCGAATGCCGCCAAGGGCGGCGGCAAGCCGGTCGATGTCTTCGATGCCAAGGCCGATGCGCTGGCGGTGATCGAGGCCTGCGGCCTGCCCATGGCCAATGTGCAGGTGGAGCAGGGCGGTCCGGCCTGGTATCACCCCGGCCGCTGCGGCACGATCAAGATGGGCCCGAAGGTGGTGCTCGGCCATTTCGGCGAATTCCATCCGAACACGCTGTCGGCGCTGGACGTGTCCGGCGCGCTGGCGGGCTTCGAGGTCTATCTCGATGCGATGCCGGAGCCGAAGAAGAAGGCCACCCGCACCAAGCCGGCGCTGGAGCTTTCGCCCTTCCAGATGGTGAAGCGCGACTTCGCCTTCGTCGTTGACAAGGCGGTCGATGCCGGATCGATCATCAAGGCGGCCAGCAGCGCCGACCGCAAGCTGATCACCGGCGTCACTGTCTTCGACGTGTTCGAGGGCGCCTCGCTCGGCGAGGGTCGCAAGTCGGTTGCCATCGAGGTACTGATCCAGCCGACCGACAAGACGCTGACGGATGAGGATTTCGACGCGCTGACGAAGAAGATCGTCGGCAATGTGGAAAAGACGACCGGCGGCACCCTGCGCGCCTGACCTGCCATTGCAGATCCTTCTTTCGGCCGGAATGCGACGAGACCGCATTCCGGCCGATCATGTTTCCGGGCACAGGTTTGTCAAAAAACGGGGTTCATGAGTTTTGCGCTCATGCTCCTTTGCGCACGCGGCACTTGCTGCCCGTGGCGTGACTCTGTTTCATCGCCGCCCCTTGCGGGTGCGGGCATGTTCGGCCGGGGCGCTGAAAGCTGCCTCGTAGGGGAGTTTATATGTGACACCTCTCAGCGCCCCGTTCGGTTGTTTGTGCCCGCCGGTCGGTCCCTCTGTCTGAAAGGCCGGTGGTGCCGTTTGCCATCGCCGTTCCCGTCATCCTTCCCCTGCGGGAGGGATGCGGGCGGACAACGGGCGATGCGGCCCCTGCCGGCCTTCCCCATGTGTGCCACATAAGGCACGCCCGACGCGCAGCTGGGAGCGTTGAAGGACAAGGCGCAGACGTCCGACGCGCCTTGTCCTCCACCCGGTCGCCGGAGGGGGACCCTGTTGACGGACCCGGCTCAGGCGGTTTTGCGTCTCACCCGCCTGCCCCGAACCGGCCCCGCATCGCCGGCACGCCTGCCGGTGTATCCGCTGCGGGACGAGGCGATTGTAGGCATGGATTTCAGGGGTGGGGATGAGGGGGATGAAGATTTTTTTGTCGTGGCGCTTGTCGTTGGCCCTGCAATTCGCCGAAAGATGTTTTTGGACAGAGGGTTGACGACGTCAGTGCATCGGCAAAATACCCCCTCTGGCTGCCGCGTTCGTCCCTGCAATCGATTCACTGGATCGATTGCTTCGCTTCGCGAACCACTCCTCACCCCACCACAAGGGGGGAGACCGCAGACGGCACCCGCCCATGCTTCGATTGGCTTCGGCGGGTCGGCTGGGTTAAAGCCCTCCCCCTTGTGGGGAGGGTTGGGAGGGGTCTTTTTGTTTTTAGGGACGGTCGCTACCCTGAGAGGTCAAAGCGCTTTCTTCGATTGCGACGGTCATGGGGCGGGAAGGCGATGCCGCGATGCGATCTCCTCCCCTTGAGGGGAAGATGCCCCGCAGGCATAGGGGGAGAGTCGTGCGCGAACGGGACGGCGGCCCTACCGGTTTGCCATCTTCGCCATCGATTCCGGATAGCGTGCGCCCTTCACCTTGGCGGGGGAAAGAAGATCGCCCAGTTCCTTCACCTCGTCCGGCGAAAGCGTGATCGCGGCAGCGGCGACGTTCTTTTCCAGGTTGGCGATCTTGGTGGTGCCGGGGATCGGGACGATGAAATCGCCCTGCGCCAGCACCCAGGCCAGCGCCAGCTGGCCGGCAGTGACGCCCTTTGCCTCGGCCATCTGTTCGAGCAGCGAGATGAGCGCGACATTGGCGTCAAAATTCTCGCCTTGGAAGCGCGGCAGGGCGCGGCGGAAGTCGTTGTCGGCCAGGCCGTCGAGGCTTTTCAGCGCGCCGGTCAGCGCGCCGCGGCCGAGCGGTGAGAAGGGCACGAAGCCGATGCCAAGGTCGCGGCAGGTGGCGAGAACGCCGTTTTCCTCCGGATCGCGCGTCCACAGCGAATATTCGCTCTGGATGGCGGCGATGGGATGCACGGCATGCGCCCGCCGCAGCGTTGCGGCGCTGGCTTCGGACAGGCCGAGCGCCCTGACCTTGCCTTCTTTCACGAGATCGGCCATGGCGCCGACAGTCTCTTCGATCGGCACGTCCGGATCGACGCGGTGCTGGTAGAAGAGATCGATCACCTCGACGCCGAGCCGCTTCAGCGAGGCTTCGGCGACCGCCCGCAGATGCTCCGGCCGGCTGTCGGTGCCGGAGGGACGGGCGGCCTTCGCCTCGTCTCCGATGGTGAAGCCGAACTTGGTGGCGATCAGAACCCTGTCGCGATAGGGCTTCAGGCCCTTGCCGACCAGTTCCTCATTGGTGAAGGGGCCGTAGACCTCGGCCGTATCGAACAGGGTGACGCCGAGATCGACGGCGCGGGCAAGCGTGGCAAGCGAGGCAGCCTCGTCGGTCGAAGGGCTGTAGGCATGCGTCATGCCCATGCAGCCAAGGCCAAGCGCCGAGGTGGTGAGCGAACCGAGAGAACGGGTTTGCATGAAAGGATCTCCTGATGCGGCTGTTCTGGTGAAACCTGTTGCGGCAGACGCGGACGGCAAGGTCTGGCACCGGCATGAGGGCACTCTAGAGGGAACCGATCGGAACGAAAATGGCTGCAAATCGCCTCAGGCTGTTCTATCATTTCGAACAATGAACCGGACCCAGCTTTCCCAACTCGCCGTTCTCGCGGCCGTCGCCGAACATCGCAGCTTCCGCAAGGCGGCGGCGGAACTGGCGATCGCGCCGTCTGCCGTCAGCCATGCCGTCTCGGCGCTGGAGGACAGCCTCGGCATCCGGCTGTTGCAGCGCACCACCCGCAGCGTCGCGCCGACCGAGGAAGGCCGGCAGCTGATCGCGACGCTCGGACCGGCCTTGTCCGAAATCTCCGCGGTGCTGGACGGGCTGGCCGACGGGCGGGATCGGCCGGCCGGGCCACTGCGGCTGACCATGCCGCAGCTGGCGGCGGATGAGCTGATCCTGCCGCGCCTCTCCGAATTTCTGGCCCTCTATCCCGATATCGAGCTGGACCTGCGCACGGAGGATCGCTTCGAGGATATCGTCGAACGTGGCCGCGATGCGGGCTTGAGGCTTGGCGAGCATCTGGAGGCGGATATGATCGCGGTCCGGGCCAGCGGCCCCTGGCAGGGCGCAATCGTCGGCTCGCCCGCCTATCTCGCCACCCGGCCGGCGCCCGAGCATCCGCGCGATCTCATGCAGCACCGCTGCATCCGCCGGCGCTTCTCAAGCGGTGCCATCTATCGCTGGGAACTGGAGCGGGAGGGCAAACCGCTGATCGTGGATGTCAACGGCCCGCTGATCCTCTCGGATCAGGGCATGATGCGCCGCGCCGCCCTCGACGGTATCGGGCTTGCCTTCCTGTTCGACCGGCGCGTGGACGAGGATATCGCGGCGGGACGGCTGATCCGCGTGCTGAAGGACTGGTGCCCGCCCTTCGACGGCTTCTACATCTATTATCCCTCCCGGCGGCAGATGCGCCCGCCGCTCAGGGCCTTTGTCGATTTCTTCCGCCATCGCGGATGAGACGCCGCGCGGCCGTGGCCGCGGCAGCGCGGGCCGTGCTCAGAAATTGATCCGGTAGCGCAGATGGCCGTCGGACGCGACATAGGAATCGTAGAGTTTTCGCGCGGTCACGTTGGTTTCGGCGGTGTGCCAGTAGAGGCGCGACCAGCCGTGCTCCTTCGACAGGGCGACGAGGTCATCGAGCAGCGCGCGACCGACGCCCTTGCCCCGTTCGCTGGCATCGACGAACAGATCCTCCAGATAGCAGTCGCGGCCGAGAATCCAGCTGCCCTCATGGGTGAGGCAGAGTGCGAAACCGACAATCCGGCCCTCCCGCTCCGCCACCCGCAGGAAGAGGGCGCTGTCCGGGCTCAGGATCTTGCCCCAGGTGGAGGCGGTGACCGCCTCGGAAATGTCGACCTGGTAGAAGTGGACATAGGCGGCCCAGAGGCGGCGCCAGCCCGCCTCGTCCCCGGCGCGGGCCTCACGGATGATCAGGCTCATGCGCCGGCCTCGTTCAGACGCTGCAGCTGCGCTTCTGTCAGCCTCAGCGAGCCGGCGGCGATCATCGCATCGAGCTGCGACAGCGAGGTGGCCGAGGCAATCGGCGCGGTGATGCCGGGGCGCGCCGCCACCCAGGCGATCGCGATGGTGGCAAGGCTCGCGCCCGTCTCGGCGGCAACCGCATCGAGGGCGGCGAGAACCCGGTGACCCTTCTCGTCCAGATAGCTGCCGACGCGGTAGGAGCGGGCGACACCTTCCGTATCCTGCGCCTTGCGGTACTTGCCGGTGAGAAAGCCGGCGGCCAGCGCATAATAGCTGATCACGCCGATCTCCTCGGCGATGCAGAGATCCGCCAGCGGCCCTTCGAACTTGTCGCGCGTATAGAGATTGTATTCGGGCTGCAGCACATCATAGCGCGGCAGGCCGGCCGTGGCCGCGGCATCGAGCGCGGCGCGAAGCTGGCCGGCATCCAGATTGGAGCAGCCGATGGCGCGGATCTTGCCGGCCTGTTTCAGCCGGTCGAAGGCGGCGAGCGTTTCCTCATAGGGCGTTTCGGCGTCCGGCCAGTGGGACAGGTAGAGATCGATGTAATCGGTGCCGAGGCGCGTGAGCGAAGCCTCGACGGCCTTCTCGATCCATTTTGCCGAGAGGTCCACCTTGCCCTGGCCCATGTCCGAGCCGACCTTGGTGACGATGATGGCCTTGTCGCGCGCCACGCTGCCGCGCTTCAGCCAGCGGCCGATGATGGTTTCGGATTCGCCGCCCTGGTGGCCGGGCGCCCAGCGGGAATAGACATCCGCCGTGTCGATCGTGTTGAAGCCCGCCTCGAAAAAGCGGTCGAGCAGGGCAAAGGAGGTGTTCTCGTCGGCCGTCCAGCCGAAGACATTGCCGCCGAAGACGACGGGGGCGATGGAAAGGCCGGTGCGGCCGAGCGGGCGCAAGTGCATGAAAACCTCCGGGTCGGAAAAGGGATGACGGATATGGCGCGACCCTAGCGTCCCGGACAGGCTTCGACCATTCAATTTGCGTGATGGACGGATCAGGCGGATGAACGGCCGGCATGTTCGCGCGCCAGGCTCGGCGGCTGGTCGTAATGCTGGCGCCAGATGCGCCGCAGGTGCCGCGCCGAGGCAAAGCCGGTGCGGGCGGCGACATTTTCGAGATCGAGCCGCGACTGGCGGATGATGTCACGCGCCAGCGTCACCCGCATCAGGTTGACGTAATCGATCAGCGACAGGCCGGTATGCTCGCGAAACAGCCGCGACAGGTGCCGCTCGCTGAGATGGCCAAGGCCGGCAAGCCGCGCCACGGACCAGTCTGCGGCGGGATCGGCCATGATCGCATCCTGCACGGCATGGATTGCCGGATGGACATGGTTGCGGCCGGAGAGCCAGGGCGAAATCTGCGGGTCGCTGCCGTTGCGCCTCAGATAGATCACCATCTTGCGCGCGGCCGCCAGCGCGACGGGGGCAGACGTCATCTCCGCCACGATATGCAGCATCAGGTCGATGCCGGTGGAAATGCCGGCGCTGGAGAGGATCCTGCCATCATCCACGTAGAGCCGGTTTTCAAGCACGGTCGCGGTCGGCGCGAGACGGCGCAGGTCGGCGATGCAATCGGCATGGGTGGTGCAGGCGCGCCCCTCCATCAGGCCGGCCTCCGCCACAAGCAGCGCGCCCGAGCAGATGCTGGCGATCCGCATGTCCGGCCGCACGACGCGGCGCATCCAGCGCGCCAGTTCGGCGCGCTCGGCGGCGGTTTCCTGCGGATCGGGCACGGCGGAGGTCGCGCCGGAGACGACGAGCAGCGCATTGTCCGGCAGTTCGTCGGGCAGCGGTTCGAGGCCGGAAAGCGCAAGGCCGATGGAAGTCACCTGGCTCGGTTTCGGCGAGACATAGTGCAGGGCGAAGGTCAGCGCGTCCTGATGCTGGTTGGCATAGCGCAGGACCTCCATGGGTCCTGCGATATCGAGCAGCAGCGAATGCGGCGGCACCACCATGATGACGGGAACGGTGCGGGCGGTGCCGGGTGTCGTCATGCGGCGAGCCTGTCGGCGCCGAGTGCGTCTTCCACGCTGGCGATGCGGGCAAAGCGATCCTTCAGCACCATGGCCGTATGGCGGCGGATGTCGGCCGGAGTGTGGGTCACGCCCTCGGCATCCGTCATCGGGAAGGTCAGCGTTGCCTCGGCCACGTAGGTGACCTTGAAGCCGAGATCGGAGGCGTGGCGGGTGGTGGTTTCGCAGCATTGTTCCGTGCGGATGCCGGAGATGATCAGGTTGCGGATGCCGTTCTGCACCAGCCAGACATCGAGGCCGGAGCCGACCAGCGCGGAGTGGCGGCGCTTCTCGACGATGCGGGTGGGAGCGATGCGCAGGCCCTCCAGCGTGCGGACATGGCCGCTTTCCTTGCTGAAGGGGCCGCTCTCTTCCACATGGAAGACCTGGATCACCGGCAGGCCGCGGGCGGTGGCGGCGTCGATCAGCGCCTGCTGGCGCTCCAGATAGCGGGGCAGGTCCGCCGTGTCCCAGTAGGGGCGGTGGCGGAAGGATTCCTGCACGTCGATGACGACAAGGGCGGTATCGGACATTTTCAGCTCTCCATGGCTTGAAAGGATAGCCGCACTCTATCGCTGCTGGCGAGAGGCAAAAGCATCGATGCGGACGAAGAGCGGACGTTTTCGGCCATCGTCTTCGCCCGCAGGCGATCCGGATCCGTCAGCGGCTGGCGCCGGCCTGGGCGCGCTGGCTGATCCAGACGCTGGCGAGCACCACGGCGACGCCTGTGATCTGCGGGGCGGTCAGCGCCTGGCCAAGCAGGCTCCAGCCGAGCAGCACGGCCACCAGCGGGCTGAGGAAACCGAGGGCGGCGACGGCGGACGGTTCCAGCCGGGCAAGGCCGCGGAACCAGAGCAGATAGGTCAGCGCCGCGCCGATCAGGCCGAGATAGGCAAAGCCGATCAGGTTCTGCAGTGTCGGCACCGGCAGGCCGGGTTCCAGCCACAGCGCGGCGGGCAGAAGCAGCAGGCCGCCCGCCGTCAGCTGCCAGGCGGTGAAGGTGAGCGGCGAGACCGGCGGCTTCCAGCGCCGGCTCATCACCGTGCCGCAGGCCATGGAGACGGCGCCGGCCAGCCCTGCCGCGACACCCAGCGGATCGAGCGCCGCCTGCGGCGAGAGCACCAGAAGCGCCACGCCCGCGATACCGGCAAGACCGCCCAGCACCGACAGGAGTTTCACCGGGGAGCCCAGCACCACGCGGGCAAGCGCGATGACGATCAGCGGCTGGATGGCGCCGACGGTGGCGGCCACCCCGCCCGGCAGCCGATAGGCCGAGACGAAGAGGCAGGCCCAGAACAGCGAGAAATTCAGCGCGCCGAGGACAAAGCTCTTCCACCACCAGGCGCCCCAGGGCAGGCGGCGCACGATGAGAAGCAGACACAGGCCGGCCGGCAGGGCGCGCAGCGCCGCCACCGTCAACGGCAGGCCGGGCGGCAGAAGCTGGGTGGTGACGATATAGGTCGAGCCCCAGATGGCGGGGGCAAGCGCGGTCAGCGCGGTATCGGTGAGGCGGCTCATGGACGGTCTCCAATTATCTTGATGTCAAGATATTGGGATAAATCTTGACGTCAAGATAATTTGGCGGCTTAGTGTCGTCATGGATCACGTCACCCGCATTCTCGACCAGTGGCACCGCGAGCGCCCGGATCTCGACGTCGCCCCGATGGGCCTGCTTGGCCGGCTTGGCCGCCTGCATGCCCATCTGTCGCGCGAAATCGAGGCGGAGCTGGCCGCCCACGGCCTCAACCGCGCCAGCTTCGACGTGCTGGCGACGCTGCGCCGCGCCGGCCACCCGCACCGTCTCTCCCCCGGCGACCTGCTGGCCGCCACCATGGTGACATCAGGCACCATGACCAACCGCATCGACCAGCTGGAGAAACAGGGCCTGGTGGAACGCATCGCCCATCCGGAAGACCGCCGCAGCGTGCTGATCGGCCTGACGGACAAGGGTTTCGCCACCATCGACCGGGCTGTGACCGCGCATGTGGCAAACCAGCATCGCCTGACGGCGGCGCTCACGGCGGCGGAGTTCGGGGCGCTGGATGGGCTGCTGTCCCGCTATCTCTCGGCGTTCGAGGAGAAGGGGTAAGGGGCGGCAATGATCGGGAGCGTCTCATCCTCGATGATCGGCGCGCTTTTCAATTCCGTCGCACCGGCCCTTCTGCTCCGCATGCATCACCCGAGATCGAGATCAACCCAGATCGCCGCGTGGTCGGAGGCGGCGTTGACCTTGGCGGTGAGGCTCGCCAGCACGTCCCACTTCTTCGGACGCGTTCCGGGCCACATGCCGAGACGGATCACGCCGCCGGCGGTGACCTTGTCGAACAGAGCCTTCGACAGCAGCAGGTAATCGATCTTGTTGTTGGCGGTGCAGCTGCCATAGGTGCCGGGATAGCCGCCATCCTCGAAGGCAGGATGATGGAAGGCGTCGGTCAGCAGGCCGCCCTCGATCAGCGGCGCCAGAGGATCGCTGTCCGGCGTGTCGTTGAGGTCGCCGATCACGGCCACATGCATCTCTCCGGCCGCGATCAGGCCCTCCACGATGGCGTGGACGCGGGTGGCCTGTTCCTTGCGGTGCGCATCGGAACGGCGCGGATCACCATAGCCCTTGCTCTTGAAGTGGTTGACCAGCACATGCAGCCGCGCACCGGACGGGGTGGCAAGCGTATAATCCGGGCAGTCGCGCGAAAAGATCCGCTCGCCGCCGACAACATCGTCGACATGGCTCACCATGGACACCAGCGGATAGGCGGCGCGGGTGAGAATGCCGACATCGATGCCGCGGCTGTCATTGCCGTCGATCACCATCACATGGTCGAAGGGCGTGCCTCCCACGGAGGGCAGGATCTGCTCGTTGAAAGCCAGCAGGCTCGGACGGCTTTCCGCCTCCACCACGCCCAGCACATCCGCCTTCAGCGCCTCCATGACGCGGGCCGTGTTCAGCATGGATTCGTGATCGACCGGCGCCTCCTTGAGTTCCAGCGACCCGACCCAGTCGGCGCGGCCCTCTGCCTTGATCTCCAGGCCGCCGGTGCGCGGGCGCTTCAGCAGCTCGCCGCGATTGCGCCGCAGGATCACGAAACCGGCCTCGTCGGACTTTTCCAGCCCGAGTTCGATCAGAAGTTCCGCCAGCTTGTCCTTGTCGGCCTGCGAATATTGCGGCTTGCCGAGAATCTCGTTCGCCTCGGCAAAGGCCTGCAGCACCTCGCTGCCCTCCGCCCAGGTATCCAGCATCATCACCTTGGCGCGGTCGAACAGGTTTTCGACATTGTAGGATGCCAGTCGCATGGTCTTCCTCCCCATCGTCCTCAGCGAGGATAGGTCCGGCAGATTGCAGTTTTAAGGCGGGACCGTGTCGGAGTTTGAAAGTACGCGGCAGAGCGCAGCCGCAGCGGTGATGCAGTTGGCCTATGCGTTGGAACGGGTTGCCGCTGGGTCAGAACAGGCTGCCCTGATCGGGTCCCTTCTCGGGTGCCGGTTTTGTGGTTCGCTTGCGGGGCGCGGGGGGCGATGCGGGGGCGGGCGGAACGGCATCCGTCGCAGCGCCTGCGGTGGCGGACACGGCGCCATCGGCAAACTGCAGGGAGAGGGCCTGACCCGTCGCCACCTCCGCCGCCCGTGTCAGCGGCGTTCCATCCTCGCTGCGGATCACCGCATAGCCGCGCTTCAGCACGTTCTTGTAGGAGAGCGATTGCAGCACGCGGTCCTGTGCGGCAATCGCGGCGCGGCTGCGGCTGAGGGAATGGCCAAGCGCGCTGTCCGCCTGACGGGCAAGGGCCGCAAGATGCAGTCTTTCACGGGCGATCTGGCCGGAAAGCCGCTGTGGCAGGCCGGACAGCCGTGCCTCTGCGCGGTCGATGCGGCCGCGTTCGCCAAGCAGCCTGCGCTCCAGCCAGCGATCCATGCGCAGCATCTGGTCGCCCACCTGACGGCGGCGCTCGGCGAGGCGGTTTGCGAGAAGGTCGAGGCGAAGGCCGGCGGCGGCGCGTTCGAAACTGCGGCGCTTTTCGATCGCGGTGCGTTCAAGCCCGCGGCCGAGACCGGCGGCGGCCTCATCGAAGCGCCGGCGGGGCAGGGCAAGCAGCTGGTCGAGCGAGGGGAGCGCCCGCACCAGACCGCGCAGGCTCTGCCGGCGCGTCTCCATCTGGCGGCTGGTGGCACCGCGCAGGCGCGCGCCGAGGCTTGCCAGTTGCGCATCGAGATCGGCCTTCACCGGCACGGCCATTTCGGCGGCACCGGTCGGCGTGGGCGCACGCACATCCGCGGCGTAATCGATCAGCGTCCAGTCCGTCTCGTGGCCGACGGCCGAGATCAGCGGGATGGCGCTGGCGGCGGCGGCGCGCACCACCGCCTCGTCGTTGAAACTCCAGAGATCCTCGAGGCTGCCGCCGCCGCGCGCCACGATCAGCACGTCCGGCCGGCGGATGGGGCCCAGCGGATCGAGCGCATTGAAGCCGCGGATCGCATTCGCCACTTCGTCGCCCGAGCCTTCGCCCTGCACTTTCACCGGCCAGACGATGACATGCACGGGAAAGCGGTCCGTGATGCGATGGAGAATATCGCGGATCACGGCGCCGGTCGGCGAGGTGACGACGCCGATCACCTGCGGCATGAAGGGCAGGGGCCGCTTGCGCGCCGGATCGAACAGGCCTTCGGCGCCAAGCTTGCGCTTGCGCTCCTCGATGAGGGCCATCAGCGCGCCGGCGCCGGCCGGCTCCAGCGTCTCGATGACGATCTGGTATTTCGACGAACCGGGGAAGGTGGTGACCTTGCCGGTGGCAATCACCTCCATGCCCTCTTCCGGGCGGAACTTCAGCCTGGAAAAGCTGCCCTTCCAGATCACTGCATCGATGCGGGCCTTGTCGTCCTTCAACGCAAAATAGGCGTGGCCGGAGGAATGCGGCCCACGATAGCCGGAAATCTCGCCCCGCACGCGAACGTGATCGAAGGCGGTTTCGACCGTGCGTTTGATCGAACCCGAAAGCTCCGAGACAGTTTGCTCTGTCAGATTGGTCGGGGGATCGGAGGAGAAGAGCGTGTTCATCAGGCTCATCTAGCGCATTTCATAGGGTATTTCACCCGTTGGGGCGGCGCAAACCTGCATTTTCCCGGGATGCTACAAGAAACCAATGACGACAATTCGAACTATCCGCTTTAAGGCCCATTAAAGCTAGGAGCGATCTTTTAAGGTCGAACCGGCCTCGAACCGGACTCTTTTACAAGTTTGCGTCTAAGTGTGGATCCGTCACGCGAGGATGAAAAGGAGACCGAACGTGCTCTTTCTGACGGCTACCTGCATCGGCTTTGCCACCGGCGCCCTGAGATCCGTGCTGTCGCTCGCGCTCGTCGCGACGCTGATCCTGTTCGTGTTTGGCGGCGCAGCCCTCGTCTCCGCCGGCCCGGTGTCCTTCCTCAGCCTCGGCATTGCGATTGCCGGTTACAATGTCGGCGTGATGGCGCTGATGGGCGCCGTGTTCGCTTTCGACGGTCGCCGCCAGACGGCGTAACACACGTTCGACAGGCATCGCCCCCGGCGTTCCGGGGCGCTGCCGCGGTTGGCCGTGACCTGGTCGTCACTGGGGCCGTACCGCATAGACCGCGAGATCGCCGGCTTTCGGCGCCGCAACCAGCCGGAGATCGTTCGGCACCTCCCCCCTCAGCAGCATGGCATAGAGACCTTCGGGATAGGCACGGGCCACGGCAATGGTTTGCGCGTCCGTCGGGCAGAGCGCGAGCAGCGCGACGTTTGCCCCGTGCAGCAGGTCGAGCGCCTGCCGTTCCGGGGAAAGGCCGATCTCGACGGGCAGCGATGCGCCGGCCGTGTCAGCCGTAGCGGAAACCGAGAGGACCCGGTGGCGGGTGAAGCGCAGGATATCCGGTCCGCTGGCGGAGGGGGCTGCGACCGTGCGGGGCGACAGGCGGGCGAGCAGCGCGGTGCTGGCCGCACCCCGGCAGGTGCCGGCCGGCGACAGCGGCGCCACGGCGTGCGTCATCGCCGGAACGGTGATTGCATTGCCGATGCCCTTCTGGCTGACGGTGCCGAGGAAGATCCAGACGATGGGCGCGGCGGCCAGCACGGCCAGCGTATAGGCAAAGCCGGCATTGATGTTTTCCGGCTCCGCCTGCGACAGCCGGCGCAGATCGGTGATCAGGAAGGAGAGCGGCAGGATCGACAATGCATTGGCGAAGGCGGCGTAGCGGACCGTCGCAAGCGTCAGCAGCCAGGCGGTCAGGATCAGCGCGCCGAGCAGCAGGTGGGCCTCCACCTGCTGGCGATCGCGGATCCGGAACAGGCAGACGGCCACGGCAAACAGGCCGACCGCATAGAAGCCGCCGGCAATTTCGGGGGCAAGGCGGATCTGCGTCAGGATCGCGCGCGTCTCGGCCGGCCCGGCCAGCCCTGGTTCCGGGACCCGCAGATCGGCTCCGGACAGCAGGCCGTCCAGGCCGTGCGGCGCAAGCAGCAGGCTGGCGGCGGCAAGAGCGAGCAGAAGCCCGCCGGCCAGCCGCAGGCGAAGGCCGCGCGCGCGATCTCGGCCCGCCAGCGTCAGCAGCGAAAGCCCGGCACCGAAGGCGGCGGCAAGGGCAAAGAGGCCGAGCGAGGCGCCGTTGCCGCTCACCTCCCCATAGGCGGAGGGCGGCACGGTGGCGAAAAGGACGGCGGTGACGGCGAGGCACAGCGAGAGGCCGAAGGCACGGGCGGCGCGGGCGAAGGCCTCGCCATGCCAGGCCCATTGGACGGCCACACCGAGTGCCGCAACGGCAACCAGCGGCGCGGTTTCTGTTCCGATTGCCAGCGACAGCGCGGCCAGCGCGCCGGCCAGCGCATGCGCGGCGGCCGAGCGACGGCGCTCGATCAGCAGGCCCGCCACCGCGAGAAGCAGGAACAGTTCCACGTTGATGGCATCGATGCCGCCCGGATAGAAGCGCAGCGAGGTGAAGGCATGGAGGCTGGCCAGGCCGAAAGCCACATGCATGCCGATCATGCCGGCCAGCTGGCGTCCGCCGAAACCGGCCGCCGCAATGAACAGCGTGGCGATGGCAAGCGGCCAGACCGTCAGCGCCAGTGCTTCCGCCGCAAGGGGCGGGTGTCCGACCGCGGCAAACAGCCGGATCAGCCCGGCAAGCGGCAGGTCGATCAGGCGCGACAGGCCGAGGATCGTGCCCCCCTCCGCGCCGAGGCGGTATTGCGTGAGGTCGAACCAGCCCTGGCCGGCGAGAAAATCGCGCAGCTGCACGAGACGCAGCGTGTCGCCGTCATGCGGGCCGACATAATCGCCGGCCTTCGGCAGCACGAGCAGCAGGATGCCGGTGATCGTCACGGCGGCATAGACGCTCAGCGCCGGCAGGAAGCGGGTAAACGGGCCGGAGGGTGTTACGGTGGCGCGGGCCGCCAGCGCGGCAAAGGTCGATCTGGTCACGATGGGTCCCCGTGTGGCATCCGGCAACCTCATGTCCGGCGGCGTGCCGATCTCGGGATCGGCAGGTCCAGTGCGCGAAACCTAGACTGGTCATGGTCAACAAAGCGTAAAACGCCGGCGGACGGGTCCCGTCGCGCCGGCGTTTTATGCTTTTTGATCGGTTTGCCGGAGGCTGTCGCGCGGCGTCGGGCCTTGTGGCTCAGACCGTTTCCCAGCCGTCCTTGTCGCTGGCGCGATAGACCGCATCGATGAAGCGCTGGTTGAGGCGCGAACTTTCGAGCGACACGACCTCCGCCTCGCCGCCGAGCGCGCGGGTGGCGAAGGCTTCGGCCTGGCGCTTGTACTGGCGGCTGTCGGGGAAGCGGAAGATTTCCGAACGGCCATGCTTCTGGTCCGTCAGTTCCACCTCCTCGGCGCCGTAGCGGTCGGCATTGAAGGGCGATTTCACCTCGATGAAGCCGTCCGTGCCGTGGAAGACCATGACCTGGCGGGCGGCGAGCTGGGTGGCGATGTAGAAGGTGAGGTCGAAATCGCCGAAATCGGCCTTCACGCTCGAATAGATGTCGGTGCCGAAATCCGGGTCGCGCTCGGTGGTGGCCTGCACGCGCAGCGGTTCCTTGGCCGTCGAGAAGCGGGTCGCCATGGTGGGGTAGACGCCGATATCCGGCAGGCCGCCGCCGCCGAGTTCGGGAATGTTGCGCATGTTGGAGGCGTCGCGGTTGAAATAGCTGAAGGCGCCCTGCACATGGCGCAGCCGGCCGATGGCGCCGTTGGCGAGAAGCTCGCGCACTTTCAGCCAGACCGGCGCATAGGTGATCATGAAGGCTTCGGCGATCAGCACCTTATTGCGGTCGCGCGCGGCGATCAGCTGGTCGATCTCGTCGGCCTTCAGGGCAATCGGCTTTTCGCAGAGCACATGCTTGCCGGCATCCGCCGCCTTCACCGTCCATTCCACATGCTGGCTGGTGGGCAGCGGGATATAGACCGCATCGATCAGGTCGGAGGCGAGCATCGCCTCGTAGGAGCCGAAGGCGTGGGGCACGGAAAAGCGGTCGGCCATCGCGCGGGCGCGGGCCTCGTCGCGGCTGGCAATGGCGGTAACGACGGCGTTCTCCGCATCCTGGATGGCCGGTATGACGGCCTGCTGGCCGATGCGGGCGGTGGAGAGAATTCCGAAACGCAGCATGAGATCCTCCGAAGGTCTGTTACCGCGGCCGGAATCTCGGGCGAGGCCGGCATCGACGCGGTAGGATGGGGTGGGGAATGAAGGCCCTGCCGCTCCTCCGCGGCAGGGCAGGGATCAGAAAAGCCGGTGCGTCAGGCCCATTCGCCCTGGCGCATCACCGGCACGCGGCTGCCGTCGGCGCGAATGCCGTCGATATCGACCTGTCCGGAACCGATCATCCAGTCGATATGGATCAGCGAGGAATTGCCGCCCTGCGCCCTGATCTGATCCTGCGACAGCGAGGCGCCATCGAGGAAGCACTTCGAATAGCACTGGCCGAGCGCGATGTGGCAGGAGGCGTTCTCGTCGAACAGCGTGTTGTAGAACAGGATGCCGGAGGCTGAGATCGGCGAGGAATGCGGCACCAGCGCCACCTCGCCAAGGCGGCGTGCGCCTTCATCGGTATCCAGCACCTTGTTCAGCACGGCCTCGCCCTTCGAGGCCTTCGCCTGCACGATGCGGCCCGCCTCGAAGCGCACCTGGATATTGTCGATCAGCGTGCCCTGGTGCGACAGCGGCTTGGTGGAGGACACGGTGCCTTCCACCTTCAGCGCATGCGGCGTGGTGAAGACCTCTTCGGTCGGGATGTTCGGATTGCAGGTAATGCCGTTCTTGGCGGTGGAGGCGCCGCCATGCCATTCGTGCCCATCGGCCAGGCCGACCGTCAGATCGGTGCCGGGGCCGGAGAAATGCAGGGCGGCAAAGCGCTCGCTATTCAGCCAGCTCGAGCGTTTTTTCAGGTTGGCATTGTGCTCGGCCCAGGCGGCGATCGGGTCCGGCGTGTTGATGCGCGATGCGGAGAAGATCGCTTCGGCCAGCTTGTGCACGGCTTCCTCTTCCGGCAGATCCGGGAAAACCTGCCGCGCCCAGGACGGGTTGGGATAGGAGCAGATGTGCCAGTTGATGTCGAAGTTGGAGATTTTTTCCAGCGCCGGCTTGTAGGCGATCGAATTGGCCTTGTTGGCGCGCGCCACCTTCTGCGGGTCCTCGTTGGCGAGCATCATCGGATTGTCGCCGGAAATCGCCAGACGCGCGGCACCACCCTCATAAGCCTTTGCCATGCCGTCATAGAGCCAGTTCGCGGCGCGGTCGAAGCTTGCGTCAGGCGCATGGCGGTAGCGCGCCAGCGTCGTTTCCTCGTCGGAATAGAAGGTCGAGACGAGGCCGGCGCCGGCCATGTAGGCATGCTTGGTGATCTCGCGCACCAGCGGAAGGGCGGCAATCGGGGCGGTGATGACGAGATCCTGGTTCGCCTTCAGCTGCAGGCCGACCTTGACGGCCACCTCCGCCAGCTTATCGAGTTTCACCGGATCGACGGAGGGGGCGAGGACGGAATGGATCGTCATGGGGCGCAACACCTGTCTTGTGGACGTTCAATGTCTGACAGACATAGTCCGGCGATCAGGTGTCCGCAACAACCGGCGCGACGATGGCGCTCAGCACGGCGCGCGCATCGGCGGGCGACAGGCGCACCTGCAGCCCGCGCTGGCCGCCGTTCATGTAGACGAGCGCCTCCGCCATCGCAGTCTCCTCGATGGCGGTCGGCACCTGCTTCTTCTGGCCGAACGGGCTGATGCCGCCGACCACATAGCCGGTGGCCTTCTCGGCCGCAGCCGGCTTCATCATCGCCGCCGATTTTCCACCGAAGGCGGCGGCCAGCTTCTTCATCGACACCTCGCGATCCGAGGGCACGACGACGCAGGCCGGCTTGCCGTCCACCTCGACCATCAGCGTCTTCAGCACCCGATGCGGCGCTTCGCCGATCGCTTCCGCCGCCTGCAGGCCGATCCGTTCGGCATTGGGATCATAGTCATAGGTATGGACGCTAAAGGCGATGCCGGCCTTGGCAAGCATCTGGGTGGCGCGGGTTGTTTTGGACATTGAGGATTCCGGGGCCGCATCAGCGGGCAAACAGGCTTTCGTAGATCTCCGGCTTGAAGCCGATGGTGATCTCGCCGTCACGCTCCAGCACGGGGCGCTTGATCAGCGAGGGCTGCGCGAGCATCAGGCTGATCGCCTTGTCGGCGGAAAGATCGGCCTTCTCCGGCTCGGAGAGCTTGCGGAAGGTGGTGCCGGCCCGGTTCAGAACGGTTTCCCAGCCTCTGGCCTTAATCCAGGCTTCCAGATGCGCGCGGTCGATGCCGTCCACCTTGTAGTCGTGGAAGCGGTACGCGATCCCCTTTTCCTCCAGCCAGCTGCGGGCCTTCTTCATCGTGTCGCAGTTCTTGATGCCGTAAAGCGTGGTCATGGTATTTCCTGTGCTGCCCGCCGGACTGGTCTTTTGAGGCCGGCGATCCCGGCGGGCAGACTGTGCGACAAGATCGGCGCTGCGACAAGGGACGAGTCTTTACCAAATGATAAGGCTGATGTCGTTTCGCATGCGAAGGTTGCATGGCTCCCATCCTCTCTTGTGCGTTGCCGAAATATGTCGTCACTCCCATATTTCGGACAGACAAAAGGAGATGAACATGTCTACGACAATCAACAGGATGCGCGGTGGTTTCCTCGGTCGTGCCATCGCTGTTTTCGGTGCTGCCGCCGCCGCTTCCGCCGCCGTCGAGGCTGGTCGCAAGCCTGCCCGTCGCGATCTCGTGACGCTCGGCATCGACCCGGCTGCCTTCGAGCGCCACTGATCCGACCGATGACCGGCAGTTCCGATCTGGCCTGTCATGTGATCGTTCGGCACGACCTGACCTTGCCGTCAGTCGTGCGGGGACATGGCTGACCAGACAGGGCCGCTGATGCTCTGCAACAGTTCCGGCGCGACGCCATCAATGCGGGCAATCACCGCCTTGGCGAGCTCGCGTCCCGCATGGCGGATATTCTCGTTGATGGTATAGATCTCGGGACGGATCCAGTTGAGAAGGTCCGCCGACTGCTTCGAGACCAGGTCCACCTCGTGGCCCAGCCGTTTGCCGGCGGCCTCCAGCCCGGCGACGAGCGAGATGGTGGCGCTGCCGCTGATCGAGATGATGCCATCCGGCGGTTCCGCCGACTGCATCAGTGCCTGCATCTGCATGCGGATATCATCCAGCGGCGCCTCGCTGGTGACGCGGCCCATGGCGGCTTCCGTCACGCCGAAGGTCGCAAGCCCCCGTTCGAAGCCGATGCGGGTATGCAGGTAGTAAGAGAGCTTGGCCGGCGGCGCCAGAAGCGCGATGCGTCGGCGTCCGCGTGCCGCCAGCCGTTCCACCGCCTGGAAGGCATAGGCTTCGTTGTCGAAATCGTGGAAGGGGTGGGAAATCCCCATGTCGGTGCGGCCATGGGTGGCAAATGGAAAGTTCCGTTCCGTCATCAGCGCCACGCGCGGATCGTCCGGCAGCGTCCGGGAGATGATCATTCCGTCGGCGGAGCCGGTATCGAGAATGTAGCGCACCGGTGCCATCGGATCCTTCTGGTGCACGTGCGGCGTCAGCACCAGATGATACTGCGTGCCGGCCAGCACTTCGGAAATACCGAACATCATCTGGCTGGTGAAGCCCATCAGCTCCTCCTCGATACTCAGCACCAACGCAATCACATTGGTCTTGCCGGTGCGCAGGCGCACACCCGCGCGGTTCGGCTGGTAGCCGAGCTGGGCGGCGACAAGGCGGACGCGTTCCTTGGTGTCAACGCCGATATCCGGCGCATCCTTCAGCGCCCGTGACACGGTGGTGATGCCGAGACCGGTCATGTAGGCGATTGTCTTCAGGGTCGGCCGGGCATTGCCCGAGACGGTTCCCGACGGCTGTCCGGATTTTTGCCCGGATTGGGGGCGGCCGAGATTCTTCGAAATATTGCTGTCGTCCATGCGCATCCACTCGTTCAAGCGACGGACTATAACCGTCTTCCTGCCGCCTGGAAACGAGCGCCTCCTCCCGCAAAGGCCTCTGCCAGAACATGAAACTGTAACGTTGCAGGAGAATTGTCGAGGAGAAATTTCAGGAGATCTGAATTTTATGCCCCTTGTGATTGTGCAACGCAGGCGCGGGAAAGATTATGCGGTTGCGAAACGAATATGACGGCCTTTGAGGCTGATATCTGGAAAATAGCAGTGTTTTCTAATGCTTGTTCCGGCCGATGATGGGGATCTCGCGGAGCAGCGTAATTCAATTATGGATTGAAAATTGAACGTATCAGGAAAATTTCGAAGAAGCCCGGTTGCACCCAATCCGATATTCGCATAGGTTTTTTTACGGCAACGTTTCAGTGAGGGAGGAGACTCATGAATATGCGTGCATTGAAAGCCATTCTCGTGGCCAGTGCCCTGATCCCCGCGGCTCATGCGGGTGCGGCGGACCTCGAAGTTACCCATTGGTGGACCTCCGGTGGCGAAGCAGCCGCCGTGAAGGAGCTCGCCAAGGCCTTCGACGCCACCGGCAACAAGTGGGTCGACGGCGCGATCGCCGGGTCCGGCGGTACGGCCCGTCCGATCATGATCAGCCGCATCACCGGCGGCGACCCGATGGGCGCCACCCAGTTCAACCACGGCCGCCAGGCGCAGGAACTCGTCGAGGCCGGCCTGATGCGCGATCTGAGCGACGTGGCCGCCAAGGGCAAGTGGAAGGAGATCATCAAGCCTGCCAGCCTGCTCGACAGCTGCACGATCGACGGCAAGATTTATTGCGCGCCTGTCAACATTCATTCGTGGCAGTGGCTGTGGCTTTCCAATGCCGCCTTCAAGAAGGCGGGCGTCGACGTGCCGAAGAACTGGAACGAGTTCGTGGCGGCCGGTCCGGCGCTGCAGAAGGCCGGCATCCAGCCTCTGGCCATCGGTGGCCAGCCCTGGCAGGCGACCGGCGCCTTCGATACGCTCATCATTTCGCTGGGCGGCAAGGATCTCTACATGAAGGTCTTCAAGGACAAGGACGCCAAGGCGGCGGCTGGTCCGGAGGTCGCGAAGATCTTCAAGGCGGCCGACGATGCGCGCAAGATGGCGCAGGGCACCAATGTGCAGGACTGGAACCAGGCCACCAACATGGTGATCACCGGCAAGGCGGCCGGCCAGATCATGGGTGACTGGGCCCAGGGCGAATTCCAGCTGGCCGGCCAGAAGGCCGGCACGGACTATACCTGCCTTCCGGGCCTTGGCCTCAACCAGTATCTCACCGCAGGTGGTGATGCCTTCTACTTCCCCAAGCTGAAGGACGCGGCAAAGTCGAAGGCGCAGGACGTTCTGGCTGAGACCATTGTCGATCCCAAGGTCCAGGTGGCCTTCAACCTGAAGAAGGGTTCGCTGCCGATCCGGGGCGACGTCGATCTGTCGGCGGCCAATGACTGCATGAAGAAGGGGCTCGAGGTTCTGGCCAAGGGCAACATTCTCTCCAGCACCGACCAGCTGTTGTCGCCCGATACGCAGAAGCAGAAGGAAGACCTGTTCTCGCAGTTCTTCGCCAATCCGTCGATGACGGCGGAGGCCGCGCAGAAGCGCTTCGCCGAGATCATCGCCGCGGCGGACTGATCCCCGCCCGGTGATGCGGCCGCCTCGGCCTTCGGGTGCGGCGGCCGTTCATCCATGCCCGTCTCGGGATTGAAAGAATGCATGGCGGCCGGGAGCGGACGCGATGACGGTGAAGCCTTGTCCTCCCGCGCCGCACCCGTCGCCATGCATCCCGGACCGCCCGTCCGAAGCGAAGGCTGGCGCGAACCGGATCCCGCAGGCAATCCTGGCGGTCCTTGAGGAGGATGATGCAGCATGAGGTCCCACGCGCCGGCTGGGCGACCAAACCAGCTTTTCCGCAACCTGAACTCCAAGATCGCGCTGATCCCGATGATGCTGGTGGCACTCGTCGTGTTTCTCGGCGGCACGGTCTGGACGGTTGTCTATTCCTTCACCAATTCCAAGCTGCTGCCCCGGCTGAAATTCGTCGGGCTCGAGCAGTATGAGCGTCTGTGGGATGCGCCGCGCTGGATCATCTCGATCCAGAATCTTGCCATCTACGGCATTCTCTCGCTGATTTTCAGTCTCGTCATCGGCTTCGTGCTGGCTGCGCTGATGGACCAGAAGATCCGGTTCGAAAACACCTTCCGCACCATCTTTCTCTATCCCTTCGCGCTGTCCTTCATCGTGACGGGGCTGGTGTGGCAGTGGGTGCTCAATCCGGAATACGGCGTGCAGTTCATCGTGCGCAGCCTCGGCTTCACGAGCTTCCAGTTCGATCCGCTCTACAATGCCGACATCGTCATCTACGGCATCCTGATCGCCGGGCTGTGGCAGGGCACGGGCCTTGTGATGTGCCTGATGCTGGCAGGGCTTCGCGGCATCGACGAGGACATCTGGAAGGCCGCGCGCGTCGACGGCATCCCGATGTGGCGCACCTACATCTTCATCATCATCCCGATGATGCGGCCGGTTTTCATCACCACGCTGGTGCTGATCGCGAGCAGCATCGTGAAGGTCTACGACCTCGTGGTGGCGCAGACCAGCGGCGGGCCGGGCATCGCCTCGGAAGTGCCGGCGAAATATGTCTACGACTACATGTTCCAGGCGCAGAACCTGGGGCAGGGCTTTGCCGCCTCCACCATGATGCTGATCACGGTCGCCATCATCGTCATCCCCTGGGCCTATCTCGAATTCGGAGGGAAGAAGCGTGGCTAATGTCAGCTCTCTCAACGCCGCCGCCGCCAGCTTCGATGCCGTGTCGGGGCAGGTGGCCGGCCCGCGCGGCAAAAAGCCCCGCAAGGCGCTCTCGCGGCGCAACATCATCCTCTACGGTACGCTGATCGTGGCGGCCCTCTATTATCTCCTGCCGCTTTACGTGATGGTCGTCACCTCGCTGAAGGGCATGCCGGAGATCCGCCTCGGCAACATCTTCTCGCCGCCGGTGGAGATCACCTTCGAACCCTGGGTGAAGGCCTGGGCGACCGCCTGCACCGGATTGAACTGCGACGGCCTTTCGCGCGGCTTCTGGAATTCGGTGCGCATCCTCTTGCCGTCCGTGGTGGTATCGATCGCGGTTGCTTCCGTCAGCGGCTATGCGCTTGCCAACTGGCGCTTCAAGGGGGCCGACGTCTTCTTCTCCATCCTGATCGTCGGCGCCTTCATTCCCTATCAGGTGATGATCTACCCGATCGTCATCGTACTGCGCGAGCTCGGCGTCTACGGCACCCTGACCGGCCTCGTCATCGTGCACACCATCTTCGGCATGCCGATCCTGACGCTGTTGTTCCGCAACTATTTCACCTCGCTGCCGGAAGAGCTGTTCAAGGCGGCACGCATCGATGGCGCCGGCTTCTGGCAGATCTATTTCCGCATCATGCTGCCGATGGCGCTGCCGATCTTCGTGGTGGCGATGATCCTGCAGGTTACCGGCATCTGGAACGACTTCCTGTTCGGCGTCGTCTTCACTAGGCCGGATACCTATCCGATGACGGTGCAGCTCAACAACATCGTCAACTCGGTGCAGGGCGTGAAGGAATACAATGTCAACATGGCCGCGACCCTTCTGACCGGCGCCGTGCCCCTGATCGTCTATTTCGTCTCCGGCAGATTGTTCGTCCGCGGCATCGCCGCCGGCGCAGTAAAGGGTTGAGCCCATGGCAACCAGCGTTTCCATTCGTGAACTTTCGCTTTCCTTCGGCGCCGTCACCGTTCTGAAGGATCTCAATCTCGACATCCGCGACGGCGAGTTCCTGGTGCTGCTCGGCTCGTCGGGCTGCGGAAAGTCGACGCTCCTCAACTGCATTGCCGGCCTCCTGGAGCCGACCGACGGCCAGATCTTCATCAAGGACCGCAATGTCACCTGGGAGGAGCCGAAGGACCGCGGCATCGGCATGGTATTCCAGTCCTATGCGCTCTATCCGCAGATGACGGTGGAGAAGAACCTCTCCTTCGGCCTGCAGGTGGCCAAGGTGCCGCAGGCGGAGATCGACAAGCGGGTGGCGCGCGCCGCCGAGATCCTGCAGATCGGCCCGCTTCTGAAGCGCAAGCCCGCCGAGCTGTCCGGCGGCCAGCGCCAGCGCGTGGCGATCGGCCGCGCGCTGGTGCGCGACGTGGATGTCTTCCTGTTCGACGAGCCGCTGTCCAACCTCGACGCCAAGCTGCGCTCCGAACTGCGCGTCGAAATCAAGCGCCTGCACCAGAACCTCAAGAACACGATGATTTACGTGACGCACGACCAGATCGAGGCGCTGACGCTGGCCGACCGCATCGCCATCATGAAGAGCGGCGTCATCCAGCAGCTCGATGATCCGATCGTCATCTACAACCGGCCGAGAAACCTGTTCGTCGCCGGTTTCATCGGCTCGCCCTCGATGAACTTCCTGCGTGGCGAGATCGCTCTTGCCGGTGACCGACCGGTGTTCACGACGCATGGCGTCACCTTCGGCCTCGACGCCTATGACGCCGCCGAGTCGTTGACGCCGGGGCGCAAGGTGGTTCTCGGCCTGCGTCCCGAACACATCATGATTGATAGCGATGTCAATTCACCGGAACTGCACGAGGCGACGGTCGACATCGAGGAACCGATGGGAGCCGACAATCTTCTCTGGCTGAAACATGCCGGCCATACCATGTCGGTGCGCATCGGCGGCGCCCGCCGCTATGCGCCCGGCGCCCGGGTGCGCATGAGCTTCGACATGGGACTTGCCTCGCTGTTCGACGCGGAAACCGAAGACCGTATCTGATGATGTCGGCCGCAGGAAAAGTCCCCTTCCCAATCCCTCCCCACATGGGGGAGGGACGGAGCTGGCCGCCTCACCCCTGCGCTGATGATGGCGCGTCGGTGCCGCGGATCCTCTCCATCTGCGTGGCTGGGTCCGAAGGGCGGGCCGAGGTCCGCGGCTCGGCCCCCAGTTCGGCCCCCCGTTCGGCCCACAGTGCGGCAACCGGAGGGGCTTTCCTTTCATGGCTGAAACAGGACGGACATCATGACCACCCTTGATCTCGCCGGCACCTGGCGGCTGTCATCCCTCGATGAGGAGACCCAGGCCCTGATGCCCGTTCCGGGCGACGTGCACACGGCACTGCGCAATGCCGGCCTCATTCCCGACCCCTATGTCGGTCGCAACGAAACCGACCTCGGCTGGGTGGCGGCTCGGGACTGGCAGATCGAGCAGGATTTCGTGCTGGAGGATGCCGAGGGCGACTGGTATCTCGACATCACCGATCTCGACACCGTGGCGACGGTGGAGATCAACGGGCAGGTGGTGCTGGAGGCCGACAATTGCTTCCGCCGGTATCGTCCGTCGGTTGGCGCTTACCTGAAGCGCGGCGACAACCGCATCCGCATCCTCTTCCATTCCAGCATCCGCGAAGGGGCGGCGCGGCAGGCGCGCCAGCCCTTCTATATTCCCTACCACAGCGGCAATTCGCCGATCCCGAACGGCAACATGCTGCGCAAGCCGCAATGCCATTTCGGCTGGGACTGGAACATCGCCCTCGCGCCGCTTGGCCTTTACGGCACGATTGCGCTCAGAAAATTGGAGGCGGCGCGCATCGAGCACGTCATCACGCGCCAGACCCATCATGCGGATCGGGTCGAGGTGGCGGTCACCGTCACGCTGTTTGCCGAAGCCCCCGGCGTCGTGCCGGTTGTGCTGGCGCTCGGTCAGGAGCGGGTGCGGCTGGACTGCGGGGTGAAGGCCGGCGAAACACAGGTGGCCTATCGCTTCGAGATCGACGAGCCGCGCCTCTGGTGGCCGGCCGGCAGCGGCGAGCAGGCGCTGTATACGCTGACCGTCTCGCTTCCCGACGAAACGGTGACGCGCAAGATCGGCCTGCGCACCGCGGAACTTCTGACAGACCCGGATGCGGCCGGCAGCCGCTTTGCGCTGTCCATCAACGGGCGCGAGATCTTCTGCCGCGGCGCCAACTGGATTCCGGCCGATGCGCTGTTTTCGCTGACGAGCGTTGAGAAGACCCGCGATCTCCTGCAATCGGCGGTCGATGCCAACATGAACATGATCCGCGTCTGGGGCGGCGGCTTCTACGAGGCGGACTGGTTCTACGATCTCTGCGACGAATTCGGCCTGATGGTCTGGCAGGATTTCCAGTTCTCCTGCAACCTTTATCCCTCGACGCCGGATTTTCTCGAGAATGTGGCGGCGGAGGTGGATTATCAGGTGCGCCGGCTCGCCTCGCATGCCGCGATCGTGCTCTGGTGCGGCGACAACGAACTGGTCGGCGCGCTGACCTGGTTCAAGGAATCGGTCGAGAACCGCGACCGCTACCTCGTTTCCTACGACCGGCTGAACCGCACGATCGAGCAGGCGATGAAGGCGGCGGCGCCGGAGGCGATCTGGTGGCCCTCAAGCCCGGCCTCCGGTTACATGGATTACGGCGACGCCTGGCATGCCGACGGGTCCGGCGACATGCACTACTGGTCCGTCTGGCACGAGAACAAGCCGTTCGAGGATTACCGCAAGGTCAGGCCGCGTTTCTGCTCGGAATTCGGCTTCCAGTCCTACACCTCGCTGCCGGTGATCCGCAGCTATGCGGCGGAAGCGGACATGAACATCGCCTCGCCGGTGATGGAGCTGCACCAGAAGAATGTCGGCGGCAACGAACGCATCGCCGCGACCATGTTCCGCTATTTCCGCTTTCCGGAAGGCTTCGCGAACTTCGTCTATCTCAGCCAGGTGCAGCAGGCGCTCGCCATCCGCACGGCGGTGGATTACTGGCGCTCGCTGAAGCCCCACTGCATGGGCACGCTCTACTGGCAGCTGAACGACACATGGCCGGTCGCCTCCTGGTCCAGCCTCGATTATGGCGGCGGCTGGAAGGTGCTGCATTATCTGGCCCGGCGCTTCTTCCAGCCGGTGAGCGTGTCCGCTATTCCCTCGCAGGATGGCAGCGAGATCCGCTTTTCGGCGGTGAACGATACGCTCTCGGATGTGGCGCTGACGCTCAACATCCAGCATCTGACGCTCTCCGGTGAACGGCAAACGGTAGAGACGGTCGATCTGGTCTGCCCGCCGGATGCCGCCGTGGTGGCGGCGGTGATCGATGCCGCCAGCCTGCCGGCCGACACGTTGCTGGCCTGGCACTTCACTGCCGGCAACGGCATGGGCGGCAGCGGCCATTACGTGCATGGCAGCTACAAGGCGCTGCCGCTGAAGCCGGCGGGCCTCGGGCTCAGCGTCTCGCCGGCACCGCTCGGCGGCTATGATATCACCGTCGAAAGTGCGGGCCTCGGCCTTTACGTGATGGTGGAGAGCGATACGCCCGGCCGCTTATCCGACAATGCCTTCGATCTGGCTGCGGGCGAAAGCCGCCGCATCACCTTTATCCCTTCGTCCGACAGCGATGGCGAACCGTCGTTCCGGATGTACGATCTGCAGTCCTGCACCACGGCAGGCTGAGTGTTCTTGACCCAGCAGGGGCCATCAGGGCCCGGGAGGATGACATGACCGAACTTGGCTTCCAGCTTTACAGCGCCCGCAATTTTCCGCCGCTGTCGGAGACGCTGACAAAGCTCTCGCAGGCCGGCTACACGCAGGTCGAAGGCTATGGCGGCATCTATGGCACGATGGACGACGCAGCGCTGAAGGCGCTCCGGGCCGATCTCGATGCGGCGGGCCTGACCATGCCGACCGGCCATTTCGGCCTCGACCTTCTTGAGAAGCAGCCGGAACAGGCGCTGGCGATTGCCAAGACGCTCGGCATGGAAGCCATTTATTGCCCCTATCTTCTGCCGGACCTTCGGCCATCCGATGCGGCGGGCTGGTTCGCCTTCGGCCAGCGCCTGCAGGAGGTGGGCAAGCGCTATCGGGATGCCGGCTATGTGTTCGGCTGGCACAACCACGATTTCGAATTCAAGACGCTGGACGATGGCTCGACGCCGCAGGAACAGATCCTGGCCGGCGGGCCGGACCTGGCCTGGGAAGCCGACATTGCCTGGGTGGTGCGCGGCAAGGCCGATCCCTTCGCCTGGATCGAAAGCTATGGCAAACGCATCACGGCCGTGCATGTGAAGGATATTGCGGCACCCGGAGAAAATGCCGACGAGGATGGCTGGGCCGATCTCGGCCATGGCACGGTGCCGTGGAAGGACCTGATCGCCGCGCTGCGCAAGACCTCTGCCAAGCATTTCGTGCTGGAGCACGACAACCCGAAGGACGTCGACCGGCTGATTGCCCGTTCGATCGCCTCCTTCGAAACCTACTGACCCCTGATTATTTGCGGAGCGCCCCATGGCGAAGGAACTTGGCGTCGGCATCATCGGATGCGGCAATATCTCGACCACCTACTTCTCGCTTGCGCCCCTGTTCAAGGGGCTCAAGATCCTGGCCTGCGCGGACCTGAACCGCAGCGCGGCCGAACTGCGCGCCGAGGAATACGGCGTGGCGGCCCAGTCCATCGAGGACCTGCTCGCCAATGACGCGCTGGACGTGATCGTCAACCTGACGATCCCCGCCTCGCATTTTTCCGTTTCCAAGGCGATTCTTGGCGCGGGCAAGCATGTCTATTCGGAAAAGCCGCTGGTCCTGTCGCTGGAGGAGGGCGAGGAACTCAAGGCGCTCGCCCAGGCGAAGGGGCTGGCGGTCGGCTGCGCGCCCGACACCTTCCTCGGCGGCTCGCACCAGCTGGCCCGCAAATACATCGATGAGGGCGGCGTTGGCCGCATCACGTCGGGCACCTGCCATGTGATGAGCCCCGGCATGGAAATGTGGCATCCGAACCCCGGCTTCTTCTTCCTGGCCGGCGGCGGGCCGATCCTCGACCTCGGGCCCTATTACATCGCAAACCTCATCAACCTCGTCGGGCCGGTAAAGCGGGTGGGGGCGCTTACCTCGATGGCGAACCCGACCCGCACCGTGACGAGCCAGCCGCTGGCCGGCACCGTGATCCCGGTCGAGACGCCGACCACGATCCATGCCCTGCTGGAATTCGTGAGCGGCGCCACGATCACGCTGTCGGCAAGCTGGGATGTCTGGTCGCACCGCCATGCCAATATGGAGCTTTACGGCACCGAAGGCTCTATCTTCGTGCCGGATCCGAATTTTTTCGGCGGCAAGGTGGAGGCCTCCGGCCGCAACACCGATATCCAGCCGCTGGAGGAATGGGATCATCCGTTCGGCAAGGCGAACCAGGAAAGCCCGCGCGGGCCGCGCGCCAACTATCGCACCGCAGGCCTTGCCGACATGGCCATGGCGCTCATTGACGGGCGCGATCCGCGATGCTCACTCGACAGGACGCTGCATGGCATCGATGTGATGACCGGGATCCTCAAATCGGGGGAGGAGGGGCGTTTCATCGACATGGTGACCACCTGCACCCAGCCGGAGGCACTCGGCATCGAAGAAGCTCGCGCGCTTCTGCGCTGAGGGGGGCCAGCCGGTCGTGCCTGAGGGACAGGGCGCGACCGGCTGGACGAACCAATGCACTGGCCAGCCCATGTTCCCGCACAGGACAATCCGATGATCCGCAACCCGATCCTGCCGGGGTTCAACCCCGATCCCTCCATCTGCCGTGTCGGCGAGGATTATTACATCGCCACCTCCACCTTCGAATGGTATCCGGGCGTGCAGATCCACCATTCGCGCGATCTGGTGAACTGGCGGCTGGTGCGCCGGCCGCTGGAGCGCAAGGCGCAGCTCGACATGCGCGGCAATCCCGACAGCTGCGGCATCTGGGCTCCGTGCCTGTCCCATGCCGACGGGCAGTTCTGGCTCGTCTATACCGACGTGAAACGCTATGACGGCAACTTCAAGGATGCGCATAATTACATCGTGACCGCGCCGAGCATCGCGGCGGACTGGTCCGATCCGGTCTATGTCAATTCCTCGGGCTTTGACCCTTCGCTGTTCCATGACGATGACGGGCGCAAATGGTTCGTCAACATGCAGTGGAACCACCGCACCGAAAGCTATGGCGGTTCGCCGAAGAGCCCCGCCTTCGACGGCATCCTGCTGCAGGAATGGGATCCGGCGACGAAACGCCTCGTCGGTCCGATCCGCAACATCTTTGCCGGAAGCCCGCTCGGGCTGGTGGAAGGCCCGCATCTCTTCAAGCGCAACGGCTGGTACTACCTGACCACCGCCGAGGGCGGTACGGGCTATGACCATGCGGTGACCATGGCCCGCTCGCGCTCCATCGCGGGACCTTACGAGATGCACCCCGCGATGCATCTGATCACCTCCAAGGATCATCCGGAGGCCGTTCTGCAGCGGGCGGGCCACGGACAATATGTGGAGACGCCGGAAGGCGAGGCCTATCACACCCATCTCTGCGGCCGGCCGCTTGCCCCGCAGCGCCGCTGCACGCTGGGCCGCGAGACGGCGCTGCAAAAATGCGTATGGCGCGACGACTGGCTGTATCTGGCCGATGGCGGCACTGTGCCGAGCGTGGAGGTGCCAGCGCCGACGGATGCCGCGCGGCAGGACCCTCCGGAGCGCATCGACTATCGCTTCGACCAGCCGGTGCTGCCCGAGGATTTCCAGTGGCTGCGCACGCCGGAGCCGGAGCGGATCTTTTCGCTGACGGAGCAGCCGGGCGTTCTGAGGCTTCATGGCCGCGAAAGCATTGGCTCGTGGTTCGAGCAGGCACTGGTGGCACGACGGCAGGAAGATCACCGGTTTCGCGCCGAGACCGTGCTGGCGTTTCAACCGGACACCTATCAGCAGGTCGCCGGGCTGACGCATTATTACAACCGCCACAAGTTCCACGCGCTGGTCGTGACGCTGCATGAGAGGCTCGGCCGGGTCGTCACCATCTTCTCCTGCCCCGGCGATTTTCCGCACGGCCGGATGAGCTTTCCCGTGGAGAGCGGCGAGGCGGTGCCGGACGGAGCACTCGAACTGGCAGCCGACATCCGCGACAACGACCTGCAGTTCTTCTGGCGGGCAAAGGGCGAGGAGGCCTGGCGGCCGATCGGCCCGGTGCTGGATGCCGGCGTGATCTCTGACGAGGGCGGGCGCGGCGAGCATGGTTCCTTCACCGGCGCCTTCATCGGCATGCTTGCCTTCGACACCTCAGGCCGTGCGAAGCCTGCGGATTTTGCCCGTTTCGTCTATCAACGCCTGGACTGAGACGGCTCGGCTTCCCCGATCTTATCTCGATGCGAGACAGACAGCGGCACGGCGGATAACCGCCGTGCCGATTTGCATTGTGGGGCACAGGCGGCAGGAGGCTCTGCGGTCTGACGGAGAGAGGCTGCCTATCTTTCGCAGGCCCTGTCCGCATAGCTGTCCTCGCTGACGTGCTGCTTGGGGTGTGCATAAGCGAGTTCTTGTTTTGCGATGCGGAATAAAACAAGGAAGTAAATATGTATATTTCAGTATAGATGGCTCCTTGTCGATTGTGTGATTCATATTGATGCCCGCGGCGTTGATGACTGCGCCAAAGCGGGAATGTGTGCCGATAGAGGCCAGGTGGTGTAGAGATCAGACTCCGCTTCGCAAGAAGATGCCGTTCGGATCGAGATCCAGTCATGCGGTCCAACTCAGCACCCCATGTCGAAGTCATGATAAAATAATCATATATAATAGAGAGATAACCAGTATCTTCCACGGCTTCCGTGCCGTGTCGCGGTACACTTGGCCTTCGGCTGCGGCTGAAATCCGGAGGGTTTCTTGCCGCGCGCTGGCTCACGATTCGTGACGTTCGAGTCGGCGTGATGCGGATGAACGGCGGATTATCGTCGCAGTCCATCTTGCGGGTCTTTATTTTAGGCGCAGATGAAAACTACGGATTTGCTTTTAACGAATCACTGGACACGTAAAAGCTGAGTCTGTATCCGTCTTATGATTGGGCGGACTCCGATATATATTTCGGATCAAAAATATAATCGGCGCTTTGCCCGCGAATGTTTGTTTGGCGCAGCCAATGCCTGGGGGGGCTGCGCCGGGGGTTTTGGACATGGTCGATCGGTCTCGCCACTGGTATCCGGTGTTGGCGCGCTTTTCCCGCACGCTGACAGTTTCCGTTGTTTCGGGAAGTCTGGTTC
>NZ_FTMR01000010.1:0-214350 GCF_900156005.1 Rhizobium sp. RU35A | reverse complement strand
CTGCGAAGATCATCGCTGAAAGCGCGGGTCATATTGCCTCCGACCAAATCACCAGTCGGATCATGGAATCAGAAATTGCACCGTAACGGAATCCTTAATCCGATTCCGAGTTCAATGGACGTGCTCTAAAAGCTCACCTCATATCCTCGCCTTGCTCCAAAGCGTTCACCTCAGTTGCAGAGGACTGTCGTGCCACATCCGATGGTCACAACGACAGCGAAGCGATGATTGCAAAATCGATTGCTTTTGTCGGCCAACGGGCAGATCTCTCAGATCGTGAACATCCTGTTGGTGCTGGGGACACGGATACTGCTGCGGCATACCGCAATCTTTCAAGCAGTTGTATCGTCTCGACTATCGACGGATAAGTCCAATTCATATCCCTCTACGAATTTTTGACGCTGCACGCACTCATCAAGAGATGCGATCTGCATCGCTTTATATAGTGACCAGCAATCATCGCCTATCTTGTAAGGCGAGTATATGCCCTTCTTGAACAAGCTATGACGCACCTTCGAAAGTCTTATTATCTCTTTATTGACAACGTCAGATCTCAATTCATTTTTGAAGAAACTTTCTCTCTTCTTGCCGCCGTTGTCACCGGGAAAGCGCTGAGTGATCGCCTCGAATGCTAGCCACATCAATATAAACGTCTCTTCCGGATAAGATTGAGAGAAAGCCTTCTCCAATAGCAGGGAAGCCTCCTTTGGGATTTTGACGATCTTCGCTTCGTGGAGAGGGGGATCCTGGAACCGGTTAAAACCTTGTGAATCGAAGAAGGACGCATAGCCAATTTCGCTAAATGGCCCTCGATATGGTTCATCGCGTGAAAAATCCGAGTGAAGGACCAAGTGCCTTGCTGCGGAAACTCCGAACATAAGACGGATGCCGCTAATTGCAGCCAAAATGTCCCTATCACCGTTCAAGCGTTCCTGCTCGGTAGCAAAAGCGAATGTTAATTTCAGATGATTACTATTCGCTGCGATTGGAATTTCGCATTGAGCACTGTGTGGATTACCTTTGTCATCATAATACTTATTCCAGATTGACCTTTTTGCCCCTTGAGAAGGACGAGCTAGGCATATGTCAAAATTTTTAAAGCTATTTTTGCGAAGGAAGAAATCAATTAATTCTATGTCTGAGCGCTCTGCGTTCGATGAATACAATCTCTCATCATAGAAATATAAGCCGACTTCACCGAAGGATTCTATCAGTCGGTCTCGCGCCTCGAACATCCAAACACCTCAAGCAAATAAAGCCAGCGTTCAAATATCAACATCATCCGATTTTTTATTCAGCCCCCTCATCCGCCCTTCGGGCACCTTCTCTCCGAGGGGAGAAGGGATCACCTCACCGCCCCGGCCGTCCCGTCTTGCCCTTTGTCCGCCCCTTGCGCTTGACCTCGGCCGGGTCCTCGTAGGAGCCGACGCCGACCTTGCCGCGCACGAGGGGGCGGGGATCGTCCGGGGGGGCTGCCCCCTCATCCGCCCTTCGGGCACCGTCTTCCCGTGGGGGAGACGGGAGAACCGGTTTCTCCGGCAGTCTGCCGGGCAGCGGCTTTTCCGTGCGGCCGACGGTCATTTCGTCCAGCGTGTTCTTGCGGAACAGCGGTCCCCGGGCCGAGCCCGAGGATGACGGGATGGCCGTGTCGGTGCCGGGCCCCATGTCGTCCAGCGAGGGTTTGGCGAAGTAGGACGAAGCCTCATCCGCCCTGTCGGGCACCGTCTCCCCGCGGGGGAGACGGGAGGTCGCGCTTGCGGCGGGCCGGCCGCTCTCCGGCGCCAGCGACTGACGCGTGGCTTCGGCATTGCGGCGCACGCCTTCCTGCGCCCGGGTTTCCTCGCGGGCAATCGGATCGTCCATGCTCGCCAGTTCGACGGCCTTGAGGCGCTTGATCTCGTCGCGCAGGCGGGCGGCCTTTTCGAAATCGAGATCGGCGGCGGCGTCGCGCATCTGCTTTTCCAGCGCGTTGAGGTGGCTCTGCAGGTTGTTGCCCACCAGATGCCCGCCATCGGCAAAGCCCTTGGCGCCGCCCTGCACATTGGCGCCGGAAATGTCGGCGCGGACGTGGTCGCGTTCGTAGACGCTGTCGAGAATGTCGGAAATGCGGGCCTTCACCGATTCCGGCGTGATGCCGTGTTCGGTGTTGTAGGCCATCTGCTTTTCGCGGCGGCGGGCGGTTTCCTCCATCGCCCGCTTCATCGAGCCGGTGATGTTGTCCGCATAAAGGATGACCTTGCCATCCACGTTGCGCGCCGCACGCCCGATGGTCTGGATGAGCGAGGTTTCGGAACGCAAGAACCCTTCCTTGTCGGCGTCCAAAATGGCGACGAAGCCGCATTCGGGAATGTCGAGGCCCTCGCGGAGCAGGTTGATGCCCACAAGCACGTCGAAGGCGCCGAGGCGCAGGTCGCGGATGATCTCGATGCGCTCCAGCGTGTCGATGTCCGAATGCATGTAGCGCACGCGAACGCCCTGTTCATGCAGGTATTCGGTAAGGTCTTCCGCCATGCGCTTGGTGAGCACGGTGACCAGCGTGCGGTAACCCTTGAGCGAGGTCTCCTTGATCTCGCCCAGCACGTCGTCCACCTGGCTGCGGGCCGAGCGCACTTCCACCGGCGGATCGATGAGGCCGGTGGGGCGGATGACCTGTTCGGCAAACACGCCGCCGGACTGCTCCAGCTCCCAGCCGCCGGGGGTCGCGGAGACGGCGACCGTCTGCGGCCGCATCGCATCCCATTCCTCGAAGCGCAAGGGGCGGTTGTCCATGCAGGACGGCAGGCGGAAACCGTATTCGGCCAGCGTCGCCTTTCGGCGGAAGTCGCCGCGATACATGCCGCCGATCTGCGGAATGGTGACGTGGCTTTCGTCGATGAAGATCAGCGCATCGTCCGGAATGTATTCGAACAGCGTCGGCGGCGGCTCGCCGGGGCGGCGGCCGGTGAGATAGCGCGAATAGTTCTCGATGCCGTTGCAGGAGCCGGTCGCTTCCATCATCTCGATGTCATAGCGCGTGCGCTGCTCCAGCCGCTGCGCCTCCAGCAGGCGGCCGGCCTTTTCCAGCTCGGCAAGCCGGTGCTTCAGCTCGTCCTTGATCGCCTTGATCGCGCCGTTCAGCGTCGGCCGCGGCGTGACATAGTGCGAATTGGCATAGATTTTCACCGATTTCAGGTCGCCGGTCTTCTGGCCGGTCAGCGGATCGAATTCGGTGATCGCATCGATCTCGTCGCCGAACAGCGAGATGCGCCAGGCGGCATCCTCCAGGTGGGCCGGGAAAAGCTCGATGGTATCGCCGCGCACCCGGAAGGAGCCGCGGACGAAGTTGATGTCCTGGCGCTTGTATTGCTGGGCGACGAGATCGGCGAGAAGCTGGCGCTGGTCGATGCGGTCGCCGACCGACATCTGGAAGGTCATCGCGGTATAGGTTTCCACCGAGCCGATACCGTAGATGCAGGAGACGGAGGCGATGATGATGCAGTCGTCGCGCTCCAGGATCGCCCGCGTCGCCGCGTGGCGCATGCGGTCGATCTGCTCGTTGATCGAGCTTTCCTTCTCGATATAGGTGTCCGAGCGGGGCACATAGGCCTCCGGCTGGTAATAGTCGTAGTAGGAGACGAAATATTCCACCGCATTGTCGGGGAAGAAATTCTTGAACTCCGAATAGAGCTGGGCCGCGAGCGTCTTGTTCGGCGCGAGGATCACGGCGGGGCGCTGCGTCGCCTCGATCACCTTGGCCATGGTGAAGGTTTTCCCCGAACCGGTGACGCCGAGCAGCACCTGGGAGCGCTCGCCGGAGTTCAGCCCGTCGACGAGATCGGCAATCGCCGTCGGCTGGTCACCGGCCGGCTGGTAGTCGGACACCATGCGGATCGGGATGCCGCCCTCGGATTTCTCCGGCCGGGCGGGGCGGTGCGGCGTCCACAGCTTGCCGTCCTTGAACAGCGGATTGCCGCTCTCGATCAGCTTCGCCAGCGCATCGACGGTGGCGGTGACCGCGCCCGGCGCAAGCGACTGGGCCTCTTCCAGCGACACATCCATGCCGGCGACCGGATTGAGGCCGGCGGCGGCGCGCGTCTTCGGATCGGAGGAGGCGCCGATGGATACGCCGCGGGAGGTTTTTTGCGAGGTGGTGTTCTTCGCGGTCGTGGATTTTCCGGCCGGCGTGCTGCGCTTCGTTCTGGCGGCCTCTTCCTTCGCGCGCGCGGCTTCCTCCTCCTTCGCCTCGCGGATCGCCTGTTCGCGGGCGGCGATCTCGATCTTCTTGCGGTGCTTGCCGGCCTTGGAGGCGATCTCGCGCTGGGTTTCCATCGCGCCTGCCTCGGCCTCGGCCTCCAGCTGGCGCACCCAGTCGGCCACCGAGCCCTCCAGGGGCGCTCCTTCGAAGGCGGCCTGCGGCGCTTCCTCGAAACCGTTGCCGGAGGTCTGGGGCGGGGATTTTTTCGGCGATCTGGACATGCCGCGAATATGGAGGGAGTCCGGCCGAAAGGGAAGGGTGCCGGCGAAACAAATTGGGAACGCAGCACGCCCGCGCGCGGTCATCCTGGCGCAAGATGCGGCTGTCTATATCCGACTATTCGGAATCATGCGGGCGCTCCCATGCGCCGGAAAGGACATCATGCAAACGGTCGAGCAGCGCCAGCGCCTCAAGGAAAGCATGCCGCAGACCACGCTCGGGCTGCATCATACGGAACACTGCCGGCTGCTGCCCAATCGCAGCGAGCTTCTGCTGCGGCTGCCGCGCGGCGGGGTCTGCGCCGAGATCGGCGCCGCCTATGGCGATTTCACCGCCGACATCCTGTCGATGAACCATCCCGCCCAGCTGCACCTGATCGACGCCTGGGACACCGACCGCTATCGCATCGGCCTGGAGCAGATCCGCGACAAGTTCGCGCCGCGCATCGAACAGGGGCAGCTGCAGATCCACCAGGGGCTCTCCACCGTGAAGCTGCAGGAGTTTCCCGATCAGTTCTTCGACTGGGTCTATATCGACACCAACCACACCTTCCACACCACCTGGGAGGAACTGGTGCTGAGCCATCGCAAGGTGAAGAAGGACGGGCGCATCTGCGGCCATGATTTCTGCACCGGCAACATCATCACGCCCGTCGTCTATGGCGTGGTCGAGGCGGTGACGAAGTTCTGCAACGATGCCGGCTGGCAGTTCGAATACCTCACCATGGAATCGCACGGTCACTTTTCCTTCTGCCTGCGCCGCCTCTGAGGGGGGGGCGCGTCGGCGGACGGCGGGCAGGGCGGGGATCACGCCGTCGTGCGGCAAAGGCATTGGCCTTTCGCCGCCGCTTGTTCTAGACACGGAGATCATCTGCGTCCGCCGCATTCCCGCCGGCGGGCCGATCGCCGGTCTGGAGGCCTCACCCGAAAATGCTGTCCCTCGAAAAGCGGCAGGCGCTGAAGAACAGCACGCCGCGCACCATGCTCTCGCTGCACCACACGGAAAACTGCCGGCTGCTGCCGAACCGCACCGAACTGCTGCACCGTCTGCCGCATGGCGGCGTAGCGGCCGAAATCGGCGTCGCTTTCGGTGATTACACGTGCGAGATCATGGCGCATAACCGCCCCGCCCGCCTGCACCTGATCGATGCCTGGGACCTCACCCGCTACAACGAGGGTTATGAGACGGTGCGCTCCGCCTTTGCCGGGGAGATCGAAGAGAGCAAGGTGCAGCTGCATGTGGGCGGCTCCACCGACATGCTGCCGACCTTCGCCGATGCCACCTTCGACTGGGTCTATATCGACACCGACCATTCCTATGCCAATACCTGGAACGAACTGGTGCTGTGCGACGCCAAGGTGAAGCGCGACGGGCGCATCTGCGGCCATGATTTCTGCACCGGCAATGTGATCAAGCCGGTGGTCTATGGCGTGGTGCAGGCGGTCAACAAATTCTGCGTCGCGTATGGCTGGCAGTTCGAATACCTGACGGTGGAGCCGGATGCTCATTTCTCCTACTGTCTGAAGCGGCTTTGAGAGGGCGACCGCTCAGGGCGCGACCGTGAGCCGCACGTCCGCCTGATCGAGCCTGGCGCGCAGAACGGCATCGGGCTCGGCATTGCAGACGAGTTCGTGAACGTCGCTGACATGGGCGAGCTTGACGAGGGCATGGCGGCCGAACGTGCTGTTGTCTTCTGCGAGAGGTCGCTGCGGAACCGTTCGTTGCAGGTGCTGAAAGTTCAGCAGGCACAAGGCGCCATCCTCAGCCATGGCTGGTCCGGCGGGGCTGAAGATGGTGGCGCAGCCGCGTGCATGGCAAGGCGCGAAACGCTGGAGCGTCGCGTCACCGGTTCCGTTTCCATGATTGCTATCGGTGGCCCGTGCGGTACAGGGGAAATGCAATTCCATCTGCTGCCGCGAATCGCCCGTCTGCGCGCGGAGCAACAAGCGCGAGGGCGCGATTGACATGCTGGTCTATGATCCCACCCGACCCCTGGTCTCGCTGCACCTGCCGAAGACCGGGGGCACCAGTTTCCGGCAGGTTCTTCAAACCTGGTTTCCAGAAGGGACACTGCACCTGCACTATAGTCTGAATGGCCAGCGGCCGGAACGACACGATCTCAAGGCCGGCGACTGCGTGCATGGTCACTTCAATGGCGCGCGCGGCTTTGGAGTCTGGCACTACGATCCGGAAGCGCGCCAGTGCATTGCCTTTTTCCGTGAGCCCTTCGATCTGTTTCTCTCCTATTGGTTCTTCATCCGCAAACAACAGGCTCTTGGCCATCCCGTGAAGGATCTCGAGGACGATCCGAGCTTCGAGGTCTGGCTGCTGCGCCGGGCCGCCGATCAGGCCGAGGGGCACAACAGTCACTCCTTCGTCTGGCAGATGCCCGTTGCGCCCGGAACCGAGGATCTGGACAGGCTCCTGGACGAACGTTTCGTGTTTGTGGGCATCATGGAACGCTACGAGGAGTCGGTGACGGCACTCGCAAGGTTGCTTGGCAGGCCATTGATCGATCTGCCGCATGTCAACATCACGGAACGCGACAGCGATTTCAACGCGTGGCGGCGGATCTATGAGCGGTGGTTCCCCGATGAATACGATATTTACGAAAAGGCACGTGCGCGCAATGCAGCGCTCATTGCCGGGATCTGACGGCGCCGCAACGCCCGTCGGCAGGCATGACCCGGGCAAGCGTTGCCGAGGTGGCGGTACGACACGCGACTGTTGAGCCGCCGCGCCTTCTCCTTTAAGCCTGTGCTTGCAAGGGTTGTGCAGGCGGGCGAGGGAACCAGGCTGCGGTTCTCGCGTTGGCGGGTCCGAAAATGGCCGCAATCTCAGACTGCTTCCGTCACAATCACACGCCATGTTTCCGCAAGTTGCAAAGGGTGATTTCATGGCCGTTCCCACTTCGATCCTTGCCGCGCGGCGCTTCGGCTATGGCCTGAGGCCGGGTGAAACACCGCCGGCCGATGTGGACGGGCTGATGCTGCAGCTGCGACGCGGGGTGGCCGCCAAGCCGCGTTTCCCCCGCGAGGGCGTGGCCGGACGCCGCGAAACGATCGGCAAGATGCTGACGGTGAGGGCCGTGGAGGCCAAGGCTGCCGTCGAGGGGCGGCCCAATCCGGGTCTGCGGCAGGAAATGCAGGCGGAGGTGCGCCGCATCTTCCGTCGCGATGCGCTGGCACGGATGGCCCAGGCCGTTTCCTCCGAAAACGGTTTCTTCGAGCGTCTGGCGAGCTTCTGGCTCGACCATTTTTCCGTCAGCGCCCGCAAGGCCTACGAGATGCGCATGGTGGTGCCGCTGTTCGAGGCGGAAGCGCTGCGGCCCAATCTGGCGGGCCCGTTCCGCACCCTGCTGCGGGCGGCCGTGCTGCATCCGGCCATGCTGATCTATCTCGATGCCGAGCCGGTGGCGGCCGGCGCGGCCTCGCCGCTCGCTGCGCAGAACGAGCGGCTGGCGCGCGAATTGCTGGAATTGCATACACTGGGCGAGGACGTCGCCTATGGTCCGGGCGACCTGCAGGCTGCGGCGCGCATTCTGGGCGGACTTGCCGTCGATTCGCGCTCGCTCGATGTGTCGTTCCGGGCGGCAGCCGGCAGCGCAGGCGATCTTGCTCTCCTCGGGCGCAACTATGCCGATCGCGCCGCCTCTGCGCATCTTGCCATGCTGGACGATCTCGCAGCGCGCGCCGATACCGCCCGCCACATCTGCACGAAGCTTGCCATGCATTTCATCGCCGACCATCCGCCGGAGGATCTGGTCGCCGCCATGGTGGCCGCCTGGCAGGATACCGACGGGCGGCTGGATGCCGTCTACCGGGCGATGCTGGAGCATCCGCGCGCCTGGGACCCCGCGCCCGGCAAGGTGATCGCGCCCTTCGATTTCGTGATTTCCGGCTTTCGCAGTTTCGAGCGGCAGGGGGGCGAGTTTTCCGCCGTCGCCCGCGCCGCCGAGGAGGGCAATGCCGACTGGCGGCAGGCGGCGCCGGTGGCAAGGCGCGGCGCGGCCGTCGAACAGCCGGATGTCGCCTATGCGCTGACGCTGGAGGCGCTGGCCCGCATGGGCCAGCCGATCTGGCAGCCGCCGAGTGCGGCGGGCTTTCCGGACGGCGAGGCCGTCTGGCTCTATGCCGGGCAGTTGCGCGAGCGGCTGGCCTGGGCGCGGCTGGTGGCGCGCACGCTGGGGCAGGGCATTGCGCCTTCCGATTATGTCGAGATGGCACTTGGCGGGGCAGCGCGGGATGCGACGCGGCAGCTGGTGGCTGACGCCCCGAGCCGGGTTCAGGGGCTGACGCTCGTGCTTGCCTCGCCCGAGTTCAACAGGAGATGACGATGGCCGATGCTTCTCTCTTCAGGCTGTCCAGGCGCGGCTTCCTGTGTGGCGCGACGGGTGCGGCCAGCCTTGCCGTCCTGCCGACGGCATCGTTGGCCGCCGGCTCTGGCGATAATCGTCTGGTGGTGCTGATCCTGCGCGGTGGCATGGATGGGGTCGATCTGGTGCGGCCGCACGGCGATCCCGGCCTTGTCGCGCTGCGCCCCGGCATGGCGCTGTCGCCGGACGCAGATCTGCTCGATCTCGACGGCTTCTTCGGCCTGCATCCGGCGGCGGGCGACCTGATGGGCCTGTGGCAGGCGGGCGAACTGGGCTTCGTGCACGCGGTCGCAAGTTCCTATCGCGGCCAGAAGCATTTCGAGGCGCAGGACGTGCTGGAAACCGCCGAGGCGGAGGGCAAGGCCGGGCGTACCGGCTGGCTGAACCGGGCACTGTCGCTGATGCCGCGCATCGGCCAGCGACGGGCGGTGGATATTACCGCTGCGGTGGAGCCGATTCTTTCGGGTCCCAATCTCGTTGATGTCTGGGCGGCGCGACCCGACCGCCCGCTTGCCAATGACGAGATGCATGGTTTTGGCGATCTTTTCGCCGGCGATGCGGCCTTCGCCGCCTCATTCCAGGATGTGGCGAATGCGGGACCGGGCGGGTTGTTCGATGCCGCGGCGCGGCGTGCCGGCCTCATCGAAATGGCCCGGCAGGTTGGCGCGATGCTGAACGGCGATTACAGGGTGGCGAGCTTTTCGCTGGAGGGCTGGGATACGCATGTGGACCAGCGCGGCCAGTTTCCGCAGGCGGCCGGCGATCTTTCCGCCGCGATCCTCGCCTTGCGCGAGGGCATGGGCCCTGCCGCCTGGAGCGGCACGATCGTGCTGGCGCTGACCGAATTCGGGCGCAGCCTCCGGCTGAACGACCGGGGCGGCACCGATCATGGCGGGGCAAGCTGCGCGGTGCTGGCCGGCGGCGGTCTTTCCGGTTCCGGTCTGTCGCGCAAGACGGTGATGGGCCGCTGGCCTGGCCTTGCGCCGGAGGCACTCTACGAAGGACGCGCCCTGATGCCGACCGGCGATGTGCGCGACGTGGCAGCGGCCGTGCTGCACCGCCAGTTCGACATCACGCCGGCCAACATTACCTCCAAGGTGTTTCCCGGCCTTGCCTTTGATGGCGCGGCATCGCTGCTGCAGGCAGGCTGAGCGAGGCGGCGGTGCCGCGGTGAAACCGCGCCGCCTAGGCAACAGTCAGGGCTTTGCCGGTGCAAACAGTTCCATCGGACTCCAGATCGCCAGAACCCCGATCAGGCTGAACACCACCGAGAGGGCGACGAGGGCGAGGATCGCGCCGAACACAAGTTTTCGCATCATGGTCTGTCACCGGATCGGTTTGAGAAGACGCAGCGCATTCATCGTGACGAGCACGGTTGCGCCGGTATCGGCGAGAATCGCCGGCCAGAGGCCGGTGATGCCGATGATCGTGGTGACCAGAAACACGGCCTTGAGGCCGAGCGCAAGCCCGATGTTCTGCCAGATGTTGCGCATGGTGCGGCGCGACAGGTCGATCATCAGCGCGACGTCGCCCACCCGGCCGTGCAGAACGGCGGCATCGGCCGTTTCCAGCGCGACATCGGTCGCCTTGCCCATGGCGATGCCGACATCGGCGGCGGCGAGCGCCGGGGCGTCGTTGATGCCGTCGCCGATCTTGCCGACCACATGGCCTTCCCGCTTCAAGTCGCCGACGATGCGCTGCTTGTCTTCCGGCAGCAGTTCGGCGCGCACCTCGATGCCGAGCGTGGCGCCGATGGCCTGTGCCGTACGGCGGTTGTCGCCGGTCAGCATGACGGTTCGGATGCCGGCATTGGTGAGGCGCTTCAACCCTTCGGCGGCATCGGCGCGCGGTTCGTCGCGCATGGCGATGGCGCCTGCCAGCCGGTTGTCGACGATCAGCACGGAGACCGTCTTGCCCTCGTCGTTCAGCGCCGCGATGCGCCGGGCATGCGCCATCGGCAGCGTCACACGCTCGCCGGCGGCGACGGGCGAGCCCAGGAATACCTCGACACCTTGTACGCGGGCCATGACGCCCTTGCCGCCGAGCGCCCTGGCATCCGAGGCGGGCAGCGGTTCAATGTCCTCTTCCCGCGCCTTGTCAAGAATGGCGAGCGCCAGCGGGTGGCTGGAGCCGGCCTCGAGCGCCGCAGCCTGGCGCAGCACCTCTGCGCTGTCGAGACCGAAGGGGATGATGTCGGTGACCTTGGGGCGTCCCTCGGTCAGCGTGCCCGTCTTGTCGAAGGCGATTGCCGTAAGCTTGCCAAGGTCTTCCAGCACGACGCCGCCTTTCATCAGCAGGCCGCGGCGCGCACCGGCGGCAAGGGCTGCGGCAATGGCGGCCGGCGTCGAGATGACGAGTGCGCAGGGGCAACCGATCAGCAGGATGGCAAGCCCCTTGTAGACCCATTCGCCCCAGGCGCCGCCGGCGACCAGCGGCGGCAGGATCGCGACGAGGGCCGCGACCGCCACGACGCCCGGCGTATAGTAGCGTGAGAAGCGATCGATGAAGCGTTCGGTCGGCGCCTTGCTCTCCTGCGCTTCCTCGACCAGTTTCACGACGCGGGCAATCGTGTTGTCCTCGGCGGCGGCGGTCACGCGCACGCGCAGTGCTGCATCGCCATTCACCGTGCCGGCAAAGACCGTGTCATCGACGCTCTTGCGCACCGGCACGCTTTCGCCCGTCACCGGTGCCTCGTCGATGGCGCTGTCGCCGGAAAGGATCACGCCATCGGCGGAGATGCGGTCGCCCGGCCGCACGAGGATGACGCTGCCGACGGCAAGCGTTTCGGCCGCGACCTCGCGCGTCTTGCCGCCTTCCTCCAAAAGCGCGGTCTTCGGCACCAGCGCCGCCAGCGACTGGATGCTGGCGCGCGCCTTGCCGGCGGCAACGCCTTCCAGCAGTTCGCCGACCAGAAACAGGAAGACGACGGCGGCCGCCTCTTCGGTGGCGTCGATCACCAGCGCGCCAAGGGCGGCAATGGTCATCAGCATTTCGATGGAAAACGGCGTGCCGGCCCGCGCTGCCATCACCGCGCGGCGCGCGATCTGCACCAGGCCGACCAGCATGGCGGCGATGAAGGCATAGGTGCCGATCGCGGGTACCAGATGGCCGAGCGCATAGGCCGCAAGCAGCGACAGGCCGGCGAGAAGTGTGGCGCGCCCTTTGCGACTCTTCCACCAGGGGCCATCGCTCGGGCCATGGTCGTGGCCGTGCAAGCCTTCCGGCCGGGATGCCTCGTGCGCGTGGTCGTGCCCGCCGCTCTCCGGCGCTTGCGGCCTGTTCGCCGGTCGCTCCATCGGTGCGATGCTGTAGCCGAGGCGCGTCACCTGCGTTGCGACCGCCGAAAGGTCCGTCTGCGGACGATGCGTGAGCGTCATCGTGCCTGAGGTGACGGAGACCCGCACATCCTCGACGCCGGCCTGGCGGCGCATGGCGGTCTCGATCTTGGCGGCGCAGGAGGCGCAATCCATGCCACCGATGCGGAACCGGGATTCTGCCGACGCGGCGTTGCCGGCGGCTGGTTGCGCGTGCTCGCCCGTTTCAGGCGATGACGGTGAAAGAGGTGGATGGTCATGCGGTTCGCGATGTGCGTGGCCGTCATGGTCATGGTCATGGTCATGATCGTGGGCGTGATGGTGGTGCGTGCAGCCGGGGCCGTGCTCATGAGGATGCGCTGCGGGAGGCGCGTGATCGCCTTGGTCATGATGGCGGTGCGCCGCCTTTTCCGCCGGCACCCGTCCGATCGGCGCAGCCGGATAGCCGAGCCCGGTCACGATGCGGCCGATCGCCTGCAGATCCTGCGCGGCCGCATGGGTGACGGTCATCGTGCCTGAGGTGACCGAGACGGCGACATCCGTCACGCCCGGCATCCGCCGCACCGCCGTGTCGATCTTGCCAGCACAGGAGGCGCAATCCATGTTCTCGATCCGAAATCTCGTCTTCACCGCGTCGGTCATCACACCTGTCCTCTATTGACGCGAGGAGGTGTACGACCTCCAGTGACTAGAGGTTCAAGCGGAAAATGAAGAGAGAAACGGAAAAAGATGCAGGCGCTGCGTGTGGCGAAATCCGGGGCGGCGCCGGTTGCCGTCGCAGCCGGCAGCCTCCCTCGGGTAAGACCGGTCTGCTGGTCCCCCGGCGCTCAGTCTGCCGGCACCGGGCGCGGCTGGCCTGTCTCGTCGAGCGCCACCATGATGAATGTGCCTTCGGTGACCTTCTCCAGCATGCCGATGCGCGAGCGGTTGACCCAGGCTTCCACCTGCAGCGTGATCGAGGTGCGGCCGATGCGGGTGACTTCGGTGTAGATGCTGAGCGTGTCGCCGATCTTGACCGGGCGCTGGAAGGCCATTTCCTTCACTGCGGCGGTGACGACGCGGGTTCGCGCCCGTTCGCCGGCGCGGATGCCGGCCGCGAGGTCCATCTGCGCCATGACCCACCCCCCGAAGATGTCGCCGGCGGGATTGGCATCCCCCGGCATGGCCAGCGTGCGGAGCGTCAGTTCTCCCTCGGGCAGGGTCTGTTCGGGCATGGGGCGATCTCCTGTTGCCGTCTTGTGCAGTGCACACTTCCCAAACCTTAGATCCGGCCCGCACGGCTGACAACGGCTTTCCCGCAAGGGTGCACCCGTAGAATTGCAAGTCCTGCGTTTACGGAGCGGAAAGCACGCGCATCATACGCTTTTGCGGCATTCTGTGTGCGAAGAGGTGCAGCATGACGAAATTCCGTCTTTCGACGCGGCTTTACCTGCTGGTGGCGCTGGCCGTCATCATTCTCGTTGCCACCATGGTCCTCAGTCTGTCCCACAATTTCGGCGCGCTCGAAAAGGAGCGCAAGGCCTCGCTGGCGGCGATGAATGCCAATGCGCTGAGCCTGATCAAGACCTATTACGACCAGGAAGTGGCCGGCAAGCTGACGCGCGAACAGGCGCAAGGGGAAGCGAAGCGGCTGATCGGCACCATGCGCTATGACAATGGCAGCGGCTATTTCTGGATCAATGACATGTATCCGCGCATGGTCATGCATCCCATCAAGCCGGAACTGAACGGGTCCGACCTGACGCAGAACAAGGATCCCAACGGCAAATTCCTGTTTGTGGAATTCGTCAACACCGTCAAGGCCACCGGCCAGGGTTTCGTCAATTACGACTGGCCGAAGCCCGGCGCCGAAAAGCCGGTGGAAAAATATTCGCACGTGGCGGGATTTGCCCCCTGGGGCTGGGTCGTTGGCACCGGCGTCTATGTGGATGACCTCAAGGCGCTTTACTGGCAGATGGCCCTGCGCTTTGCCGCCATGTCCGGCATCGGCATGTTGCTGCTGGCCGGCAGCGCGCTGATGATCGTCAAGAGCGTGACGCAGCCGGTCGGGCGCATCCGTGCGGCAGTGCAGCGCATGGCTGCCGGCGAGCCATCGATCGCCATCGACGGTGTGGAGGCGCGGGACGAACTTGGCGACATCGCCCGTTCCCTTGTCGTGCTGCGCGATGCGGTGGATGAGCGTGCACTGCTCCAGAAGCGCGATGCCGACCAGCAGCGGGCCCTGGCGGAGGACCGCGAGCGGGCGGCCGGCGTGGTCCGGCAGGCGGCCGAGCGGCAGTCGGAGGCCATGCAGGCCCTTGGCGCGGCGCTGGAGGCTCTGTCGCGCGGTGATCTGTCCGTGTCGCTCGGTGATCTCGGAGCCGATTTCGCCAAGGTGCGCGATGATTTCAATTCGGCCGTCGGTTCGTTGCGGCGGACCATCGAGGAGATTTCCCGCACGGGCCACGTGGTGGGCGAAAGCGCGCTCGAGATCAGCCGCGCCACCGGCACGCTGCAGCAGCGCACCGAGCAGCAGGCCGCAGCCCTGGAACAGGCGGCGTCCGCGCTGGAGGAAATCACGGCGACGGTGAAGACCGCCTCTGAGCGGGCTGCGGAAGCACGCGCGATGGTGGCCGATACCAAGACCAGCGCCGGCCGTTCCGGCGAGATTGTTCGCGATGCCGTGGATGCCATGGGGCGCATCGAGGACTCCTCGAGCCGCATCGGCCAGATCATCTCCGTCATCGACGAGATTGCCTTCCAGACCAACCTTCTGGCCCTGAATGCCGGCGTCGAGGCGGCACGTGCCGGCGAGGCCGGACGCGGCTTTGCGGTGGTGGCGCAGGAAGTGCGCGAACTCGCGCAGCGTTCCGCCCATGCGGCAAAGGAGATCAAGGCGCTGATTAACAGTTCGGCTCGCGAGGTGGAGGCCGGAGTGTCGCTGGTGCGCACCACCGGCGAGGCGCTGGTGGATATCGTTCGCCTGGTCGAGAAGGTGAATGCCCAGGTGGAGGGCATTGCCACCGCAGCACGCGAGCAGGCCTCCGGTTTGCAGGAGATCAACACCTCCGTCAACCACATGGACCAGATGACGCAGCAGAACAAGGCGATGGTGCACGAGTCGGCCGCAGCCGGGCAGACGCTGGCCGCCCAGAGCCAGCAGTTGCGCGACCTGCTGGAAGGCTTTCGCCTTTCCGGCACCGGCACCGGCACCGGCACCGGCACCGGAATCGGGATTGCCCTGCCAAGACACGCCGCCTGACGCTGCTCGGGCTTGACGGCCGGGACTGGCCTGCTTCCCCGGGGAGCAGGCCTTTCTGTTCGGAGCCTGACCCGGCGGAGGGTCGGGCGGGTCCGGGCACCGCTGCTGCAGCCGGCCATTGTCAGGACAAACGGCACAAGGGCGCATGTCGCGCTCCTTGCCGAACTCCATCCTCATATCGGAGTTGTGCCGGCCGTTCACGCGCTGTCGCGGCGGTGTCGAAGCGTCGCCAGGCGCTTTCCTATCCCGTTACCGCTGACGCACCGTTCTCCGGCGTTACCGGTGTTTCCGACGAAACGATCTGCGCGATCGGCCTTCTTGCGGCCTGCGCATGCTCCGTCTCAAAATAACTCATCCTCGGATTGTGCCCTGAGTTTGCAGGGGTGCAAAATGACTCTTTTTGGGAAAGTTTTCATTTACCTTATCTGGTTACCGTTTCGGCGCTGGGACTCTTCCCGAAACGAGACAGGTGAGCAGTCGGAATGGCACAGGCGACTACCTACCGGCGGGCACTGGCCTTCCTGATGGCAACAGCGCTTGTGGCGGGGTGCTCCTTTACCGATATCGTGCCGCCGGCGCCGATCGACCGTGGCACGCGCGTTTCCGCCATCCAGCCTTCCGGCATGACATCCCCCGTGCAAAGCGTTCGTGACGGCTATCCTGGTCCACCGCAGCCGGTGACATACCTGCAGGGTGGCGAGGCAACGGGCGTGCAGACCGGCACGCCGGGCCATCTCGTCATTCCCGAGGGCGGCGTCAACATGGATGCCGAGCTTGGGGTTGCTCCGCCCGACCCGGCGATGGCGGGGAACGGCCGGGTGGTGGGGCTTGCCGAGGAGCAGCAGTTCGATATTGCCGAGGGCAATGCCGTGCATCCGGTGGTCGATGGCATCGGCACCGATACGCCTGTCCAGCGCCCCTCCGCGATGCCTGTGGAACCGCGTCGCAACGAGCCGCGTCGTCTGGAGGTCCGTCGCCAGCCGGGAGCGGGCGACGAGCTGCTCGGGCCGGTCACGCGTCGCGCGCCGCCCGAGCGCCGCGACAGGGTGGCGGCAGCGCCGCGCTGGAGCGACAACCGGCCCGTGGTCGCGCCGAGCCGGGTACCGGTCGATGAACCTTTCGATGGTCCGTTCGATGCTCCCATGGATGCACCGATGGCCGCACCTCCGCTTGCTGCGCCGCGGCAGGTGGCCATGGTGATGCCGCAGAATCCCGCCTATCCGCCCCGCCAGAGCGACTGGGGCATGAGCCCCATTCCCGAGCCGATGCCCGCATCCGAGATCGCCTGCCGTCGTGAACTGGTGCGGCTTGGCGTGCAGTTCCGCGACAAGCCGCGCATCTATGGCGGTCCGAGCTGCGGGATCGAGCATCCCGTGGAGTTGACCGGTCTTGCCGGCAATATCGGTGTGCGGCCGGGCGTGACGCTCAATTGCCAGACGACGCTCGCCTTTGCCCAGTGGGTCAGGAACGAACTGGCGCCCGCCGCACGGGCGCGATACCTCACCGGCGTGCGCACCATCGAGCCGCTCGGCGGCTATTCCTGCAGGCGCATGAACAACAGCCGCCAGGCCTATAACCCGATGTCGGAACATGCCCGCGGCAATGCCATCGATGTCGGCAAGTTCGTGCTGAAGAACGGTCACGAGATCGACGTACGCCAGAAGGGTTTCTTTGCGTTCCGCGAACGCGGGCTGCTGAATGCCGTGCGCTCCGACAGCTGCCGCTACTTCAATACGGTGCTGGGCCCCGGCAGCAATCCCGAGCATTGGAACCACTTCCACTTCGACCTCAGGAACCGCGCGTCCGGCAACCGGATCTGCGACTGAGAGGCTTTTCACCGGATTGTGAGAGCGGTCCAACTTTCGACACAGACGGGTTGATGCATGGCGGCCGTGTTCCACCAGCGGTCGCTTTCATCCTCCGTGCCGCCTCTTCACGAAAAAGGAAAACCTGCATGAGCCTTCTCACCGTCGGCGTCCTCTATGGTGGCCAGTCGGCCGAGCACGATGTCTCCCTGATGTCGGCCGCCAATGTGATGAAGGCGATGGACCGCGCCCGCTACCGGGTGGTGCCGATCGCAATCGGCCGCGACGGGATCTGGTGGCTGAACGCCGATGCGGGCGAGGGCCCCGTGCCGCAGCCGGGCAGCGGGGTCAGCGTTGCACTGGTGCCGGGCGGCCGCGGTCGTCTGGTGGCGGTCGATGGTGCGCCCGCCGAGCTTTTGCCGACGCTCGACCTGCTGTTTCCTGTGCTGCATGGCCGTTTTGGCGAGGACGGCACGGTGCAGGGTTATGCCGAAATGGCGGGCCTGCCCTATGCGGGCTGCGGCATTCTCGGATCGGCGGCGGCCATGGACAAGGATGTCGCCAAGCGTCTGCTGCGCGAGGCCGGGGTGCCCGTTGCCCGTTCGGTGACGCTTGCGGCCGGCGAGGGTGTCGATGCGGACCAGCTGGCTGACCGCTTCGGCTATCCCTTCTTCGTCAAGCCGGCGCGGCAGGGGTCTTCCTTCGGCGTGTCACGCGTCGATGGCGCCCAGGCGGTGAAGCCGGCGCTGACCAAGGCCTTCGAGTTCGACGACAAGATCCTCGTGGAAGAATTCCTGCACGGCCGCGAGATCGAATGCGCAGTGCTGCAGCATGCCGATGGCCGGCTGACCATTTCGCCGCCCGGCGAGATCGTCACCGCCGCGCATCATGATTTCTACAACTACGAGGCAAAGTATTTCGATCCGGACGGCGCAAAGGTCGTCATTCCGGCCGAGGTGCCGGAGGCGGTGGTGGAGGAGGCGATGGCGCTCTCTGCCCGCGCCTTCCGGGCACTGTCCTGCGAGGGGATTGCGCGCGTCGATTTCTTCCTGCTGGAGGACGGACGCCTGTTCCTGAACGAGGTCAACACCATGCCCGGCTGCACCAATCGCAGCATGTATCCGCTGGCGCTGGCCGAATGCGGCGTGAGCTATTCCGGCTGGATCGACGTGGCGATCGCCTTCGGCCTGAAACGGGGCTGAGGCGTTCCGCACCGGCGGCGGCTCACACAGAGTGCGCCGCCGTTCGCCCTCGCCATTCCGGTTTCGTGCCTATATAAGACGCAGCATCCTGCCCATATTTCATGCGTGCGTTCCCCGAACATGTCCTCCATCGTTTCCGTACACTCCCTGACGAAGACCTATGCCAACGGGTTTCAGGCGCTGAAGGGCGTCGATCTCGAGATCCGGCAGGGCGAGATCCTGGCACTGCTCGGGCCGAATGGTGCTGGCAAGACGACGCTGATCTCGATCATCTGCGGCCTCTCCATGCCGTCCTCCGGCCAAGTGCTGGTGGGTGGCCATGACGTGGTCAGCGAGTTTCGCAAGACGCGCCGGCTGATCGGGCTGGTGCCGCAGGAACTCACCACCGACCAGTTCGAGACCGTGTGGAACACGGTCAGCTTTTCGCGCGGCCTGCACGGGGAAAAGAGCAATCCGGCGCTCATCGAGCGCATCCTGAAGGATCTGTCGCTCTGGGAGAAGCGCGACAACAAGCTGCGCGAACTCTCCGGTGGCATGAAGCGGCGCGTGCTGATTGCCAAGGCCCTGGCGCATGAACCGCGCGTGCTCTTCCTCGACGAGCCGACGGCGGGTGTCGACGTGGAGCTTCGGCGCGGCATGTGGACGGCGATCGACCGGCTGCGCGAGACGGGCGTCACCGTCATCCTCACCACGCATTACATCGAGGAGGCGGAGGAGATGGCCGACCGCATCGGTGTGATCCGCGCCGGCGAGCTGTTGCTCGTTGAGGAGAAGAAAGCGCTGATGGACAAGCTCGGCCGCAAGCAGCTTCGGCTGGAGCTGAAGGCGCCGCTTGCCGTGCTTCCCCAGTCGCTTGGTGCGCTCGGCGTGTCGCTGACGCCCGATGGTCGCCAGCTGGTGCACGAGTATGGCAACGGTGCGGGTGATGGCCGCATCGGCCAGGTGCTGGCGACGGTCGAGGCGGAGGGCATCGCTTTCACCGACCTTTCGACCCGGCAGAGTTCGCTGGAAGACATTTTCGTTTCGCTGGTGGGAGCACGCGCATGAACTGGGAGGCGATCAAGGCCATCTACCTGTTCGAGATGATGCGCATGAAGCGCACGCTGCTGCAGAGCGTCATCTCGCCTGTCATCACCACCTCGCTCTATTTCATCGTGTTCGGCACGGCGATCGGCTCGCGCATCAACGAGGTGGGCGGCGTTTCCTACGGCGCCTTCATCACGCCCGGCCTCATCATGCTGACGCTTCTGTCGCAATGCATCAGCAATGGCGCGATCGGCATCTATTTTCCGAAATTCACAGGAACGGTCTACGAGATCCTTTCGGCGCCGGTCTCGATGGTGGAGATCGTCATCGGCTATGTGGGGGCGGCCGCCAGCAAGGGGCTGATCATCGGCCTGATCATTCTCGCCACCGCCGCCTTCTTCGTGGATTTGAGGATCGAGCATCCGTTCCTGATGCTGCTCTTCATGGTGCTGACGGCGATCACCTTTTCGATGTTCGGCTTCATCATCGGCATCTGGGCCGACAATTTCGAGCAGCTGAACCTGGTGCCGATGCTGGTGGTGCCGCCGCTGACCTTTCTCGGCGGCAGCTTCTATTCCATCGACATGCTGCCGCCGTTCTGGGCGGCCGTCAGCCATCTCAATCCGGTGCTCTATCTCGTCTCCGGCTTCCGCTGGAGTTTCTACGAGATTTCCGACGTCAATCCGCTGATCAGCCTCGGCATGATCGCGGTCTTCCTGACCATCGGATTTTGCCTGCTGCAATGGATCTTCCGCACCGGTTACCGGCTGCGCAAGTAGCGCCCGCTCAGTCGCGCAGGCGCAGCTGGTCGGTCTGCATCTGCAGGGAACCGAGGGTGGAGAGAAAACTCATGCCGAGCAGGCTTTCCTCCAGCCGCCCGCGTTCGGCGACCAGCGCGCGGATGCCGGTGCGGTCGATCGGGCCGACGGCGACGCTGTCGAGCGTGACGGGTGCTGCGCGGGCAGCCCCGTTTGCCGTCATCACCCGCACCGAATAGGCAAGACGCGCGGGGTCGAGCCCCAGCCGTTCGGCATCTGCATAGGACAGCACGATGGTGCTGGCGCCGGTATCGACCAGCATCGGGATCGTCCGGTCGTCGATCTCGACATGCGCCTTGAAGTGGCCGTCGCGGGCGCGGTAGAGCACCACCTCCTGGCCACCCTCGCTCGTCGTCATCACCAGCGGACTGCCGGGAATGAGGCCTGCGCTCATGCGGGCGGCGAACTGGTGCAGGTCCATGCGGTAGAGATAGCCGGCGACCAGCGCCAGCACGATCACGAGCCAGAGCGCGATGTTGCGCAACACCTCGCCGATCGGCCCGCGCCGTCCGGCCATCACGCCGGCAGCCAGCAGCGCGCCGATGGCCGAAAGCTGCACCAGCCGGGCAAAATCGTCATTGGCCAGCCCGAAGGTGAGGCCGGACTCGTGATTGAAGACGAGGAAGGCGAGGCCCGCCGCGAGGATCGCCAGAAGCACGCTCAGCATGGATCGTCCTCCCTGCTGCGGCTCGCCAGTTGCCGACGCCTTGTCTCGCGGCGCGGGCGCCGTTCGATGCCCTCCAGACGGGCCGGCAGCGCCGCCATGATCGCCTGCCGTTCGCCATCCGTATAGGTGGTCCAGAGGCCGATCTCGTCGCGCGTGCGACCGCATCCCAAACACAGGCCGGTCTTGTCATCCAGCGAACAGACGAGAATGCAGGGCGTGAGCATGAAGACTATATCATCCCTTCAGACTGCAACCGCAAGGGTGCACAGCAGTATCGTTTCCGTGATCTGCTGGGTGGCGCCGATCGTGTCGCCGGTATGTCCGCCGATGCGCTGCCGCACGAAGCGGGTGAAGAGCGTGGCGCCGAGGGTGGACAGCGCGAGCGCCAGGAACAGGGTCAGCAGCGGCAGGCCGGCGGGCACCAGCAGCAGGCTGAGCCCGAAACCGGTGACGAGCGCCAGAGTGCGCGCCTCCGGCAGCGGCTGGCCGACGGCAACCGCCGTTCCGTTGGCGCGCGCCGGCGGCAGGGCGCGCCAGTGCCAGACCATCAGCGCCCGCGACACGGCCGCGGCCGCCAGCAGGGCGCCGGCGCCAAGCCCCGGCGAGACGAGCAGCGACAGCGCGACGAGGGCGGAGGCACGCAGGCCGAAGGAGAGAATGAGCGCTATCACGCCAAAGCTGCCGATGCGGCTGTCCTTCATGATGAGGAGCGCCTGATCGCGGTCGCGGCCGCCGAGCAGCCCGTCGGAAGCATCCGCCAGCCCGTCCTCGTGCAGCCCGCCGGTGAGAAGCGTCATCAGGCCGAGCGCCAGGAGGGCGGCCAGCGGATCGACGGCCGGGCTGGTGGCAAAGGTTGCCAGCACCAGCGCCGGCGCGAGCGCCACCAGCCAGCCGGCCAGCGGAAAGGCCCGGCAGGCGCGCGCGCTCGATCCGTCATGCCCTTCGAAGACGCGGGCCGGCACCGGCAGGCGCGAGAGAAAGGCGATGGAGCGGGCGAGGTCGGTGAAAAATTCCGCGGCGTTTGGCAGTTGTTCCTCCGTCGATGCCTGATAAACAGGGGACCAGCAAATCAGATTCCGCTGCCGAAACCTAGGGCAGGGGAACAAGAGCAAAGGAAGATTGATCCGATGAGCATGAGCGGCCTGCCTTTCGACGATTTCAGGGCTTTGCTGCGCGAGCTTCCCGGCCCGGATACCCGCGCGCTGGTGGCGGCCCGCGAGCGCGACAAGCAACTGACCAAGCCTGCGGGTTCGCTCGGACGGCTGGAAGAAATCGCCTTCTGGCTGGCTGCCTGGAGCGGCCGTCAGCCGGCCGTCAACCGGCCGCTGGTGGCGATCTTTGCCGGCAATCACGGCGTGGCGCGCCACGGCATCACCCCCTATCCGCCAAGTGTCACGCAGCAGATGGTGGAAAATTTTGCGGCCGGCGGCGCTGCGATCAACCAGATCTGTGCGGCCTATGACCTCGGTCTCAAGATCTTCGATCTGGCGCTGGACTACCCGACCGGTGACATCACCAGCGAGGCGGCACTGTCGGAGCGCGATTGCGCCGCGACCATGGCCTTCGGCATGGAAGCGATTGCCGGCGGCACCGATCTTCTGTGCATCGGCGAAATGGGCATCGGCAACACCACGGTGGCGGCGGCCATCAATCTTGCCCTCTATGGCGGCGAGGCGGAAGACTGGGTCGGCCCCGGCACCGGCTCGCATGGCGAAATGCTGGAGCGCAAGATCACGGCGGTGAAGCAGGCGGTGGCCTTCCACAAGGACCATCTGTCCGACCCGCTGGAAGTGCTGCGGCGCCTTGGCGGGCGCGAGGTGGCTGCCATGGCCGGCGCGATCCTCGCCTGCCGCGTCGAAAAGATTCCGGTGCTGATCGATGGCTACGTGGCGACTGCCGCCGCCTCGATCCTGAAGGCTGCCAATCCGGCCGCCCTCGATCACTGCCTGATCGGCCACGTCTCGGCCGAGCCCGGCCATCTGCGCGCCATCGAGAAGCTCGGCAAGACGCCGCTTCTGGCGCTCGGCATGCGGCTTGGCGAAGGGACGGGTGCAGCGCTCGCCGCCGGCATCGTGAAGGCCGCCGCCGCCTGCCATTCCGGCATGGCGACCTTTGCGCAGGCGGGGGTCACGACCGCCGGCCAGCCGGTGCCGCACCAGCATTGAAGAACAGGACCGGGCGGGGCTCCGACGGCTTCTTTGCCGGAGAGGCCCCGTCGGTAGGGCGCCCCGCCAGAAGGTGGCGTGCGTTGCTGTCACGGCCACCTCATCTGCCTGCGGGCATCGTCTCCCCACGGGGATAAGAGATCGGCGGCGGCGCCCTGCCGCAGTCAATGCCGGTGGAGCCGCTTCGCGCTGATGCAGGATGTCGCATCCGACTCGTCGGACGACCGTGCGCCGCAAGCCGTGCAGGTCGTCAGCGTTCAGATGGAAAGATGCCGTGCGGCCGTCTCGTCGTCCGTGCCGTCCAGCGGCAGAGATGAGCTGGCAAAGGGCAGGGTGCCGTCCGTCGTGTTAGCGCAATCCTGATCGTCATCAGACGCCAGCATCAGCACGAGGCGCGCGATCTCGTCCTGCCGTTCGGGCGGCAGACGGCGTGCAATGCCGATGGCCTGTTCGAAAAGACGCGTCATTGTCACAGTATGTGTTAGAAAACCTGAAAGTGACAGCGCGGATTACGCGAAACTTCTGCGGCGCGGTTCGACCGCTGGGGTATCCTCCACGGCCGGCAGGCTCTGCAGCACGCGGGTAGCGGGCAGGATGGCGATGGCTTCGGTGCCTTCGCGCAGCTTCGATTTCAGGATGAACTGGCCGTCATGCTTGGCAAGGATCGCCTGCACGATGGGAAGGCCGAGCCCGGTGCCCTGCTCGGCGCTCTTGATGGCGATCGCGCCCTGGCCGAAGGCCGAGAGCACGACCGGGATCTCTTCTTCCGCAATGCCGGGGCCGTTGTCCTTGATCGCCACATACTGTCCGCCGCCGGCTGTCCAGCCGACCTTGACCACCACCTCGCCGCCCTGGCTGGTGAATTTCACCGCATTGGAGAGCAGGTTCAGCAGCACCTGGCGGATCGACTTCTCGTCGGCCCAGACCTGCGGCAGCTTCGGTTCGAACTGCTGGTGGATGGTGATGTTCTTGGCGCGGGCACGCAGCTGCACCATGCCGATGCAGTCTTCCGCCACGTCGAGCAGCGAGAGTGCCTCCTCGGAAAGCTCGTAGCGTCCCGCCTCGATGCGCGACAGGTCGAGGATCTCGTTGATGAGGTTGAGGAGGTGCTGGCCGGATCGGTGGATGTCGCCCGCATAATCCTTGTAGGTGGCGTTCGGCATCGGCCCGAGCACTTCATGTGCCATGACCTCGGAAAAACCCAGAATGGCATTCAGCGGCGTGCGCAGTTCATGCGACATCGAGGCGAGGAAGCGCGACTTGGCGAGATTGGCTTCTTCCGCGCGGCGCCGGGCTTCGTCAGAAACGGATTTCGCCACTTCCAGTTCGGCAATCAGGTCGTCCTTTTCCGACTGATAGGACATCAGCGTGACGCTGGAGCGATAGAGCCGGTCGGAAATATAGTGGAAGAGCGCCAGTGCCGTGACGCACATGCCGGTGAGCCCGATATCCAGCATGGTGCGCGACAGGACGGCGTTGAGGCACAGGACGGCGATCACCGGCAGGAAGGACATCAGCAGCGCGCGGCGCAGCAGCACATTGCCCATGGCCGAGATGGAAATGGCGACCAGCAGCACGCCGCCCTTGTAGAAATAAAAACCCTCGCCGCCACAGGCGCGGCAATCGCCGAAGGCAAAGACGGCCCAGCAGAAGCCGAGGAGAAGCTGGCCGGTCAGCAGGCGGCGGTGCCAGGTCTTGCTCTTTTCCGCCCCCCACTCGCTGCGGGCGGCGCGGCGCGCCAGAAGCAGGTTGATGGAATGGGCGGCGAGCGTCAGCAGCGCCCAGGGAAGCAGGCGCGCATCGCCGCTGAGATAGAGGCCGGCGCCGGCCACGAGGGCAACGAAAAGCGGAAGGATCAGAGCCCCTTGCAGCATGGTCTTGATGTGCAGCCCGAGCATGTCGCGCTCGAAAACCTGCACGCCCTTGCCGCTGCTCTGCAGCCGTTCACGAGTCGCGCGCACGGCCTTAGACACCGCCTTGTTGCGATGGCTGCGCGATTTGTCCACGATGATCTTGTCTGTGGAGCTGCTGACGCCGCTACTCATGGCCTGGGTACTCTTCCGGATATGGCAATCCTAGGGCGAAAATCTTAATAAGATCCTGCCGGGCAAGAAAGCGTTTGCCATCTTCGCCAAGCTTCCGTTTGCAATTGGGGCCCAACCATGTCCAGACGCTTCCATGCCGTGCCGGGAAGGAGGCTTGTCCGCGACCTCGCGCTGACGGCCGCCTTTCTGCTGCTGCTGGCGCTGCTCGCCGCACGGTGGGGCAACGAGGGAACGGATCAGGTCTTCAATGGACCTTTTGCCGTGGTGGATGGCGATACGCTGGCTGAGCACGGACAGCGCCTGCGCCTGACAGGCATCGACGCCCCGGAAATCGACCAGACCTGCGCGCGGGCTGACGGCACTGCCTGGCCCTGTGGCCGGGTGGCGCGCGCAAGGCTCTCGGCGCTGATCGCCCAGGCTGAGCCGCAATGCCGCGGCGCGGCGGTTGATCGCTACGGGCGACCGCTCGTCACCTGCGAGGCCGACGGCGATGATCTGAACGGTCGACTGGTGCGGGAAGGGCTTGCACTGGCGAGCGGATCGGTGCGTTATCGGGCCGAACAGGCGGCGGCGGAAACAGCCCGGCGCGGGCTGTGGAGCGGTTCCTTCGAGACCCCACGCGACTTTCGCCGGCGTGCAGGGCTCGGCGACGACGAGGCGGCGGAGGCAAGGCGCCTGTGGCAGTGGCTTGCGGAGAGGTTTGCGTGGATCTGGGGGTAGGCGAGACGGAGCGCGAGGCGAGGCTTTCGGACCTGCGGCAGGCGATTGCCGGTTGCCGCCTCTGTCGCGATGTGCCGGCACGCGGCATCGCGGACCGGCTGCCGCATGAGCCGCGCCCGGTTGTGGTGTTGTCGGCGCGCGCCCGCATCCTGATTGCCGGGCAGGCGCCGGGGCTTCGCGTGCACGAGAGCGGATTGCCCTTCAACGATGCCTCCGGCGACAGGCTGCGCGACTGGCTCGGCGTGACGCGCGAGGAATTCTACGATCCCGACCGTTTCGCGATCCTGCCGACGGGCTTCTGCTTTCCGGGCTATGACACCAAGGGCAGCGACCTGCCGCCACGTCGGGAATGCGCGCCGCTCTGGCGCGAGGCTGCGGTGCGGGCCATGCCGCAGGTGGAACTGGTGCTGGCGATCGGCGCGCATGCACAAGGCTGGCACTTGCCGGGCCCACACCAGAAGGGCATGACGGAAACGGTCCGGAACTGGCGCCAAAGCTATTTCGTCAATGACGGGCCGCGCGTGCTGCCGCTGCCGCATCCGAGCTGGCGCAACAGCGGCTGGCTGAAGCGCAATGCCTGGTTTGAAGCCGAGGTGCTGCCCGTTCTGCGACAGCATGTGGACAGCCTGATCCGCTGAAAGAGTTTTCGGTTACAGGCGCCGTTTTTCCCTGTATGAAGAAAAATAATCCAAGAGGGAGTGAAAATGGACCGCCTCGACCGCAAGATTCTGCGCATATTGCAGGAAGATTCGACGCTCGCCGTCGCCGATCTCGCCAAGAAGGTGGGCCTGTCGACCACGCCCTGCTGGCGGCGCATCCAGAAGATGGAAGAGGACGGCGTGATCAAGCGGCGCGTGGCGCTGCTCGATCCGGTCAAGGTCAACACCAAGGTCACGGTTTTCGTGTCGATCCGCACCGCCAGCCACTCCATCGAATGGCTGAAGCGGTTTTCCGAAGTCGTGGTGGATTTCCCGGAAGTGGTGGAATTCTATCGCATGAGCGGCGACGTGGACTATCTGCTGCGCGTTGTGGTGCCGGATATCGCCGCCTATGACGCCTTCTACAAGCGCCTGATCGCCCGCATCGAGATCCGTGACGTATCCTCGGCCTTTGCCATGGAGCAGATCAAGTACACGACCGAGCTGCCACTCGATTACATGGTGCTGGACAACCAGAAGAGCGGCGAGGACTGAGCGACGACAATCCGGCGGCGCTCTGCCGGGTAAAATCGCCAGGCCAATCGCAACTGGATCCGATGAAAAAGGGCCGGAGGCGCTAGCTGCGCCTCCGGCCCTTTTTCTGTTCGCATCTGTCTATGGCGTGATCAGGCCCGCGCCCGCTGGCCGACGGCGCGTGCGAGCGAATTGACCATCTGGCGGGCAGGCGAGGCGTGGGAATACTGGCCGGCGGCCGGCATGGTCTGGCCTCGGCCGGGCAGCTGGAAGCTTGCGATGAGAACGCGCAGCTTGTCTGCCTCGCCGGCAAGATGCGAGCTGGCGGCTGTTGCCTCTTCCACCATGGCCGCGTTCTGCTGGGTCACCTGGTCCATCTGGTTGACCGCCGTGTTGACCTCGGAGAGGCCGACGGACTGTTCCCTGGCCGACGTGGCGATTGCATCCAGCTGTGTGTTGATGGCCACGACATGCCCTTCGATCACCTTCAGCGCCGTGCCCGTTTCGGTGACGAGGCGCACGCCGTTGTCGACCTCGGTGGCGGAGGTGCGGATGAGATCCTTGATCTCCTTGGCTGCCTGGGCCGAGCGCTGGGCGAGTTCACGCACTTCCTGCGCGACGACCGCAAAGCCCTTGCCGGCTTCCCCGGCGCGTGCGGCTTCCACGCCGGCGTTCAGCGCCAGAAGATTCGTCTGGAAGGCGATCTCGTCGATCACGCCGATGATGTTGGAGATCTGGTTGGACGACTGCTCGATGCGCTGCATGGCGTCCACGGCATTCGCCACGACCTGGCCCGACTGGTGCGCCGAACGGTTGGCTTCGATGGCAACCGAACGCGCTTCTTCGGTGCGCTTCGAGGAACTGGAGACGTTGGCCGTGATCTGGTCGAGCGCGGCAGCGGTCTCCTCCAGCGACGCGGCCTGCTGTTCGGTGCGGCGTGACAGGTCGTTGGCGCTGTCGCTCATCTCGCGAGATCCGGAATCGATGGCGCCGGCCGAAACGGCAACCTGACTGAGCGTGTCGCCGAGCCGTGCCACGGCGGCGTTGAAGTCGCGGCGCAGACCTTCGAAATCGGAGGCAAACGGGGTTGCCAGCTGGAAGGCCAGATTGCCGTCGGAGAGCTGGCGCAGCCCCTCGGCGAGGCCCTGTGTGGCCTGTTCCATCTCGCTTGCCCGCTGACGCGTCATTTCCGCGTTGCGCGCCCGATCGGCCTCGGAGGTTGTCCGCGCTTCGGCCGCCTGGCGGTCGCTTTCCAGCTTGTTGACGGCGGTCTGCCGGAAGGTTTCGACCGCCTCGGCCATCTCGCCGATTTCATCCTTGCGGCCACGGCCCGGAATGGTGATGTCGTTCTGGCCGCGCGCCAGTGTGAGCATGGAGGCGTTGATACGGGTCAGCGGCCTGACCAGGGCACCATTCAGCATCAACAGGCCGAAACCGGAGATGGCAATCATGCCGATGCCGCCCATGGTCGCCGTGGTGCGTGCCAGTTCGCCGGCCTCGATGGCAGCCGTCTTGCGCACGGCCAACAGACTCGTCTCCGCATCCAGCAATTCCTTGACCTTGCCGCGGATCGCATCCATCGACGCCTTGCCGGCCCCGGAAATCTCGATCTGCCGCGCCTGATCATGGGTGGCCGGGTCGCTCATGAGTTTGGTTTCGGCGGTAACGACCTTTGACGTCCAGGTTTCCGCGAGGGCAGCCATCTCCTTGAGGCGCGTCTGCTGGGCCGGATTGTCGGCAGTCAGCTTCTGGGCGGCTGCGAGGTTTTCAGAAAATGCCGCAGCGCCGGCGATCTGGGGTTCGAGAAACTTCTTGTCGCCTGCGAGCAGGAAGCCGCGCATGCCGGTTTCCTGGTCGATCATCGCGGCGAGCGCGCCATTGACCTTCGACATTACCTCATAGGTGTGGTCGGTCATGTACGCATTTGCGGACTGGATGGAACTGGAACGGTAGCTCACCACCGAAATGACAAGACTGACGACGATGAGTGCAGCAATGACCACTGCAATCTTTGAGATGATCCGGGCATTTTCGAGCAACTTCAAGGGTGCCTCCACGTTCGGGCCTTGAAGCATTGGGCATACGCGATGCGCTCAGGGACCTGGTTAAACAGCCAGAAGCTAGGCCCAAAGCATTAAATTTGAATTTCAGGATGTTATAATATTTAGCCTGTATCGCTGCGTTGATCGCGCGTAGCCCGGGCGATCAGCGCATCCCGCGGATGGAGGTGCGGCAGAGGAAGGGGCGCCGGAGGACGGTCCTCCGGCGCATGGGTGGTCGGCTACTTCTCCAGCCGCGCAAGCAGCGAGGACGTGTCCCAGCGATGGCCGCCGAGCTTTTGCACCTCGGCGTAGAACTGGTCGACAAGGGCGGTCAGCGGCAGCGTGGAGCCGTTGCGCTTGGCCTCGGTCAGCACGATGTCGAGGTCCTTGCGCATCCAGTCGACGGCGAAGCCGAACTCGTAGCGACCCTCATTCATGGTCTTGTGGCGGTTCTCCATCTGCCAGGAGCCGGCCGCACCCTTGGAAATGACATCGACAACCTTTTCAATGTCGAGGCCGGCTTTCTTGCCAAAATGAATCGCTTCGGCCAGGCCCTGCACGACGCCGGCGATGCAGATCTGGTTCATCATCTTGGTGAGCTGGCCGGATCCGACAGGCCCCATCAGCCCGACCATGCGGGCATAGGCATCGATCACCGGCCGCGCCTTTGCAAAAGTCTCCTCGTCGCCGCCGCACATCACGGTCAGCACGCCGTTTTCGGCGCCGGCCTGCCCGCCCGAGACGGGAGCATCGATGAAGGCGCAGGATTTTTCCCGTGCGGCGGCATCAAGCTCACGGGCCACTTCGGCAGAGGCGGTGGTGTTGTCGATGAGGATCGCGCCGGGCTTCATGCCGGCAAACACGCCATCGGCGCCGATCGTGACGGAGCGCAGGTCATCGTCGTTGCCAACGCAGGTGAAGACGAAGTCCGCATCGCGGGCAGCTTCCGCCGGCGTCTTGCCATGGGTGCCGCCAAATTTCTGCACCCAGCTTTCGGCCTTCGCGACCGTGCGGTTGTAGACCGTGACCTCGTGACCGCCCTTCGTCTTCAGATGCCCGGCCATCGGAAAACCCATGACCCCGAGACCGATAAACGCAACCTTCGCCATTTCGCAAACAACCTCCAGCGATTTCTGACGGACGGTCTATTGCCTTTTGGCCCGCTTGGGAACCGTCCGTTTCGTCCTGATGCCGTTCATGCCGACGGTCAGAACGGCTTGACTTCGGCAAGCAGTACCACGACGACGGTGGAGACGAGCACGATCGGCATGCCCTTCGACACGAAGGCCGGCGGATCGAGCAGGGGATTGGCCTCCATGCGGCGCAGCCAGGCGCTCTGCATGCCGTGCAGCGCCGAGAGCATCACGACGATCAAAAGCTTCAGGTGCAGCCAGCCGCCGGAAAAGCCGATATAGCCAAAGGCGAGGATGAGGCCGAACAGCCAGACGCCGGCCAGCGCCGTCGTCGTCACCAGCCGGTCGTAGCGGCGCAGCGCGGTGATTACGCCACCACGGATCGGCGGCGGCACCATGGCGATCACGAAGGCATTGATGAGCATGCCGCCCACCCAGATGATGTCGGAGGTTACGTGCAGCCCCTTGATGATGAAATACAGCATTGATCAGCCCCAGATCTGTGTTTCGGAAAAGCCAAGTTCGGCAAAATCGGCACGCCGCAGCGCCTCTTCGCCGACGGAGAAGAATTCATCGAGTTGCGGCGGCGCGACGGGCGTGCCCGACAGCATGGCATGCACCTGGCCGCGATGGTGGATCTGGTGCTGGAAAAGATGCAGCAGCAGGCGGTCAGTCCGTTCTCGCTGCTCGCTATGGGCGCGCGGAATGACGACGATGCGTGACAACTCGTCCGTCTGGATCTGGCGACAGTGATCGATCAGCCGACGATCGATGGCGCGCTGTTCGCGCTCCAGATCGGAGAAATCCTGAAAGGGAATTTCCGTGTCGAAAGCCGCATATCCCATCGGCCGGCCTTCCAGCGCGCTCACATAGAACCAGTCCACCGTCAGAATGTGGTTCAGCGTATGAATGATCGAGGGAAAGAAGCTCGTGCGGCTGGCGGCGAGATCGTCGGCCGAAAGCTTGCGGCATGCGGTCAGCAGGCGGTGATTGGCCCAGGCATTGTTGTAGGCCTGGGCGAGGAAATAGCGTTGCGGCGACATGGCGACTCCCATCCGGTCGCACGAAATCTAGTGTAAGGGCCTGCATCTGACCAGCCATGCGTCCGGTCTTGCGGGAATTGCCGGGCAGGGCGTTGATACGGCGCGATTTCATCTGGTCCAGTCGGGCGGCCTGACGTAGCATCGTGCATGTGTCACTGCGCGAAAGGATCGGGACGACGATGTTCCTCGACCTGCAAGGCTATTACCGGCGCGAGCCGGACCCGCCGCCGGAAAATCCGCCGCGGCCCTCGCTCTCCGCCAGCCAGCAGAAGCTGCTGGTCTGGCTGATCTGCTTCAACCTGTTTTTTCTGCTGGTCGCGCCGATCGGTGGCGCCACGGTGATCGACGCGCTTCTGGCGCTTCTTTCCGGCTGAGGCACGGCCGGCGGTCATCTGTGACGCCGCCGGCGGTCAGCGGGCTCTCGTTCAGCCGCGCAGGCGGGCAACGACCAGATGGCCGGGCGTCGGTTCGCCATCCTGCATGCGCACGTTGATCTCGGTGATATCGACGAGATCAAAGCCCGTGGCATTCAACCGCTCGCGCACATAGGCTTCCGAATGGGCAAAGCGCTGGTGCGGGCCGACCATGTAGGGGCGGCCGGCCATCACCGCGTCCGGCAGGGTTTCGGAGGAAAAGACGAGAATGCCGCCGGGCACCATGTTTTCGGCTGCCCCGAAGAACAGCGGTTCGAGAGCACCGAGATAGGGCAGCACATCCGTCGCGGTCACGATGTCGAAGGCATCGTCGTCATTGTCCTCGAGAAAGTCCTCGATCTCGGCGACGTAGAGCGTGTCGTAGAGATCCTTCTCATGGGCGATCTCGACCATGTTTTCGGAAATGTCGATGCCGGTGATGTCTTCCACGATGTCGCGCATGGCGCCGCCTGTCAGGCCCGTGCCGCAGCCGAGATCGAGCATGCGCTTGAACGGTCCGAGATCGAGTTCCTGCAGGCGCTGCAGCACCATCAGCGGCACGGCATAGCCGAGCTGCTCGACAAGGATTTCCTCGAAATCCTCCGCATGCTGGTCGAACAGGGTTTCCACATAGGCATCCGGTGCGCGCGTCGGGGCTTCCCCGCGACCAAGGGCAGCAATGCGAACCGATGCGCCGCCGTGATCCTCGGGATCGATGGCCAGCACCTCGTGATAGGCGGCGACGGCGGCGTCGATCTCGCCGGCCTTCTCATGGGCGAGCGCCCGGTTGTAGGCTTCTGCCAGGGCTTCTTCATCGATCTTCGTCATGGCCGCCTCGTTTCATCCGTGCCGGTGGGTCTCTCTCCCCGCGGCTTTAAGGCCACGGGGAGGGCTTGGCAAGGAGAAGCCGATGTCGGCGGGCGATGGCCCACGTCAATGCAGGATGAATTCGCCCTTCAGCGCCCGCCATTCGCTGGCGGCGATCATCTTGCGGTGCACGTAGCGTACCGAATGCAGCGGGCCGTCGAGCTTTTCCTGCCAGAATTTCAGAAAACCGCGCATTTCCGGAAAATCCGGTGCGAGATCGTAATGCTGCCAGATATAGGTCTGAAGCAGCGCCGGATGATCGGGCAAGCGATAGAGGATCTGCGCGGTGGTGAGGCCATAGCCTTTCAGCATCATGTCCATGTCAGGTGTCATCATCGTTCGTTTCCCTCGGAGTTGACCCCGCCGGCGTCGTTGCGCCGGGACTGCCAATTGCAGCACTGCCGGCTTAACCGAGGCTTAACGGCACGTCTTCACGAAGAGTTTTTATCTCTTGTTTTCAAAGTCTTAGCACTCAATATGAACTTCTGCTGCCAGAGGAATTCAGCTTCGGTTCATCTGGCTCTGCTTCTTTTGCCGTGGAACCAGAACGGCCCCAGCTCCGTTATCGCGCGCCCTTGACGGTGCCCGACGGGCCGCCGGATCTGGGCGAAGCAAACGCCAGGGAGAAAACATGGCCAAGCGAACCGGATACCTTGCCAGCGTGGCAATGCCGTTGATGTCGATGAGCCTCCTGGTGCCGCAGGCGCACGCCATGCCGATCAGCATGGCGCCGATGGCACCGGTCGGCATCGCGCAGGATGTGATCCGCGTGCAGGACAATGGCGCCGCACCGCAGGATGGCAGCGCGCCGCTCATCAAGCCGCCACACAAGCCGCAAGCCGGTGGCGGGCAGGAGCCGCCTGCTCACGAAGGACAGCATCCCCCCGCACATGAAGCCGCACCGCCACGCGAAGCTGCACCGCCACGCGAGGCGCCGCCGGCCCGAGAACCGGCCCCGGCGCGCGAGCCCGCGCCGCAGCGCGAACCGGAGCCCGTGCGCCCGCCTCCGGCCCGTGAACCCGCACCACAGCGCGAACCGGCACCGCAGCGCGAACCCGCGCCTGCCCGCGAAGCCGCCCCGCCGCGCGAGGCCCCGCCCACCCGCGAACCGGCACCGCAGCGCGAGCCGGCGCCCGCGCCCAAGCCCGTCGCCCCGAAACCTCCGGCCGCCGAGCCGCCGGCCGCAGAACGTCCGGCCCGCGTGCCGGCGGCGCCCGCCGAAGCTCTGAAGCCGCAGCGCGAGCCACAGCCCGCTGCGGGAGAGGCACCGCGTCCGCGTCCGCAGGAGCCTGCGGGTGCCGAGCGGCCTGCCGCGCCGGCCGAATCCTCCGCCCCGGACGGCCAGAAACCGAACCGCCGTCCGGAACCCGGCGCGGACGCGCCGGCAGACGGCAAGCCGCGTCCGTCGCCCGAAGCGCTGGCGCCTGCCGCACGCCCGGGCACCGCACCGGCGGAAAACCCTGCTGCACCGCGTCCGGTCGAGCCGCCGAAGGATGCCGCACGCCCGCAGCCGACCGAACCCGGTGTGCCGGTAAAGCCGCCGGTTCCACCGGCGGGTGAGGCGCCGCCGAAGCCGCAGGGTGGGGCAGCCGTACCGAGCCCGGCGCCGCAACCGGGCACCCCCGGCAAGCCGCCGGTTCCGCCGGCAGCCCCTGGCGCTCCTGCAGCACCGGGCGCTCCCGCAGCACCGGGTGCAGAACCCGTGCCGCTGCCGCCCGGCCAGGCCGGTCGCCCAGTCGCGCCTGGCAACGAACAGGCGCGTCCGGCGCCAGGCGTTGCGCCGCCAATGACGCCGGAAGAAATCGAGCGCGCTCGTCGCATTGCCGAAAATCCGGCCTCCAGCAACCAGCCGATCGTCCTGCCGGTGCAGAACGGTGCGGCGGTGCTGGACAGTGCCAAGGAGGCACCGGCACCGCTTCCGCCCGGTGCACCGCCGCGTCCCGATGCGCGTGGTCCGGGCGCCGGCCCCCGTCCGGTTGCCGCGCCGGATGCACCGCCCCCGCCGCCGCCGAAATCAGACGCGGACGCCCAGGCCGGTGCCCCCGGCCGGCCCATGCCGCCGATTCGCATCGAGCCTGTTACGGCCGAGCGCGGTCAGGTGATGCAGGCGCCGCCGCGCTACGACATCCCGCGCGGCTTCGAGGATCGGCGCCCGGTGGAGGACAATCGCGTCATCTTCCAGATCGACAACCGCACCTTCGTGCGCCACGACGACAGCGAGCGCTTCTACGAGCAGGGTTATGAACCCCGCTATGAGCAGTTGCGCGGTGGCCGCGTGCGCCAGATCATCGAGCGGGACGGCGGCGTGCAGATCGTGACGATCCGCGACCGGTACGGCAACATCCTGCAGCGCTCGCGCATCGACCGTGACGGCCGCGAAGACGTGCTCTACTATGCGCCGGACCTGCCGGAGGACCGTCCCGGCAATGGTGGCTGGTACGATCCGGGCCGCGACCTGCCGCCGATGCGGCTGACGGTGCCCGTCGACCAGTACATCATCGACACCTCGACGCAGCCGGATCGCGACTACTACCGCTTCCTGGAACAGCCGCCGGTGGAACGCGTCGAGCGCGTCTATTCGCTCGATGAAGTGCGCTATTCGGCCCGTATCCGTGACAAGGTGCCGCGCATCGACCTCGATACGATCACCTTTGCCACCGGCAGCGCCGAAGTGCCCATGAGCCAGGCGAAAACTCTGAGGCGGGTGGCCGATGCCATCCTGGAAATCCTGAAGCGCAATCCGAGCGAGACCTTCCTGATCGAAGGTCACACCGACGCCGTCGGCTCGGACGAGAGCAATCTCGTCCTCTCCGACCGCCGCGCGGAATCGGTCGCCAACGTGCTGACGGATGTTTACGGCATTCCGCCGGAAAACCTCGCGACCCAGGGCTATGGCGAGCGCTATCTGAAGGTGCTGACCGACGGTCCCTCGCAGGAAAACCGCCGCGTCACCATCCGCCGCATCACCCCGCTGGTGAAGCCGGTGGCGCAGAACCGCTAAGCGGTTCCATATAGACAGCGAACAAGGCGGCCGCCGGAGCGATCCGGCGGCCGTTTTCCATGGCATGGGCGCCGATGCCATGATTGGACCGAACCCGCGGGATCAGCTGACGTTATAGCGCAGTGCCGTCCTGCCTTTGTCGATGAATGCTTCGTCGGCCCCCAGAATGGTCAGGAACGAGGGAAGCAGGCCCATGCCGTTCGCCTCTGCCTCGTAGTGCATGACGCGCACGCGACATTTTGCGGCCCGGGAGAGGTTGCGGATCAGGCGGGGATAGTCGAGGTCGAAGCACTTGATCTCCGACATCCTGATGACATTCGTCTCCTCGGCCTGCTGCGTGTACCAGTCCAGCGGATGTCGGGCGCCCTGACGGGTCTGCTCGCGATAGATGGCCTGGATGTAACTCGTCCGTTCACGCAGGTAGAGGATGATTTCGATGCGATAGCCGAGCGCCCGGACCCTGTTGCAGAACTCTCGCAGCTGGTCGGGTCTCGTCGCCACAAATTCGAGGTCTTCGGAGGACACGACAACAACGGGATGCAGGACGTCGCGCAGTTCCGCGATCAGGTCGCTGATCGGGTCCAGGCTCGGATCGATGCGCTTGTCCCGCAGCATCTGCCAGGGCAACAGGTGATGGCCGGCATATTCGGGCGGGCGGCCGGCTTTGGGAACATAGATGCCCTGCCGGTCAAGGTCTTCCCTGTGGTCGTAAAGAAAATGCTGGATTGACGTCGTGCCCGTCTTGTGGGTGCCGACATGCAGGAAGAATGTCTTCTGCTGAGCGCCTGTTGCACGCTGGCATAGCCGCCAGCCGAACTGCCGGACAGCGGAAAGACATGACGAAAGAAGGTTGGCGAGCGACATGTCTCCGTCATGCCATCAGGCGCGACCGACGGCAATCCTTGTGGTCTCCGCCCGGCCACTTTGAGGAAGGTTATTGTCCCTGCCGCAGTCCCGTCACCGTCAGAACGAAATCGGCGATCGCGCCGGTGTCGTCGAGATCGAAGACCGGAAGGTGGATCTCCTCAACGGGATGGTCGGCGGCAATCGCGGCAATGTGCGGGTCGGTCGGGGCCAGCGGCTCGCGTCTGGCCGCCTCCAGCCGGCGGGCCTCGATCTTCGGCACCGGCTCGCGCTTGTAGCCCTCGATCAGCACGAGATCGCAGGGGGCAAGGCGGGACAGGATTTCCTCGAAGCTCGGTTCGGGCGCGCCGCGCAGTTCGTGCATGATGGCAAAGCGGGTGCCGGAGACGAGCGCGACCTCATGCGCACCTGCCTGCCGGTGGCGATAGCTGTCGGCGCCGACCTTGTCGATGTCGAAATCGTGGTGGGCATGCTTGATGGTGGAGACGGTGAAGCCGCGGGCGGTGAGTTCGCTCACCAGTCGCACGGCAAGCCCGGTCTTGCCGGAATTCTTCCAGCCGGCAATGCCGAAGACCTTGGGTCTGCTGTTCGTCATGGATGTGTTTCCAGAAACCGCCGGGCGGTCTCGAGATCGTCCGGCGTGTTGACGTTGAGGAAGGGATCGAGCGGACCAAGTGCGGTAACACGGAGCTCGAAGTCGACGACGGACGTCTTCTGGCCCTCGAGAAAGCCCTTGACCCGCGGTTCGTCGGGACCTTCGAGAAAGGTTTGCAGCGTGTCGGCGAGCGAGACGGGCCACAGGCCGCAGACCGGATGAAGGTTGCCGTCCGAGGAGGCGATGGCGATCGCCTCGCTGGTGGTCGCGACCTCCGCGAAGCGCGCCATCAGATCGCCTGGCAGGAAGGGGCTGTCGACCGGCACCGTCAGCACATGCGTCACATGCGGATGGCTGGCCGCGGTGTGGCGCATGGCGGCGAGAATGCCGGCGAGCGGCCCGCGCCGGCCGGGCAGCGTATCGGGCACGCGGGGCAGGGCAGTGCCCCGGCCGTCGTCCTTGATGTCCCCGAAGGCATCTTCTGCCACATTGAGAGCAAGCGTGGAGACCTGCGGACGGATGCGGTCCACCACATGCGCCAGCAGGGTCTTTGGGCCGAGGAGGACATCTGCCTTGTTCTGCCCCATGCGGCGCGAACGGCCGCCGGCCAGGATCACGCCCGGAGGATTGAGGGGGTCGTCACCGGTCAAAGTCGCACATCCTTCCATTGGGCGGCACCTCTGGCGGCCGCGTTGACGTCAATGCGGCACGCGCGGTTCGGTTGCGCAGGCCAGCGGGCTGGCCCGTCGCTTTTCACGATAGAAGGCATAGAGGCCGGAGGCGACGATCAGGCTGGCGCCGATCGCCATATAGGCATCCGGCTGCTCGCCGAAGAAATAGAAGCCGAGGCTCAGCGAAAAGATCAGGCTCGTATAGCGGAAGGGCGCAACCACCGAGATCTCGCCGGAGCGCATGGCGATGACGATGGTCTGGTAGCCGGCCATCAGCAGCACAGCCGCTGCCGTCAGATGCATCAGCGCCGTGCCGCTGACCGGGCTCCAGCCGCCGAACGGCAGGATGAGGGCCGCGCCGAACACGGTGTTGGTGAGGGCGGCAAACAGCGAGACGAGCAGCGTCGGCAGCGCCGGTGGCAGACGGCGGGTGGTGAGGTCGCGCCCGGCCGTGAAGAACACCGCGACGACGGCGAGCAGGGAAGCGGGCACAAAATCCTCCGGGCTCGGCCTCAGCACCACCAGCACACCGACAAAGCCGACCATGATCGCCGACCAGCGCCGCCAGCCGACCGGCTCCTTGAAGATCAGCCAGGCGCCGAAGGTGACGGCAAGCGGCAGCGACAGAAGAATGGTCGCGGCGACCGCGAGGTCGATATGGGCAAGCGCCGAGATATAGGTGATCGCCGCGCCGATCTCGAAGGTGGAGCGCAGGATGACCTTCCGATGCAGCATCTGCCTGATGTCGCGGAGCAGGCCGGCCTGACGGGCGAGCAGCAGCAGCATGGCCGTCGTCATCAGTCCGCGCAAGAACATGATCTGCCCGACATTCATCTCCGGCGTGACGAGCTTCACGAAGGCATCATTGGTGGTGAAGACACCCATGGCGAGCGTCATCATCACGGCGCCGCGCGCATTCTGCGACAATGGCATTTCCGATTCCCTAGACTGCTTTTCCCAAGGCTTAAAGCACACGGGGGCAGCCTGCCACCCTTGCCGTGTGCACAAATGCGACCGCAACTCGTCTTTTTGTCGAATCCGGCACAGGGTGCGGAAACGTTAACGGATGTGCAAGCTTTCGGGGCCAATTTCCGACAGGCCCGCATGAGGAGGGATGACCAGCGCTGCACGCCGATGACCGGCTGTCGCTTCGCCGTGCACGGAGAGGTGCAATGTCGTTCCTGGATCGTCTTCTCCAGAGCCGCCGGATTGTCACCAAGGTTCTGCTCTTCGTCGTGCCGCTGGTGCTGCTGATTGCCGGCGTGGGGCTCGCGGGCTTCTACACCGCGCGCATGCTGAACGGCCACATGACCGTGACCCGCGCGACCATTGAAAACATCGACGATTTCGAACGTTTGCAGGCAGCCCTCCTTGGTTTTCTCGCAGCGCCCGAAGCCAGCACGCTGAAGGCGCTGCAGGAGGCAATCGCCCGGCAGGATGGCGGCGTCAACCGCCTCGAGAAACTCGTAGCCGACGCGGACGATCGCACGCGGCTTGCCGTCGTGCAGCAGACGGCGCCGGCGCTTGCCGAGCGCACCGCCGCGCTCTGGGCGCTGGAGCAGCGCATCACCGGCACCGAACAGGCCATGCAGGCGAGCATCGATGAAATCCGTGCACTGGCCGGCGGCGTCAGCGCCCAGTTCGAAGGCGTGCGCAAGGAGGGTGAGAGCAAGGAGAAGTTCGCCAAGGGCGCACTTTTTGATGCCTTTGTGTTGAAAAGCATGGCCAACCGCATCGACAACCTGGCCGATTCGATCCGCAATGCCGACAATGATGCCACCCTTGCCCGTGCCGCTGGCACCTATCTCTCCGCGCTGATCAAGGAATTCGACAAGGTGGCGGGTCGCGGCACCTCCAAGGTGGAGCGCATGCTGGAAGCGCTGAAGGCACAGGCGCTCGACCTCGACCGGCTTGTGAAGGGCGATCTTGCCCCCGCCGACAAGGCGGAGGCCATTCGCCAGGCGGTGGCGGCACTCCTGCCGGTGCGCGATGTCTACCGCACCGAGATGGAGAAGAGCACCTCCAATGCCGCAGACCGCTTCGCCAACCTTGAGGGCGATCTGCAGGTGAACCGTGCGCTGGTGACGGAGATTGCCGAGGCCCTTCGGCTCAACGATCTCTTGCAATTGCATGTGGAGCGCCTTCGCGTGACGCTGACCGAGGCGGCACGCAAGGACGTGCTGTCCGATATCGCCGCGCTGAAGGCGGCAGGCGGCCGTGTCTCCGATCTCGGCCAGAAGAAGGAGGCGATGAAGAATTTTGCACCGCAGCTTCTGCCAATCCTCGACAGGCTGACTGGCCATGCCCAGCAATTGCTCGACCTTGCCGGCCAGTGGAAGGCTGCCCGGACGGCCACCGAGCAGACGCTCTCCGCCGGCATGCAGGGGCTGAAGAGCTTCGTGGCGGAGGCGCAGGAAGCGGGCAAGCAGGACAGCACCCTCTCGGCCAACCTGTCGCTGGCGGCGACCGTGATCGGCACGGTGCTGGCGATCATCGGTGCGCTGATGCTGGTGGAAACGTTGCGCGGTCCGCTGCGCCGGGTGACGGAGATCATGACCCGGCTCGCCAATGGCGATCTGGAGGTGAAGATCGAGGGGCGCGAGCGCGGTGACGAGATCGGCGACATGGTCCGCTCGGTCAGCGTGTTCCGCGATGCGGCGCTCGAAAACATCCGGCTCGAACAGGAGGCATCGGCCGCGCGCGAAGCCTCCGGGCTGGAGGCCGAGCGGCGTGCTGCCGAGCGGGCGCGCATCAGCAACGAGCAGCGCCAGGCGCTCTCGGCGCTCTCCGAGGTCCTGCACCGCCTGGCGGGGGGCGATCTCGAACAGGAGATGAGCGAGGCCCTGCCGGAAGACTTCGTGGACATGGCGCGCACCTATAACCAGGCGGTGCGGACCTTGCGTGCCACGCTCGCCGATGTGCGGGCCGTGGCCGACGACATCAACAGCGGAACCGGCAATCTGTCGGCATCGGCCGATGATCTGGCGCGCCGCACCGAGCAGCAGGCGTCTGCTCTGGAGCAGTCGACGCGGGCGCTGCGGCAACTCAGCGATCTCGTCAAGTCCACCGCCGGCAGCGCGCAGCGTACCGCCCAGTCCGTCAACCAGACGGAAGCCTTCGCCACGCAATCCGGTCAGGTGGTGACGAGCGCGATCGCGGCGATGGACGAGATCAGCCGCTCCTCGGAAAAGATTTCCACCATCATCGGCGTGATCGATGAAATCGCCTTCCAGACCAATCTTCTGGCGCTGAATGCCGGGGTGGAAGCGGCGCGTGCCGGCGAGGCGGGCCGTGGCTTTGCGGTGGTGGCGCAGGAGGTGCGCGAACTGGCGCAGCGCTGCGCCAACGCTGCCCGGGAGATCAAGGGGCTGATTTCCGTCAGTGCCCAGCAGGTGGGTAACGGCGTGCATCTGGTGGAACAGACAGGCCTGGCGCTGACCGAGATCATCGCCCATATCGCGACCGTCCAGACACTGGTGGCCGACATTTCGGCCGCCACCGGCGAGCAGTCGATCGGCATCGGCGAGGTGTCGCAGGCGCTCGGCGAGGTGGAGATGATCACCCAGCGCAATGCCGCGATGGTGGAAGAAAACACTGCCGAAATCCACGGCCTGCGCGGTCGCGTCGAGGCACTGGCGGAGAAGATCGAGCATTTCCGGACCAATGAGCCGGGGGCTGCCTCGATGCGCAAGGGATGGGCGGCATGAGCGAATTTTCCGCCACGGTCGCATTCCGGTCGGCAGAACGGTGGCTGCGCGACAAGCGCTTTCCAGAAGGAATCGACGCCATCCTGTCGCGAAGCAATGGTTCTCCGATTGAAACGAATCTGAAAGATTTCCTGCCGGGCAGGGTGAAGCGCTGGGCGCTGGAAAAGGGCCCGATTCCCATTTTTCTCGCCAATGATGAGCGAGCCGAGGCGGCTGTGGCGCTCATTGAGCGGGTGTTGGGTCCCAATGTGTTTTCTGTTCAACCGCAACGCACTCTAGTGCTCGACAATCCGGGTATGATGATCTGGAAGAAAGCAGCTGCCCAAAATATCAAGTGTCTGGAGAAGGTCTGTATCGGTAATGTCGGCAGTGCCCCCCGATCCGCGGCCTGGAATATGGATGTCGTTGCAGTCAGTGGTCACTTCCAGAGAACTCTCTGCATCAATATCGATTCGCCTGCCGGTCACCTGGCGACCTTCGACCAGGTGGTTCACGAATTCGGCCATGCGCTGGGGCTCGGCGATCATTTTCCGGGCTTCGGCGAGCCTGATGGGGCGCCGGCTGTGGATGATGCGTTCTGGCCGGCGCTGGTTCGCCTCTACCAGCTTTCGCCGGGAGACGAGTATGCGGATGCATCGCCGCCGGCGTGACGCCCGCCGCGTCAATCGATCGGGCGCAGTCGCCTGACCTTTTCACCCACATAGACGATGAGATAGCCGCCAGCGGCCTCCGCCTGCCCGGCAAGCAGCCGCAACCCGCTGGCATAGGGTTCGCGGGCGGCGGCGTCCGGCTGGTCCGGACGGACGAGAACGGTCGTCTGCGGTCCCTGCCGGTAGATCATCAGCCCGGCCTTGTCCGGCTTCCATTCGGGACCGAGTGACGGGTCGGTGCGCCAGAGACAGAGGAAATCGCGGCAGAGCGCCGGACGGCGTTCATAGATGCTGCAGCCCTTTGCCGCGATGCCGTGGCGACAGAGCCGGTTCGCCGGCTTGTCCAGCGCCGCGATCTCCGGCAGATCGCAGCAGAGCGTGCAGGTGCCACAGCTGCGCCCGGCAAGCGGCATTTGGGCCGTCTCGGACCTTCTTTCCGTGAGCGTGGTTTGCGTCATGCGAGACGGTGTAGCGGATGAACCGGCCAACCGCCAGCCGGAACGGAAACGGCCCGCCATCGCTGAAGAGGGCGGGCCGTTGTTGCAGGACGGGACGCAAGCATGGGGCTGCGCCCGCTCTTCGGGTGTTTACCGGCGCGCGGCGGCGGCAGCACTCGCGGCCGTGCCGGCGCCGTTGCGGCGATAGAGGAAGAGCGTCGCGGCGAGACCGCAGACGGCGGCAAAGCTCATCCAGTAGCCGGGGGCGGCCTTGTCGCCCGTGACTTCGATCGCCCAGGTGGAAATGGCCAGCGACGAACCGCCGAGCGTGGTGGCGAGGCTGTAGGCGAGCGAGAAGCCTGCCGTGCGCACCGTCACTGGCACCACCTCGGTAAGGCCGACCACCATCGCGCCATTGTACCAGGCATAGATGAAGGAGAGCCACAGCTCGACGATGACCATATGCGCAAAGGTGATGTCGGAGGCGAGCCAGGCGAGTGCCGGATAGGCGGTCAGCACGGCGAGCAGCGTGAAGGTGATGAGGATCGCCTTGCGGCCGATCCGGTCTGAGGCGGCACCGGCGATCGGCAGCCAGATGAAGTTGGAAATGCCGACCGCCATGGTGGCGAGCAGCGCCTGCGATTCGGTCAAATGCAGCACCGTCTTGCCGAACGAGGGCGTGTAGACGGTGATCAGGTAGAAGGAGACGGTGGTCATCATCACCATGCCGACACCGCCGAGCACGACCTGCCAGTTGCCGAACAGCGTGCGGAAGATTTCCGCCGTCGACGGCTGGTGCTTGCGCTCGGAAAACTCTTTGGTTTCCTGCAGCGAGCGGCGGATGATGAAGATGAAGGGAATGATCATGCAGCCGATGAAGAAGGGAATGCGCCATCCCCAGTTCGAAATCTGCGACGGCATCAGCGTGTTGTTGATGATGAAGCCGAGAAGCGCGGCCACCACGATCGCCACCTGCTGGCTGGCCGATTGCCAGCTGACATAGAAGCCCTTGTTGCCGGGTGTCGCCATTTCCGAGAGATAGACCGAGACGCCGCCGAGTTCCACGCCGGCGGAAAAGCCCTGCAGCAGCCGGCCGGTCAGCACCAGGAGCGGGGCGGCGATGCCGATCGTCGCATAGCCCGGCACGAAGGCGATCAGGACCGTGCCCATCGCCATGATCGCCAGCGTGACGATCAGGCCCTTGCGGCGGCCGATGCGGTCGATATAGGGGCCGAGCGTCAGGGCGCCGATCGGGCGCATGACGAAGCCCGCCGCAAAGCTGAGAAAGGTCGCCATCAGCGAGACGAAGGGATTGTCGTTGGGGAAAAATGTCGCGGCAATATGCGATGCATAGATGCCGAACAGGAAGAAATCGAACATTTCGAGGAAGTTGCCGCTTGTGACGCGCAGCACGGTCTTGATGGTTTCGGTGCGTGTTTCCTTCACGACCGTTCTCCTTGCAGTGAGGAATGCCGATGGGGCTGCCGGTTTGGGAAACCGGCTGGAGCGCCGCACGGGGCAGGTGGACATACCTTCGCGATAACAGATGTGCTGGCGATGCCGAAACAGCGGCGCCCGATGGACCGCAGGGCTAAGGTCCGTGCAACGGCTGCAATGGAATCGTCAGAAAAACAGGACTGCGACCGAAAGGCGGCGAAAATCGGTCAAAAAGTGTGATGATTGGGAAAGCATGGCGAAGGGGGCGACTGATCCAAAATCAGCCGCCGGTGACGCTCATGTGGCGGGCAACGGCCGGGCGGTTGTTGCGGTCGATGATGAAGTCGTGGCCCTTCGGCTTGCGGGTAATCGCCTCGTCGATGGCGGCGGAGAGATAGGCGTCATCCTGCGATGCGCGCAGTGCCGTGCGCAGATCCGCCGCATCGTTCTGGCCAAGGCACATATAGAGCGTGCCGGTGCAGGTGAGGCGCACGCGGTTGCAGCTTTCGCAGAAATTGTGCGTCATCGGCGTGATGAAGCCGAGGCGGCCGCCGGTTTCCTTCACCGTCACGTACCGGGCCGGACCGCCTGTCTTGTAGGCGATGTCCTCCAGCGAAAACGTTTCTTCCAGACGCGCACGCAGCTCGGAAAGCGGCATGTACTGGTCGGTCCGGTCCTCGTCGATCTCGCCCATCGGCATGGTCTCGATCACGGTGAGGTCCATGCCGCGCCCGTGGGCGAAGCGCAGCATTTCCGGGATTTCGTGATCGTTGAAGCCCTTCAGCGCAACCGCGTTGAGCTTGATCTTCAGCCCCGCCTTCTGCGCGGCCTCGATGCCCTCCATCACCTTGGAAAGATCGCCCCAGCGGGTAATGGCGCGGAATTTTTCGGAATCGAGCGTGTCGAGCGAGACGTTGATGCGGCGTACGCCGCATTCGTAAAGCTCGGCCGCATGGCGGGCGAGTTGCGAGCCGTTTGTGGTCAGCGTCAATTCGTCCAGCCGGCCGGCCTCGATGTGGCGCCCGAGCGCGCGCACGAGGAACATGATGTTCTTGCGCACCAGCGGTTCGCCGCCCGTCAGCCGGAGCTTGCGCACCCCCTTGGCGATGAAGGCCGAACAGAGCCGGTCCAGCTCTTCGAGCGTCAGCAGGTCCTTCTTCGGCAGGAAGGTCATGTTTTCCGCCATGCAATAGGTGCAGCGGAAATCGCAGCGGTCGGTCACGGAGACACGCAAATAGGTGACCGCGCGACCGAAGGGATCGATCATCGCACGGCTGTCGGCCGTCAGCGGGTGGGAAGCGGCGGGCGGATTGACCAGACTGTTCAAGCGATGTCCTCCATCCGCGGAATCTGGGTTGGCAGGCGCGCGGCGTCAAGTCCAAACTCTGGTCCGGGTGAATGGTCCTGTCACAAAAGAGGGATAGGACCGCCGGCTCACTATTTCTGCCGCTGCCTGTTCGAGCGTGACCGGAAGGGCGGACTGGAGGGCGGCCGCGACAGCGTCAAATGGGACATGATCCGCCACATCCTGGTGGCGACGCCGAAGAACCGGGCGCGCTATGCCGAGCTGTTCCAGCAGATCACGGTGCCGAAGATCCGGGTGGAGTCGCCCGCCGCCCTGCATGCGCTTTACGCGCGCTGGGGGCTTCAGCGATAGCAAGCGGGACGCCCGGCTGCTATGGCAGGACAAGACGCCGTCTGGCGCCCCTTGCCAAGACAGCGCGACAATCCATCTTGCAGGAAACGGATGACGACCATGAACAGCACACCCGATCATGCCTGGCCCACGGAACTGCGCGTCTCGCAGGACAGGCGCACCCTGACGGTTGCCTTCGATGACGGCGCGCGCTTTGCGCTGCCCGCCGAAATGCTGCGCGTTCTCTCACCTTCGGCCGAGGTGCAGGGCCATGGCCCCGGCCAGAAGGTGACCGTGCCCGGCAAGCGGCAGGTGGGGATCCGCAACGTGGTGGCGGCCGGCAATTATGCGGTGCGCATCGCCTTCGACGACGGACATGACAGCGGCATCTACACCTGGCGCTATCTGCGCGAGCTCGGTGAGGACGGCGCCACGCTGTTTGCCGCCTATGAGGCGGAGCTTGCAGCCAAGGGGCTGAACCGCGACACGCCCGCCATGGCGCGTTAGCCCGCATGACAGAGCGCCCCGCAGCGACAGGTCACGGCGCTGGCATACAGAGGAGAGGGCGTGGGAGAGGGCGTGACGATGCTCCGCCCGACACCGGTGACGACTGGCTGCGGGACGAGCCGCAGGGTGATCGCGAGGTTGGCTTCCCTGAACTCTTTTTCGACCTTGTCTTCGTCTTTGCCCTGATCCAGCTGTCGCATGCCATCGTCAGTGACCTGACCCCTGTCGGGCTTTTCGAGGGCGGCCTTGTGGCACTTGCCCTCTGGTGGGTTTGGAACCATACCGCCTGGGTGATGAACACGCTGGATCCGCAGCGCACACCCGTGCGGGTGCTGCTGTTCGCCCTGATGTTCTTCGGTCTGTTGATGGCGTCTGCCATCCCGGAAGCCTTTGCGGAAAAGGGGCTGATGTTTGCAGGCGCCTATGCCGCCATGCAGGTCGGGCGCTCCCTGTTTGCGATCTATGCGTTCCGTCAGGTGCGCCCGGCCCTGCGCCGGAATTTCCTGCGCGTCTTCCTGTGGTTTTGTCTCTCCGCTCTCTTCTGGATCGGAGGCGCGATGTGCGGCGAGGAGATGCGCCTGTTGCTGTGGGCGCTGGCGCTCGTCCTCGAATATGCGGCGCCTGAACTGCGCTTCTTCGTGCCCGGTCTTGGTCGCTCGCATGCCGGTGACTGGGATATTTCCGGCGAACACATGGCCGAGCGCTGTGCGCTCTTCGTGATGATCTGTCTTGGCGAGAGCATTCTGGCGATCGGCCGCAGCTTCGCCGACGAGGACCTTTCCCCGATGCTGGTGGCCACCTTCATCGGGGCCTTCTCGGTGACGGTGCTGATGTGGTGGATCTACTTTCACTTCGGGCAGGCAAAGGCGAGTCGCGAAATCGAGGAGGCAGACCAGCCGGGCGAGGTGGCGCTGCATGTGTTTACCTATGGCCACATGCCCGTTGTCGCGGGCATCATTCTTTCGGCGGTGGCGGCCGAGCATCTGCTGGCCCATCCGGGCGAGGCGGGCGATCTCGGCCGTGCTGCGGTCATCCTCGGCGGACCGGTTCTCTTCCTGGCGGGCAACCTTCTCGTCAAACGGCTGAGCACCGGACGGCTGCCGCGATCGCATCTGGCCGGTCTTGCGCTGGCGCTTCTTGCCGTTCCGCCTGCCCTCTTCGTCCAGACCCACTGGACCGGACTTGCCGGGCTTGTGGCCCTCCTGCTCGTCGCAAGCTGGGAATATCGCGGCCTGGCGCGCACGCCGCATGCTTCCGGCGAGGTGGGCGAACTGGAAGGCGAATGACCGGGCTTGAGGCGTCCGGCGAACATCGCTAGCGTGCGCCGGCCAGCACAGGAGGACCTCATGGCGATCATCACCAGCCCGGAACAGTTGCGCGAAATCTACAGCGGCTGCTCGGAAGCCTCCCTTGCCAAGGTGACGCCGCGGCTGACGGAGGAATACCGGCAGATGATCGAGGCCTCGCCCTTCGTGGCGCTGGCAACCGTCGGTCCGGAAGGGCTGGACTGTTCGCCGCGTGGCGATCTCGGCGGTGTGGTGCGCATCGCGGACGAACGCACGGTGCTTCTGCCGGACTGGCGCGGCAACAACCGCGTCGATTCGCTGATGAACATCGTGCGTGATCCGCGCGTGGCGCTGATGTTCCTCATTCCGGGTTCGAGCAGCGTGATGCGCATCAACGGTCGTGCGGTCGTCTCGATCGAGCCGGCGCTGCTTGCCAGTTTCGAGATGGATGGCAAGCATCCCCGCACGGTGATCGTGACCACGATCGACGAGGTCTATTTCCAGTGCGCGCGTGCGGTGATGCGGGCGGAACTCTGGAACCCCGAGCGCTTCCTGGATCCGCAGAGCCTGCCGACGCCCGGCGCCATGCTGAAGGCCGCCAAGGCGGATTTCGACCAGGAAACCTACGACCGCGAATGGGCCGCCCGCGCCGCGGCAACGATGTGGTGAGCCTTCACTGCTGGTAGATCAGCCAGCCCTTGCCGGAATATTCCTTGCGCATGCCGTCCTCGAACAGCACCGTGCGGTTCTTGCCACCGTGCTTGGCGCAGTAAAGGGCGATGTCCGAACGCACGTAAAGTTCGCCGGGATCGGCGGCCTGCGAGCCCATGGCAAAGCCGATCGAGGCGGTAACCGGTCCGTAGTCGACACCGGTGCGTGAGTTGCGGAAGGGACGGCTTTCCAGCGCGCGGCGAATGCGTTCGCAGATCGCCATCACCTCCTCGGGCGTCTTGTGCTCGAGGATGACGGCGAATTCCTCGCCACCGGTGCGTGCGACGAACATATCCCTGGCAAGGCTGGAGCGGATGATCGCGCCGACGGATGCGAGGATCTTGTCGCCGACCGGATGGCCATGCGTATCATTGATGCGCTTGAAGTTGTCGATGTCGGCGAGCACCAGCGCCGTGACGGGCAGTTGCATGGGCTCGTCATAGATGGCAGCCAGCCGCTCATCGAAAGCGCGGCGGTTTGCAAGCCGCGTCAGCGAATCCGTGTTGGCGATGCGCTTGTATTCGTCGAGTTCCCGGCGGACCTCCTCCATTTCCTGGGAATGGTGGGCAACGCCCTCGGCCGTCTTCTCGCCGTTCGCCAGCGTTTCGTCGGTGGCGGCGGCCAGAATGTCGATGACGTTGCGCAGGAGATCGACCGACAGCGTGCTCTTGGCGCTGATGCGGCTCGCGGTTTCGCCGAGCAGCCGGTTGTAGGTTTCGAGAGAGGCATGCTCCTGCCGAAGCAGGGTCAGCAGCGCATCAAGCTCGCCTTGAAGCCGGCTTTGGGCGCGCTCCACCAGCGCTGCCCCATTGTGACCGAGATGGCTTGCTGCCAGCGCATCCAGTTCCTCCTGCCGCGGCGCACGCAGGGCGAACAGCGAAAGCTCGCGGGTGAGCGCCGGATTGGTGCCGATATAGGCCTCATAGAACAGCTGGTAATTGCGCGGGATGGCGGCCACGCCCATACTGCGCATGGCGTGCATGATCTGCGTCGCGATATCGGAGGCTTGCGCCTTGTGCGCCACGGCCGACGTCATTCTGCCACTCCGGAGCTGCTGGCTTGTTCCGGCACGATGATTAGCGGCAATTGATGTGAAAACCATTAAAACTGAATATAACCGCGCTGCGACCCATGCCGCACGCGATCTCAAAGCTTTTTGGTATCAGGATGTTGCCAGCAGGGGTTGAGGTTCTTGCTGAGCAATACCGCGGTGGTGGGCGCGACAGGGTTCTGCCGGGCAGGACAGGGGCCGCCCGGCAGAAGATGGCGTGCCGCGGCTTACTTCGGGCCGATCATGTTTTCCGGGCGGACATACTGGTCGAACTCTTCGTTCGTCAGGTAGCCGCCGCCAACGGCCTCTTCGCGCAGCGTCGTGCCGTTCTTGTGCGCGGTCTTGGCGATCTTGGCGCAGGCGTCATAGCCGAGCCTGGAGTTCAGCGCCGTTACCAGCATCAGCGAGTTTTCCACGCCGCGCTTGATATTGTCCTCGCGGGCCTCGATGCCGACCACGCAATTGTCGGTGAACGAGACGGCGGCATCGCCGAGCAGCTGCACCGACTGCAGGAAGTTGTAGGCCATCATCGGATTGTAGACGTTGAGCTCGAAATGGCCCTGGCTGCCGGCAAAGGTGATGGCGGCATGGTTGCCGAAGATGTGGGCGCAGACCTGGGTCATGGCTTCCGACTGGGTCGGGTTGACCTTGCCCGGCATGATCGAGGAACCGGGCTCGTTTTCCGGGAGCGCCAGTTCGCCAAGACCGGCGCGCGGGCCGGAACCAAGGAAGCGGATGTCGTTGGCGATCTTGAAGAGGGCTGCCGCGGCGGCATTGATCGCGCCATGGGCAAAGACCATCGCGTCATGGGCGGCGAGCGCCTCGAACTTGTTCGGCGCGGTGACGAAGGGCAGGCCGGTGATCTTGGCGATCTCTTCGGCGACCTTTTCGGCAAAGCCGACCGGAGCGTTAAGACCGGTCCCGACGGCGGTGCCGCCCTGGGCCAGTTCATAAAGGCCGGCCAGCGAGATTTCGAGGCGCTTGATGGCAGACGCGACCTGGGCGGTATAGCCGCCGAATTCCTGGCCGAGTGTCAGCGGCGTCGCATCCTGCGTATGTGTGCGGCCGATCTTGATGATATGGGCAAAGGCCTTCGACTTGGCGTCGAGAGCGGCATGCAGGTGCTTCAGGCTCGGGATCAGGTGACGCACGATCTGTTCGGCGCAGGCAATGTGCATGGCCGTCGGATAGGTATCGTTCGACGACTGGCTCATGTTGACGTGGTCATTGGGGTGCACGGGCTTCTTGGAGCCCATCACGCCGCCCAGCATCTCGATGGCGCGGTTGGAGATCACCTCGTTGGCATTCATGTTCGACTGGGTGCCGGAACCTGTCTGCCAGACGACGAGCGGGAAATGATCGTTGAGCTTGCCGTCGATGACTTCCTGCGCGGCGGCGATGATGGTCTCGCCGATCTTGGCGTCAAGCCCGCCGAGTGCGATGTTGGCGCGGGCCGCCGCCTGCTTGACGATGCCGAGCGCGCGCACCACGGAGAGCGGCTGCTTTTCCCAGCCGATCTTGAAATTGCCAAGGGAACGCTGCGCCTGGGCGCCCCAGTAACGGTCGCTGGCGACCTCGATCGGGCCAAAGGTATCGGTTTCGGTGCGGGTGGTCATCGTCAAGCCTCTGTATGACTGAAAGGTGGCACGGGAACCGCAGCCCGGGGCCGACGGTCGCGTGCAAGCTCGCGGCGAATTACTATACGAATGGGGGGCGACTGCAAGCACTGCGAAGGGCGGATGCGGTAGTTATACTGACACCTGATTTCGTACTCCGGAGGCGCTCCTGTGCCCAGCGGAGGGACCGGGGCGTGCCCTCGCTGCAACGCCCGGCGATAAAGTTGCGGTCTGGATTGCTGGTGTCACGCCAGCGTGAAGGCCGGAATTCGCCGCGTCAGTAAAAATTTAACGAATGGTTTCTTAATCTTCTGGAAACGATATGGCGAAGCCCGTGCTGCCATCGGCACCGAAGCCCCGTCATTCGTTTGCTTTCCACGGCGCGGAGCTTGCATTAGAGACATGCGCAACAGGCTCAAGGCTCGCTGATTCATAGCTTACAAGGTGACGGGGACGAACATTGTCGCACTCCCAGAAAAAGACCAGACTCGCACTTGCCCTTCTTTCGGGCATTTCCTCCGCATGCATGGGGGCTGTCGATGCCCACGCGTTGACCCTCATGGACATGCTGCGTGGCAAGACCCGCGACAGCGTGCAGGAGCAGGTGGAGGGCCAGGCGCGTCCCGCTCCCACCCAGCGCGAGATCGATCTCAGTGATCCCGAGCCTCTGCCGAAGGTCTCCGCACCCAAATACCTGACCTACCGCACCGATGCCATGCGCCAGATCAAGGCGCAGGCTTTCCCGGCCGCGCAGGCGGCCGATGCGACGCGATTCCTCGCCTCCGCCCGCGTATCCGCACCGGCTGATGTCGCTGCCGCCGTCGAAGCCTATTACGCCAAGGGTGGTGCACCGCTCTGGGTGGAAAAGGGGGATGTCAGCGAGCGTGCCCGTGCGGTTCTCGCCCTGTTCGACAAGGCCGCCGACTACGGCTTCGACCCTGCCGACTACAGGCTGCCGGTTCCCTCTATGACGACGGCAAGCGTCGCGGACGCATCCGCGATCCCGGCCGCCCAGCCCGTGGCGTCCACGGATGGCGCAGCGACCGCCCAGCCCGCTGATGCGACCCAGCCTGCCCCGGTGGCAACGCCGGTTGCGCCTGCTCCCGTCGTTGCCGGCGACCAGCGCGATCGCGACCTCATGCAGTTCGAACTTGCCATGTCGGCCAAGGTCGTGCTGTTTGCGCAGGACATGGTGCGCGGTCGCATCGATCCCAACCGCATCTCCGAATATCACGACCTGAAGCGCCGCGACGCCAAGCTCGATCTGGTGCTGCCCTTCATCCAGACCGCACCGGATACGGTGGCCTATCTGCAGGGCCTGGAACCGAAGAGCCCGGAATATCTGGCCCTGAAGGCCGAGTTGACGCGCCTGCGCGCCGAAAGCGGCAATGCCCCGCAGGTCGCCCGACTGCCCGACAATCTGGTGCTGAAGCCCGGCAACAGTAGCGCCGATCTTGCCAATCTCGTCGCCGCCATCGAGCGCCGCGCCTCCGACACGCTGAAGACGACGCATGCGGCGACGCTTGCCGCCTATCGCCAGACGCCGGAATACGGTCCGGACCTGGTCGAACTCGTCAAGGGCTTCCAGAAGGAAGCCGGCCTCAAGGCAGACGGTGTGGTCGGTCCCGCCACCGTGCGTGCCATTGCCGGCCATTCGACCGACGACAAGATCGAGAAGGTCGTCATTGCCATGGAGCAGACGCGATGGCTGCCGGATACGCTCGGCGACCGCTACGTCTTCATCAACCAGCCGGCCTTCCGCGTCTATTATCACGAGCAGGGCCGCGAGCAGTTCTCGATGCGTGTTGTGGTAGGGTCGCCCAGCCACCAGACCTTCTTCTTCCATGACGAGATCAAGACCGTGGAGCTGAACCCCTACTGGGGCGTGCCGCAGTCGATCATCATCAACGAGATGCTGCCGAAGCTGCGCCAGGACCCGAGCTATCTCGACCGCATGGGTTACCAGGTGGAAGTCGGCGGCAAGGCGGTGTCCTCCACGGCCGTCAACTGGTTCGCTTCGACCCAGTCCGTCTCCGTGCGCCAGCCGCCGTCCAGCGACAATGCGCTCGGCGAACTGAAGATCCTCTTCCCGAACGCGCATGCCATCTACATGCATGATACGCCGCAGAAGAGCTTCTTCCAGCGGGACATGCGCGCGCTCAGCCACGGTTGCGTGCGCCTTGCCGAACCGCGCAAGATGGCGGCTGCCGTCCTCGGCATCACCGAGCAGGATCTCGCCGGCCGTATCGCCCAAGGCAAGAACATGGCTGTTCCGGTCACGGCGAAGATCCCGGTCTATGTGTCCTATTTCACGGCCTGGCCGAACAAGGACGGCAAGGTCGAGTTCTTTGACGACGTCTATGGCCGCGACAGCGCCGTGGAAAAAGCCTTTGCCGCCACCAGCAAGGCGCGCGGCGCCTGAGGTTTTCGAGAACGGATGGCACAACGCCCGCGGTGACGAGTCGCGGGCGTTTTGCGTTTTGGGGAATGGGCGAACATCCGCAGGGCGTCGTGTCTTCGATTCGACCCGCTTCGTCCGGCAGAGACAATCAGGCTGCCGATGCCTCCGCAATCACCGTTTCCACCAGATCTGCCGTCAGTTCCTCGAAATGGCTGATGATCCGGGTCGGCGCAAGCGTGGCGACGGGAACATCGGAGTATCCAAAGGTGACGCCGACCGAGCCGATGCCGGCATTCTTGGCGGCCATGATGTCGTTGATGCTGTCGCCGATCAGGAGGCTGTGGGCGGGGTCGCCGCCGGCGCGTTCGATGGTGCCGAGCAGATGGCGGGCATCGGGCTTGCGCACGGGGAAGGTATCGCCGCCGGTGATCGCGGCGAAGCGCCTGGTCAACTGCATCTTGTCGAGAAGCGGCAAGGCCAGTTGCTCCAGCTTGTTGGTGCAGACCGCAAGGCGCATGCCGGCGGCCTCAAGCCGGTCGAAGCAGTCGGTCAGGCCATCATAGAGCCGGCTCTTGCCCGGCATGTGCGCGCTGTAGTGCTCGAGAAAGCGGGCGAGCAGCGGTTCGACGTCGCTGTCCTCCAGCGGCGCTTCGCGCAGGGCAAAGGCGCGGCGGATCATGACGCGGGCGCCCTGGCCGACGAGGTGCGTCAGGTCGTCGAAGGTAACGGGAGCAAGCGCGCGCGCCGCGATCGTGTGGTTCAGGCTGTCGATCAGATCCGGAGCGGTATCGATCATCGTTCCGTCGAGATCGAAGACGACGAGGGTATTCGTCACGGGCGTGCCTTTCCAAGCGCAGAAGGTTTGGCGCCATGTCTTGCTGCATGGCTGGCTCTTCGCTTAAGGCCTCGGGCGCGTTTTGGCAATTTCGCGGGGCCGCTAATCTTCGGGATGCAGGGCGACGGGGCCTTTTGTTTGGCGGCTGGCCCGTGTAAACAGCGATCGGCGAAACAGACGGGAGCTTGTGGCGCATGGACGCCCGCGAAATGAAGGTGAAGGCGGCAGAGGCCGCACTTCAGCACGTTGAAGACGGTATGCGGCTTGGCATCGGCACCGGGTCCACCGCGGAAGAATTCGTTCGCCTTCTGGCGGAAAAGGTGGCCGAGGGGCTGAAGGTTCTGGGGGTTCCGACCTCCGAGCGCACGGCGCGCCTGTGCCTGGAACTCGGCGTTCCCCTGAAATCGCTGGAAGAGCTGCCGGAACTGGACCTGACCATCGATGGCGCGGACGAACTGGATTCGGCACTGAGCCTGATCAAGGGCGGCGGCGGCGCGCTTCTGCGCGAGAAGATTGTTGCGGCGGCCTCGGCCCGCATGATCGTGATTGCCGACGAGACCAAGCTGGTGGAGACGCTCGGCCGCTTTCCGCTGCCGATCGAGGTCAATCCGTTCGGGCTTGCCGCGACCCGCATCGCCATCGAAAAGAGCGCTGCGCGCCTTGGCCTGACCGGCGAGATCCGGCTGCGCCGGGCGGGAGAGGACGTGTTCACCACGGATGGCGGACACTTCATTCTCGACGCATCTTTTGGCCGTATTCCTGATGCAGAGGCTCTATCCATCCAGCTGCATTCCATACCCGGTGTCGTGGAGCACGGGCTGTTCATCAACATGGCGTCCTCTGCGATCATCGCCGGCCCGGCGGGGGCACGGACGCTGAAGGCGAATTAAAGACAGGAGCATTGAAACCAATGATCAGACAAGCGGTTTTCGGCCGCGCAGCGGCGCTTGCAATCCTCTTCTCCGGCGCCGTTTTCGGTGCATCCGCCCAGGCCCAGGAAGTGACCGACGCCCATCTGAAGGCGGCGCGCGACGTGATTGCGGCCCTGAACGCCACCCAGCGTTATGATGAAATCCTGCCGAGCCTCGCCGAGCGGCTGAAGAGCGAATACACGCTGACCTCGCCGAACTATCAGGACCAGATCAACAAGGCCGTCGATGGTGAAGCGCTGGCGCTTGCGCCGCGTCGCGCCGACCTGGAAAAGGAAGTGGCCACCATCTTCGCCCGCTCCTTCACCGAGGACGAGCTGAAGAAGATCGCTGCCTTCTACGCCTCCGATGTCGGCAAGAAGTATCTGAAGACGCTGCCGCTCATCCAGCGCGAATCGGTGCGTGCCGCCCAGATCTGGGCCAACGGCATTTCCCGCGACCTGACGACCAAGAGCTCCGACAAGCTGCGCAACGTCATCGATGCATCTGCCGTCAAGGCGCCGAGCACCCAGGTGGATGCGCCGGCAGCCAAGCCCTGATCGCGGATATCCCCCAAAAGAATATCGAGGAGCCCGGAGCAATCCGGGCTTTTCCTTTTGTGCCTCGCGACATTATATCAGCGGCACCGTAGCAGCTGCCGCCGGGTGCGGGTCCGCCCACGCTCTTTGCCGGCATCGACAGGAGTTTTTCGATGGCCACATTTGATTACGATCTTTTTGTTATCGGCGGCGGTTCGGGCGGCGTGCGCTCGGCACGGCTCGCGGCCGGACTGGGCAAGAAGGTGGCGATTGCCGAGGAATACCGCTTTGGCGGCACCTGCGTGATCCGCGGCTGCGTGCCCAAAAAGCTGTTCGTCTATGCCTCCCAGTATCACGAGCATTTCGAGGATGCTGCCGGTTACGGCTGGACGGTCGGCGAAAGCAGCTTCGACTGGAAGGCGCTTGTCGCCGCCAAGGACAAGGAGATCGCCCGTCTGGAAGGTCTCTATCGTCGCGGACTGGAAAATGCAGGCGCGGAGATCCTCGAGACGCGCGCCGAGCTGGTTGGCCCGCACGAGATCCGCCTGCTGGCGACCGATCGCGTCGTCACTGCCGAGACGATCATTGTCGCGACCGGCGGCACGGCCAATCCGCATGCGGCATTGCCCGGCCATGAGCTTTGCATCACATCCAACGAGGCCTTTCACCTCGAAGAGCTGCCGAAGTCGATCCTGATTGCCGGTGGCGGTTACATCGCGGTGGAATTCGCCAATATCTTCCACGGCCTCGGCGTCGATACCACACTGATCTATCGCGGCAAGGAAATCCTGTCGCGCTTCGATCATGACATGCGCCAGGGTCTGCACAAGGCGATGGAGGCCAAGGGCATCCGCATCGTGCTGACCGACGTGATCGAGGAGGTGACCGCCTCGCCGGCCGGCGGGCTTTCCGCCCGAACCAAGGCGGGCGCGACGATTGCCGCCGACCAGGTGATGCTGGCGCTCGGCCGTGATCCCAACACCCAGGGGCTCGGGCTCGACAAGGCAGGCGTTCTCCTCGACGAGCGCGGCGCCGTTGTCGTCGATGCCTATTCCCGCACCAACGTGCCGCACATCTTCGCGCTCGGCGACGTGACCGACCGCGTGCAGCTGACACCGGTCGCGATCCATGAGGCGATGTGCTTCATCGAGACCGTCTACCGCAACAATCCGACCGCGCCTGACCACGACCTGATCGCGACCGCCGTCTTCTCGCAGCCGGAAATCGGCACCGTCGGCCTGTCGGAGGAAGAGGCTGTGAAGAAGTTCGACGAGGTCGAGGTCTACCGTGCCGAGTTCCGGCCGATGAAGGCGACGCTTTCCGGCCGTGCGGAAAAGATGATCATGAAGCTCGTCGTCAATGCCGCTGACCGCAAGGTCGTGGGCGCCCATGTGCTCGGTCACGATGCCGGCGAGATGGCCCAGCTTCTCGGCATCTCGCTGAAGGCGGGCGTCACCAAGGACGATTTCGACCGCACGATGGCGGTACATCCGACGGCGGCCGAGGAACTGGTCACCATGTACAAGCCGAGCTACCGCGTGAAGGGCGGCCAGCGCATCGACGGCTGACCGGACCGGGTCTGTCTGTTTCCCGATCTTCGGCGGGCTTTGCGGCTCGCCGGAGATTTTTTGTGGCTGGCGCGGAATCAGCCGGTGAGGCGGGGTGCGCTGATCACCTTGCGAAACAGCGACTGCATGGCCTCCTCGATGCCATCATTGGGGCCGACGGCGAAGAAATAGCCGGGCGAGGCGCAGGCCTGCATGTGGGGCGAGATCTTCGCGTCGAACGGCTTGATCCAGTTCTTCCACCAGCTGTCGTTCGGCAGCGGCAGATAGGTGGTGTAGAGCACGGCGATCTTGACGCCGTTCTGTTTCAGGGGCGTGCAGAAGCTCGTATCGATCGGCTCCTGACAGCGCGTGCCCTTCAGTTCCTCGCTGCAGTTCGGCTTTGCGGCATCCGCCACGCCATCGGAGACGAAGAACAGAACCTTCTGGCGATTGCTGTTTGTGGTGCCTGTGCCGCCGGTGCCGATAATGGTTTTCAGCTTGGTCAGCGCCGCATCGAAATCCGTCAGCTGGTTGCTCTTGTAGTTGTTCTTCGGTGTCGTCATCAGGTCGAGTGCGTCGGTGGCGGTGCGGACCTTGGCCATGTCGTCGCTCATGGGCGCGACTTCCGTCAGTCCCGCCGTATCGGCGGTCGCGCCGAAACTGTAGACCGCCATGCGATACTGGCCGACCGTCTGTGCGTATTTTGTCGCGTCATGGGTCAGTTCCTGGGTGGCCTCGCGCACCACGTCGATGCGCATGTTGACCCCGATCGACTTGGCCACGAGGTAGTAATTGTCCGGGTTCTGCGTCTCGTGGCAGGCAAAGGCGCAGCTGTCCGGCGTGTTTCGCTGCATGGCGGCGATGTCGGCGGCGGTGGCGCCAAGCCCCATCGAAGGTGTGTTGTCGAGCAGCATGTAGAAATCGACGAAGGCGTTTGTCTGGTAGGTGGCGGTCGCCGTGCCGCTGATCTGCATGCTGTCATAGCCGAAGATGGTCATGAAGGCGGTCGGGACTTCGGCGGTGAAGGTGAGGGAGGAATAGAGGTCGCCGCCGCTACGGCTGATGTCGATATCGACTCTGGTGACCTTTGCGCCGCTCTGCCCGCCGAGCTGGCCTTCGAAGAGATGCCGGGCATCCTGCGAGCCGACCGCAACCGTGCCGTCGCCCGTCATGGCAAGGGCTGCCGCAACGCCCGCCGATTTTTCCGAGAGTGCGCCAACAGCTGCCGCATCGGCTGCTGCCATCAAGGTGGTGCGTTGATCGAGTGCATAGCCGATATCGACCGCCATGCCGGCAACGCCGACCAGCGGCGCGGCAATCAGCGCTGTCATGATGCCGAAATTGCCGGTCCGATCGCGAAGAAAGCCATGGAGAAAATCGATAAGCTGCATGCCGGGACGCCATCAATCACAAAATGGAACAGTGAAACGCGGCATCATGCTGCGGAAGGGAAGCGACATTGCCCCCATTTGCTGTCAAGCCTAAAGGGTTTTCGTTTGGGAAGCGCCAACGAACAGGGTGAACAAGTGCTTGCGGCGTGGACAGAGTGGCCGGTTTTTCGCGCTAGGCAAGCGAGCTGCAAAGGTTTATAAGCCGCCGACTTGAGAGATCGCTGCGGCCGGGCCGCGGCAAGGAACGGATGACGACGATGGTACAGAACTGGACCCCGACCTCGTGGCGGCACAAACCGATCCAGCAGGTTCCGGACTATCCGGACATGGAGGCGCTGAAGGCGACCGAAGCCCAGCTCGCCACCTTTCCGCCGCTCGTCTTTGCCGGTGAGGCCCGTCGCCTGAAGAAGAGCCTGGCGCAGGTCGCCGAAGGCAACGGCTTCCTGCTGCAGGGTGGCGACTGCGCCGAAAGTTTCATGGAACATGGCGCAGACACCATCCGCGACTTCTTCCGCGCCTTCCTGCAGATGGCCGTGGTGCTGACATTCGGCGCCCAGCAGCCGGTGGTGAAGGTTGGCCGCATTGCCGGCCAGTTTGCCAAGCCGCGCTCCTCCAACATCGAGAAGCAGGGTGATGTCGAGCTGCCGTCCTACCGCGGCGACATCATCAACGGTATCGAATTCACCCCGGACGCCCGCGTGCCGAACCCGGAACGCCAGCTGATGGCCTACCGCCAGTCGGCCGCCACGCTGAACCTGCTGCGCGCCTTCGCGATGGGCGGCTATGCCAACCTCGAAAACGTGCACCAGTGGATGCTGGGCTTCGTCAAGGACTCACCCCAGGCCGAGCGTTACCGCAAGCTTGCCGCGCGCATTTCCGAAACCATGGACTTCATGAAGGCCATCGGCATCACCTCGGAAAACAATCCGAGCCTGCGCGAAACCGATTTCTTCACCAGCCACGAGGCGCTGCTGCTGGGCTATGAGGAGGCGCTGACCCGCGTCGATTCCACCTCCGGCGACTGGTACGCGACCTCCGGCCACATGATCTGGATCGGCGACCGCACCCGTCAGGCCGATCACGCGCATGTGGAGTTCTGCCGCGGTATCAAGAACCCGATCGGGCTGAAATGCGGTCCCTCGCTGCAGCCGGACGATCTGCTGCGCCTGATCGATATCCTGAACCCCGCCAACGAGGCCGGTCGCCTGACGCTGATCTGCCGCTTCGGCCATGACAAGGTGGCCGACCACCTGCCGAAGCTGATCCGTGCCGTGGAGCGCGAGGGCCGCAAGGTCGTCTGGTCCTGCGATCCCATGCATGGCAACACGATCACGCTCAACAACTACAAGACGCGTCCCTTCGAGCGGGTCCTGTCGGAAGTGGAAAGCTTCTTCCAGATCCACCGCGCCGAAGGTTCGCATCCGGGCGGCATCCATGTGGAAATGACCGGCAAGGACGTGACCGAATGCACGGGCGGTGCCCGTGCCGTCTCCGCCGGCGACCTGCAGGACCGCTACCACACCCATTGCGACCCGCGCCTCAACGCCGACCAGGCCCTGGAGCTTGCCTTCCTGCTGGCCGAGCGGATGAAGACCGGCCGCGACGAAAAGCGCCTCGCCGTCGCCAACGGCTGAGATCGGCATTCTCTGAATTGAATGGACAAGGCCGGCGCCCCTCGCGCCGGCCTTTTCGTTTGCGCCCATGTTCAGGCGTTCTGAAGCCTTGCTTCATCGGAACCTGTTTGACCTTTTCCCTCCATCCGTTGACACTGGATCTTCAGGTAACGCAGGAGTGGCGGATGGATGGGACGGAGCATCACGGCGGCTGTGTGTGTGGCAGCGTGCGGTTCAGGACGACGGGTGCGCTCGGGCCGGTGATTGCCTGCCATTGCTCGCAGTGCCGCCGGCAGACAGGCCTCTACTATGCTACCACCGATGTTGCCCTCGACATGATCCGTATCGACGGCGAGGATGCTGTCACCTGGTATCGGGCGAGCGACAAGGCGGCGCGCGGCTTTTGCAGCCGCTGCGGCTCGGCGCTGTTCTGGCGGGCCGACGGTGCGGAACGGATTGCGGTGATGGCCGGCGCCTTTGACCAGCCGAGCGGTCTGGTGATGGACCACCACATCTATTGCGCCGACAAGGCGGATTTTTATCAGATCAGCGACGGCCTGCCGCAGTATGACACCTATCCGCCGGCGTCAGGCGAATAAGGGAAGGCGGAGGGGCGGGCTGCGGGTTGATCGGTGTTCGCGACGTTGCCGGGCGGCGCGGTTGTAAAAATTTCACCCGCGCCGGCGTTGCTCCGTGGCGGAGCGCACGTTAAATCAGGCGCATGACCCAAGCACACGCCCATACGCTTCGCATCGCCCTTGCTCAACTCAACCCGACTGTCGGCGACGTGGCCGGCAATCTGGCGCTGGCGCGCGAGGCGCGTCGCGATGCGGCCGGGCAGGGTGCGGATCTCGTGGTGTTCACCGAGCTTTTCCTCTCCGGCTATCCGCCGGAAGATCTCGTGCTGAAGCCATCCTTCCTGAAAGCCTGCTGGAAGGCGCTGGAAGCGCTGGTGGAGGACACCAGGGATGGCGGCCCGGGCATCGTGATCGGCCTGCCGCGGCAGGGTCCGAAGGGGCGACACAATTCCGTGGCGATCGTCGATGGCGGCACCATTATCGGCCTGCGCGACAAGATCGACCTGCCGAACTATGGCGAGTTCGATGAGAAGCGTGTGTTCGATGAAGGCGAAATGCCGGGCCCGGTGAATTTTCGCGGGGTGCGCATCGGCGTGCCGATCTGCGAAGAAATATGGAACGATCTCGGCGTCTGCGAGACGCTGGCCGAAAGCGGCGCCGAACTTCTGATCGTGCCGAACGGCTCGCCCTATTATCGCGGCAAGGTGGATGTGCGCCATCAGGTGGCGCTGCGGCAGGTGATCGAGAGCGGCCTGCCGCTGATCTTCGTCAACCAGCTGGGCGGGCAGGACGAACTGGTGTTCGACGGCGCAAGTTTCGGTTTCAATGCCGACAGGACGCTGGCCTTCCAGATGACAGAATTCGAGACGGCTCTGGCCGTGACCGACTGGCACCGCGACGGCGACACGTGGCGCTGCACGCATGGCCCGGTCGTGACGGTCCCGGAGCGGGAGGAGGCCGATTACCGGGCCTGCCTGCTGGGCTTCCGCGACTACGTCAACAAGAACGGGTTCAAGAGCGTGGTGCTCGGTCTCTCCGGCGGCATAGACTCGGCGGTCTGTGCCGCGATTGCCGTCGATGCGCTCGGCGCCGAGCGGGTGCGCACCGTGATGCTGCCCTATCGCTACACCTCCGAAGACAGCTTCAAGGACGCCGCCGATTGTGCGAAGGCGCTCGGCTGCCGCTATGACATCGTGCCGATCTCCGAGCCGGTCGAGGGCTTTCTCTCGGCTCTCTCCGACACCTTCGAGGGCACCGAAGAGGGCATCACCGAGGAAAACCTGCAGAGCCGCACGCGTGGCACGATCCTGATGGCGATCTCCAACAAATTTGGCGCCATGGTGGTGACGACCGGCAACAAGTCGGAAATGTCGGTCGGCTATGCCACGCTCTATGGCGACATGAACGGCGGCTTCAACCCGATCAAGGACCTCTACAAGATGCAGGTCTATGCGCTGGCCGAGTGGCGCAACCGCCATGTGCCGACGGGTGCGCTCGGGCCGGGCGGTGAGGTGATCCCGCACAACATCATCGCCAAGGCACCCTCCGCCGAACTGCGGCCGAACCAGACGGACCAGGATTCGCTGCCACCCTATCCGGTGCTGGACGATATCCTGGAATGCCTCGTCGAGGGGGAGATGGGAACCGAGGAGATCGTGGCCCGCGGCCATGACGTGGCGACCGTGCACCGCATCGAGCATCTTCTCTATCTTGCCGAATACAAGCGCCGGCAGTCGGCGCCGGGCGTGAAGATCACCAGGAAGAACTTCGGTCGCGACCGGCGCTATCCGATCACCAACCGCTTCCGTGACCGGGGGTAAGGCCCAGTCGTTGGGCACGGAGTGCGCTGTCAATGCAACACCCCAGTGTTCAAGGCGGACGCGACACGACGAAATGACTGGTCATCAGGATTGTCCTGTGCGCAGAATGAGTTTTTAAGGATCTGCTCATGCGCCTTGCGATCTCGACACTGACTTTTTTCGTGCTTGCCTGCGGCGCAGCCCAGGCCGTGGAGCGCCCGACGGTCGTGACCCTCACGGATCAATCCAAAGTCCAGCAGTTCAAGGGCGTCTCCACCACCGGTGAATCGAAGTCCTACATCGTCAAGACATCGGGCACGCGCAAGGTGACCTTCCACATCGAGGCGGACAACGAAACTTGTGGCGCCGAACTGCGCACCGATGCCGAACTCGGTTTCATGCCGGAATTCCGCCAGTTCCCGACGACCCGCGTCGAAGAGGCGGAGGCGGGCGAAACCTTCCGCATTTCCCTGTTCCAGACGCGCGCCGCCCGCCTCAAGGGCACGCCCTGCAACTTCCTGCTGTCAATCGAGTAAGGCGCCGCCCGCCTTTCAAGACGCGGCCCTGTGACGGAACAGCACCTTGATGACGAACGGTCATCGGGGCTAAGGAAATCCTGACGCCCGAGCCCAGCGACGCGTCCCAGGATCGGGAGGACCATGTGCGCAGTTCCATCGAAATCTATGATCTTGCAAGCCGTTCGTCGCGTGTCGTCTGGCAGACGCCTGATCTGTTCGAGGCCCCGAACTGGTCGCCGGATGGATGCTTCCTGATGCTGAACAGCGAGGGGCGCATGTATCGTCTGCCTCTGTCGGGGGAGGCGATCCCGGAACCGATCGACACCGGCTTTGCCATCCGCTGCAACAATGACCATGGCATTGCACCGGATGGCCGCCACATCGCGATTTCCGACAAATGCGAGTTTGGCAAGTCCGCCATCTACATCCTGCCGGCGGACGGCGGGGTTCCGAAGCTGGTGACGCAGAACCTGCCAAGCTACTGGCACGGCTGGTCTCCGGATGGTGCGCGCTTCACCTATTGCGGCATCCGCAACGATGTCTTCGACATCTACACCATCCGCACCGATGGCAGCGATGAGCAGCGCCTGACGCATGGCGAAGGCCGCAATGACGGCCCCGATTATTCGCCGGATGGTCGCTTTATCTATTTCAACTCCAGCCGCAGCGGCCGCATGCAGGTCTGGCGTGTCCCGGCAGAGGGCGGCAAGGCCGAACGGATCACCGAGAGCCCCTATGGTGACTGGTTTCCCCATCCTTCGCCGGATGGGCGCAAGGTCGTCTTCCTGTCCTATGACGGAGATGTCTTCGACCACCCGCGCGATCTTAATGTCCGGGTGCGGCTGATGAACCCGGATGGCAGCGGCGTGGAGACGCTGTTCGAGCTGTTCGGCGGGCAGGGCACCATGAATTCGCCCAACTGGTCACCTGATGGTGCAGCCTTTGCCTATGTGCGTTATTTTGCGGCGGAGTGAGCGAGCATGAACGACCCCGAAAACCCCTGCGGCCCGGCTGCAGGGCTTGCACCGGCCGGTCCCTTCGCGGATGCCGAGCGCGCCGCGATCTATCATGCCATCCATACACGGCGCGACGTGCGCGACCAGTTCCTGCCGGACCCGCTGCCCGAGGATCTGCTGCAGCGCCTGCTCAACGCGGCCCATGCCGCACCGTCCGTGGGCTTCATGCAGCCCTGGAGCTTCATCCTGATCCGCGATGCAGACCTGCGCCAGCGGGCCTGGGAGGCGTTTTCGAAGGCCAACGACGAAGCGGCGGCCCTGTTTGCCGATGAGAAGCAGTCGCTTTACCGCAGCCTGAAGCTGGAGGGCATCCGCAAGGCGCCGCTCTCCATCGTCGTCACCTCCGATCCGGACCGCGCAGGGCCTGTGGTGCTGGGACGCACCCACAATCCGCGGATGGATGTCTATTCGACCGTCTGTGCCGTGCAGAACCTGTGGCTGGCGGCGCGCGCCGAAGGTGTCGGCGTCGGCTGGGTCAGCATTTTCCGCGACGAGGACGTGCGCGCCCTGCTGGGTATTCCCGACCGCGTCGAGATCGTCGCCTGGCTCTGCCTTGGCTATGTCGAGGAACTCTATCAGGCTCCGGAACTGGCGCTGAAAGGCTGGCGACAGCGTCTGGATCTCGATGACCTTGTCTTTTGCGAGCGCTGGGGCGAGCCCGAACGCACGGAATGAGGGCGCCGGCCTACTGGGTCGGCTGCGTCTGCGGTCCTGCCGGATGGGTGAGATCGATCCTCGGATCGTTGGGGAAGAAGGCCGGGCCAACCATCCGCACCGGCTTGCTCGGGTCCCAGGGGCGATCCGGCGGACCGGCGCGACGGGCCGATTGTTGCGGCTCGATCTTGCCCTGCAGGGGCGCATAGACCGAGGAGGCCGGCGCGGCTGCCGTGGGTTTCGGCGGCTGCGGCGGTTCCGGCAGGATGGCGGCGCGAGGCTTCATCCTTTCCTGCTCGAGCGCCGAAAAATCGATCTCTCCACAGCGCAGAGCCTGCATTTCCCTGCGGATATCCGCCTCGTTGCGGCCGAGCGACCGGATCACCTGCTTCGGTCCCTGGCGATTGGCGATGATCGCGCGCCGGTTTGTTTCCATCGACGCCAGCCGCGCGGTGATGTCGGCGCAGGGGTCCGGATAACCGTCCTGGTAGGTGAGCGTGCTGCTGCCCGGCTGGCCGATGCGGCAGCCGAGCTGCTGGATCTCCACACGGATCTCGCGGATTTCGCGGTTCTGTTCGGCCAGTGCCTCTGCGAAGGTGCGCACCTCGGCACTGTTGCCGGTCACTGTCGGCGTGGCGGCGATCTCCTTGCCGAGCGCCAGGCAGCGCGCGGCATTGTCTGCCGCCATTGCGGTTGCCGGCACGAAGGCCAGCAGGAGGGAAAGAAGCGATGTCACCCGCATCGAAGGTTTCCGGCTCTCGTCGATCGAGGCGGCAGGATGCCGCCCCGAGATTGACAATCTGATAAGGTCCGGATGGAACCTAGCGCAAGGATCGCGTTTAGCCAGTGGTGGCGAAATCCGCATGCGAGGCTTCGACCACCGCAAGGGCTGCCATGTTGACCACGCCGCGCGAGGTGACCGATGTCGACAGGATATGCGCCGGCTGGGCCGTGCCGAGCAGGATCGGGCCGACATGCAACGCGTCCATCATGGTGCGCGCGATGCCGAGCGAGATGTTGGCGGCATCGAGGTTCGGGAACACCAGCAGGTTGGCCTCGCCGGAGAGATCGCTGTTGGGCATGGCGCGCTTGCGCAGCGATTCCGAAAGTGCCGATCCCGCCTGCATCTCGCCATCCACCTCCAGATCCGGCGCCCGTTCGCGCACCAGCTCCAGCGCGTCGCGCATCTTGCGGGCGCTTTCGGAATTACGCGATCCGAAATTGGAATGGCAGATCAGCGCAGCTTTCGGCGTGATGCCGAACCGGCGGATTTCCTGCGCGGCAAGCACGGTGATCTCGGCGATCTCCTCATGCGTCGGATTGTAGTTGACGAAGGTGTCGGTGAAGAAGACCGGCCCCTTCTGGGTGATGAGCAGGCTGAGGCTGGAAAAGGCCTTGACGCCCGGACGCTTGCCGATGATCTGGCCGACATCCTTGAGGTGGCGGTCGAAGCGGCCTTCGACGCCGCAGATCAGCGCATCCGCCTCGCCGCGCTTGACCGAGAGCGCACCGATCACCGTGTTGTTGGTGCGCACAATGGTGCGGGCGGCTTCCGGATTGATGCCGGCGCGGCCAACCAGTGCAAAATAATCATCCACGTAATCGCGGTAGCGCGGATCGTCTTCCGGATTGACCACGGCAAAATCGACATTGGGCCGGATGCGGATGCCGAAGCGCTTCAGGCGCGCCTCGATGACCGAGGGACGGCCGATCAGGATCGGCACGCCGGTCTTTTCCTCGAGCAGAACCTGGGCGGCGCGCAGCACGCGCTCGTCTTCGCCTTCGGCAAAGATCACCCGCTTCTTCTCCGCCTGCCGGGCGCTGGTGAAGATCGGCTTCATGACGAAGCCGGAGCGCCAGACGAAGCGGTTCAGCTGGTCGAGATAATGGTCGAAATCGGTGATCGGGCGAGAGGCGACGCCGGTCTCGGCCGCAGCCTTGGCAACGGCCGGAGCAATGCGCAGGATGAGGCGCGGATCAAACGGCGAGGGGATCAGGTAGTTCGGGCCGAAGACCGGCGTCTCGTCCGCATAGGCGCGGGCCGCGACATCGGAAATCTCTTCGCGGGCAAGGCCGGCAATGGCCTTGACGGCCGCCATCTTCATCTCTTCGTTGATGGTGGTCGCGCCGCAATCCAGCGCGCCGCGGAAGATGTAGGGGAAGCAGAGAACGTTGTTGACCTGGTTCGGGAAGTCCGAACGGCCGGTGCAGATCATCGCGTCGGGGCGTGCCGCACGCGCCAGTTCCGGCATGATTTCCGGCGTCGGGTTGGCAAGCGCCATGATCAGCGGCTTTTCCGCCATCTGTTCCAGAAGTTCCGGCTTCAGCACGCCGGCGGCCGACAGACCGAGGAAGACATCGGCGCCGCCGATCGATTCGGCGAGCACCCGCTTGTCGCTCTTCTGGGCGTAGACTTCCTTCCACGGGTCCATCAGCACGTTGCGGCCTTCATAGACGAGGCCTTCGATATCGTGCACCCAGATGTTTTCCCGCCTGGCGCCAAGCGAGACCAGCAGGTTGAGACAGGCGAGCGCGGCGGCACCGGCGCCCGAGGTGACCACCTTGACGTCCTCGATCTTCTTGCCGGCAAGTTCCAGGCCGTTGAGGATCGCGGCCGCCACGATGATGGCCGTGCCGTGCTGGTCATCATGGAACACCGGGATGTTCATCCTGGCGCGCAGCTGGCTCTCGACCTCGAAGCATTCCGGGGCCTTGATGTCTTCCAGGTTGATGCCGCCGAAGGTGGGCTCCAGCGCCGAAATGGTCGAGACCATCTGGTCGACGGTGTCGGCGGCGATTTCGATGTCGAAGACATCGATGGCGGCAAACTTCTTGAAGAGGACGGCCTTGCCTTCCATCACCGGCTTGGACGCCAGCGGGCCGATATTGCCGAGGCCGAGCACGGCCGTTCCGTTGGAGATGACGGCCACGAGGTTGGCACGCGCGGTGTAATCGGCTGCGGTTTCCGGATTGTCGCGGATGGCAAGGCAGGGGGCGGCCACGCCCGGCGAATAGGCGAGCGCCAGATCGCGCTGGTTGCCGAGCGGCTTGGTCGGCACGATCTCCAGCTTGCCGGGGCGCGGATAGCGGTGGAAGAAAAGCGCCTGTTCGTCCAGGTCCGCCTTGGCCGGGGTCGTTTCGGGCATCCCCTTCTGCTGCTGCTCCATCGCCAACTCCTTGTGTCAGTCGTGTCAGTCTTTCGTCTAGGGCGTCTCTTACATCAAACGGAAGGCAGGAACAGCACTGAAATATCGGTGATCACCGCCGAAAAATGTTGCGCAGGCGCCGATTCTGGCTGTTGCCGTGGACTGGATCCCCTAATCCGCCGCCGCTGTCATGTTCCTGATAAACGAGTCTGGTTTGGAACAATCAGAGGGCGGTGTGTGTAGAAAGGGTGAATTTCGTGACCGAGGCAGCCGAGACACGTCATTTCCGGGCTCTGTTCATTTCCGACGTTCACCTGGGATCGAAGGCCGCGCGCACCGATTTCCTGCTCGATTTCCTGCGTCATCACGAGGCGGACACGATCTATCTCGTCGGTGACATCGTCGACGGCTGGCGGTTGAAGCGCAGCTGGTACTGGCCGCAGGGCTGCAACGACGTGATCCAGAAGCTGCTGCGCAAGGGCCGCAAGGGCGCGCGCATCGTCTACATTCCCGGCAACCACGACGAATTCCTGCGCGATTTTCCGGGCATTCACTTCGGCGGCATCGAGGTGGTGGAACGCACGGTGCATGAAGCGGCAGACGGCAAGAAATATCTCGTGCTGCATGGCGACGAATTCGACGTCGTGGTGCGCAACATCCGTCTGCTCGCCTATCTCGGCGACTGGGCCTATGATGCGGCGATCGCCATCAACGTGGTCCTGGCCGCCGTCCGTCGTCGCCTCAACCTGCCGTACTGGTCGTTTTCGGCCTGGGCCAAGCTGCAGGTGAAGCAGGCCGTCAACTTCATCGGCGAATTCCAGAAGGTGGTGGCGGAGGAAGCGCGGCGTCACCAGGTCGACGGCGTGATTTGCGGCCACATCCACCACGCGGTGATGGAGGATATCGAGGGTATCCGCTACATCAACACCGGCGACTGGGTGGAAAGCTGCACGGCGATTGCCGAGCACATGGACGGGACATTCGAACTGATCAACTGGCAGCGCTCGAGCGTCATCCAGAGCGATAGCGAGGTGCTGGAGCCGATTGCGCTGCCGCAGACACTGGTGTCACCCGCAAGCGACATGCAGGCCGCCTGACGGGCGCGATCCCGTCTTCCTTGCATGCAGGCGGATAGGCAGGACGGACCGGTCGTGCTAGAGGCCATGGCATCCCGCCCGATGCCATGCCGGAGCCCCCGTGGCCCAAGTTTCAGTCTCCACCCCGCCGATTCCCTCTCTGTTTGCTGCCCGATGTGCCTTCGCCTATGCGGTCGCGCTTGGCGTGAACGGCGTTCTTCTGCCCTATTTTCCCGTATGGCTTCGGTCGCTTGCGCTGAACGATGTGGAGATCGGCCTCATCCTGTCGCTGCCGATCGTGCTGCGTGTCATGAGCGCGCCGCTCGCCGGCCTGCTGGCCGACCGGCTGTCAGAGCGGGCGCGCATCCTGCTGATTTCGGCCATCCTGTCTATCGCAACCGCGATCGGCCTGATGGTCGTCAACGGCTTCTGGCTGGTGCTGGTGATCTTCGGACTGCAGGGGGCTGCCTTTGCGCCGTTCACGCCGGTGCTGGAATCGATCACCGTGATGGGCGTGCGCCGCTGGGGCCTCCGCTATGGCACGATCCGCGTCTGGGGCTCCATCGGCTTCGTGGCGGTGACGCTGCTTGCCGGGCAGGCGATGGCACATTTTTCGGTTTCCGTCGTGCCGCTCGCCGCACTTCTGGCCTTCTCGCTGACGCTGATGGCGGCACTGACGGTGCCGCGGCTCGGCCGTGCGGCAGCCCGTCCGGCCTCGGCCGCAGCGCGTGGATCGGCTCGCGCGCTCCCGCCCGGCCTGCATCTGCTGATGATCGGCTGCACGGTCGTGCAGTGCACCCACGGGATGTATTATGCCTTTTCCGCCATTCACTGGGAAAGCATCGGCTTTTCCGGTTCCGAGATCGGCCTTCTCTGGTCGGCCGGCGTGATGGCGGAAATCCTGTTCTTCTTTCTCTCGGGCCAGATTGCGCGGCGCGTGACGCCGATCCGGCTGATCGTCTTCGGCTCGCTGGTGGCAATCCTGCGCTGGGTGCTGTTCGTCCAGCCGCTCGGCATCGTGCCGGCGCTTCTCCTGCAATGCTGTCATGCCTTCAGCTTCGCCTTCCTGCACTTCGGCCTGCAGCAGAAGATCGTGGAGAGTGTTCACGAAAGCCAGGAATCGACGGTGCAGGGCACCTATTTCTTCTACAGCGGCGCCTTCCTGGCCGGCTCGACCTTTCTCTCCGGGGTGATCTACCGGCATTTCGGCCAGGAGGGCTATTATGCCATGGCGCTGACGGCGGCCTGCGGGCTGGTGCTGGTGCTGCTGGCTGCCCGGAAGGTGGTCGATGCGCCTGCCACTGCGCGGTGACGGCGCGTACATCCGGCGTTTCCTGTGTGGTGTGGAAGACAACCTGCGCGATTCGTTGTGGCTTTGCGGTGACGGGAGCCGGTTTTTCCATCCGCCCCGCATGGCAATTGTCCAGCCGGCGGCTATATTGCAGCTCTCATCGGTGGGAACAAACCGTGCGCCCGAGCAGCGATAGATGCATATGAAGCCGAAGCGTGCCAATGGGCCGCAAGCCACGATCGAACAGGACGATTCGGCAGGGACAGGGCAACGCCTTGTCCTGTCCGGTGACTGGCGGAGCCGCGGCATTTCCTCCGTCATCAACCAGTTGCTGGCGATCGAAAAGAAAGGCGGCGAGGGCCGTCTCGAACTCGATGTCTCCGCGATGGAACACGTCGATACCGCCGGTGCATGGCTCATTCGCCGGCTGGTCAGCGCCCGCCAGCAGGCTGGCGCCGACGTCGTGCTGATCGGTGCAAGCGACGCGCTGAAGGATCTGCTCGAGGTTCTGCCCGAAACGACGCCTGCACCCGCCGCAGCAGGCGCCGCGCGCGCCACGCTGTTCCAGCGTATCTTCGATCCTGTTGGCCGCACCGTGATGGAATTCCATGCGGATGCCGTGGCCGGCATGAACATTCTGGGTTCGGCGGTTGCCGGCGCCCAGATGAAGCTTGGCCGCAGCACAGGCGTGACACCGGCATCCGTCGTGACGCATATCGACCGTATGGGCGTGCGCGCCGTACCGATCATCGTCCTGATGTCCTTCCTGATCGGTGCGATCATTGCCCAGCAGGGCGCCTTCCAGCTGCGCTATTTTGGCGCCGAGTTGTTTGTCGTTGATCTGGTCGGCATTTTGCAGCTGCGCGAAATCGGCGTGCTGCTGACGGCAATCATGATTGCAGGCCGCTCCGGCAGCGCGATCACCGCCGAAATCGGATCGATGAAGATGCGCGAGGAAATCGACGCGCTGACGGTGATCGGTCTCAATCCGGTCGGCGTTCTCGTGTTCCCGCGGCTGGTGGCGCTCACCATCGCGCTGCCGCTGTTGACCATCGTTGCCAATTTTTCCGCACTTTACGGCGCCTCCATCGTCGCCTGGCTCTATTCGGACATCACCTTCGAGACCTTCCTCGGCCGCCTGCACGAGGCGGTGGACTATTCCTCGGTGGCGTCAGGCATGATCAAGGCGCCGTTCATGGCGCTTGCCATCGGCATCGTTGCGGCCGTCGAGGGGCTGAAGGTCGGCGGCAGTGCCGAATCGCTCGGCCAGCATGTCACGGCTTCGGTGGTGAAGGCGATTTTCGTCGTCATCCTGATGGATGCGCTGTTCGCCATCTTCTATTCCGCCATCAATTTCTAGGATAACAGAGGCGATGCGGTGCGGGGGCAAAGGCATGAAGAAGACGGCGGGCGCCGGCAAGGGGCCCGTCATCGCGTTGAGTGAGTTTTGACCCAGGGATGCGCATGGCAGTTCAGGAACAGGCGATCGAGGCGGAAAGCCATCCGGATGATGACCGGGTGATCCTCTCCGTGCGCAACCTGACCGTTGGTTTCGGTCAGAAGACGGTGCTTGAAAACCTCGATCTCGACATCTATCGCGGCGAGATCCTCGGTTTCGTCGGGGCCTCCGGCACCGGCAAGTCGGTGCTGATGCGCACGGTGCTCAGACTTCTGCCGCACCGTTCCGGCTCGATCCACATTCTCGGCGTCGATTACGAAAAGGCCGACCAGCGCCAGCGCATGGCGCTCGACATGCAGCTCGGCGTGCTGTTCCAGCAGGGGGCGCTCTTTTCCTCGCTGACGGTCAAGGAAAACATCCAGTTGCCGATGCGGGAATATCTCGATCTGCCGCAGTCGCTGATGGACGAACTGGCCTATCTGAAGATCGACATGGTGGGGCTCGCCCTCGACGCTGCCGACAAGTATCCGTCCGAACTCTCGGGCGGCATGATCAAGCGTGCCGCCCTGGCGCGGGCGCTGGCGCTTGATCCGGCGCTCGTCTTCCTCGACGAGCCGACCTCCGGTCTCGATCCCATCGGGGCCGCCGAATTCGACATGCTGATAGCACGATTGCGCGATACGCTGGGCCTCACGGTCTATATGGTCACGCACGATCTCGACAGCCTCTTCTCCGTCTGTGACCGCATCGCGGTCCTCGGCAAGAAGCGGGTGCTCGTCGAGGGGACGCTGGATGATATGCTCGCCTGCGACGATCCGTGGGTGCAGTCCTATTTCCGCGGCAAGCGGGCCCGCAGTATCGTGACCGACGACCAGAATGCCGGCCAGGTGCCAGGAAAGTCATAAGATCATGGAAACGAAAGCCAACTACGCCATCGTCGGTTTCTTCACGCTTCTGGTTGTCGCAGCCGCCTTCGGCTTCGTCTACTGGATGGCGCAATATGGTCGTGGTGGACCGATGTCGGAACTGGCCATCCGCATTCCGGGGTCGGCCAACGGCCTTTCCGTCGGCTCCGCGGTGCGCTTCAACGGCATCCAGGTCGGTTCGGTGCGCAGCCTTGCCATCGATCCCGAGGATCCGCGCTATTCGATCGCCTTCACCGAAGTGCAGACAACCGCGCCGATCTATCCGTCGACCAAGGCCGTGCTGGAAGTGCAGGGCCTGACGGGAGCAGCCTATATCGAGCTGTCCGGCGGGCGCACCGGCGAGGACAATCTGCTCAAGAAGTCGGAGGAGACCGGGCGCCCGGCCGTGCTGATCGCCGACCAGTCGAGCGTCACCAACCTGCTTGCCACCGCCGACAAGATTCTCCAGCGCGCGGACGATGCAATCGGCCAGATCCAGGGGTTTGTGACCGATGCGCGCGGACCGCTGACCCGCACCATCGAGCATGCGGAAGCCTTCACCGGCGCACTGAGTGCCAATTCCAATGCCATCGATGAGTTCCTGAAGAGCCTGTCGACGCTTGCCGTCACCTTCAATGGCGTCTCCCAACGGCTGGATTCGACGCTGGAAGCCGTGGACAGCCTGGTGCGCGCCGTCGATTCCAACAAGATCAACAACATCGTCTCCAATGCCGAGAAGGTGACGGGTGACATTGCCCAGTCGACCGGCCAGCTCGACACGATCATGTCGCAGGTCCGCGAGGCGGCGAGCGGCTTCAATCAGGCCGGCGTCGAGGCGCAATCGGTGCTGAAGCGCGCCGACAGCCTGCTGGCCGCCGTCGATGCCGACAAGGTAAACCATGCGGTGAGCAACATCACCGACGCCAGTGCCGATGCCCGCAGCGCCATTGCGTCTGCCCGCCAGCTGGTGGATGGCGTGGCCGACCGTCGCGACGATATCAACAAGGCGATCGAGAACTTCCAGGAATTGTCTCAGAAACTGAATCAGGCCTCCAGCCGCGTCGACGGCATTCTTGCCAAGGTTGACGGCATGGTGAGCGGCACGGATTCCCAGGGCCTGTTCGCCGAGGCGCAGAAGACGCTGGAATCGATCCGCGCCACCGCCGACAACCTGAACGCCCGCATAGGCCCGATTGCCGACAATCTGGCGCGCTTCTCCGGCACTGGCCTTCGCGACGTGCAGTCGCTGGTCACCGATACGCGCCGGGCAGTGGACAATCTCAATCAGACCATCACCAACTTCGACCAGAACCCGCAGCGGCTGATTTTTGGCGGTGATACGGTGAAAGAATATGACGGCAGGACCCGGCGTTGAGGGGGAGTGAGACGAGCATGACGGACACCCAGAAGACCAAGGGACCGGTGAGAGCCCGCTCCTTCCTTGCCCTGCCTCTGATGGCACTGCTTGTTGCAGGCTGTGGAACGCAGGCGAAGAACGATACCTTCGACCTGGGGCTTGCGCCCTCGGTTGACGGCCCGGCGCGCAGCAGTCGCCAGATCCTGATTCCGGAGCCGACGGCCCTCAAGCTGCTCGACAGCGATCAGGTGGTGGTGCGCGTCTCGCCCTCCGAGGTGCAGTATCTCGCCAATTCCCGCTGGGGCGACCGTCTGCCGCGCATGGTGCAGGCGAAGCTGGTGCAGGCCTTCGAGAACAGCCGCAAGCTGGCCGGTGTCGGCATCCCCGGGCAGGGGCTGGCGATCGACTATCAGGTCGTGACCGAAATCCGGGCCTTCGAGGTGAGCACTGGCAGCCCGCGTGTGGCGACGGTGGAAATTTCCGCCAAGCTGCTGAATGACCGCAACGGCTCGATCAAGGCGCAGAACGTCTTCCGCGCCAGCGTGCCGGTGACGGGCGAGGCGAACGACCAGTTCATTGCCGGCATCAATCGTGCCTTTGCCAAGGTGGGCGGCGAGATCGTCGACTGGACGTTGCGCGCGCTCTAAGGCGCTGGCCTGGATGGCCGCTCCGCGGCGGCTGCCACTCTCCCTGTCCGAGCCTCGCGGCGGTAGGATCGTGATGCCAGCGGAAAGCCGTGCTCCTTGCAGAGAACGGTTGCTGGGCTCCCGTTGGTTAAGAGCCTCTGCTGGCAATGGTTCGCCGAGGACGTCAACGCTCAGAACCTTGTCTGCCGCCCAGCGTATGCGCCTTGATTGCGGGCCTGCTGTTGCCCGGCCGGCTGTCCGACATCACATCTCCGGCCTGCTCCGGGCCGTTCAGCGCTTCCGGTCCTCGGACGGGAGGGCCGCTAAGAGCCAGCCAGATCTGACCTATATGTTTGCGATCCCGCCCTTTGCCTCAAGATGGCGAAGGAGGAAGCTGCGCGCAGTGATGAAACTCCATGTTTCCGGCGCATCGGCGAGAACGGAACGGCCAGAGAAAAACGCGGCAAGCGGGTAGGCGAGGATCCGGCTGGCTTCGCCGCGATCCCGCGCTTGGCGAGCAACCTTGAGAATGTCCGCCGCGCTCGAACGGCTGGGGGTGACGAAGAAAAGCTCCGGGTGGCAGAAGACCGGATCATAGCCCATGCCGATGGCGGAGGATGCCGACCGGACGAGATCCGTCACGGCGATTTCCTCCGCGATCTCGCGGGCGATTTCCTGGAAGAGATCAACACTGCCATCCACCTCCGGCGGTTCCGCATAGCCTCCGATCAGATAGAGCGCTCCCGGATTCTGATCCGCCGTCAGGCTGCGGCGCGTCACGATGACATGGTCGTCTGCGGTCACCACAAGAGCGGTCATGCCGAGCGGATCGGCTCTCCGGGCATCGGGATGCGCGACCGCAAACTCCGGATGTCGGGTCGCCACATAGGCGGAATAGCAGGTCCGGCTTGCCTGAAGCACCAGTCGCCCCTGGTCCACGCGCAGGTCATCCAGCCGCAGCAGGCTGCCATCGAAGGCCGAGGCATTCTGGGCGCGATGGGCGTCCCATGCAACCCTGCGGGCGGCTTCCACCGGACCGGCGAGTTCGAAGCGTCCGCGACTGGTGCACGCTACGCAGTCGACGGGAATGCTGAACGGTTGACCGGCAAACATGGAGCGCGCCTCCTGTCTTCGGGCCATCGGCCCGGTGACTGTTCGGCCGAAAACCCGCACCGGCCTCAACCGCAATCCTGTCCGGCAGCCAGAGGCAGGCAGAGGCCTAAATGCAAATCAGGTCCCCGTCCGAAGACGGGAACCCGTGATGTGGAAGCCGTCGCGCTCCGCGCCGCTCAGTTGAAACGACCGGCGGCGTGGGCAAGCATGGTATAGACCTTGCCGGTATCCGAGGTCAGATAGCTCTGGGTGACGCTGCGGTCGCGGTCGGTGCGGGCAACATCGTTCAACAGCTTTTCGAAATCGGCGATGTAGCGGTCGACGGCGGTGCGGAATTCCGGCTCGCGGTCGTACTTGCGCTTGATCTCGTCAAAGGTCTGCTGGCCTTTCAGCGTATAGAGCCGGCGGGTGAAGACGTCACGCTCGCCGCGCTGGTAGCGCCGCCACAGTTCGACCGAGGCATCGTGATCGATGGCACGCGCTATATCGACCGAGAGCGAGTTAAGCGACTCGACCATGTGGCGCGGGTTGCGGCCGTCGGCGGCACGTGCCTGCGGCTCGGCGGTCCGCTGCGCCGGCTGGCGTACGGGTGCTGCCGGGGCCTGCGGAGCGTCCTCACGGGAGGCGCCGCGCAACAGGTCGCTGATCCAGCCGCCGCCTTCACCACCGCGTGCGGCGGGCGCTTCCGGCTGGCGCTGTGCGACGGCCGGGCTGCGGTCCGCAGGCAGGCTGCCGCGCAGGCCACCACTCACGGCCTCCTGCCGGGGGGCGGGCCGGGGGGCGGGTTGTGCAGGTGCCATCGGCGGCCGGTTGCCATAGGAGACGGTCTGTTGCTGCGGCCGGGCAGGGGCTGCCGGGGCAGGCGCAAAGCTCTGTGGCTGTGCAGCCGGCTGGCGCGGAGCGGCGGCGGCGGGCTGTGAGATTTCCAGCGTCTGCGCGGACTTGCCGACAATCGCGGAAATATCCTGCAGGGCCTTGATCTGTTCGGCCACCGCGCGCCGCATGGCCGCAGCGCTTTCCTTGGCCTCTTCCGGCAGGTCGAAGGCGCCACGCTTCAGTTCGGCGCGGGTATCGTCCAGTTCGCGGCGGATCTCGCCGGCCGAGCGGCGGATTTCCTCCGTGGCGCCGGCGAAGCGGGAAATCGCCTCCTCGACAGACTGCCGCAGCGTATTCCGCAGATGTTCGGCGGCGACATCGGACTTGCCGGCGGCTTCCGTCATCAGGCGTTCGACATCGGAGAGCGAACCGGCAATGCCGCCGCGCATCCGTTCGGCCAGCATCCGCGAGCGCTTCTCGGCCTCCGTCAGCGTGCCTTCGATGGCGCGCTGCGCGTCGTCGCTCGCCTGGGTCAGCGCCGCGCGCATGCCCTCGGCCGTCTGCTGTGCACGCTGTTCGGCTTCGCCAAGCGAGCGGTTGATGTCGGTGAACGAACCCTGCAGGTTCTGGCGCAGCAGCGCGCCGACTTCCGCCGAGCGGGCCTCGGCGCGGTCGAAGGCGCCGTCAACGACGCCGGACAGCGCGCGCATGCTGGATTCGATTTCCTCGGACCGCTTGACGAGACCGACCGACAGGGTGCGCAGGGCTTCCTGGCGTTCGCTGAGCGTCGAGGCAAGGTTGGACTGAGCGGCGCCGAGCAGCGACGAGGCCTGGTCGAGCATCGTGCTGTATTCGTCGAAGCGGCCGACAATGCCACCGACCTGCGACAGCGTCTGGCCGGAAATCTGGCCGAGGCGGTCGACATTGTTTTCCAGCAGGCGGCTGGAGCTCGAAACCATATCGGCAGCGCGCGTGCTGACATCGGTAAAGCGCGCGGCCGTCTGGCCAAGTTTCTGGTCGGCATCCGCCAGCCGGTCTGCGGCCTGTTCCACCGTCATGCCGATTTCGCGGGCTGCATGCTCCACCAGCGATGCAATGCCGGTATTGCTGTTTTCCAGCCGCGTGATCAGATCATTGACGCTGTGGGCAAGGCTGTGCTCGGCACTGCGGATCGTGCCTGCGGCCTGCTGTGTGCGGTCGCTGATGGCGGCGAGCGTTTCGTTGGTCCGGGCAGAGATCGCCTCGACCAGCGAGCCGTTCTCGTTGCGCAGACGCTGGGCATTGAGCTGGGCGGCGGCAACCAGACGTTCGGCGCTCTCGTCGGCTGCGGCAGCCAGACGCTCCGCTGCGCTGCGGCCGGTTTCGGCATACTGCTCGACGAGCGGACGGGCCTGCTCCTCGATGAGGCGCGAAAGTTCCGCCGAACGGGCCGACAGCATGGAGTTGAGATCGCGGGAACGGTTGTCCAGGCTGGCGCGGATCGCCTCGCCCCGTGCTTCGAGCGCCCGGTCGACGGCCTCCAGCGCGGCATTGACCTCGCCGGTGGTCTCTGTGAGCGCCGTGCGGATGCTTTCGCCGCGGGCGGCAATCGTGCTGTCGACGGTTTCGAGCGTCGAGCCGATTGCGCTTGCCGTGTCCGACAGGGCGGTGCGGATCGCCGAACCGCGTGCATCGAGCGTGCGCCCGGCCTCGTCAAGCGCACCGGTGATGCTGCCGACCTGACGCTGTACGAGGTTTTCCGCCTCGGACACCTTGTTCATGATCGAATTGCCGGCCTCGGAGAAGGCTTGCGCCACGGCTGCGGCCTGCCCGGCCAGACGGTTCTGCGTCTCGCCGATGCGGCCCGCGATCTCGTTGGAGCGCTCCTCAAGCGCGCGGGCGAATTCCGAATTGCGCTGGTCGAGATCGTCGGCAAACTTCGCCCCGGCCTGCGTCAGGGTTTCGGCCGAGCGCATGGCTTCGCTGTCGAATTCACGGGCGGCGGTGGAGACGGCATCCCGCAGCGAGCCGGCGAGGGTCGAAGCCTTGCCCTCGATGGTGCGGCTGACATTGTCGAGGCCGATGGTGATGGCGCGGTCCATGGTCGACAGGCGCTCATCGACGCGGGCGGTGCCTGCCTCGAAGGAACCGGCAATGCGGTCCGTCGCCTCGTTGCTGATGCGCTGGAATTCCTCGGTACCACGGCTGAAGGTGCCTTCCAGCCGCTCGAGGCTTGCGGCATTGGTGCGCTCCAGCGCGTCGGTGCGCTCTGCCAGCGTCTGCGACAGCTGCTGGCCGACACCTTCGACCATCGAAGAGACATCCCCGATCTGGTTGCGAATGCGCGATTCCAGTCCGCTGAAGGTGGACTCGATACGGCGGCCGGTATCGTCCAGCGTGGTCGCAACACCGCCGACGGTGCCTTCGACGCGGCTGGAGAACTGGTCGGCAGAGGCCGTGATCTCGCGGGCGGCATCGCCGAGCCGGCCGGCGATTTCGCCGGCGGTGCTGCGCAGGCGTTCTTCCAGTTCGATCCCCGCGCCATCAATGACCGAGCGAAGCGCATCCTGCTGGCTTTCCAGCGACATTTCCAGCATGCCGGTGCTGGTGGCGATCGTGGTGCCGATCGAGGTGGCCTGATCAAGCAGCAGGTCGCCGAGATGCGCCTGTGCATCGCCCAGCGTGGATGACAGCGCGTCGCGACCGCTGTCGAGTGTGGAGCGCAGACGTTCGTGGCCATCGTCCAGCGTGCTGGCCAGGTTCTGACGAGCGCCATCAACGAGACCGGCGATTCGATCCTGGCTGCTGCCGAGAACCTGTTCGACACGGTCGATGCCGTCGCCAAGACCGGTTTCGAAGCGGCGTGCATTGTCGCCAAGCGTCGTTTCGATGCGGCCCGATGCGGCGCCAAGCGTGCGGTCGATCACATCGTGACCGGCAATCAGCGTGCGGGCGAGTTCGGCGGTGCGGCCTTCCAGCGACTGGTCCAGGCGTTGCTGGTTGTCGGCATAGGCCGCACGCAGTGCCTCCGTGCGGCTGACAAAACTCTGCTCGATGCGCGAATCGGCCTGTTCGACGGTCGACATCAGAGCCGCAGTCTTCTCATCGACCATGCTGGCCAGGCGGTCCTCGCTGACGGCAATGGTGGCGCTCAGCGCCATGGTGCGGTCATCCAGAGTATCGCCCAGGCGCTCTGTGCCCGTGGTCAGCATCTGGCCGAACTCATCGACGCGTCGGCCAAGATCGGTCTCGATCCGGTCACGGCCATCGGAGAGCGTCCGGGAGAGTTCCGTCGCGCGCGCTTCCAGCGTCTGGTCGAGCCGCTGCTGGTTGTCGGCATAGGCAGAGCGAAGGGCTTCCGTGCGGCTCGCGAAGCTTTCGGCAATGCGCGAATCGGCCTGTTCGACGGTTGACATCAGCGATGCCGTCTTTTCGTCGACGACGCTCGACAGGCGATCCTCGCTGAGCGCGATCGTGGCACTGAGTGCCATGGTGCGATCGTCCAAGGCATCGCCGAGGCGCTCGGTTCCGGAGGCAACCATCTGGCCGAACGCATCGACGCGACGGTCAAGATCGGCTTCCATACGGCCATGGCCGTCGGACAGCGTGCGCGACATGGCGTCGATGCGGCTGTCGAGGAGGCCGGCCATGCGCTCCGGCGCGCCGGAGACGGTGTTTTCGAGGGCATCCGCCCGGCTGCCGAAGGTTTCGGCAAAGCGCTGGTGGCCGGTCTCGAGCGACTGCATCAGGGTGGCGGAGCGTTCGGAGAGGCGTTCCTCGAAGCGGGTCTGGCTGTCGGAGAGCGCGCCGGCCAGCATCTGGCTGCGTTCCGAAAGCACGGCGTCGATGCGTTGATGCGCATTGCCGATGCTGTCGGTCAGTTCTGCGGTGCGTGCGGCGAGGGCGCCCGTGATTCGGTTGCCGCGGCTGTCGAGCCCTTCGAGCAGGTCGCGCGAGCGCTCGTCAAAGGTGTCGGTCAGGCTGCGGCCGGTCTGGTCGATGCTCTCGGTCAGGGCCCGTGCGCGGGCATCGAGGCGGCTGTCGAGATCCTGCGTCCGCGTATCGATGTCGCCGATCAGCGTCCGGCTCAGCGTGTCGAGGCCTTCGGTGATCTGCCGGCCACGGGCATCAAGATTGCTGTCCAGGCTCTGGCTGCGGCTGTCGAGATGTTCGAGCAGGCTGCGGCTGCGGGTGTCGATCGATTCGGTGATCTGGCGGCTGCGCGCATCGAGGCTGCTGTCGAGAGACTGGCTGCGCTGGTCGAGATCGTCGACGAGAATGCGGCTGCGGTTGTCGAGGCTCTCTTCGAACACGCGGGCGCGGGCGTCAAAGCCTTCGGTGAGCTGACGGGTGCGCTCGTCCATGCTCTCGGACAGGCGACGATGGCGCTCTTCCAGCGTTTCGGAAAGGCCGCGTGTGCGGACATCAAGCGTGTCGTCCAGCTGGCGGGTGCGGCTGTCCAGATCCTCGATCAGGCCGCGGCTGCGGGACTCCAGCCCCTCGTTGAGGGCGCGGTTGCGCTCGTCCAAGTCGGCGGCGAGGCGACGGGTGCGGGCATCGAGCGCTTCGGACAGCTGGCTGCTGCCCCCCTCCAGCGTGGTTTCGATCAGTTCCTGACTGGTGCCGAGCGTCGTGGCGATCGCCAGCGAATGATCGGTGAAGGTCGAGCTGATGCGCTCGACGCTGCTTGTCAACAGGCCTTCCAGTGAATCCGTGCCGCCGTTCAGGGTGTCGCGGATGCTGGCAAGGCTTTCGGTCAGCTTGGTGCCGAGCGAGCCGGACCGCTGGTCGAAGGCGCTGGTGAATTCCTCAAGGCCCGTATCGAAGGTTGCGCTCAATTGGCCGATGGTGCCCTGCAGGCGCTCTTCGAACAGGCCCGTGCGCAGGTCGAGATCCATGATGGCATCGTCTGCAGCCGTCTGCAGGTTCTGCCGGAAACTTGCACCCTTCTCGTCGAGCGAGCGGTTGAGCGAGGTCAGCACCGTGCCGAGCGTGCCGCTGAGGGCGCGCTCGCCATCGGTCAGCGTCTCGTTGATTTCGCGGGTGCGGGCCAGCAGCGTTTCGTTGAGCAGGCGGGTGCGCTCGTTGAGCGCGGCGTTCAGCTTTTCGGTGCTGGCGTCGAGCGTGGAGGCACGCGTCTCGAACTGGCTGACAATCTCGTTGCCGCGGGCGGCCAGCGTCGAACCGAGATGGCCGAGGCGGCTGTCGAATTCGGCGGCGAGCGTGGAGCCGGAGGTGTTGAGGGCTGCAATGACGCCTTCGGTCTTGGCGGCAAGCAGCGAGCCCAGCGCTTCGCCGGCGGCATTCGATTTTTCCATGAGAAGGGCGGCGCGCGTGTCGATCATCGAGGCGAAGGCTTCGCCCGATGTTGCGAGACGCACGGCAATCTCCTCCGTCGCCAGCGACAGCTCTTCCTTCATCTGCTCATGCGCGCCGACGATGGAGGTGCGGATGCGCTCGGCATGGTTGACGATGGCGTCGCGCTCGGAGCCCAGTTCATGCACGAGGCCGCGCACGCGCATCTCGTTGTCGGCATAGCTGCGCTCCAGCGCATTCACTTCCGAATGCACGAGCGTTTCGAGCTCTGTCGCGCGGGCAATCGTGCGCTCGATGCCTTCGTTCATGGCCGAGACTTCGCGGCGTACGGCCTGACCGACCGACATGATGCGCTCGGAGGCGATGGTTTCCGGCTCGGCGAGACGCAGCGCCACCTCGGCCATGGAGCGCGCCGCATTCCGCAGGTCCTGGGCGCGGGCCATCATGATGGCAAAGGCGAAGAACAGCATGACCGGCACGACGATGCCGATGATGACGGCGACAAGGCCGGGCATGGCGACGAGATCGGCAAGGGATGCCATCTGGCGCATCTGGCCGCCATAGAGAAGCTGTCCGAGGCCGGCGCCACCGACCGCCCAGAGCAGCGAGACGATGCCGGCATTGCGCAGGGCCGAGCGCATCGATCCGCTTTCGAGCGACCGCATGATGCTCGACGTGCTGCGACGGCCGCTGTCGTTGGCGGGCTCGAATGTGGGAGATTTCGGTTCGGCGGCTGCGCCAGGGCGCGGCGTTTCCTGCGCACGCTGGCGGGCGGCCTGTGGGGTCGCCTGTGGAGCCGATTGCGAGGCGGGGCGCTGCTTGGGGGTGTCCTGCACGGCGGATGCCTCCGGCGAAGGGGGAGCGGATCGCTTTTTCGGCGTCGCCTGTGGCTCGTCATTGAAGTCGATCTTCAGCGCGTCTTCCAGCGCCTGGAAGGCCGTCTCGTCGATCGACTCGCTGTTCGGATTCTTAGCCATGCGGTTACGCCTCGTTACCATACTCAACCGGTCGACGGGACATTGCGCCGTGCCGCGAGAGGCGCAACTGGCCGTCTGCCGGGCCGGTTCCGTCGCAAGTCCGGGCTTGCGGCTGTTCCGGTCCATTCCAAACCCGCTGGCAGCCTTCCTGCGCAAACACGTCATAAGAAAGGCTTAGCGGGGCACCCAGGCTGGTACAGGCCTCATGCCCACACCAGTCTTCATCGTACTGTAGTGGCACATTCAGCATGCCGACACAATTCTGGGCCCGGATGCAGTTCCTGCGCGACATTGTTGTTAACAGATTTTAAACCTCGACAGGAGCGGATTTCCCTTGATTTCGTGCGAGTTACGGGAAATTAACCATATCCTAAAAAAAATCTGCCGTCTTTGCGCCGGAATTTAAGGGAATAGCCATGCTGTCCCGGAAATCTGGGGCAGGCCGCGCATCGCTCCTCGGGGAGCCGGACATGCCGGCCCATCCGAACGCGGTGAGCCAGGGCAGTTGGTCATGGTTCGAACCGGTTCGGGAGGCAACAAAGGGATGAACCTGTTCATGGCATCGGTGAACATTGCATTTGAGGCGCCTGACAACGGTCGCGGCGCTGGCGTTTCGTCGCCCCGTCCGATCGATCTCGATCATCTGGCGATCCAGACCATGGGCGACAAGTCTCTGGAAACGGAAGTGCTGGCGCTGTTCACGCGCCAGGCGCGTGCCGCGCTGCATGAAATCGCCGAGGGTTCCGAGGCGGTGACCGTGGCTGCCGCGCACCGGTTGCGCAGTGCCGCCAACGCGATCGGCGCCTTTGGCGTGGTGAAGGCTGCCGAGCAGCTGGAAACCCAGCCCGGCAATGCGGCCGCGCGGGCGGCCATTGCCGCCTCCGTGCTGGAAGCCGAGAACTTCATTCTGAAGCTTCAGCGCTGATTGTGTTTCCGATCGTGCATGCGCGATGCAAGGGCGCAGCGCAGTTGCCCTTGCGGTGTTGATGGGTTCAAAGCGTTGACTGAAACGGCGATTTGTCGGAAGACAACGCCACTTTGACTTCAGTTCGCAGGGACCCGCCATGACGCAACTCACCATCGTCGCCTTCGACGGAACACGCTTTGACATCGATGCGGAGCCGGGCTCCACGGTCATGGAAAACGCTGTCCGCAATTCCGTTCCGGGTATTGATGCCGAATGTGGCGGGGCCTGTGCCTGTGCCACCTGTCATGTCTATGTCGACGACGCCTGGATGACGGCCGTGGGCGGTCCCGCGCCGATGGAAGAAGACATGCTCGACTTTGCCGTTGATGTGCGTTCCAATTCGAGACTGAGCTGTCAGATCAAGATCACGCCGGAGCTGGACGGCCTGGTCGTGACCGTGCCGGAACGCCAGGGCTGATCCTGTTCCGCGGACTTGCCTGTTGGCCAAAAAAAATCGCCTCGCCACGCTTGCGCGCTGGACGAGGCGAAGGCGGGCGTATCGCTGTTGGATGAGGGAGGAAACATCCGCAGCTTTCGGATACGCCAGGAGAACATCGGGAACGCGAATTCAGCATCATATGCATGCGCACCGTAACGGGTGCGGTCCGGCGGCTTTGTCGCCTGCCGAGGAATTGGGGGGCGGTTGTCGCATGCGCCGCCTCACATGCGACAACCGAGCCGAACATCCGGGGCGCCTTGCTGTCTGCCGTGCCCCTTCAGTGATTGTGACTATATGAGAATTGGTGAATTTAGCCAATTGGAAGAAATCACCAGTCATTCACCATAGGTTGCGCAAGTTTCACGCAATCTTCCGAATCGGCCACTTTCTGGACGTCCGGGCCGCCGGAGGTTGCAAGAGGGCTGGCCGGAGCGACAGAGCCCGAACTGCGCCTTTCAGGGGGCGCCGGCGCTGCGATACTTCAGCAGGCGCATCATGCGGTCCTCGAAGTTCCTGGCTTCGACCATGTCGAAGCGCAACTGGTCGCGGTCGTGCTCGTCGATGATACGCCGGCTGATGGTGCCGACCTGCCTTTCCAGTACGGCGCAGTTGTTGGCCGGGGGCAGCGCCAGAAGCGCCTTTTCCAGGTCGCGGGCATGCTGGCGGGCAATTTCCGCATGCCGCTCCTCGTGGCGCTTGATATCGGCCGACAGCGTGTCCCAGATGAGCGCAAGCCCTGGCTCGGCCCGCCTTCGGTTCTTCCAGCGCGGCAGGATGATCTTGGTTCGCAGTGTCACATTGACATCGCCGACGGCGCAGTGGCCCTCGCTCTCGTGGTAGGTGATGTCGCCGCCGAACCTGATTTCCGTTGCCCCCGGATGGCGAAAGCCTGCGGCACCCGTCTGCGGGCCGCGCCTGGCAAGTTCCGCATCCAGATCCTCGGAGGTGCGCCCGGAAATGTTGAAATAGCTGTAGGTCTTGATGATGGCGGGATCGGCAAGGGTGGGGCAGGCCGAAGTGAGCAGAAGCAGCAATGCCGGAACAAGGGGACTGCGAGCAAGCGCTGCGGACATTCTGGTGCCTGTGTGATTGAGTTTGGTCAGAGCTTGGGGCATAGCGCTTACCACCGCAACAGACGTTTGCAAATTTCCTGGTGAGAGATGAGGATCGCAGCCGACGTGACATTTCCCGGCAACAGCATCTGGCAGGTTGGCGGTGGACGCACGCTCGCGCTTGGCGGCAGCGGCCATCTGATGGCGATCATCAACGTGACGCCGGACTCCTTTTCCGATGGCGGGCTGCATTTCTCGGTCGACGCTGCCGTGGCCCAGGCGCTTGCCTGCGTCGCCGACGGCGCGACGATTCTCGATATCGGTGGCGAATCGACGCGACCGGGGGCCGCCCCGGTATCGCCCGCCGAGGAACAGGCACGCATCCTGCCGGTGATTGCCGCGCTGGCCGGTTGCACGGACGCGCTGATTTCGGTCGATACCTACAGGGCCGAGACGGCGCGTCTCGCCGTGGCCGCCGGAGCCCATATCGTCAACGACGTCTATGGCCTCAGCCGTGACCCGGATATGGCCCGCGTGGTGGCGCAGACGGGCGCGGGCCTGGTCCTGATGCATACCGGACGCGGGCGCGAGACGGACAAGGTGGCCGACGTGGTGGCCGATCAGCGGATCTTCCTTGCGCGACAACTGGACATGGCGGCTGAAGCCGGGATCCGTCGCGAGGCAATCGTTCTCGATCCCGGCTTCGGTTTTGCCAAGGACCGCGACGAGGATTTTTCGCTGATGGCGCGGTTTCGCGAGCTGCGGGATATCGGCTTTCCCTGGCTGGTCGGCACCTCGCGCAAGCGTTTCATCGGGGCTGTGACCGGACGCGAACAGGCATCAGACCGTGATGTGGCAACGGCGGCGACCACCGCGCTGCTGCGTCTTTCCGGCGCATCGATCTTCCGGGTGCATAACGTGGCGGCGAACCGGGATGCCCTGCGCTTGGCCGATGCGGTGCTGGCGGCAGATCATGGCGGCGGCCACAAGGAGAATGAGGCGTGAGCATCTACACGATTACCCTGAAGAACTGCGCCTTTTATGCGCGCCATGGCGTGCTGAAGGAGGAATCGGTGCTTGGCCAGCGATTCTTCGTGGACGCCGAACTCGACGTCCCGGCAGGTGCCGCCCTCACCGAGGACGATCTCGACGCCACCATGCATTACGGCCATGCCTTTGCGGTGATCGAGCAGGTGGTGACCTCGACGCGCCGGTCGCTGATCGAGGCCCTGGCGCATGACGTGGCGCTGGCGCTCTGTGCGCGCTTTCCGCAGATCGTGCGGGCCGCCATCACCGTGCGAAAGCCGAGCGTGCCCATTCCCGGAATTCTTGACCATGTCGAGGTGCGCATTGAACACCGTCCCTGAACAAGCCGTGGTGCAGGAAGGCTGGGAGCGGGCAACGCTCGGCCTCGGCGGCAATATCGGCGATCCGCGCGCCGCGATGGCTGCCGCGTTGCAGGCGCTGGATGGCCGCGAGGACTGTCGGGTGATCGCCGTGTCGCGGCTCTATCGCACGCCGCCCTGGGGCAAGATCGACCAGGCGGATTTCGTCAACAGTTGCGCCATGGTCGAGACCCGTCTGTCGCCGAAGGAACTGCTGGACCTGTGTCTTTCCATCGAACGCGGCATGAAGCGCGTGCGGCTGGAGCGTTGGGGGCCGCGCACCATCGATATCGACGTTCTGACCTATGGCGCTTTCCAGGTGCATGAAGAGGGCCTCGATGTGCCTCATCCACGCATGGTGGAACGCGGCTTCGTGCTGATGCCGCTGGCAGACATCGCGCCGGATCTTGTCGTGCTGGGCAAAACAGTTTCGGCCTGGCTCAGCCAGGCCGACACGGCGGGAATTGAGGTTTCCGACGACGCCACCGACTGGTGGCGGGCCTGATGCCTGGCATCGTCCTCGTCAGGGCTTGATCGAGCCCACGGCGATCGGGTCCATCTCGCGCGTCAGCGACAGGCCGATGACCGGCACCATCTGGTCCTCGACCTTGACGGAGATGGTGACGTTCATGGCGTTGCGATCCTGCATGCGGGCGACCATGGCGCCATCGAGCTTGGCACGGTTCAGGCCGACGACCATCTTTTCGCCATCCACCATGCCGGAGACGATGTCGAGGCCCTTGCCCTCGGCGCCATCCAGGAACTTGCCCTTGTAGCTGACGCCGGCCTGGGTGATGACGGCGGACATTGGCTGGGTGAACACACCGACGCGGCAGGTGCCGTTGAGGCGAATGCCCACATCACCCCCATTCGCGGCTTCGCCCGTCAGATCGCAGGTGAATTTCGTGCCCTTGTACTTGCCCGCGACGATTTCGCCGGGGCCTTTCCAGTTGCCGGCTGCCGATGTGAAGAAGGCCTGATCGGCCGGCGCGGCCTGAACCGGGTGTATGGCGACGGCAAGAACCATCGATGCGGCGGCAATGAGCCCGCCAGTCGGGGAAAAGATGCGCGAAACCATGAAACTTTCCTTGGGCGAGCGACGTCCTGATCGATCGTCACAGTAGCCGAGGGATGGTTAATGGAGCGTTTAAATTAACCTTTTTACGCCGGCCTCAATCCGCCTTCTGGCCGCCCGACAGGGCGCTGAGATCGCCGAGGAAATCGGCGATGCCCGGCCGTTTCAGCGCGGTGAAGGGCAGGGGGCGGCAGAGATCCATCGCCGCGATGCCGATTCGCGCCGTGAGCAGGCCGTTGATCACCCCTTCCCCGAGCCGGGCTGACAGTTTTGCCGCCAGTCCGTGCCCAAGCACCTGCTGGGCAAGGCCGTCGCCGACCGCAATGGAGCCTGTGACCGCCAGATGGGCGATCACATCCCGCAGCAGGCGGAGGAGGCCGAGCGTGCCTGGCCTTCCGCCATAAAGCTCGGCCATGGCCCTGACGAGCCGTGTCACTTCGAACAGCACATAGGCGAGATCGACAACCGCGCGCGGGCTGACGGCGGTGACGACGGAAGTGCGCCTGGCGCTCGCAAGAATGAGGGCCCGTGCCTGCCGGTCGAGCGGCGCCAGCAGTTCGCGCTCCGCCAGTTCGATCAGATGCGGGCCATCGATGATGTCGTCTCTGACGGCGTGCAGCGCGGCGCGGCCGCGGGCGGTTTCTGCGCGGTGGGAAAGCAGGGTCTCCAGGCGTGCCACAAGCGCGCGGGCGGGTTTTGCGCTGGCATCGCGGCGGGCGCTTTCCGCCTCCGCCTTGATGGACTGTACGGCATCAAGCCGCAGCAGCCCCGCGACCTCCCGGCCAACGACCACGCCCAGCGACAGGAGGCCAAGCGCCAACACCCCGATCGCGGTGTAACCGAGCCAGTCGGCGCGGGAAAACAGGTCGCGCACCACCTGGTCCGCCCAGAGCCAGAAGGCAAGCGACAGGAAGCTGCCGAGCGCGCCAAGCGCAAGCTTGCCCCAGGAGAAGCCGCGCTTGCGCGGTGTCGCGACCGCTGCTTCGGCGGCCGCCAGTTCGGGCGGGGTGACGAAGGGATCCTCGGCGTCGGGCGTCACGGTAAAGCCGTCGTCGAAGCTCCGCGGCAGACGCAAGGGGGCGCCCGGTCTGCGCGCGCTCTCCTCCTCAAGATCGAAGACGCCGGGGCGGCGGCGCGGGGTCTCGTCACTCATCTCAAGCTCCTTCCTGCGCGACGTATGGGTTTGCGCGACCTCCTGTCGATCCTCTCCGGCAGCAGCATGTCAGGCCAGCCTGTCGCCGACCAGGAACTGCAGCGCGCGGTCGAGGCGGATATGCGGCACCGACACCCGGATTCCGCCGGCATTTTCCTCAACCGCCGGAGGGCGAAAGCGGACGATGTTGAGATGTGGCAGCGAGCCGGCTTCACAAAGCGATTCAACCGCCTGAAAAAGTGATTCCGGTTTTTCCGGCAAGTCACCGGGAAAGATCGCGGTTTTGCGGTTTCCGTCGAAGATTTCGCCGTTGATTGTCTCGCCCGCCATCGGCGTGCCGGTAATGACCGGCAGAAGCTCGCCGTTCTGCCGCACCGTCGCCTCCCGTGTGGCACGGACAGAGGCCATCGCCATCACCTCGATGCCGGCGCCGGCCATGCCGATCCGCTCGATGGCACGGTCAACCAGCCGGCGGGTCAGCGCCTCCAGACGGTCGTGGCTTTCATGGTGCAGGTGGTCCGCCTTGGTGGCTGCGACCAGCACGCGGTCGATGCGCCGGCCGATGAGCGCGGACAGCAGCGAATTGGTGCCGGGGCGGAAGCAGGCCAGCACGTCGGACAGCGCACGTTCCAGATCCTGCACCGCCTCCGGCCCGCGGTTCAGCGCCTGCAGCGCATCGATCAGCACGATCTGCCGGTCGAGCCTGGCGAAATGCTCGCGGAAAAAGGGTTTGACCACCACCGTCTTGTAGGCCTCGTACCGCCGTTCCATCATGGCGGCCAGGCTGCCCTTCTCGAAGCGGCCCTCCGGCAGGTTGGGAAGCGGCGCGAAGGTGAGCGCCGGCGAGCCTTCCAGATCGCCCGGCATCAGGAAACGGCCGGGCGGCAGGGTGGAGAGCGAACGCTCGTCCGCCTTGCAGGCTCCGAGATAGGCGGCAAAGCTTTCCGAAAGGCGGCGGGCCGTCATTTCGTCGGCGGGGGCGATGGGTGACAGCGTGCCGGCAAGGCTCAGCCATTCGCGCGAGAGGTCGCGGCGGATGCCGGTGCCGGCGAGGTCCACCGTCTCGCGGCTGAAGCTGCGGTAATCCTTGCCGAGCAGCGGCAGGTCGAGCAGCCATTCGCCGGGATAATCGACGATATCGATGGAAAGCCGGCCCGGCGAGAAGAGGCGGCCCCAGCCTCTGGCGCTCTGGTATTCAAGCGTCAGGCGCAGTTCGGAGATGGCGCGGGTGGAGGCGGGCCAGACCCGTTCGCGCACCAGCGCCTGGATATGATCCTCGTACTGGAAGCGGGCGATGGCGTCGTCGGGCTGCGGCTCCAGCCGCACGGACGAGACGCGACCGGATCGGACGGCCTCCAGCAAGGGCAGGCGCCCGCCATGCAGCAGATTGTGCACGAGCGAGGAGATGAACACCGTCTTGCCGGCCCTGGAAAGGCCGGTGACGCCGAGCCTGAGGGTGGGATGGACAAGGCCGGAGGCGCGGTCTGCGAGCGTATCCAGCGCAATCAGCGTGTCGTCTTTGAGCGAGGTGAGGGATGGCGGCAAGGCGAGGATCCGATGATGTTGCTCCCCCCTATATAGAGATCATCGGGGCGGGAAAAAGATGAGGTCGCCGCTTGCGCATAAAGCGGTGGAGGACCCTGAGGGATGTTGGCCAGCGGCCGGGAAGCAGGGGCGCCGCCGTGTCTTTCAGGGGACGGCATGCTACGCTGGCCTGTTACCTCCAGCCGGCTCCGTCCTGGCACTATCAGGAGACGGATATGACATTCCCCGCAGCGGACATTCCGCCTCAGTTCCATCTGCTTGAAACGCAGCATTGGCGCATCAATCACCGCATGAACTCCGCCTTGCCCGGCTATCTGATGGTCGGTTCAAAACGTCATGTCGATGATCTTGCCGATCTTTGTCCGGCAGCGCTCTGTGAACTCGGACCGCTGCTGGCACTGGTGCAACGCTTTCTGCAGGCTCGTTTCGGTGCAGAACGCGTCTATCTCTGCCGTTTCGGCCAAACGCCCGGATTTCCGGTGCATTTTCACGCGATACCGGTTTACGGCTGGGTCGAGCAGGCCTTCGCGCAGGATACGCGCTACCACGCGCTGGATGATTTCCGGGAGGCCGATTTCGGGCATGCACCGGATGGCGCCGATCTGACGCTCTATGTGGCCCGGGAATTCTGTGAACGAGGTCCGCCCGCGGCCATAGAAGGGCCGAGCGTGGAAACGGTGATGGCGATCACACGGGAGGAGCTGCCGGATCAGGCGCTAGCGCTCGGCCTCCGGCTGCTCACGCCGTGAGAAAATCCTTCACCTGCCAGGTGCCGGCTGCGGCCATCAGGGGGCCACCGTGGTCGAGCACGGTCAGGCCGGCCGTCGGATAGCCGCCCGGGATCAGGGCGGCCATGCGGTCCGGTCCGATCATTGCCTCCAGCAGTTCTTCCATGGTGGGGTTATGGCCGATCAGCATGACCGCGCCTGCGGCATTCTGGGCATCGAGAACGGCAAGGTAAGTGTCGAGCGAGCCGTTGTAGAGTTCATCGATGAAGCTGAGTTCGGTGTCCTCGCCAAAAGCGCGCTGGATGGCTTCGGCGGTCTGGCGGCAGCGAAGGGCTGTTGAGCACAGGACGAGATCGGGCTGATAGCGGCGGTCTGCCGCCAGGGTCGCCACCACTTCAGCCTCCGCATAACCATGATCATCCAGCGCGCGATCAAAATCGCGACCACCCGGCTGAGGCCAGCCGGAACGGGCATGGCGGAGGAGAAAGATGCGGGAAGGCGGTGGTTCGATGCTGATCATGGAGGGGTCCGCGCGGCTGATCGACGCCTTCGAGTAGCCTGCCGGCGGTCCCTCCGTCAACTGTGCCGCTGAGGCACGCAAGGGTAGTGACACTGTATCACGTCTGCGGGACGGTTTACCCCTCTGTTGCCAAAAGCGCATAAGGAATAGTCAGTTAGCTGATTTTTGTGTCAGTTTTAAAAATGCCCTAATGCCGCCCTAAAGGCTTGAATCAGCATGTCGGAATGGAGTATAGGACGCCGCGTGAGAGCTGTTCTTCAGGAGAATCGCGTTGAGTGAGAAGATCGACCTTAGCAGCTACGTCCTCTCGGAAGATGAAGACTTCATGAATGCCAACCAGAGGGCATACTTCCGAGCCAAGCTCATAGCCTGGAAAAATGACATCCTGAGAGAAGCGCGCGAAACGCTGGACCACCTCGCTGAAGAAAGCGCCAACCATCCTGATCTCGCCGACCGGGCCTCCTCCGAAACCGACAGGGCCATCGAATTGCGCGCCCGGGACCGCCAGAGAAAACTGATCTCCAAGATCGACGCTGCCCTGCAGCGGATCGAAGACGGCACCTATGGTTATTGCGAGGAAACCGGCGAGCCGATCGGGCTGAAACGCCTCGACGCGCGGCCGATCGCGACGCTTTCCATCGAGGCGCAGGAGCGCCACGAACGTCGGGAAAAGGTCTATCGCGACGAATAATCGCGCCGGACCGGGACACCGGCCTCAGAAATTTCCAGGCACGCCGGTTTGCGTGCCTTTTTTATTGCGCGTTTTTTGGGTAGTCAGCATGGGCGGCGCCCCTCCGAAAGAGGCCTACCGCTCGTCGCGGCTGACCGACATTTCCCCGAAGATACGAGCCACTTCCGCCTGAAGCGACGGCTCCGGCGCTGCGCCAGTGATGCGCGGGGCCGCCGGATCGCGACGGGGCAGGGACGGAGAAACGGAGGCTGCCGCCGGCCGTTCGCGCCGGTCTGCTGCGAGGTTGCTGGCCATTTCCTCTTCGAGGATGCGATCAAAATCGCTGCCGAGCGTGCGTGCGGGCGTTGCCGGCGGCGGCGCAGGTGTGGGCAATGGCGCGGACTCCGGCGACAGACCATCGCCGCGACTTTCCCGTTCGCCGTTCGTCTGCGCCGCAGAACCGGACTGGAACACCCGGCGGCGCGCGGCATCCAGCACATCGCTGGCGGCACCGAGATCGGAGGATGGTTGCGCGGCAGTCTGCGGGCTCGCCTGTGATATCGTTGTGTCTGACTTTTCCGCCACGTCTCGCGGTTCGGGCCGGATATCGACCGCGGATGCAGCGTTTGACGCTGCGGTGCCGGTCGCTGGCGCCGCCTTTGCCTCCTCGCGCGCCGGCCGTTCCCGATCCGGTTCGACGCGCGGGGAGCGCGGACGGATGGCGGCGTCTTCGACAGGGGCTGCCGGAACCTCGGCGGTGGACGGAGCGGCAGGCCGTTCGGCGCGCGGTCTGGACCGCGCAGGAACCGGCTCCGGACGTTCCGCCGGCATCACCTGGCTCAGCGCCTGCGGCATCGGCTGGGCAGGAGCCTCCAGCCGCCGCGCCGGCGCGGCAATCGCTGCCGGCTGGGTTGCCGGTTCGAGACGCGTTTCCTCGCGACGCAAGGGCAGGGGTGTGGGCATCGCTGAGAGGGAGCCACCCTCGGCGGGACGGATTCCACTTTCGATGACGATGTCCGTCGGGCCGCCGATCATGACGAGATGTTCCACGTCATCGCGGCGCACCAGCACGATGCGGCGGCGGGCATCGACGGCAGCGGCATCCAGCACCTGAAGGCGCGGCTGGCGGTTCTTGCCGCCACGCAGGAAGGGCGCGGGGCCGCTGCGGCGCCTGACCAGCCACAGGATGAGGACGAGCACCAGCAGCGCCAGCGCCACACCCGCCACGGCAAGGACCAGTCGGTCGCCATAGGCTCCCATCAGATCATCGACCATGCATGCATCTCCCTGTCTGGTTGGCGACCGCGCATCCTGTCGCAGCCACTTATGCCGTTTGTGTGCCCGACCGAAGCCTGCCGGCACCCGAGGCGCGGCGCAAGCGTGCCGCGCGCCGGGTTGAGGTTAGGCAAGTCGCAAGTCCGCCGCAAGCCAGAGCCTGCATAGGAGTGGTTGCCGATCCGGCCGGACGGCTCCATGTTGCATCGCAGATATGGATGCAAACCGGCGCTCGGCAATAGGATTGTGAATGTCTTCAACGGGTTTCTGATCCCAAGCGCTTTTTGGCCGGTCCGCAAATTGCTATGGAAGAGCAATGGACCGATTCCATGGCCGTGACGTTCAGTAACCGGTCGAAATGCGAGGTGTGATGACGAAATCGCAACCGATCGGCGGCTATGACGCGCCCCTGGTGGACCGGGGAACGCGCGGCGGCACCGTGCTGCGCCTGCTTCTTCTGGCGCTGGTGCTGGTCGGCGTGTCGATCGCCTTCGTGCTGTTCAAGGACGTGATGGACAATGAGATCGTGCTGGGCGTGCTCGGCATTCTCGCCATGGTCGGCATCTTCTTCATCGTCTCCTCGATGATCGGCTTCGTCGAGGTGATGCCGCAGTCACGCTCCGACGATTTTGCCGCAAGCTATCTCGCGGGCCATCCCGACGGCATTCTGGTGACCGACCGGCGCGGCCGCATTCTCTATGCCAATGCTGCCTATGGCCGGCTGACCGGTGCCACAAAGGCCAGCAATGCGCAGTCGCTGGAAGCACTGCTTTCCAAGAACAGCGAAGCGACGGAAGCGCTCTACCGGCTGACGACTGCCCTTCGCGACGGCCGTGGCGGGCACGAGGAATTCCGCCTGCTGAAGCCACTCGGACGCGGCTCTTCCAATGGCGCCGGTGCCCACTGGTATCGCCTGAAGGCCCGCATTCTCGTCTCGCCGCTTCTGCCGGCGCCGCTCGATGTCTGGCAGATCGCCGATATTACCTCCGAGCGGGAGGAGCAGGAGCGCTTCTTCCGGGAACTCCAGAACGCCATCGACTATCTGGACCATGCGCCCGTCGGCTTCTTCTCGGCCGGCAAGAAGGGCGAGGTCTTCTATCTCAACGCGACGCTTGCCGAATGGCTGGGGCTTGATCTCACCAAATTCGTGCCGGGTTCGATGACCATGTCGGACATGGTGGCGGGCGAGGGCATGGCGCTCATCCAGTCCGTGCAGGCCGGCCCTGGCCAGAAGCGCACGGAGACGCTGGATCTCGATCTGCGCCGCAGCAACGGCCAGAGCCTGCCGGTGCGGTTGGTGCATTCCGTTTCCTCCATGCGTGACGGGGCGCCAGGCGAAAGCCGGACCGTCGTGCTGGCGCGCTCGCGTGCCGAGGGCGGCGACCAGTCGGCGTCTGCCATGCGCTTTACCCGCTTCTTCAACAACACGCCCATGGCGATTGCCTCGATCGGCGGTGACGGCAAGATCCTGCGCATCAATGCGCCGTTCCTGCGCCTCTTCTCCGGGGTCGTCTCGCGCGACGATATCGATTCGGGCGTGTCGCTGGACGTCATCGTGCACGACAGCGCGCGGGCCGATCTGGAGCGGGCGCTGGACGCCGCCAAGGACCGGCAGGGCGACATCGCGCCCATCGACTGCCGCCATCCGGCCGATGACAGCCGTCACGTGCGCTTCTACGTCAATGCGGTGATCGACGAGAGCGACGAGGCGCCGGAAGAAGTGGCGATCGTCTACGCCGTCGAGACCACCGAGCAGAAGGCGCTCGAAACCCAGATGGCCCAGACGCAGAAGATGAATGCGGTCGGCACGCTGGCCGGTGGCATCGCGCATGATTTCAACAATGTGCTGACCGCCATCCTGCTGTCGTCCGACCATCTGCTGCTGCAGGCGCGCCCCTCCGATGCGAGCTTCGCCGACCTGATGGAGATCAAGCGCAACGCCAACCGCGCCGCGGTTCTGGTGCGGCAGTTGCTGGCCTTCTCGCGCAAGCAGACCATGCGGCCGGTGGTGCTGAACCTGACGGACGTGGTGGGCGATCTGCGCATGCTGGTCGACCGGCTGATCTCCGGCACCAATGTGAAGCTGGAGGTGGATTACGGACGCGACCTCTGGCCGGTGCGTACCGATCTTTCCCAGTTCGAGCAGGTGCTGATCAATCTGTGCGTCAATGCCCGCGACGCCATGCCGGGCGGCGGCGAGATTCGCATCCGCACCCGCAATGTGACGGCCGAAGAGGCCGCAGCCTTCCCGAGCGCCCGGTTGCCGGCCGAGGATTTCGTGATGGTCGAGGTGGCCGATACCGGCACCGGCATTGCGCCTGACATCATGGACAAGATCTTCGAACCCTTCTTCACCACCAAGGAGGTGGGCAAGGGCACCGGTCTCGGGCTTTCGATGGTCTATGGCATCGTGAAACAGTCCGGTGGCTACATCTACCCCGAATCGGAAGTGGGCAAGGGCACGACCTTCCGTGTCTTCCTGCCGCGCCATGTGCCGGAGGTGAAGCCGGTGGTCGAAGCGGAGCCCGCGGCACAGCCGGCCGGCAGTCACAGCCTGCCGCAGGCCGCGGCCGCCGACACGGCACCCGCCTCGCAGGATGTCGATCTGACCGGCAATTCCGCTGTCGTGCTGCTGGTCGAAGACGAGGAGGCGGTGCGGCGTGGCGGCAAGCGCATGCTCGAAACGCGCGGCTATACCGTGCATGAGGCAGGTTCCGGCACGGAAGCGCTCGACATCATGCAGGAGCTGGACGGCAAGGTGGACATCGTCGTCTCCGACGTTGTGATGCCGGAAATGGATGGCCCCTCGCTGCTGCGCGAACTGCGCAAGACCTATCCGGACCTGAAATTCATCTTCGTGTCCGGTTACGCGGAGGATGCCTTTGCCCGAAACCTGCCGGCGGATGCGAAGTTCGGCTTCCTGCCGAAACCCTTCTCGCTGAAGCAGCTGGCCGTGGCGGTCAGGGAAATGCTCGACCGGAAGGATTGAAGGCAGCCTCTGCCGATCTTCGGAAATCCGAGGAAATTCCGGGACTTCGGCGTGGATCAAACCGTGCGGAACGTCTGGAGAACACAGGACGAATTATTTTTGCGATTCAGGGGCTTGGTTGCCCCTTGCGAAAAGAGAACAAAAAGAGTACATCATCTCCATCGGATGCTTGTTGCCCACGCGGCTGCAATAACCTAAAGGTGGATGGGATGGCACAGAATTCATTGCGGCTCGTAGAGGAAAAGACAGTGGACAAAAGCAAGGCGCTGGAGGCGGCACTCTCCCAGATCGAACGCTCCTTCGGCAAGGGCTCGATCATGAAGCTCGGGGCGAACGAGAGCGTGGTCGAAATCGAGACCGTCTCGACCGGGTCGCTCAGCCTCGATATCGCGCTTGGCATCGGTGGCCTGCCCAAGGGCCGCATCGTCGAAATCTACGGGCCGGAAAGCTCGGGCAAGACGACGCTGGCGCTGCAGACCATTGCCGAAGCCCAGAAGAAGGGTGGCATCTGCGCCTTCGTGGATGCCGAACATGCGCTGGACCCCGTCTATGCCCGCAAGCTGGGCGTCGATCTGCAGAATCTGCTGATCTCGCAGCCGGATACCGGTGAGCAGGCGCTGGAAATCACCGATACGCTGGTGCGCTCCGGCGCGGTTGACGTGCTGGTCGTCGATTCGGTTGCGGCATTGACGCCGCGCGCCGAAATCGAAGGTGAGATGGGCGACAATCTGCCGGGCCTTCAGGCCCGCCTGATGAGCCAGGCGCTGCGCAAGCTGACGGCCTCCATCTCCCGCTCGAACTGCATGGTGATCTTCATCAACCAGATCCGCATGAAGATCGGCGTGATGTTCGGTTCGCCGGAAACCACCACGGGCGGCAATGCACTGAAGTTCTATGCCTCGGTTCGCCTCGACATCCGCCGCATCGGCGCCGTCAAGGAGCGCGAAGAGGTTGTCGGCAACCAGACCCGCGTCAAGGTCGTCAAGAACAAGATGGCGCCGCCCTTCAAGCAGGTCGAGTTCGACATCATGTATGGCGAAGGCGTCTCCAAGACCGGCGAACTGGTCGATCTCGGCGTCAAGGCCGGCATTGTCGAGAAATCGGGCGCCTGGTTCTCCTACAACAGCCAGCGGCTGGGTCAGGGGCGTGAAAACGCAAAGGTCTTCCTGCGTGACAATCCGGAAGTGGCGCGCGAGATCGAGATGGCGCTGCGCCAGAATGCCGGCCTGATCGCCGACCGTTTCCTGCAGAATGGCGGGCCGGATGCCAATGACGCTGACGGTGATCCGGACGCCTGATCGGCGCCCTGCACCTTCCGGACAGGTTTGGCCGGCCGCACGACGTGAGACGTTGTGCGGCCGGTTTGTCGTCGTGCTGGACAGGGTTCGGCTGGAACGTTAAAAGCCAGTGGTTTTTGGATGAAGGGACCGCCTGGGGCGGGGGTATAAGGGCTGTTGCATGAGTGGCGTGAATGAAATCCGGTCGACCTTCCTCGACTATTTCCGCAAGAACGGTCACGAGATCGTCTCGTCCAGTCCGCTGGTGCCGCGCAACGACCCGACGCTGATGTTCACCAATGCCGGCATGGTGCAGTTCAAGAACGTCTTTACGGGCCTGGAGAGCCGTCCCTATACGACCGCCTCGACCTCGCAGAAGGTCGTGCGCGCCGGCGGCAAGCACAATGACCTCGACAATGTCGGCTATACCGCCCGCCACCTGACCTTCTTCGAAATGCTCGGCAACTTCTCGTTCGGCGACTATTTCAAGGAGCGCGCCATCGAGCTTGCCTGGAACCTCGTCACCAAGGGCTTCGATCTGCCAAAGGAACGCCTGCTGGTGACGGTCTATGCCGAGGACGAGGAGGCTGCGAGCCTCTGGAAGAAGATTGCCGGCTTCTCCGACGACAAGATCATCCGCATTCCGACCTCCGACAATTTCTGGCAGATGGGCGATACCGGCCCCTGCGGCCCGTGCTCGGAAATCTTCATCGACCAGGGCGAGCATGTCTGGGGCGGCCCGCCCGGCTCACCGGAAGAGGATGGCGACCGCTTCCTGGAATTCTGGAACCTCGTCTTCATGCAGTTCGAACAGACGGCGCCTGGCGAGCGCACGCCGTTGCCGCGCCCGTCGATTGATACCGGCATGGGCCTGGAGCGCATGGCCTGCATCCTGCAGGGCGTCAGCAGCGTGTTCGACACCGACCTGTTCAAGACGCTGATCTCGGCGACGGAAGACGTGGTCGGCGCCAGGGCGGAAGGTGACCAGGCGGCAAGTTTCCGCGTGATTGCAGACCATCTGCGCTCCTCCGCTTTCCTCATTGCCGATGGCGTTCTGCCGTCGAACGAAGGCCGCGGTTACGTCCTGCGCCGCATCATGCGCCGCGCCATGCGCCACATGCAGCTGCTCGGCGCGCGCGAGCCGCTGATGTACCGCCTGCTGCCGGCTCTGGTCGGCGAAATGGGCCGCGCCTATCCGGAACTTGGCCGCGCCGAGGCGCTGATTTCCGAGACGCTGAAGCTCGAGGAAGGCAAGTTCCGCACGACGCTCGCCCGCGGCCTTTCGCTTCTGTCGGATGCGACGGAAACTCTTGGCAAGGGCGATTCGCTTGACGGCGAAACCGCCTTCAAGCTCTACGATACCTATGGCTTCCCGCTCGATCTCACGCAGGATGCGCTGCGCGCCCGTGGCATCGGCGTCGACCTCACCGGCTTCAACGATGCCATGCAGCGGCAGAAGGCGGAAGCGCGCGCCAGCTGGGCCGGTTCCGGCGAAAAGGCCACCGAAGGTGTCTGGTTCGAACTGAAGGAAAAGTTCGGCGCCACCGAATTCCTGGGTTATGACACCGAATCGGCGGAAGGTGTGGTGCAGGCAATCGTCCGCGAAGGCACGGTTGTCGGCGAGGCCAAGGCCGGCGAGACGGTGCAGATCGTCGTCAACCAGACGCCGTTCTACGGCGAGTCGGGCGGCCAGATGGGCGATACCGGCGTGATCTCGACCGATGGGGCGAAGCTTTCGGTCACCGACACCCAGAAGAAGGGCGAGGGTCTGTTCGTGCATGCGGCGGTGGTTGCCGAAGGTGTGCTGAAGACCGGCGATGCCGTGGTGCTGACGGTGGACCATGCCCGCCGTTCGCGCCTGCGCGCCAACCATTCCGCCACCCACCTGCTGCACGAGGCGCTGCGCGAGGTGCTCGGCACGCATGTGGCCCAGAAGGGCTCGCTGGTCTCGCCGGAGCGGCTTCGCTTCGACGTTTCCCATCCCAAGCCGATGTCAGCCGAGGAACTGGCACGCGTCGAGGACATGGCGAACGCCATCATCCTGCAGAATGCCCCGGTCACGACGCGTCTGATGAGCGTCGATGACGCGATTGCCGAGGGCGCCATGGCCCTGTTTGGCGAAAAATACGGCGAGGAAGTGCGCGTCGTTTCGATGGGCACCGGCATCGAGGGCGCCAAGGCCGGCAAACCCTATTCGATCGAACTGTGTGGCGGCACCCATGTGGCCTCGACCGGCGAGATCGGTCTGGTGCGCGTGCTGGGCGAAAGCGCCGTCGGTTCCGGTGTGCGCCGCATCGAGGCGGTGACGGGCGAGGGCGCCCGCGCCTATCTTGCCGAACAGGACGAGCGCGTGAAGGCGCTGGCCTCCGTCCTCAAGGTGCAGCCGTCCGAACTTCTGCCGCGCGTCGAGGCACTGATGGACGAGCGCAAGAAGCTCGAGAAGGAACTGGCGGATGCCCGCCGCAAGCTGGCCATCGGCGGCGCCCAGGGCGGAGTTGCTTCCGAGGTGCGCGAGCTTGCCGGTATCAAGTATCTCGGCAAGGCCGTCAGCGGCGTCGATGCCAAGGACCTGAAGGGTCTGGTGGATGAGGCCAAGACCGGTCTGACCTCCGGCGTCGTGCTGCTGATTGCCGTCAGCGATGATGGCAAGGCGAGCGCGGTTGTCGGCGTGACGGCCGACCTGACGGAACGCTTCAGCGCCGTCGATCTGGTGCGGGTCGCTTCCGTCGCCCTCGGCGGCAAGGGCGGTGGCGGCCGTGCGGACATGGCGCAGGCCGGCGGTCCGGACGGTGCCAAGGCTGATGAGGCCATCGAAGCGGTGGCAGCCGCCATCGCGGGCTGATCGAAAGAGGCAAGGGCCGGGCACCGGCACGGCCCTTCTCTATGGTTCCCGGGCGAAACCCGTGACGGGGAGCGCCGGCATGGCTGACGTGGCCCGTATCTGTCGGGAAAGACCGGAACGTGGTTTTTCCGCAGAGACGGCGGACCAGACAGACGAAGCAAGGAAAACCCAGGGGCTGCCGGGTTCGGAATGAACCTGACGGGTGCTTGGCAAGGGAAGGGACAGGGCGTGACGCTGGCGGTGGCGATCGACGAGACGGACGATATGCCGGTGGAAGCGGATGGCTTTCTCAACGGCCTGTTTGCCCATGCGCCGCAGACGACCGCCTTCAACAAGCTGCGCAAGCGCCTGCTGCGGCAGGTGCGGCAGGCGATTGACGATTTCGGCATGCTGAAGGGCCAGACGCGCTGGCTGATCGGGCTCTCCGGTGGCAAGGATAGCTATTCCCTGCTGGCGCTGCTGATGGATCTGCAGTGGCGCGGGCTTCTGCCGGTCGAGCTTGTCGCCTGCAATCTCGACCAGGGCCAGCCGAATTTTCCCAGGCACATCCTGCCGGAATACCTGACGGGCATTGGCGTCAAGCACCGCATCGAGTACCGCGACACCTATTCGGTGGTGAAGGAAAAGGTGCCGGAGGGTGCCACCTACTGCTCGCTCTGCTCGCGACTCAGACGCGGCAACCTGTACCGGGTGGCACGCGAGGAAGGCTGTGATGCGCTGGTGCTCGGCCATCACCGCGACGACATTCTCGAAACCTTTTTCATGAACCTGTTTCATGGCGGACGGCTGGCCGGCATGCCGGCCAAGCTTTTGAACGACGAGGGCGACCTCTTCGTGCTGCGGCCGCTCGCCTATTGCGCGGAAGAGGATCTGGCGAAATTTGCCGCCGCCCTGCAGTTTCCGATCATCCCCTGCGATCTCTGCGGTTCGCAGGACGGGCTGCAGCGCAATGCCATGAAGCAGATGTTGACGACGATGGAAACGCAGATGCCGGGCCGCAAGGACCGCATGCTGCGGGCGCTTGCCCACGTGAATCCGTCGCATCTACTCGATCCCAAGCTTTTCGATTTCGCTTCCCTTTCTCCCTCCCCGAAAGACTGAGGTTTTCCATGAGCATTGATGTGATGGCACTGGCGGACGTTCTCAGACGTGCTGCCAAGGCCGAAATCCTGCCGCGTTTTCGCAGGCTCTCCGATGGCGACGTGCGCGCCAAGAGTGAGGCGACCGATCTCGTCACCGAGGCTGATGTGAATGCCGAGCGGATGATCCGCGCGGAACTGGAGCAGCTCGCGCCGCAGGCGTTGTTCATCGGCGAAGAGTCGGTCGCGGCCGACCCGGCCTTGCTGTCAAAGCTGAAGGAAGCGGAACTGGCGGTCATTGTCGACCCCGTTGACGGTACATTCAACTTTGCCTCGGGCATTCCGGCCTTCGGCGTGATGGCCTCGGTGGTCTACCGCAACGAAACGGTCGCCGGCCTGATCTATGATCCGATGGGCGATGACTGGGTGATGGCGGAAAAGGGAAGTGGCGCCTATCTGCGCCGGCCGGATGGCGAGGCGATCCGCCTGTCGGTGGCGGCACCGAAGCCGCTGGGATCGATGATCGGCATGGCATCGGCTGGCTATTTCTTTGGCGAGCAGCGGGAGAAGATTCTTGGCAATCTCGCCAAGGTGCGCATGTTCGCCTGCTATCGCTGTGCGGCGCAGGAATATCGCACGCTTGCCGGTGGCCATGTGGATTTTGCCATGTACAACAAGCTGATGCCCTGGGATCATCTGGCGGGAACGCTGATCTCCCAGGAGGCCGGTGGCCATGCGGCGCGTTTTGACGGCAGTCCCTATCGCCCGACCGATCTGGAAGGCGGCCTGCTCGTTGCCACCAACCCGGACAGCTGGCGCGTGCTGCGCGACGAAATCATCGGCTGAGAGAGCCTTTGGCCCGCATTTGAAAGGCCCCGGCAACGAAAGTGATGCCGGGGCTTTTCTGTATTTTAAAACCGGAGCGCCGTCAGACGCGCGGATTGTGCGGCTGGAAGAGCTTGCCCTTTTCGGCAATCAGCACGAAGACGAGCCCGACGAGCGAGACGGAGAAGAAGCCCGCGACCATGGGCAGCGCCGTGCCGTTGAAGGCCTGCCCGATAAGGGCGCCGATTGCCGCCCCGCCAACCGTGCTCATGAAGCCGAGGACGGAGGAGGCCGTGCCTGCCACATGGCCGAGCGGTTCCATGGCCAGCGAATTGAAGTTGGCGCCGATCCAGCCGAACATGAACATCGCAAGCCCGAAGAAGCTGAGGAACAGCAGGAAGGGCATCGGCTGTGGGCCGACGAGCTGGACGAACAGCCAGAGCGCCGTGATGGCAATGAACGCCAGCAGGGAGCCATGCGACAGCCTGCGCATGCCGAAGCGCCCGACCAGGCGCGAGTTCAGGAAGGAAGAAAAGGACATGAAGGCGGCGACGGCAGCAAAGGCCACGGGGAACCAGTGCCCGAGACCGTAGATGCCGACATAGACCTGCTGCGCGGAGTTGATGAAACCGAAGAGCGCCCCGAAGATGAAGGTCGCGGAAATCGTGTAGCACAGCGCCATGCGGTTGGTCAGAACGATGCGAAAGCCGTCGATGATGGAGGACAGCGTCAGCGGACGGACATCCTCCGGCGCAAGGGTTTCCGGCAGCCGGAGCATCATCCAGACAAGGATGGCGATCGCCATGATGCCGATGAAGAGAAAAATCATGTGCCAGTTGCCGCCCAGCATGATCACCTGGCCAGTGCCCGGCGCAATGATCGGCACGATCATGAACACCATCATGATCAGCGACATGACCTCAGCCATCGCGCGGCCGCCGAACACGTCGCGCACGATCGACACGGTGACGACGCGCGTGGAAGCGGCGCCCGCTCCCTGGATGAAACGCAGGATCAGCAGGCCGGAGAAGGAGGGAACCGCGACAATGGCAAACGAACAGACGATATAGAGCGCCAGGCCGAAGATCATCGGCTTGCGGCGGCCGAAGCGGTCCGAAATCGGGCCGTAGAGCAGTTGTGCGAAACCGAAGCCGAACAGGTAGGAGGACACGATGAACTGGCGTTCGTTGACGTTCTCGACCCGGAGTGCCTCGCCAATCTGTTGCAGAGCCGGCAACATGATGTCGATGGCGAGCGCATTGAGCGCCATCAGCATGGCCATCATGCCAATGAATTCAGCCTTGCCCATGCCTTTCAGCCGGGCGGCCGCCACGTTGGTTACGGATGTCACGATCAATAATCCTGAAAATGCAAAGGCGCCGCGGGATGGCGGCGCCTCGATCTGAAATCGATGATGCCGGATCAGCCGGCAAGAGGCCCCTTAGGCAGCGCCGCGAACGGCGATACCCTGTTCCTGGAGGTGCGACTGCAATTCGCCGGACTGGAACATTTCGCGGACGATGTCGCAGCCGCCGACGAATTCGCCCTTGATGTAGAGCTGCGGAATCGTCGGCCAGTTCGAATAGTCCTTGATGCCCTGGCGGATTTCCTGGTCGGCGAGCACGTTGATGCCCTTGTAGTCGAGGCCGAGGTAATCGAGGATCTGCACCACCTGGCCGGAGAACCCGCACTGCGGGAACTGGGGGGTGCCCTTCATGAAGAGAACGACATCGTTGCCCTTCACTTCGCTGTCAATCAAGTCGTGAATTCCGCTCATGGTCCGTTCCTTTCCTGCCCGGGGTCAAGGTCCGGGCGCTGTCGGGCCTTTAAATAACACGGGATTACACAAATTCCAGCCATTGCGCGTGCTGGAACCCATCAAATCGCGTGATGCCAGCCAGCGTGATGAACGGGCCGCGTCACTCAGGCGCGGAGGTCTGCAGTGCCAGCGCATGCAGAACGCCGCCCATGTTGCCCTTCAGCGCCTCATAGACCATCTGGTGCTGCTGAACGCGGGTCTTGCCGCGGAAGGCTTCGGCCACGACTTCGGCCGCATAATGATCGCCGTCGCCGGCGAGGTCGCGAATCTTGACCTTGGCACCCGGGATCCCCGCCTTGATCATGTCTTCGATGTCACCGGGGCGCATGGGCATGGGTCATTCCTTTCAAGTCAGTCGCAACGCGCTTTTCAGCAAGAGTGCCAAAAAGCGCGCCATTGTCAAAGCGCTTCCTGATGCGCTTACGCCATAAAGCTGGGGAACCAGCTTTCATGGGCTTCCACGAGATCGGCAACCGCGACGTCGACGATCTCGTCGATGACGAGACGCTCGCCTCCCAGCGTTCCAAGCGTGCGGAAGGGCACCCGAGCCGATTCGGCGCTGGCGCGCACGAAGTTGGCAAGATCTGCCGGCACTGCGATGACGTAGCGGGCCTGATCTTCACCGAACAGCTGGGCATGCGGCAGGCCGCGCCCCTCGGCGAGAGACAGCTTCGCCCCCTGGCGGGCACCCATGCACATTTCGGCCAGTGCCACGCCAAGCCCACCCGAGGAAATATCGTGGCAGGCGGTCACCTGACCGTTGCGGATGATGCCGCGCACGAAATCGCCGTGACGACGCTCGGCGCCGAGATCGACCACCGGCGCCGGGCCCTCGGTGGAGCCCAGAATGTCGCGCAGATAGACGGACGAACCGAGATGGCTGCCATCGCCGCCGATCATGATCAGCACGTCGCCCGCCTTTGCAGAGCCGATCCGCGCCATCTTCGACCAGTCGGGCAGCAGGCCGACGCCGGCAATGGTGGGGGTCGGCAGGATCGCGATGCCGTTGGTCTCGTTGTAGAGCGAGACATTGCCCGAGACGATCGGGAAATCGAGCGCGCGGCATGCTTCACCGATGCCCTGGATGGCGCCGACAAACTGGCCCATGATCTCCGGCTTTTCGGGGTTGCCGAAATTCAGGTTATCGGTGGCGGCGAGCGGCTCTGCGCCGGTTGCGGTAATGTTGCGCCAGCATTCGGCAACCGCCTGCTTGCCGCCTTCGACCGGATCGGCCTCGACATAGCGCGGCGTGACATCGGAGGAGAAGGCGAGCGCCTTGGTCGGATGGCCTTCGACACGCACGACGCCGGCATCGCCGCCCGGAAGCTGCAGGGAATTGCCCTGGATCAGCGTGTCATATTGTTCGTAGACCCAGCGGCGGCTGGACTGGTTGGCGGAGCCGACCAGTTTCAGCAGGGCCTCATTGTAATCGGCGGGTGCTGCAACCTTTTCGACCGGCAGCGGCGCGCGGGCAGCGGAAGGCTGCCAGGGACGGTCGTATTCCGGGGCTTCGTCGCCGAGCTCCTTGATCGGCAGGTTGGCGACCTCCTCGCCCTGGTGGATGACGCGGAAACGCAGGTCGTCGGTGGTGTAGCCGACGATCGCGAAGTCCAGGCCCCACTTGACGAAGATCGCCTTGGCGACCTCTTCCTTGGAGGGTTCCAGCACCATGAGCATGCGCTCCTGGCTTTCCGACAGCATCATTTCGTAGGCCGTCATGCGCTCCTCGCGCACCGGCACCTTGTCGAGGTGCAGCTCGATGCCGAGGTCGCCCTTGGCGCCCATTTCGACCGCCGAGCAGGTGAGACCGGCCGCCCCCATATCCTGGATGGCGATCACGGCGCCGGTCTTCATCAGCTCAAGGCAGGCTTCCAGCAGGCACTTTTCGGTGAAGGGGTCGCCGACCTGAACGGTCGGGCGTTTCTCCTCGATCGACTCGTCGAATTCGGCCGAGGCCATGGTTGCGCCGCCGACGCCATCGCGGCCGGTCTTGGCACCGAGATAGACGACCGGCAGGCCAACGCCCTTGGCCTGCGACAGGAAGATGCCGTCGGACTTGGCAAGGCCGGCGGCAAACGCATTGACGAGAATGTTGCCGTTGTAGCGGGGGTCGAATTCGACTTCGCCGCCGACGGTCGGCACACCGAAGGAATTGCCGTAGCCTCCGACACCGGCAACGACGCCGGCCACAAGGTGCCTGGTCTTCGGATGATCGGGCGCGCCGAAGCGTAGCGCGTTCATCGCCGCGACCGGCCGGGCGCCCATGGTGAAGACATCGCGCAGAATGCCGCCAACGCCGGTTGCCGCACCCTGATAGGGCTCGATGTAGGAGGGGTGGTTGTGGCTCTCCATCTTGAACACCACGACATCGCCGTCATCGATATCGACCACACCGGCGTTTTCGCCCGGTCCCTGGATGACGCGCGGACCCTTGGTCGGCAGCGTTTTCAGCCACTTCTTGGATGACTTGTAGGAGCAGTGCTCGTTCCACATCGCCGAGAAGATGCCGAGTTCCGTAAAGGTCGGCTCGCGGCCGATCAGATCGAGAATCCGCTGGTATTCATCAGGCTTCAGGCCGTGGGCGGCAATGAGGTCGGGCGTGATCGCGATCGTGTTGGAAATGGTCATCGTCATCTCTAGTGGGCGGTCCAGACTGGCGTCTCTTTAGCCTAGATGACAGAAGGGCGCGACAGGAAATTTCCCGTCGCGCCCAGATGATTTGCGTCTGTCGCCGGTGAGGCGATGATCAGAACTTGTAGCCGACCATCAGGCCGGCACGCGTCAGGCCGCTGTTGTCGCTGCCGCAGAGGCCGGCATGCGAGGAATGCTCGGCCGTGCCGACGAGGCGCCAGTTCTTGTCGAGATTGATGCCGGCGGCGAGGTATTCGTGGAAGAGGGTATGGCAGCCGAGCGCCGGGCTGTTGCTGCCATCCGGATGCAGGTTGCCGTCGTTGACGCTGCCGCCGAAGCCTGCTTCGAGGAAGAAAGTGTCGTTCAGATGCGCCGTCCAGGAGAAGCCGGCATAAATCTGGTTGGTCTCCCCGGCCGTGCTGACATCACCGCCGATATGGATGCGGGGGCGGGTGAACTTGCTCCACCCGGTGGCATTGTCATGGTCCCAGGGATCGAAGAAAAGCATGCCGGTGATCAGCACGCCGCGTTCCGGATTGGCCTGGTCAACGCCCAGCACCGAACCGAAGCGCGCTTCATCGAAGATATTGTCCTGTGCAAGGCTGGGGCCGGCGGCAATCAGGAGACATGCGGATGCAAACAGGGATGCTGCCAGCTTGGAACATGCACGTTGGGACATCGTTCAGGTGAACTCCGATGGACGGGATCTGCTTCGACACCCGAAGCAGCGTGCCGGAGGTTGTCCCTGAATTGAGCAAGATACAAGGTGGTATCTCGGCAGTGCCAAATCATGACACGCAAAGACGCGGCATTGTTGCAGAAAAAGTACGCTCAGCGCGCCGGAGACTGCTGAAAATCCAGTCACGGGGAGGCATGGGGAGCCAGCCGGCGGCCATGAGATCCGCGAATCAGGAAGCCTGAAGGACGAGAGTCGCGTAAGCCGGCTAACCGGTTGAAACCACTAAGATCCCCGGCTCGGTCCGCGTGTTCAGCAGCCCTTGTCGCCGGCGGCCCAGCGCGTCACGTCCTTGCGGATGCGGGCCGCCTGACTGCCGTTCATCATCGGTCCGAAGGCGTCAAGCCGCGCCGGATTTCCCTCTGCCTGCACGACAAGCAAAGGACGCGATTCCGGGCTGTGGCGCGGGACCGCCAGGATGCGCGGACGCCCGGAGAAGGAATTGAGTTCCGGCGCCAGCCGGTAGGCGGCAAAGGCTGCATCGCCGGACTTGAACCAGCAGCTGTTTGCCGCGACCGCGATCCGCTCCATCATCGGCAGCGCCGCGCGATCCGGCGCCACGGCTGCGGGGCGCTCGCTCTTGCAGCCCTGCAGGCTGACGAGCGTGACGGCAAGGCAGGCGAGGGCGATCTTGTAGGTCATGGGCTCTGATCCGGACAAACGGCGGGAGGAAAAGAGGCTCCGCGTTGCCACGGAGCCTCGAGACATGGAGGGCTGACGGATGATTGCGGCAGGCGTATGGCTCAGGCCGCAATGACATCCAGGGCAGAGGCGAAGATGCCGCGCCCATCGGTGCCGCCATGGGCCGCCTCGATGAGGTTTTCCGGATGAGGCATCATGCCGAGCACATTGCCGGCCTCGTTGACGACGCCTGCGATGTCGAGCATCGAACCGTTCGGATTGGTGCCTTCCGCATAACGGAAGACCACCTGGCCCCTGTCCTGCATCGCCTTCAGGGTCTCGTCCTCGACAAAATAGTTGCCGTCGTGGTGGGCAACCGGGCAGCGGATGATCTGGCCCTCGGCATAGGCGCGGGTGAAATCCGTATCGGCGTTGACCACCTCGAGCTTCACTTCCTTGCAGACGAACTTCAGCGAGGCATTGCGCATCAGGGCGCCGGGCAGCATGCCGGCCTCGACCAGGATCTGGAAGCCGTTGCAGACGCCGAGAACCTTGACACCCTTGGCCGCCTTTTCGCGCACGGCCTGCATCACCGGCATGCGCGCGGCAATCGCGCCACAGCGCAGATAGTCACCATAGGAAAAGCCGCCGGGGATGACGATCAGGTCGACATCCGGGATTTCCGTTTCCGTCTGCCAGACGGTGACCGGGGCCTGCCCGGAAATGCGCGTAAGGGCGGCAATCATGTCCCGGTCGCGGTTGAGGCCGGGAAGCTGGAGGACGGCGGACTTCATGGATGGGGCTCAAACCTTGCTTGTGCTTCTGACAGTTCTCGGAGTTCGAGACGATTTTCGATGCGGTCAAGACGCAGCTCATGCCGCGCTAAAACGGAGTGAAGATTGTGAATGTCCTGATGAAGTGACACCATGGCACCCCGCATCGCATTCATCTCCGCCTTCAGTTCGCGCTGGCCCTGTTTCACATCGGCGACTTCCGCGTGAACCCGCTTCATAAGTTCATACAGAAGTTCACTGGTGACATCGGCCATGACACGTTCCGCAACCGTCAGATCAGAGCGATAGAATAGTTCTCGATCACGGTGTTGGCCAGCAGCTTTTCGCACATGGCTTTCAGTTCGTCCTCAGCCTTGGTGCGGTCTGAGGTGTCGAGTTCGAGATCGAAGACCTTGCCCTGGCGCACCTGATGGACGCCCTCGAAGCCGAGGCTTCCGAGCGCGCCTTCGATGGCCTTGCCCTGCGGGTCCAGAACGCCGTTCTTCAACGTGACGGTGACGCGTGCCTTGATCACTGAGTGCTCCTCGAAGCTTACTGGACCAGAACCGGGCCGGTGCCGCGGATCGGTTCGTTTTCGTTGATGATGCCGAGACGACGGGCAACTTCGGAATAGGCCTCCAGCAGGCCGCCGAGGTCGCGGCGGAAGCGGTCCTTATCCATCTTTTCCTTCGTCTCGATGTCCCACAGTCGGCAGCTGTCGGGCGAGATCTCGTCGGCGAGGATGATGCGCATCATGTCGCCTTCGAACAGGCGGCCGCATTCGATCTTGAAATCGATGAGCTGGATGCCGACGCCGAGGAAGAGGCCGGAAAGGAAGTCGTTGACGCGGATGGCGAGCGCCATGATGTCGTCAAGCTCGGCCGGATTGGCCCAGCCGAAGGCGGTGATGTGCTCTTCCGAGACCATCGGGTCGCCGAGCTGGTCGGACTTGTAGTAGAATTCGATGATCGAGCGCGGCAGAACCACGCCTTCCTCGATGCCAAGGCGCGTCGAGAGCGAACCGGCGGCGACATTGCGCACGACGATTTCCAGCGGGATCATTTCCACTTCCTTGATCAGCTGCTCGCGCATGTTCAGCCGGCGGATGAAATGCGTGGGGATGCCGATCTTGTTGAGGTGTGTGAAGATGTATTCGCTGATGCGGTTGTTGAGCACGCCCTTGCCGTCGATGACGTCATGCTTCTTCTTGTTGAAGGCAGTGGCATCATCCTTGAAGAACTGGATCAGCGTGCCAGGCTCAGGGCCTTCGTAAAGGATCTTGGCCTTGCCTTCGTAGATACGGCGGCGACGGTTCATGAGTTTCTGTCTCTTGTTGTTGGGCGCCGGTCGTGGCGCCGTGAAGGGTCTTTGAGCGGTCCCATAACGGAAAACCGTGCAATTCACAATGCGCGTTGGCAGAGCATGTGGTGGAGGACGGCACAGGCAAGAAGGATTCGTTCACCGTTGAGCTACACGGTTTGGCAAATCTTCTCCGGCAGTTTCCTTTGCATCGGTTCGTCGCGCCTGCGGGCGCATGGCATCGGGGACAGCCAATGATCACTCTGCATGACCGGGCGCTTGCGCTCGAAAACAGGTTTGCCTACGAGGAAGGCGAGCAGTTTCGCGCCACCGCGCGCCGCAACAAGCTGATCGGCCTTTGGGCCGGACAGCTGCTCGGCAAGTCCAATCCCATCGCCTATGCGGAGGAGTTTGCCGCCTGGGCGGTCGAGCACCATGACGACAAGGCGATGACCGCGAGGCTGCGTAGCGAATTTGCGGCCGCAGCCCTCGTTCTCGACGAGCAGGATCTGGCCACCCGCATGCGCGAGATGCTGCTGGAAACGCTGGCCGAGATGCGGGCGCCCTGATCCGCCGCCTCTCGCGATCGTAAGCGCCGGGCAAGGGTTCCCTAATCCGTCGTGCCTTTGCGCATGCCGAAAACAGGTTCACCCTGGATGGGAAGTATGCGTTTGGCGTGCGGGTGCGACGCGCGTCGCCGCCAAGCGTGGGGTGACTGGAACATTTCCGGTGAAAACCGGATCACCTGAAATGCTCTATCACTTTGTTTTCAGGCAGTCCGGACGCAAGACCGCTGACGCATTTTGGGCTCGGACATGCTCTAGCAGCATGTCTCGCGCCAGGCGCCCGAGAGCATGAAGGGCACCAGTTCGCCGAAGGCTAGCGGCTTTGCAAGCGCAAAGCCCTGCAGCACGTCGCATCCGAGATCGCGCAGGATGCGTGCGTGCTCCATGCTTTCGACCCCTTCGGCGGCGACACGCACATTCAGCGACTTGCCGATCTCGATGATCGACCCCACCAGCCTACGCTGTTCCGCCGATTGCGGCAGGAGACGGATCAGTTGTCGGTCGATCTTCAGCGTGTTGGGCGACAGACGCAGCAGGCTGACGATCGAGGCGTGGCCGCTGCCGAAATCATCGATCTCGATATCGATGCCGAGTCGCTTCAGCTGTGCCAGATTGCGCATGACCTCGTCGCCGCAATTGTCGAGAAAGGTCGATTCCAGAAGCTCGAAGGAGAGCATGCCAGGCGGCAGTGAAAGTTTCCGCACCTTGCGGATCAGGCCGGGATCGAGCAGGCGGCGATAGGAGACATTCGCCGAAAGCTTGGGCAAGGCCAGACCCATGTCGAGCAGCCGCGCCTGATCGGCGAGCGCCCTTTCCAGGATCAGGTCGTCGATGACCGACAGCGCGCCGATTTCCTCGGCAATCGACAGGAAGGTATCGGGTGCCAGCAATCCCTGGGTCGGATGCTGCCAGCGTGCCAGCGTTTCGGCGCCGCTGATTTCGAGGCTTCTGGCGTCGAACTGCAACTGGTAGACGGGAAAGAACTGGCCTGTTTCGATGCCGTGCAGGATGTCGTCTGCGGTCTGCTTGGCAATCAGGATCTGCTCGTGCGTTTCGGCCGAATAGAATTCGTGACGGTTCCGCCCGGCTTTCTTGGCCCGATAGAGCGCCATATCGGCATTCAGGAGCAGCTGGTGGGCATCGATGTCGCCGCCCTTCATCCAGGCGATGCCGATGCTGGCGCCGACGCGGCATTCGCGGCCTTCGTGCAGCACGGGTTCGCTGAGCAAGCGCACCAGCCGATCCGCCAGTGAGGCAAGCTTGCGGGCGGAGCCGTCAAAGGGTGCAAGCAGCACGAATTCATCGCCGCCGATGCGGGCAACGAACTGGCCCGGACGGGCGGATTTGCGCAGAACACCTGCCGCATGGCGCAGTATGGCGTCGCCGGCGCCATGCCCCAGCGTATCATTGATCTGCTTGAAGCGGTCGAGATCGATATGCAGAACGCCGAGAGCGGTCCCGTCGCGCCTTGCCTGCATCGCCTGTTCCGCCATGACCGTATCGAGATAGCGGCGGTTGGGCAGGTCGGTCAGGTAGTCATGCATCGCATTGTATTCGATGCTGCTGCGCGCTGCCTCGAGCTCGGCGTTGCGCGCCTCCGCAGTCCGCCGTGCACGGTCCAGTTCGCGCTGCAGCATGACGTCATCGGTGATGTCCCAATTGGCGCCGACCGTCTTCCTGTGGCCGTCCTGATCGACATAGCTCATGGTGCAGCTGCGGATTACCCGCTCGCTGCCGTCCCGCAGAACGATGCGATATTCTTCGGCAAAGGGGCGTCCTTCATCATGCTCGGCCGCAGCCGCAGCCAGGATGCGGGGGCGATCCTCGGGATGCAGGAAACTTTCCCAGGTCTCGCCCACCCGGATCTCCTCGCTTGGCAAGATGCCGTACATTTCATAGATGCGCTCGTCCCAGTGGACACGGCCAGTGACGAGATCGGCCTCGAAAACACCGACGCCGGACAGCGACAGCGCCATCTCCAGCCGGCGCGTCATCTGGGTCAGGCCATGTTCGGCCTCGATGCGGTCGGTGACGTCGGTGTCGGTGCCGATCACCCGCAGTGGTCGCCCGTCCGGCGCACGCTCGACGCAGTTGCCGCGGCATTCGATCCAGACCCAGCGACCGTCGGCATGCCGCTCCCGGTAAAGGAACACCTGATAGTCGGGATCGCCCGCCTCCTGCCGCTCCATGGCGTGCAGCGTAAAGTCCACATCATCCGGATGCAGGCGCTTCAGCCATTCCTCCTTGGTGGCGGGAAGCGGATCGCCTTCCTTGAGACCGCGCAACTGTCGCCAGGTGGGCGAGTAATATTTGACGCCGATCGCATAATGGTGGTCCCAGACGCCGGAGACCGAACTGATCAGGGCGCTGTTCCAGCGCAATTCGCGGGTCGCGATCTCGGCCTCGCGTTTTTTCTGTGCGGTGATGTCGGCAAACTGCAGGAGAAGACGCGGTGTCCCGTCCGCAAGGTCGTTCGGCCAGGGCGCACAATCGACAAGCGCCCATTTCTGGGCGCCTGATGCGAGCGGGACCCGGACGATGAGAGGCTCATCCGTCTCCGAAATGCGGTTGCCGGCGAGGAGCGCTTCCAGCGGGCCCCGATCTTCCGGATGAACAAGCGAGCCAAGCTCGAAGATGTGCGAGAATTTGGCGGGACGGCGCCAATCCTGTTCGAAGCGTTCCGTGGTTTCGACGATCCGCCCGTTGGGGGCTTCGACCAGAACGGTCGGGAAGGGCACGAAGGCAAGCGCTGCAGCCTCGGCGGCTGCCACACCGTAAACGGGCGTATTCGGAATTTGGCAATCCGGCAACACCAGCGACGCACTCCCCCAAGCTTGACATCACCTGATGCGCGACATTAGCCCGCTTCTTTTAACCAAAGTTAAATAATTCACCTAAGAAGGAAGGATTTCGCGCGGCAGGTCAAGGCTTCAATCCCGAGAGGAAGCGGGCGAACACCATGGTGCCTTCCGGCCAGGGGCCGTGACCCGAATCGGCATTGATATGGCCCGCCTCGCCGGCATCGATCAGCTGTGAGCCCCAGGCATTGGTGATGTCGTCGGCGTGTTCGTAGGTGCCGAAGGGGTCGTTGCGGCTGGCAATCGTCATCGACGGGAAGGGAAGCGGGTCGCGCGGATAGGGGCCAAACGTCATCAGATGCTTCGGCCGGATGTCCGGGTTGGCCACATCCGGCGGCGCGACGAAGAAGGCGCCGGCCACCTTGTTGCGGAAATGCGGAATGGCGTGGATGACGGTCGGAACGCCCAGCGAATGGGCGACCAGCACGACGGGCCGCGTGGAGGCGTTCACCTCTTCGGCGACACGCGCCACCCAGTCCTCGCGCACGGGCTTCGACCATTCGGCCTGTTCCACCCGCCGCGCGGTCTGCAACTTGGACTGCCAGCGCGTCTGCCAGTGGGCCGGTCCGGAATTGGTGTAGCCGGGAACGATGAGAATATCTGCGTCTGATGCCTTCATGGCCCTTATCTGCTGAGCCGGCCGCGTCGCGTCAAGAGAGAGCCATCACGGCTTTGTCAAAAAATAATATGCAACACATACTATATCGCCCGATGTCCCGATGCTAATCTCGCCTCCGGGTTGCCCAAGGGGAGTTGCCGGCAGCCCGATGGATTGGGAGGAATTCATGAGAAAAGCCCTTTTTCTGGGCGGGACGGCGCTGGTCGTCACGCTTGTGCCGCAGCTTGCGCTCGCGGCAGCTGATTGCGCCGGCCTGCTGCGCGATGGCCAGCATCCGGCCGGCCTTCAGGTCACGGAGGCGGTGGAAACGCCGGCAACCGACGACATTCCGGTTGCCCATTGCCTGGTGCGCGGCAAGACGCCGGACAGGGCCGGGGTCGACGGCAAGACCTATGCGATCCGCTTCGAACTGAGGCTGCCAAAGGACTGGAACGGCCGCTTCGTGCACCAGTTCAACGGCGGCAATGATGGCGTGGTGGTGCCGGCCCTCGGGCCGTTGCTCGGTGGTAACAAGAAGGATACGGCCCTTGGCCGCGGCTACGCCGTGGTCTCCAGCGATGCGGGCCATGATGGCAAGGCTGCGCCGGAAAAGGGCATTGCCGGCAGCGCTGCCTTCGGCCTCGATCCGCAGGCCAGGCGGGATTACGGTTATACCGCCGTTGCGACGCTGAACCCGCTCGCAAAGCAGCTGGTCGAGACCTATTACGGGAAAAAGATCGCCTTCACCTACGGCATCGGCAGCTCCAACGGCGGTCGCCATGCGCTGATGGCGGCAAGCCGCCTTGCCGGCGAATTCGACGGGCTTCTTGCTGGCTATCCCGGCCTCAACCTGCCGAAGGCCGCCATCCAGCATGCGCTCGATGTGCAGGCCTGGACGAAGGTCAATCCGGATATCGCCAAGGCCTTCAGCCGCGATGACATGGCCGTGCTGGCCAAGGGCATCCTGAAGGCTTGCGACAGTCTCGATGGTCTTGCCGACGGGGTGGTGGGCGATCCCGACGCCTGCCAGACGGCGTTCAAGCCGGAAACGCTGGAATGCACCAAGGCGGGCGATACCGGCTGCCTCTCCGCCGCGCAGATCACCGCGCTGAAGACCAGTCATGCCGGCCCCCGCAACAGCAAGGGCGAGCAGCTTTACAGCGAATGGGACTGGGATCCCGGCATGGCCTCTGCCAACTGGCGCGGCTGGAAGCTCGAAAGCGCCGTGGATGCCTGGGGCAGGAAGCCGATCATCGGCGTGATGGGCGCGGCTTCGCTGGCGCAGGTCTTCACAACGCCGCCGACGCCCGTGGGTGGCACGCCCGATGCATTGCAGGCCTATCTTCTCGGCTTCGATTTTGACCGGGATGCGCCCAAGGTGTTTGCGAAGGATGCGACCTTCACCGAATCCGCCGTGGATTTCATGATCCCGCCCAGAAGCGACAATCCGGACCTGAAGGCGTTCCGCGATGCCGGGCACAAGATGATCGTGTTCCACGGCAATGCCGACCCGGTGTTTTCGGTGCTCGACACCGTCAACTGGTACCGCAAGCTCGATGCCAACAATGGCGGCAAGGCCGGCGATTTCGTCAAACTCTACCGCATTCCGGGAATGCCGCATGGCGCGGGCGGACCGTCCTATGACGATTTCGACTTCCTCTCGCCGCTGGTCGCCTGGGTGGAACAGGGCAAGGCGCCCGGCGCCGTGGCGGCCGGCATCACGCCCGCCAACAAGGAGGCCGAGGGCCTCAACGGCAAGCGCACTCTCTATTGCCCCTATCCGCAGGTGGCCCGCTTCACCGGCGCTGCGGCGGATGACGAGAGCCGTTTTGCCTGCCGGTAAGTGGCGGCGATCCATTCGGGATGCCTGAAATGCAAATCAGCCGGGGCGGTTGGCCGCCCCGGCTGATTTTTTGATTCAGGATGAAGAGGTTAGCCGAACACGCGGCTGAAGATCGTGTCGACATGCTTGGTGTGGTAGCCAAGGTCGAATTTCTCGCGGATCTGCTCTTCCGAAAGGGCCGCGCGAACGTCCGAATCGGCCAGCAGTTCCTCGAGGAAATCCTTGCCGTCTTCCCAGACCTTCATGGCGTTGCGTTGCACGAGACGATAGGCATCCTCGCGCGAAACGCCGGCCTGGGTCAGCGCGAGAAGTACGCGCTGGGAATGAACAAGCCCGCGGAACTTGTTGAGATTCTTCATCATGTTGTCCGGGTAGATCACCAGCTTCTCGATGACGCCGGCAAGCCGGTTCAGCGCGAAGTCAAGCGTGATCGTCGTGTCCGGGCCGATGCCGCGCTCGACGGAGGAATGCGAGATATCGCGTTCGTGCCAGAGCGCCACATTTTCGAGCGCCGGCACCACCGCCATGCGCACCAGACGCGCAAGACCGGTCAGGTTCTCGGTGAGAACAGGATTGCGCTTGTGCGGCATGGCCGACGAGCCCTTCTGACCGGGCGAGAAGAATTCCTCTGCTTCCAGCACTTCGGTGCGCTGCATGTGGCGGATCTCGATCGCCACATTCTCGATCGAGGAGGCGATTACGCCAAGCGTCGCGAAGAACATCGCGTGGCGGTCGCGCGGGATGACCTGTGTCGAGACCGGCTCCGGCACCAGACCGAGCTTGGCGCAGACATGTTCCTCGACGCGCGGATCGATGTTGGCGAAGGTGCCGACGGCGCCGGAAATCGCACCCGTGGCGATTTCGGCGCGCGCATGGACCAGGCGGGCGCGGTTGCGCGCCATCTCGGCATAGAAGCGTGCGAAGGTGAGGCCCATCGTGGTCGGCTCGGCATGGATGCCGTGGCTGCGGCCGATGCGGATCGTGTCCTTGTGCTCGAAGGCGCGGGTTTTCAGCGCCGCCAGCACGCGGTCCATGTCGGCGATCAGGATGTCGGCGGCGCGTACCAGCTGGATGTTGAGCGTCGTGTCGAGCACGTCCGACGATGTCATGCCCTGATGCACGAAGCGGGAATCGGGGCCGACGAATTCGGCCAGATGGGTGAGGAAGGCGATGACGTCATGCTTGGTGACGGCCTCGATCTCGTCGATGCGGGCCACGTCGAACTCTGCCGCACCGCCCTTTTCCCAGATGGTCCGCGCGGCATCCTGCGGGATCACGCCGATGTCGGCCAGAGCGTCGCAGGCATGGGCCTCGATCTCGAACCAGATGCGGAACTTGGTCTCGGGCGACCAGATGGCGACCATTTCGGGCCGGGAATAGCGGGGGATCATCGGTGGGTCCTTGGCGGTTTCGGAAATTGGCCCCGCTTTAGCAAGAAGCGCCGCCAAGCTCAACGTGGGCGGCGCGACAGGATGGCGGGGCGGAAGGATCGTCGGTGCCGCGCCTGTCAGCCGCGGGCGGACTCGGCGGCGGTGCGCAGGGCAGCGACATTGGCGCGATAGGCCTCGATGCTGCCACCCTTGTAGACGGCGGAGCCCGCCACGAACACGTTGGCGCCGGCGGCCGTTGCAGCGCCGATGGTATCGGCCGTGATGCCGCCATCCACCTGCAACTCGATGGGGCGGGCGCCGATCATCGCCTTGGCGGCGCGGATCTTCTCCACCATCGCGGGGATGAATTTCTGGCCACCGAAGCCCGGATTGACGCTCATGATCAGGATCAGGTCGATATCATCAAGCACGTTTTCCAGCACGGAAAGCGGGGTTGCCGGGTTCAGCGTCACGCCGACCTTCTTGCCGAGCGCACGGATGGTCTGCAGCGAGCGGTGCAGGTGCGGGCCTGCCTCGGCATGCACGGTGATGCTGTCGCAGCCGGCCTTGGCGAAGGCCTCCAGATAGGGATCGGCCGGTGCGATCATCAGGTGGCAGTCGAAGAAGGCGGTGGTGTGCGGGCGCAGCGCCTTGATGACGTCCGGCCCGAAGGAGATGTTCGGCACGAAATGCCCGTCCATCACGTCAAGATGCACCCAGTCGGCGCCGGCCTCCACGACATCACGCACCTCCTGGCCGAGCTTTGAAAAATCGGCGGCGAGAATGGACGGGGCGATGCGGATGGGCAGGGTCATGACGGGTTCCTCCGGCGGCTGTTGGATCGCGAGGTCCGCTTAACATCGCTGGCACGGCGGCACAATCCGCGAGGCCCATGCTATTGCGTCGGGGGACCCAGCACCTCGAAGCCGCTGCCGGTCCACTGTTGCAGCAGGAAGGGATTGCGGGTCAGTTCATGGTCTGCGCGGAACTGCACCTCGCCGATCACCGTCTGCACAGAAAGCCCGGGCAGAACAGCGGCCACCGAGCCCTTGCCGTCCGCAGCCTTCACCGCAGCGCTGGCCACCTGCAGGGCGGCATAGGCGGGCAGCGTATAGCCGTCCGGCTCGAAACCGGTGGCACGCAGAGCGGCGGCTGCGGCCTCGGCCTGCGGCAGGTTCGCATAATCCGGCAGCGCGACGGCGAGCACACCCTCGCGCAGCGGGATCGGCCGGTCGGCGGCGCGCATCACGTCGCCGCCGATGAAGAACAGGCCCGCGCCATCGTTTGCCGCATCGCGGGCCAGGATGGCGACGTCGCCACGGTCGCCGCCGACCACCACATGCGTGGCACCGGCTTTCACCAGCCGGCGCACCAGCGCCAGCTGCTGCTCCTGCCCGGGACGGAAGACATCGGTGAAGACCGGCTTGATACCGCCGGCCTCCAGCTTCTGGCGCACGGCGCTCGTCAGCTCGCGGCCATAGATGGTGCCGTCGTCGACGAGCGCGATCGGCCGGTTCTGATAGCGGGTGAGGATGGTTTCGGCGAGCGTGTTGGCCTCGTCGCCATCGACGGGACCGAGCCGGAAAAGGGGCCAGCCATAGCGCGCCGCATCCTCCATCAGGATGCGCGAGCGCACAGAAACGGTGATCGCTGCGATGCCGGCATCCTTGAGCTTAGGCAACGCAGCGGACAGGGTCTCCACGCAGAGAAAGCCGATGGCAACCGTGACCTTCGCCTGGCGCAGCTTGTCCGCCACCGCCTGGCCGCTGCCCTGTTCGCAGCTTTCGGCGACGGGCACCAGCGTATCGCCGGCCGACACGGCGGCGCGGGCGCCGCGCAGGATCTGCTGGCCGAGCAGCGCATAGGGGCCATCCTGCGGCGCGACCACGCCGATGCTGGCCGCCGCCGCCGGCTGGGCGACCGCCAGGAGGACAGCGAGCAGGGCAGTCGCCCCGGTCTTTCGCAGAAGAGATGTGTCAACGTCGCGCATGCTTCACCTCTAGCCGGACGGCGTGCCGCTGCAAAGCGGAATTCGTGGCCTCCTCGGCATGCCCCGCGCAAATCCGGCGCGGGCGTGGACAAGGGCCGGAAACCTTCCCATATGATAGCGTGTGGTCGCGGCGGGGAGGATGCCAAGCGTGACGATTTCCGAAAAGGCCGAACCGAGGCTGATCGAACCTGCGGTCTACCGCAACGGCATGGCGCGCTATGCCGGCCATGTGCAGGCGGTGACGACCGAGTGGCAGGGCCTGCGGCGCGGCGTGACGGTGACGGCCGCCTGTTCTGTATCCGACGATCCCGCAACCGTTCTCGCCTGCCTCAATGCCGGCAATGAAAGCAATGCCATTTTCGAGGCCAGCGGCCGCTTTGCACTGAACACGCTCGCCGCCCATCACCAGGCGCTTGCCCGGGCGCTGGCCGGTTTCGACCGCCTGCCGGTCGAGGAGCGTTTTGCGCTCGCCGAATGGACGATGTTGTCGACCGGCGCGCCGATCCTTTCCGATGCGCTGGTCGCCTTCGACTGCCGGCTGATCGACATCCGCCGCATGTCCACCCATATCGTGCTGTTCGGGCAGGTGGTGGATCTGCATTTCGGGCCGGTCAATCCGGCGCTGGTCTATCTGGACCGCACCTTTCACGCGCTGTAGGCTTGCTGGCTGACGGGAGAAACGATCATGTCCTCAGACATCCAGCACCTGCTGCCGGCCTCCATCGATGAGACGCTTGCCCTGCTGGAGGGGCAGGATTACCTGGCCGGCCGAGGCCTTGCGACGGTGATCTTTCTCGCGCTGCGGATGAAGCGACCGCTGTTTCTGGAAGGCGAGGCCGGTGTCGGCAAGACCGAGATCGCCAAGGCCCTGTCGCGCGGGCTAAACCGTCCGCTGATCCGCCTGCAGTGCTACGAGGGGCTGGATGTCGCCTCGGCCGTCTACGAATGGAATTTCCCGGCGCAGATGCTGGATATCCGGCTTGCGGAAGCCGCAGGCCTTGCCGACCGCGACCGCCTGGAAACCAGCCTTTATTCGGAGCGTCACCTGATCCGCCGCCCGGTGCTGCAGGCGCTTGCCGCCGCCGGAGAGGCAGCCCCCGTCTTCCTGATCGACGAACTCGACCGCACCGACGAGGCGTTCGAAGCTTTCCTGCTGGAAGTGCTTTCGGATTTTCAGGTGACGATCCCCGAACTCGGCACGATCCGCGCGGCCGAGCCGCCGATCGTCATCATCACCACCAACCGCACGCGCGAGATCCACGATGCGCTGAAGCGCCGCTGCCTGTACCACTGGGTGGATTATCCGGATGCCGCGCAGGAACTGGCGATCCTGAAACGCAAGGTGCCGGGTGCGGCGACTGCGCTCTCGCAGCAGGTGGTGGCCTATGTGCAGCGGCTGCGCACCATTGATCTTTTCAAGAATCCGGGCGTCGCCGAAACCATCGACTGGGCAACCGCGCTCACCGAACTCGACCGGCTGGCGCTCGATCCCGAAACGATTTCGGACACGCTCGGCACGCTGCTGAAATACCAGGAAGACATTGCCCGCATCCGCGGCGGCGAGGGCGAGGCCATCCTGTCGGACATCCGCGCCGAACTTCTGGCGGCGGGCTGAGCCATGGTGCACTCCTCCACGGGCGATGGTGCCATTCTGCCGCCGGTTCAGGTGGGCGAGGGAAAGCTTGCGGACAACATCCTGCATTTCTCCCGGGTGCTGCGCCGCGCCGGTCTAAAAACCTCGCCGCAGGCGACGCTGGACGCCATGGCGGCGGTCGAGGCCGTGGGCATCGGCGCGCGCGAGGAGTTTCATGCGGCACTCGCCGCCGTCTTCGTCAAGCGGCGCGAGGACATGGCGGTGTTCGACGAGGCCTTTCGCCTGTTCTGGCGCAAGCGCGACCTCGTGGAAAAGATGATCCAGATGATGTCGCCAAAAGTGGCCGATGGCCGCGACAGGGAAAAGCCGAAGCCGGCCGCCGCCCGCGTCAGCGATTCGCTGCTGGGACACCAGCAGAGGGCGCCCAAGCGGGAAGCGCCACCCCAGGTGGAGACGGATGCCCGCTTCACGGCCTCCGGCTCCGACGTGCTGCGGCAGACCGATTTCGCGCAGATGACGGCCGCAGAGCTTGGCGAAGCGCGCCGGGCGATTGCGCGTCTGGTGCTGCCGCTTGCGGAGGTGGCGACGCGCCGCTACCAGCCATCGACCCGCCCGGCCAGGATCGATCCGCGTGGCACGTTGCGCCAGGCGATGCGCAGCGGCGGCGCGATGATGCTGCCGAAGTTTCGCAGCGTGCGCCGCCGTCCGCCGCCTCTCGTGGTGCTCGCCGATATTTCCGGCTCGATGAGCCAGTACAGCCGCATTTTCCTGCATTTCGCGCATGCGCTGATGGAAAAGCGCCGTCGCACGCATGTCTTCCTGTTCGGCACACGGCTGACCAACGTGACCCGCCAGTTGCGCCAGCGCGATCCGGATGCGGCGCTGGATGCCTGCACGGCCTCTGTCCGCGACTGGTCGGGTGGAACCCGGATCGGCGAGACGCTGAAGGACTTCAACCGGCTGTGGGGGCGTCGCGTGCTGGGTGGCGGCGCGGTGGTTCTTTTGATCACCGACGGGCTGGAGCGCGACGGGGTGGACGTGCTGGAAACCGAGATCGACCGGCTGCACCGCAGCTGCCGCCGGCTGATCTGGCTCAATCCGCTGCTGCGGTTCGAGGGCTTTGCCGCGCGCGCCCGGGGCGTGCGGGCCATGCTGCCGCATGTGGACGAATTCCGACCCGTCCACAATCTGGATTCTCTTGGCGCACTGGCTGCCGCACTGAGCGGCGAGACAGGCCGCGCTGCCGATCCGCGCCGATTTCTGCAAAGGAGTGCCGCATGAGCAATGGTCTTGACCCGCTTCTGACGGCGGAGGGCTGGGCGGCCGAGGGGCGTGCCGTTGCCATCGCCACCGTGATGGAAACCTGGGGATCGGCGCCGCGTCCGGTGGGCAGCCATCTGGTGATCGATGGCGAGGGCAATTTCGAGGGCTCCGTCTCCGGCGGCTGCGTCGAGGGTGCGGTGATCACCGAGGCGCTCGAGGTGCTGCAAGGCGGTCAACCGAAGATGCTGGATTTCGGGGTTGCCGACGAGACCGCCTGGCGCGTCGGCCTCTCCTGCGGCGGCCGCATCCGGGTGTATGTGGAAAGGCTCGGCTGATGGATCTTGCCTCTCTTCGCCGGCTGAATGCCGCGCGTTCCGCCCGCCGCGCCGCCGTGCTGGTGACCGACATCGCAGGCGGCCGGAGCGAGGTGCTGGAGGAGGGCGGTACCCTGCCGCCACATCTGGCGGATGCGGTGAGGGCAGCATTCCTCTCCGGCAAGTCCGGTCTCGTCGAGACGGAAAAAGGCAGCCTGTTTCTCAACGTGCACCTGCCCCCGCCGCGCATCGTGGCAATCGGGGCCGTCCATATTACCCAGGTGCTGGCGCGGCTGGCCGGCGTGGTCGGCTTCGATCTGACCATCATCGATCCGCGCACCGCCTTTGCAACGGCCGAGCGCTTCGAGGGTGTCGATCTGGTGGCCGACTGGCCGGAGGACGTGCTTTCGACGCGGCCGCTCGATTCCTACACCGCGCTGGCCGCCGTGACACATGATCCGAAGATCGACGATTTCGCGCTCGCGGAAGCGCTGCGGCGCGGCTGCTTCTATGTCGGTGCGCTCGGCAGCCGAAAGACCAATGCGAAGCGGGTGGAACGTCTTGCTGCAGTGGGTCTCTCGACCGACGAGATCGCGCGCATCCGCGCGCCGATCGGGCTCGATATCGGGGCGTCAAGCCCGCAGGAAATCGCGCTTGCCATCCTGGCTGAGATCGTTGAGGCCTTCCGTCGTCGCAGCCTGTCCGGGGCGGCCGCATGATCTTTTCGACAGTGCCGCTGGACAGGGCAGAGGGCGCGATTTTGGCACATGGCGTCAGCGTCGAGGGAGGGCGTATCGCCAAGGGTACCATTCTCTCGGCGGGCGATGTGGAACGGCTGGCGGCTGCAGGCGTGACGGAAGTCGCCGTCGCCGTTCTCGATCCTGACGATCTGACCGAGGATGCGGCGGCCGAGCGGCTGGCATCGGCGCTCGCGGGACCCGGCCTTCGGCTGTCCCCGGCATCGACGGGCCGCGTCAATATTCACGCCACCGAAAACGGCCTCTTCCGTGCCGATCGCACGCTGGTCGATCGCTTCAACCGCGTCGATCCGGCCATCACGCTTGCCTGTCTCAACGACCGCGCCGATGTGCCGGCCGGGGCCATGGTGGCGACCGTCAAGATTATTCCGCTCGCCGTACCGGGGGCCGCGGTGGAGCGGGCGGGCGCCGTGCTGGCCGAAGGTGAGGCGATTGCGCTGAAGGCCTATCGTTCCTTTGCCGTGACGCTGATCCAGACCGAGTTGCCGGTGCTGAAATCCTCCGTGCTGGACAAGACGGCGGATCTTCTGCGCCGCCGGCTCCGTCCATCCGGCAGCCGGCTGGTTTCGGAGCACCGGGTGCCCCACCGCGCCGATGCGGTGGCCGGCGCGATTGAAGCGGCACTGCGCGCGCCGGAGACCGGCCTGCCTCGCCTCGTCATCCTCTTCGGAGCATCGGCCGTGGTCGATGCCGGCGATGTGCTGCCGGAGGCCATGCGGCTTTCCGGCGGATGGGTGGAGCAGGTGGGCCTGCCGGTCGATCCCGGCAATCTTCTGGTGCTCGGCTATCACGGTGCCGTGCCGATGATCGGCGCGCCGGGCTGTGCGCGCTCGCCAAAGGAAAACGGTTTTGACTGGGTGCTGCACCGTCTGCTGGCCGGTGAACGCCCGGTGGCCGACGATCTTTCCGCACTGGGCGTGGGGGGCCTTCTCATGGAAATTCCGACACGTCCACAGCCGCGCGAGCGTCTCTCCCGACCGAACGCACCGCTCGTCATCGGAGGCCTGCTGCTGGCGGCGGGCCGCGCAAGCCGCATGGGCGAGGCCGGCCACAAGCTTCTGGCCGAGTTCGACGGCATGCCGCTGGTGCGCCGCGTGGCCTCTCGCGCCCTCTCGGTGCTCGACGGTCCGCTGGTGGCGGTCACCGGCCATCGCAGCGGGGAGATCCGTACAGCGCTTGACGGTCTCGATCTTGTCCTTGCCGACAATCCGGATCATGCAAGCGGCATGGCGAGCTCCATCCGCACCGGGCTTCGCCAGCCGGCACTTGCCGAAGTGGCGTGCGTGATGGTGCTGCTGGCGGACATGCCGGGCCTCACGGAAGAGGATCTCTCACGCCTTTGCGCGGCCTTTCGCGCAGCCGACGGCAATGCCATCGTGCGGGCGGTCAGTGGCGGCAAGCGCGGCAATCCGGTGATCCTGCCACGCGCCACCTTCGATGCGCTGATGCGGCTGGAAGGCGATGTCGGCGCCCGCCACGTCATCGAGACCTGCGGCCTGCCGATCGTCGATGTGGAACTGGGAGACGCCGCACAACTCGATGTGGACACGCCGGATGCGGTGACCGCCGCCGGCGGCCTGTTGCGGGGATAAGAGGCATGGACAACGAGGCGATCGAGGAACTGTTCGAGCCGCTGGGGCGGGTTACCATCAAACGCATGTTCGGCGGCAAGGGCATCTATCATCACGGCGTGATCTTTGCCCTCGAACTCCGTGACGAGCTGATGCTGAAGGCCGATGCGCAAACGGCGCTGCTGTTTGCAGAAGCCGGCGCCCGTCAATGGTCCTACGAAGGCAAGACCGGCAAGCCCGTGCTGATGCCCTACTGGAGCGTGCCCGACGAGGCGCTCGATGATCCGGACGTGATGGGGAAATGGGCGCGGCTGGCCTATGAGGCTGGCGTGCGCACGGCCACGAAATAAGGCGCGTCAGACCTTGCCGAGATGCGCAACGGCGTCGCGGGTGAAGCGGGAGAGCGGTTCTGGCAGCGTATCCGGCGAGAACCAGCCGAGTTCCGAAAGTTTGTCGGGTTCGGTAAGGCGCGGCGTGCCTGTAAAGTCGCGGGTCCGGTAGATCACCGAAACCCAGTGCTGGCCATCCGCTTCGATGATCTGTTCCGACAGACACAGGAATTCAACGGAACCGATGGAAAGACCGGTTTCCTCTTCCGCCTCGCGGCATGCAGCCGCGGCGGAATGCTCCATAGGATCCACCTTGCCACCGACAATGTTCCAGTGGCCCGCTTCCGGCGCCTTCACGCGCCGGTACAGCAGGATGTGACCGTCGGCGCGCTCGATGACGAGGCCGCAACCGACGCCCGGAAAATCAATCCCTGGCCTGGCGGACATGGGCTGCAATCAGCCCTTGGCGTTGGCAACGATCAGCATGAAGGCCGGAATATCGTCGCCGAAACCGACCGGCGTCGGGCCGTCATCGTCGTCACGGCGGCGGCGGCGCTCGCGGTGATCGTCATTGGCCGGATTGGGGCGACCATGGTTGCGGCCACCGTGCTGCTGCCTGCGATGATCCGCCTTCTGGTGTTCTGCTGCCACGCTTTCCGTCCTCGTTTCGATGATCTTCTCTTCGACATCCGCAACCGGTTCTGCGGCACGGGTATCAGGCTTGCGGCCGCGCTTGTCACGGCCCCGGTCGCGATCGCGCTCGCGGCCCTTGCCACCCCGGCCACGACCGCTGTCGTGGCTTTCCATGGGTTCCGGCAGGGCGGAGAGATCGCCGTTCAGCCATTCGATCTTCTGGGTGATCAGCTTTTCGATGGCATCGAGGAATTTGGTATCGCTGCGTGTCACCAGTGTGAAGGCAGCGCCGGAACGTCCCGCCCGGCCGGTGCGGCCGATGCGGTGGACATAGTCTTCCGCATGGATCGGAACGTCGAAATTGAAGACGTGGCTGACATCGGGAATGTCGAGGCCGCGGGCCGCGACGTCCGAGGCCACCAGCAGCGTGATGTTGTTGCTCTTGAAGTTGGCGAGCATCGTCGTGCGCGAGCGCTGGTCCATGTCTCCGTGCAGCGCGCCGACGGAGAAGCCGTGGCGGTCGAGCGAACGGAACAGGTCGGCGACATCCTTCTTGCGGTTGCAGAAGATGATCGCGTTCTTGAGATCGTCCTGGGCGCGGATGAGATCGCGGAGTGCTGCGCGCTTCTCGTAATCCTTGTTGTGGCAGGCGACCAGCCGCTGCGTCACGGTCTTGGCGGTGGAGGAGGGCGGCGCCACCTCGATGCGTTCCGGGTTCTGCAGGAAGGCATCGGCCAGTTTCTGGATTTCCGGCGGCATGGTGGCCGAGAAGAACAGGGTCTGGCGGGTGAACGGGATCATCTTGGCGATGCGCTCGATGTCCGGAATGAAGCCCATGTCGAGCATGCGGTCGGCTTCATCGATGACGAGGATTTCGACGCCCGTCATCAAAAGCTTGCCGCGCTCGCAGTGGTCGAGCAGGCGGCCGGGCGTGCAGATCAGAACGTCGGCGCCGCGTTCCAGCTTGCGGTCCTGCTCGTCGAAGGACACGCCGCCGATCAGAAGCGCGACGTTGAGCTTGTGGTTCTTGCCGTACTTTTCGAAATTTTCCGCAACCTGGGCCGCCAGTTCGCGGGTGGGTTCCAGAATGAGCGTGCGCGGCATGCGCGCCCGGGCCCGGCCCTTTTCGAGAAGCGTCAGCATCGGCAGCACGAAGGAAGCGGTCTTGCCGGTGCCCGTCTGGGCGATGCCGCAAATATCGCGGCGCTGGAGGGCGGGCGGAATCGCACCGGCCTGGATCGGCGTGGGCGTCGTGTAGCCCGCGTCGGTCACTGCGGAAAGGACTTTCTGGCTCAGGCCAAGATCAGCAAATGTCGTCAAAGAGAAAACTATTTCCGTTCCGGTTCTTGAAGAACGCTGTGAGTCGGAACCGCTTACGCGTCCGACGATGGCCGCGACATAAGGGCTGCGCTCTGCAAAGTCAAGAAAACTGCACGTTTGCGGTCGCGAATGGCGAATCCGTCGCAGTAAAACGGCTGTTTGGGTCAATACGACGTTACTGAAGGTAGGCTTTCAGCTTCAGACCGGCATTGAGGAAGGTGGCCGGATCGATCGGCTCACCGTCCTGGTGCACCTCGTAATGCAGATGCGGGGCGGTGGAGCGGCCGGTCGAGCCGGCAAGGCCGATCACGTCGCCGGCAGCCACGGCATCGCCCTCGCGCACGAGAATGCGGGAGAGGTGACCATAGCGCGTGACGAGGCCCTGACCGTGGTCGATATCCACCATGTTGCCATAGCCGCCGCTTTCGCCGGCGGCTACGATGCGTCCGGCACCGGTGCTGCGCACGCGCTGGCCGGTCTCGGCCTGGAAATCCACGCCCGCATGCAGGGCAAGGCGGCCGAGGAAGGGATCGATGCGGTTGCCGAAACCGCTGGTGATCTCGCGACCGGGGGCCGGATTGCCGTAGGGCAGGGTGGTTGCCGCGCGACGCACCGCTTCAAGCCGTGTCAGCGCAACGTCGAGCGCGCTCGCAGCAGCGTCGAAGCTGTCATCCATCATCCCGTCCTTCAGGGGAGGTACGAACGGGCCGCCAACGCCCTTGTCCCTCTGGCTGCGTCCGTCCGCCGCAAGGCCGACTGAAACGCCGGTCCGCCGCATGATGGTGGCGATGGCATCCGCCGTGCGGTCGGCCTGTCGGGTCAGGCTGAAGACGCGCGCCTGCTGCTGCTGGTCGAGTGCATCGAGCGAAAGAGACACGCGCGACAGCGTGGCGCTTGCTGCATCCTTTGCCGGTTGCGCGGAGGATCCGGTAGCGGATGGGGCGTGATCGCCAAGGCGCAGGTCCGGTTTGAGAAGCCTGTCGATCGCCCGGATCCCCTCGCTTGCGGCACGCCCGGTCCGATCCGCCGCACCGGCAGGGGCAAAGGCAGACGCGCTCAAGGGCTGCGCCCGCTCATCGGCCGTCTCCGGGACCGAGAGGCCCGAGGCTTCGGCGCGTTGCACCAGGCCTTCCAGCTTGTCGTGACGCAAGACAAGCGCAGTCTGCTGCCGGAGCAACTGGTCCATGCGGGCCTGCACGGTGCGCTGCTCGATCATCTGCCGCGAGGTGATCCGTTCGATTTCGGCGCGAAGCGTCGTGATGCGATCCTCATAGTCCTGCTGCAGGCGCGCCTGGCGCTCGGAGGCGGCCCCCAGCAGATCGTCACGCCACGCAAGGTAGGCGGCGGAACCGATAGAGCCGACGGTCAGGAGCGTGAAGAGGCCGGCCGCCGCGATCGTCATCACGGGCCGGATGGTCATGTGGCGGATACGCTCGCCGGATGCGAGAATCAGCACTGGCCTGGACGGACCTGCGTCGAAGATGTGATTTTTTTTCGGCTTGGCCACGCTCATCTCCCGGAAAGGCTTGCTGATGCCTCATCCGCCCCGGGGAGTAGAAACCGTTAAGGTTAATGTCGCGTTAAATCAGGTAGTGCTTATGGACCTCCCATCCCGGTGCGCTCAGGCATTGCTGGTCGACGTCAGCGAGCGGTAGAAGGATGGCGTCAGCCCCGCTTCGGCGCGGGCGAGATCGTTGAACGGCGGCTTCAGTGCGCCGCGAAAATTGGCCCGTACCAGATCCTTGAAGGTGGCGGCGGGATCCTTGCGCTCGCGGGCGCAGAGGAAGCGAAACCATTTCGCGCCGATCGCCACATGCCCCTTCTCGTCGTTGTAGATCACGTCCAGCACGGCCGCTGTTTCGTGATCGCCGGTTTCGCGCATCTTGGCCTGCAGCGAGGGCGTCACGTCGAGGCCGCGCGCCTCCAGAATGAGCGGTACGACGGCCAGCCGGGCCGTCAGGTCGTTGCGGGTGGCATGCGCTGCCTGCCACAGGCCGTCATGGGCGGGCATGTCGCCATAATCGGCGCCAAGATCGTTAAGACGGGTCCTGACCATTCGAAAATGCTTGGCCTCCTCGAAGGCCACCTGCATCCAGCCGTCGAAGAAGGAATGGGGCACCGGTTCGGTGGCGTAACGGGCAACGATGTCGAGCGCGAGATCGACCGCATTGAGTTCGATATGGGCGATCGCATGCAGGATGGCGATGCGGCCCTTGACGGTATGCAGGGAACGCTTCTCCACCAATTTCGGCGGCACGAGTTCCGGTTTGTCGGGCCGCCCTGGCCGATCCGGCAGTGGCGGATCGAGAGGCGAGCGCAGAGACAGGCGCCGCGCGAACCACCGCATGGCGGTCTCCTGGGCGAGCGCCGTCTTCAGTGTCAGATCCTGAGAAGAAATGGCATCGATCGCGCCGCCGCGCAGCGACGCGATGTGAGGAAGCGCCACGGGGGCAGTCGCGGTGGAAGGGGCCTCGGTCATGGCCCCGTCCTTTGTCACAGGGCCTGTGCTGCCGCAAGCACTTCCTCGGCATGGCCTTCGACCTTCACCTTGGGCCAGACGCGCGCGATGCTGCCATCGGCGGCGATCAGGAAGGTGGAGCGTTCGATGCCCATGTACTTCTTGCCGTACATGCTCTTTTCCTTCCAGACGCCATAAGCGTTGGCAGCCACCTGTTCCTCGTCGGCAGCAAGCGCGACCGTCAGGTTGTGCTTCTTGATGAACTTGTCATGCTTGGCCGCAGAATCGGGCGAAATGCCGATGACGGTGGTACCGGCCTTTTCGAATTCACCGGAAAGTGCGGTGAACTGCAAAGCCTCGGTGGTGCAGCCGCTGGTGTCGTCCTTCGGGTAGAAATAGACCACCACCGGCTTGCCGCGGAGGTCGGAGAGCGTGATGGTGCCGCCACCGTCGCGCGGGAGGGTAAAATCCGGGGCGGGCATGCCGCTTACGAGCTCGGACATGGTTTTCCTTTCTTTCGCCTGCATGTTGGGAAATTGTCGCCGCAATGCGTATATACTGGCGCGGAATTGGTCCAGATCACCCGAATCGGGTGTGATGCCGAGAATGGGAGAGCATGGCGGAAATAAGAGGGGAAAAGGTCACGTTCCGCCAGAAGGATCTGGTGGCGCTGCACGAATTGCCGTCCGCCCAGGCGCATGATCCGCTGATCGTGCACTGCCCGGCGCCGTCGACGCGCGCCGGAACAATCATGCGTTTCTTCCTCATCTTCCTCGCCATCTGCGGCCTTGCGGCCGGCGCGGGCTTCTTCGCCATCGAAACGGGCACCATCGACAGCACGTTGAACGCACGGGCCCAGTCGGCCCTCAACGACGCGATCGGGCCCCGCTACCGGGCAACGGTCGGCTCCACCGTACTTCGGTTTTCCAGTGATTTTCGCCTGGCGCTCGAAGCACGCGACGTCAACGTGGTGGAAGTGGCAAGCGGCGCGCATCTGACGCGCACGGGTGCGGTGCGCCTGGCGATCGATCCGCTGGCGCTTGCCAGTGGTCGCGTGTCGATCCGGCGCATTTCCGCCCATGACATTTCGCTGGATACCGCGCTCTTGCCGGCCAGCGACCCGATGGATCTGTCCAAGACCCGGATCGACAGTCTGCCCTTTGCCCTGGAACAGGCATTCCAGCGCCTGGACGAGGCGCGCGGCCTGATCGAACGCACCGGCACGGGGCTTGTGCGCCTCTCCGGCATCGAGATCCGCTTTCCACCGGACCATACCGGCCATGTGGCGCGGCTGATGATTGATGACCTCAGGCTCTCCCTCACCGACAAGGGGCAGGTGGCGCTTGACGGGGTGATGGAACTGGAGGGTCATCGCGCGGCGCTCAGTGTCCAGTCGAACGCCATCAACGGCGTCACTCGTGCGCTGGCTGCCCGTCTCTCCGGCCTCGACCTGACCCCGTTCCTGCTGCAAAAGGACGACAATGGCGAGCCGCGCGAGGGGCTGCAGGGCGCCATCGACATGGATCTCAACGCGACCCGCGACACCACGGAGGCGGATCCCGCCATCAAGGCGACGATCCATCACACGCCGGGCACCGTCTATTTCGATGGCGTCGGGCAGGAATTGTCAGGCGCCGAAGTGAGCGCCACCTATGATTTTGCCAAGAATTCCATCGAGATCCTGCCCTCTCGCCTGCGTTTTGGGCCGACGGTGGTGCCGGTCTCCGGTGCCATCATCGATCTCGACCGGCTGAACCCGGCGGAGAAGCGCCCCGGCTATGGCCTCGACCTCCTGGTCAGCGGCGGTCATGCGCAGGCGGCCAGCGGCGGCGAACAGCCGACCCTGTTCGACCTGCAGGCCAGCGGGCGCTATCTGACCGCAGCGCGCGAACTGCAGTTCGATTCCATGCAGGTGTCCAGCCCGTCCGGACAGATGGCGGGTTCTCTGAAGATACGGTTTCCCGGCAAGGTTTCGCCGGAGATTTCGTTCGGTGCGCAACTGCCACGCATGGAGGTGGCGGCGGTCAAGCAACTGTGGCCGTTCTGGATGGCCCGCAAGGCGCGCGACTGGGCTGTCTCCAGCCTGTTTGGCGGCGAGGTGACGGATGGATCGATCGCGGTCTTCATTCCGGCCGGGCGCATGCACGGACCGGGCATCCCGATGGAACTCGATGCCAACGAGCTGCGCATCGCCTTCGATATTGCCGATACCCGCCTTAACCTGCCGGGCGACATGCCGCCGGTCCGCAATCTGGCGGGCCACTTTGATCTGCATGGCGCACAACTGACCGTCGCCATCAAGGATGCCAACTCCTATTTCCCGTCCGGTCGCAGTGTGACGGCCACCGGCGGCACCTTCTCCATAGCCTCCACCTATGCCAAGCCTCTGATGGCCGATCTGGCGCTGGATGTGACGGGGGCTGCCGATGCGCTGGCAGAGCTTTCCACCTTCAAGCCGATTGACGCGCTGAAGGACACGGATTTCGTCGCCAAGGATTTCCGTGGCGAAGCGGAAGCCTCGGTGAAGGCGCGCTTTGGCCTGATCAAGGCGCACAATCCGCCGCCGCCGCAGTTTTCCGCCAGTATCGACCTCAACGGCGTCAGCATCGGCAAGCCGCTGGCCGGTCGTACGGTGGCTGATCTGAAGGGCACCCTCGATGTCGACGGGACAGCCGCACGCCTGCAGGCAAACGGCACGATCGATACGGTTCCGGCGGACATCATGCTGGTGGAGCCCTTCAACAAGGCGAAGACTGCCGACCGGCAGCTTGTGGTGAAGGCGACGCTGTCGAACGAGCAGCGCAACAAGCTGGCGCCCGGGCTCTCCGATGTGGTGGATGGACCGGTTGCCGCGGAAGTGACGCGCCTGGATGGTGACCGGCAGGGTATCAAGCTCGATCTCACCAAGGCAAGCCTGTCGCTGCCCGTCGTCGGCTGGAGCAAGGGCGCCGGCATTCCGGCAACAGCCACCTTCGAGCTGACCGAGAAGGACAAGGGCGCCGATGTGCACAAGCTGCAGCTGACCGGCGACGGATTCGGCCTGCGCGGCGATCTGCGCATGGACGATGCGGGGCTTGCAACGGCGGATTTCTCGCAGATGCAACTGTCGCCCGGGGATGACTTCGCGCTGTCGCTCAAGCGTGGCAAGGGGCGCATCTACGACGTCACGCTCTCCGGCGCCTCGGCTGACCTGCGTCCGGTTCTGGCCAAGCTTCGCGCGGAGGGCGATGGGCCGGTCGGCGACGGCAAGTCCGGCGCGGACGGCGGTGCGCGGGTGCGCGGCAAGATTGACCGGCTGGTCGGCTTCAACGACGAAAAGCTTGCCAGCGCCAATGTCTCGCTCTTCGTCAACAACGGGCACCTGCGGGAGCTGGACCTGACCGGCGTGACCGGCAGCGGCCAGGCGGTGGTCGGCAAGACGAGCAAGGCGGATCGCGGTGAGACGATCACGCTGACGAGCGGTGATGCCGGCGCTGTCGCCCGCTTCACCAATCTCTATGACCATATGCGCGGGGGCCTGCTGAACATCCGCATCGACAACGGCCCGGATGGCAACTGGAGCGGCTTCGTGGATCTGCGCAGCTTCTCGCTTGTCAATGAAAGCCGGCTGCAATCGATGGTCTCGACGCCGGTGGGCGAGGATGGGCGCAGCCTGAACTCGGCCGTGAAACGCGATATCGACGTCAGCACGCAGAAATTCCAGCGCGGCTTTGCCCGCGTCGTCTATCGCGACCGGTCGCTCTCGGTGGAAAACGGCGTGGTGCGGGGCGAGGAAATCGGCGCGACCTTCCAGGGCATGCTGCGTGATGCGCGGGGCAACATGGACATGACCGGCACGTTCATGCCGGCCTATGGTCTCAATCGCCTGTTTGCCGAATTGCCCATCGTCGGCGCCATCCTTGGCAACGGCCGCGACCGCGGCCTGCTCGGCATCACCTTCAAGCTGACCGGGCCTTTCGCGCAGCCGAAGCTGGCAATCAATCCGCTATCGATCATCGCGCCCGGCGTCTTCCGTCAGATCTTCGAGTTCCAATGAAAAACCCGGCGCAACGGCCGGGTTTTATCACTCGCTCGGGAAAGACGCTCGTCAGACCGGACGCACCAGAATGTGCTTCTTCTTGCCGAGTGACAGCTTGACGATACCATCGGCGGTGATCTGGGCGCGGCCGATCGCCATGCGCTCGTCCGACACTGCCTCGTCGTTGATGCGCACGGCGCCACCCTGCACGTGACGGCGGGCTTCGCCGTTCGATGCAGCAAGGCCAGCCCGCACCATCAGCGCAAGAAGGCCGATACCGGTCGACAGTTCGTCACCCGGCACCTCGACGGAGGGCAGATTTTCCGACAGCGCGCCTTCCTCGAAGGTCTTGCGGGCGGTTTCGGCGGCTTCGTCGGCGGCCCGGCGTCCATGCAGGATGGCCGTCACTTCTGTCGCCAGAATCTTCTTTGCCTCGTTGATCTCGGAGCCGTCCAGGGCCGCAAGACGGGCGATCTCGTCCATCGGCAGCGTGGTGAACAGCTTCAGGAAGCGCTCGACATCGGCGTCTTCCGTGTTGCGCCAGTACTGCCAGAAGTCATAGACGGGCATCAGCTCGGCGTTCAGCCAGACGGCACCCGAGGCGGACTTGCCCATCTTGGCGCCGGATGCGGTGGTCAGCAGCGGCGAGGTCAGCGCGTAAAGCTGTTCGGTGCCCATGCGGTGGCCAAGATCGATGCCATTGACGATATTGCCCCACTGGTCCGAACCGCCCATCTGCAGCCGGCAGCCATAGCGGCGCGACAGCTCCACGAAGTCGTAGGCCTGAAGGATCATGTAGTTGAATTCCAGGAACGACAGGGACTGCTCGCGGTCGAGGCGGGTCTTGACGCTGTCGAAGGACAGCATGCGGTTGACCGAGAAATGCCGGCCGACATCGCGCAGGAATTCGAGATAGTTCAGCGGGCGCAGCCATTCGGCATTGTTGATCATCAGCGCGGCGGCGCCGGCGCGGTCGTAATCGAGGTAGTTGGCGAAGACACGCTTGATCGAGGCGATGTTCTCCTCGATCATCTCGACTGTCATCAGTTTGCGCGCTTCCTCCTTGAAGGACGGATCGCCCACCATCCCGGTGCCGCCGCCCATCAGCGAGATTGGCCGGTGGCCGGTCGCCTGGAACCAGTGCAGCATCATGATCTGCGTCAGGTGTCCGACATGCAGGCTGGAAGCGGTCGGATCATAGCCGATGTAAGCCGTCACGGTTTCCTTGGTCAGCAGTTCATCCAGCCCGGTTTCATCGGAGACCTGGTGAATGAAGCCGCGTTCGTCGAGCGTGCGGAGGAAATCGGACTTGAACCTGGACATGATCTATCTCTGGCAAGAGGTTGCTTTTGATGTGCAGCGCGCCTCTAACACTGTTTTCCGGCGGAATCACTCCAAAAGTGCGCCATCGCTGTCTTGTGGCCGCCATGGCCTGCGTTTATGTTGCATTTCGTATTGTGATTTAAGATGAAATTAATGTTTAAATCTTTTCTTGTCCGTGATGGCCGCAAAGCGCCGAACGGAGGGCGGGAACTGCAGTCCCGTGATGCTCTATGAATGGAGCAAATTTTTTTCTGATCATGAACCTGCTGATCGGCCTGTCGTTCTGCGTCGTTTTCCTGATCGTCTCCACACGCAGCCGCTCGGCAGCCGCCGCGCGCTGGATTGCTTCTGCCTATGCGATCGCCTCGCTCTCCACCATTGCCGAACTGCTGGTGGCCTACACAGACTGGCCTAAGCTGTTTGCCCTGATGGCCTTCTCCTCGGTGCTGGGCGGCATGGTCCTGATCCGCATCGGTATTGGCAAACTTTATGGCGTACCGGCCAGTCCGGTCTTCCTTGGCGTCTTCTTCGCTGCCTCGATCCTTCTTGACCTCGTGATCTACCCGCTGCCGCGCGGCACCTTCATGCATTCGATCAGCTATCAGGTGCCGTTTGCGCTGATCATGGCACACAGCGCGATTGCCATCCTGCACTCGACACGGCGGATGATGATCGACCGCGTGATGCTGGTGCTGCTGGTGCTCGCCAGCCTGCAGTTCATCGGCAAGGGCGTGCTGGCCGTGCTGGTGGGGGCAGGGCAGACGGCACAGGATTACGTGCATTCCTACTATGCGCTGGTCTCGCAAAGCACGACCGGCGTCTTTGTCGTGATCATCGGCCTGATGCTGCTGTCGGTCTTCGTGCTGGAGATCATGGCCGACGAGCGCACCAATTCCGAGGTCGATTCGCTGTCCGGCGTCTATAACCGTCGCGGCTTCGACGTGCATTGCGACCTTGCGCTGCGGCGGCGTGCCATGGGGCCGCATGCGCTGATCCTTTGCGACCTCGATCACTTCAAGCGGGTCAACGACACCTATGGCCATTTCAGCGGCGATTCGGTGATCCGCCATTTTGGTGCCCTGCTGCTCGCCAGCATTCCCGATGATGCCGTGGTGGGCCGTATCGGCGGGGAAGAATTCTGCATCCTGCTGCCCGGGGTGCCGCTGGATGCGGCCGTCATGTTCGCTCAGGCGCTGCGCGGTTCCGTGGCGATGCAGACCGTGCCGGGCCTGCCGGCGGGCTTCCACATCACCGCCAGCTTCGGGGTTGCAGTCTTCCAGCATGCCCATGAACTCGGCATGGTGATGCGTCACGCCGACAAGGCGCTCTACGACGCCAAGGCTGCCGGCCGCAACTGCGTGCGCCAGTATCGCGCAGCTCCGGCCTTTTCCGTGGTGTCCAGCGGCGCCTGATCGACACTGCGGAAGTGTTTCCAACGAAAAACGGCCCCGAAGGGCCGTTTGGGTGTTCATGCGGAATGGACGGCGCGTTCAGCGGATGCGCTTCGCCGCCGGTTCCGGCACCAGCTCGCCGTTCAGGCGGCGGTCAAGGTAATCCTCACAGTCAGCCATCAGCGCTTCCACGCGACCGTTGAAGAAGTGGTTGGCGCCTTCGACGGTGCGGTGGGTGATCAGGATACCCTTCTGCGTCTTGAGCTTTTCCACCAGCGCATTCACATCCTTTTCCGGCGCAACCTTGTCGGAATCGCCATTGATGATCAGCCCGGACGAGGGGCAGGGCGCGAGGAAGGAGAAGTCGTAGATATTCGGCTGCGGTGCGATCGACAGGAAGCCTTCGATCTCCGGGCGGCGCATCAGGAGCTGCATGCCGATCCAGGCGCCGAAGGAATAGCCGGCGACCCAGCAGCTCTTCGAATCGGGGTGCAGCGCCTGCACCCAGTCAAGCGCGGCCGCCGCATCGGAAAGCTCGCCAGCGCCATGGTCGAATTCGCCCTGGCTGCGGCCGATGCCCCGGAAGTTGAAGCGCAGCGTCGTGAAGCCCCGCTTCTGGAACATGTAGAACAGCTGGTAGACGATCTGGTTGTTCATCGTGCCGCCGAACTGCGGGTGCGGGTGCAGGATGATCGCGATCGGGGCGTTTTTCTCCTTCGAGGGCTGATAGCGTCCTTCGAGGCGGCCGGCAGGGCCGTTGAAAATCACTTCGGGCATCGTTACTCCGGTCAGCTTTTTTGATGTTTCCAACCGTTTCACAACCGCTTTGACTTGACGAATGCGGTCATCTTTTCTAGAAACAGTTTAGAACCATTCGAAATTTGGGTCGGCGATGCCGCCCAGGTGGTCGTCTCTTACGGCATGCGTGGCGAAAATTTCAAGGGAAATGCGTCGTCATGCCGGATCTGGACCGGGAACCGCAGGCTGCAATGTCCAAGACACGCGCATATCTGGACTGGAACGCGACGGCGCCGCTTGGCGAAGCGGCACGGCGCGCCATGCTGGATGCCTATGATCTGCCGGGCAACGCCTCCTCGGTGCATGGCGAGGGACGCGCTGCACGCGCCGGCATAGACCGCGCACGCCGGCAGGTGGCGGCGCTTGTCGGAGCCGATCCACAGCATGTCACATTCACCAGCGGTGCAACCGAAGCTGCGAACCTCGTGCTGACACCCGCCTTCCGCATGGGGCGTGCGCCGCTTGTCATCGGCCATCTCTATGTCTCTGCCATCGAGCATCCGGCGCTGCGCGAAGGCGGACGTTTTGGTGCCGGGCAGGTGAGTGAGATCGCGGTGACGCCGCAGGGCGTGCTGGATCTGGCGGCACTTGCCGCCAAGCTCGATGCGCATGACGCCGCATCAGGCCTGCCGATGGTCGCCGTCATGCTGGTCAACAACGAGACGGGCATCATCCAGCCGGTGGCCGAAGCGGCTGCACTGGTGCATGGCAAGGGCGGCGTGCTGGTGGTGGATGCGGTGCAGGCGGTCGGGCGCATCCCGGTCGACATTGCCGCGCTGGACGCGGATTTTCTGATTGTCTCCTCCCACAAGATCGCCGGACCGAAGGGTGTCGGGGCGCTGATATCGCGCGGCGAGGTGATGATGCCACAGCCGCTGATCCGCGGCGGCGGGCAGGAGAAGGGCCATCGCTCCGGTACGGAGAACTTTCCGGGCATCCTCGGCTTCGGTGCCGCCGCGGAGGCAGCCCTTGCTGACATGGAGACACGCAATATCGCGATCGGCGCATTGCGCCAGCGGCTGGAAGAGGGCATGCGCGCCGCCGCCGCCGATGTGATCATTCATGGCGCCGGCGAGCAACGGGTGTCCAACACCACCTTCTTCACCCTGCCTGGGCTGAAGTCGGAGACCGGGCAGATCGCCTTCGATCTGGAAGGAATTGCGCTCTCGGCAGGATCCGCCTGCTCGTCGGGCAAGGTGGGGCAGAGCCACGTGCTGGCAGCCATGGGTTGCGATGCGGACATGGGGGCGCTGCGGATGTCGCTCGGCCCGCTGACGACAGAGGCGGAGATCGAGAAGGCGCTTGCCGCCTTCGCGAGAATTTCCGGGCGCCGGAAGGCTGCCGGACAGGCCGCGTGAGCCTGTTCTAAATTGCGGAAACGCAAAAATCTGCTTGCCAAAAGGTGGGAAAACCGCCTTCTGGCGCCTACATGAGGGCGGACTTCCGCCAAGAAATGACAAGCTGCCGGACCCTTGATTCCGGCAAGATTGGAGTATGACCATGGCTGCCGTGCAGGAGACCATCGATCAGGTCCGCCAGATCGACGTGGACCAGTACAAATATGGCTTCGAGACGGAAATCGAAGTCGAGAAGGCCCCGAAGGGCCTGTCCGAAGAGATCATCCGCTTCATTTCCGCCAAGAAGCAGGAGCCGGACTGGATGCTGGAATGGCGCCTCGACGCCTATCGCCGCTGGCTGACGATGGAAGAGCCGACCTGGGCCCGCGTCGACTATCCCAGGATCGACTTCAACGACATCTACTACTATGCCGCGCCGAAGACGACGTCCGGCCCGAAGTCGCTCGACGAGGTCGATCCGGAACTCCTCAAGGTCTATGAAAAGCTTGGTATTCCGCTCAAGGAACAGGAAATCCTCGCCGGCGTGGACAAGCCGCGCGTCGCGGTCGATGCCGTATTCGACAGCGTTTCGGTCGTCACCACCTTCAAGAAGGAACTGGCCAAGGCCGGCGTGATCTTCATGTCGATCTCCGAAGCCGTGCGCGAGCATCCGGAGCTGGTGAAGAAATATCTCGGTTCCGTCGTCCCGACCACCGACAACTACTATGCCACGCTGAATTCGGCGGTCTTCACCGACGGCTCCTTCGTCTATGTGCCGAAGGGCGTGCGGTGCCCGATGGAGCTTTCCACCTATTTCCGCATCAACGAGAAGAACACCGGCCAGTTCGAGCGCACGCTGATCATTGCCGACGAGGGGGCCTACGTCTCCTATCTCGAAGGCTGCACCGCGCCGCAGCGCGACGAGAACCAGCTGCATGCCGCCGTCGTCGAACTGGTGGCGCTCGATGATGCCGAGATCAAGTATTCGACGGTGCAGAACTGGTATCCCGGCGACAAGCAGGGCAAGGGTGGCATCTACAATTTCGTGACCAAGCGTGGCGATTGCCGCGGCGACCGCTCGAAGATCTCGTGGACGCAGGTGGAAACCGGCTCGGCCATCACCTGGAAATATCCGAGCTGCATCCTGCGTGGCGATGACAGCCGCGGCGAGTTCTACTCGATCGCGGTTTCCAACGGCCATCAGCAGATCGATTCGGGCACCAAGATGATCCATCTCGGCAAGAACACCTCGAGCCGCATCATCTCCAAGGGCATTGCCGCCGGTGTCTCGCAAAACACCTATCGCGGCCAGGTCTCGGCGCATCGCAAGGCGACCAATGCCCGCAACTTCACGCAGTGCGATTCGCTCCTCATCGGTGACCGCTGCGGCGCGCATACGGTGCCGTATATCGAGGCGAAGAATTCCTCCGCCCAGTTCGAACATGAGGCGACCACCTCGAAGATCTCCGAGGACCAGCTGTTCTATTGCCTGCAGCGCGGCATTCCGGAAGAGGCGGCGATCGCGCTGATCGTCAACGGCTTCGTCAAGGAGGTCATCCAGGAACTGCCGATGGAATTTGCGGTCGAAGCGCAGAAGCTGATCGGAATTTCGCTGGAAGGCAGCGTCGGGTGATGGGAGCGGCTGGCGTCCGCCAGTCCTTATCCTCGGGCCTGCCCCGAGGATATGCGGCGCGAAGTGACGCACAGAACGCGACTTGATGGATCCTCGGGCAAACCCGAGGATGACGGAACAAGGCGCCGGGACGGCGCAGACAAAGACAGGCGGCCCTTGAACCGCCCTATGAACAGGAACGTGAACATGCTTGAAATCAAGAACCTGCACGCCCGCATCGCCGAAGACGGCACCGAAATCATCCGCGGCCTGAACCTGACAGTGAAGGCTGGCGAAGTGGCGGCCATCATGGGCCCGAACGGCTCCGGCAAGTCGACGCTGTCCTACATCCTGTCGGGCCGCGAGGACTATGAGGTGACCGAAGGCGAGATCCTGTATAACGGCGAGAACATTCTCGAACTTGATCCGGCCGAGCGCGCCGCCAAGGGCATTTTCCTCGCCTTCCAGTATCCGGTCGAAATTCCGGGCGTGGCCACCATGCAGTTCCTGAAGGTCGCGATGAACGAGCAGCGCAAGGCGCGCGGCGAAGCGGAACTGACGACGCCGGACTTCATGCGCCGCGTCAAGGAAGCCGCCGCCGAGCTGAAGATCAACCCGGACATGCTGAAGCGGCCGCTGAACGTCGGCTTCTCCGGTGGCGAGAAGAAGCGCGCCGAAATCCTGCAGATGGCGCTGCTGGAGCCGAAGTTGTGCGTGCTCGATGAAACCGATTCCGGTCTCGACATCGATGCGCTGAAGATCGTTGCCGATGGCGTGAATGCGCTGAAATCTCCGGATCGCGCCACGATCGTCATCACCCACTACCAGCGCCTGCTGGACTACATCGTGCCGGACACGGTGCATGTTCTCTACAAGGGCCAGATCATCCGCACCGGCGACAAGTCGCTGGCACTCGAACTGGAAGCCAACGGCTATGCCGACATCATCGGTGAAGCCGCCTGAGGGCGACGGCGAAAGGAGTGTGGCATGAACATGCAGACAACAAGCCGGCAGACCGCTGCAGAAGCGGCCCTGATCGACGCCTTCAACCAGCATGTCGGCGACCTGCCGGGCAATGGCGCGGTGATCAGCGCGCGCGACCGGCTGGTGGACGATCTGAAGACCAATGGTCTTCCAACACGCCGGGTGGAGGCCTGGCACTATACTGACCTGAAGACGCTGCTGCGCGCACTTCCCGCGATGCAGCCGGCAGGCCTGGTTGCCGCGCCGGCCCCGCTGGTGGAAACCGCTTCCGTCATCGTGATGCAGGACGGGCATGCCGACGGCAAAGCCTCCGTCGAGGGCGTGGTCGTCGGCACCTTCGATGCGATGCTGCGCGAAGGCACCGCGGCTCCCGGCCTTTCGGTGATCGATGGTGACGATACCATCGGCAAGATCAATGGCAGCTTCGTGCGCGACGGCTATGTGCTGGAGTTTCCCGAAGGCGTCGAGATCGAGCAGCCGATCGAGATCCAGGCGCTGCACGGCGCCGGCCAGATCCACACCCGCTTTCCGGTGAGCTTCGGTGCGGCCTCGAAGGCGACCGTCATCGAGCGGCATGTGGCGACGACCGACGGTCAGGCCTTCGTCTCTTCCGTCAGCGACATCTCGCTGGAAGACGGCGCAGACGTGACCTGGATCGTGCTGCAGGAACAGGGTTCCTCCGACACGCATCTCGGCCAGGTGCGCATCCGCGTCGGTGCAGACGCCAAGCTGCGGCTTTTCGTGATCAATGCCGGCGGCAAGCTGGTGCGCCAGGAACTGCGCGTCGATGTGGCGGGCGAGGGGGCAGACCTGCAGCTGCGCGGCGTCAACCTGCTCGGCGGCGACACCCATACCGACGTGACGCTGGTTCTCGGCCACAATGTGCCAAACACCACCTCCACGGAAATTTTTCGCAATGTGGTGTTCGACCGCGCGCGGGGCGTGTTCCAGGGCATGATCAAGGTTGCGCTCGATGCGCAGAAGACCGATGCCCGCATGGCCTGCAACACGCTGTTGATGTCCGACGATGCCGAGTTCGCGGCCAAGCCGGAACTCGAAATCTTCGCCGACGACGTGCAGTGCGGCCATGGCGCCACGGTTGCCGATATCGACGACAACCATCTCTACTACCTGATGGCCCGCGGCATTCCGCGCAGCAAGGCCCGCGCCATGCTGGTCAATGCCTTCGTGGCGGAGATCGTCGAGGAGCTGGATGACGAGGCGCTGGTCGAGGCACTGGAGACGGTGATTTCCGGCTGGCTGGAACGGCATGCCTGATCCCCGCGTCAGCCTCGATCATTCGGTGATCCACGTCTCGGACTGGGAAACGGCCCGGGACTTCTACACACGGGTAATCGGGGCCGAGGCGATCCGCACGGCAAAGGGAGGCTATGTGTTTCGCCTCGGCGAACAGCAGCTCAACGTGCATGGACCGGGTGCCGTGGGCACGCCCGTTGCGCGCCACCCGGTGATGCCCGGAAACAGCGACCTTTGCTTCCGCTGGCACGGACCGATCGCGGAAGCGATGGGCCATCTTTCTGCAGAAGGCGTCGCCTTAGAGATTGGACCTGTTGAACGCTTCGGTGCGCAAGGCAAGGGACTGAGCGTCTATTTCCGCGATCCGGACGGGTCGCTCATGGAGTTCATCAGCTATGACGGCTAATTTCGCATCCGCCGGTGGCGCCTATGATGTCGAGGCAATCCGCCGGGATTTCCCGATCCTCTCCACCATGGTGCACGGCAAGCCGCTGGTCTATCTGGACAACGGCGCCTCCGCGCAAAAGCCGCAAAGCGTGATCGATGGCATCGCGCATGCCTATTCCGCCGAATATGCCAATGTGCATCGCGGTCTGCATTACCTTTCCAATGCCGCGACGGAGGCCTATGAGGCCGCACGCGAAAAGGTGCGCCGCTTCCTGAATGCACCCTCGGTGGACGACATCGTCTTCACCAAGAATTCGACCGAGGCGATCAACACGGTCGCCTATGGCTGGGCGATGCCGCACCTGAAGGAGGGCGACGAGATCGTGCTCACCATCATGGAGCACCATTCCAACATCGTGCCCTGGCATTTTCTGCGCGAACGGCAGGGCGTGAAGCTGGTCTGGGTACCGGTGGATGACGAGGGCGCCTTCCATCTGGACGATTTCGAAAAATGCCTGACCGACCGGACACGGCTGGTGGCGATCACCCACATGTCGAACGCACTCGGCACCGTGGTGCCGATCAAGGATGTCTGCCGTATCGCCCATGAGCGGGATATCCCGGTGCTGGTCGATGGCAGCCAGGGTGCCGTGCACATGCCGGTCGACGTGCGCGATCTCGACTGCGACTGGTATGTGATGACCGGCCACAAGCTCTACGGCCCCTCCGGCATCGGCGTGCTCTACGGCAAGAAGGAACGGCTGCTGTCCATGCGTCCCTTCCAGGGCGGCGGCGAAATGATCATCGATGTCGATCAGGATTTCGTCACCTACAACGACCCGCCACACCGTTTTGAGGCCGGTACGCCGCCGATCGTGCAGGCGATCGGCCTTGGCCATGCGCTGGACTATATGGAGAAGATCGGTCGCGCCGCGATTGCCGCGCATGAGGCGGACCTGACGGCTTATGCCACCGAACGCCTGACCGCGATCAATGCGCTGCGCATCATCGGCAATGCGCCGGGCAAGGGCGCGATCTTCTCCTTCGAACTTGCCGGCATCCATGCCCATGACGTCTCGATGGTGATCGACCGCAAGGGCGTGGCGGTGCGCGCCGGCACCCATTGCGCCATGCCCCTCTTGAAACGTTTCGGCGTGACCTCCACCTGCCGGGCATCCTTTGCGATGTACAACACGCGCGCCGAGGTGGATGCACTGGCCGATGCGCTGGACTATGCGCGAAACTTCTTTGCCTGAGGACGAAATCATGTCGACCGAAGAAACCATTCCGAAGTGGGATGCCCGCGAAGGCATCATCAGCTCGCCGATCCCGGCGGACGAACTCGCCCGCCTGTCCGACGACATCGTCGCGGCACTGAAGACAGTCTATGACCCGGAAATTCCGGCGGACATCTTTGAACTCGGCCTCGTCTACAAGATCGACATCGAGGACGACCGCATGGTGAAGATCGTCATGACGCTGACGGCACCCGGCTGCCCGGTGGCCGGCGAAATGCCGGGCTGGGTTGAAAATGCCGTCGGCGCCGTGGAGGGCGTGTCCGGTGTGGACGTGGAAATGACCTTCGATCCGCCGTGGACGCCGGAGCGCATGTCGGAAGAGGCGCAGGTGGCGGTCGGCTGGTATTGAACCGGCCGATGCGCCGGGCTCACACCCCATTCGCATCGAAGTCAGCGAGAACATGACGGACATCGTCGAGAGCACGCTCGAAAGCGGCGAATCGCCGTGCGCCGACGCGAGGGTGTCTGCCGCGCGCAATGCCTTCCGGGGGCAGCGACCGAACGGGATGCCGTAATCCAGGAAGGGATCGCCAGTGGCGAGCCGATCGATGGGGAAGAGGCATTCCGACAGATGGCGTTGACATCCGCCGCGTCCTGCATGCCTCCCGCGTCTTGATCCGGCGCGCGGCCGGTCCTACATTGCAGATGAAAACCGCCGGGCCTTGACCCCGGATGCGTGAAGGAGAATGAGCCGATGGGCTTTGCCGTGATGACCATGACCGATGCCGCCGCGGACCGCGTAAAGGCGATCATCGACAAATCCGGGCCGGATGCGAAGGGGCTTCGCATCGGCATCAAGAAGGGCGGTTGCGCCGGCATGGAATATACCGTCGATCTGGTGACGGAACCGAGCGCCAAAGACGACCTGATCGAGCATGCAGGTGCGAAGGTCTGGATCGAACCCTCCGCCGTGCTCTATCTGCTCGGCACGCGGATGGATTTCGAAGTAACGAAAATGCGCTCCGGCTTTACCTTCATCAATCCCAACCAGACCTCGGCCTGCGGCTGCGGCGAATCGGTCGAGCTGAAGCCGGCGGATCTGGCAGCCCTCGCCCGCGAAAGGGCGGGCGAAGCAAGCCCCGCCTGAGACCTATCTCTCAAGATCCGGCAAGGCATCGAGAAGTCGCCCGGTTGCGGCTGCCGCTTCAACACAATCCCCCGTCTGAATGGCGCGGATGACGGCCAGATGCAGGCCGACGGCCCGGTCCATGAGTTCGGTCGTCGCTGTGGCGCACCACAGGCGGCGCGCATGCGCCCTGAGCGGTGCAAGCGCGGCCGAGAGAAAACGATTGGGGCAGGCATGCTCCATGATGTCATCGAATCGCTTGTCGGCGGCGAGAAAGCCCACGGTATCTGCCATCACGGCTGCGGTACTCATGTCCCTTGCGCATTCCACCAGCCGCCTGCGCTGTCCGTCATCGGCGTGGCGCGCCACAAGCGCCGCCGCCTCCGGCTCGAGCCGCCGTCGCACCGCCATCACGTTTTGCCAGTCGGACGGTGCAATGTCGGCGATCCGAAGCCCGCTGCGCGGCTTCACCACGATCAACCTCTGCCATTCCAGCTTCAGGATCGCCTCGCGCACCGGCGTACGCCCCTGGCCAGCCAGATCGATCAACTGCTTCTCGGTGACAAGCGAACCCGGCGCCAGCGCCAGCGTCACGATCGCCTGCTCCAGGACCCGATAGGCCTGATGGGCGAGAGAATCACTATGGGTTTCCGGCGAAAGATCATCCATGGAAATCTGATATATCAATAAGGATCGACGCGCCAGCCAAATGGCGACTTATGATATATCAGTTCGACAGCAAGAGCCCAGCGCACGCCAACGAGGCTGGCCTTGGTCAGGCAAATCGAATCCTGACGAGCAGTCTGAAAATCATTATCTGTGGAAATTACAGGCCTCGGCGGCCAAAATTTCGGCGACTGCGGGTTGACCGAAGAGGGCGCCACGAATATGGTCCGCGCACTTTCGAGGGGCGACCACTGCCCCACCTTGAGAGCGTAGCTCAGCCGGTAGAGCAACTGACTTTTAATCAGTAGGTCCTGGGTTCGAATCCCAGCGTTCTCACCATCACCCTAGAACAAAATCCCTGAATTTGCCCCTGGCTCATCCGATCGGCTTTCCGTGTAGCTTTTACTTCCGGCGACCACTAAGATAAAATGACGCTTGGACATTTCGCAGTTCAGCTGCTTAAACAATATGTCATTGGGGTAACGTTGTGATTGATCGGGATAAATCCGGCACCATAGAATTGTCGCGTACGGGAAGCCAGATTGTAGGCATAGATTTGCTGCGGTTCTTTGCCTCCGCTTTTGTTGTTTTGTTTCACTTGCAGTTCTGGCGCAATGGATTGGGTCCCGCCTCCGGCTTTGCCGGACTGTCCAACATTGCGTGGGCGGGATGGATCGGAGTTCAGATATTCTTCGTCATATCAGGCTTCGTGATCACCTTTAGCGCAGAAGGCTCAAGCGCTTCCAAATTTTTGATTGGAAGGTTTTCGCGGCTTTTTCCAAGCATATTTCTTTGTACCGCCCTGACTTCCGTTGTCTTGATTCAATCAGAATCCCTTGGGTCCGTACTTAATAAGATATTTAAAACATTAATATTGTGGCCTTACGGACCCAGCGTTGATGTTGTCTATTGGACACTGTCCATAGAAATTATTTTTTACGGATTTGTATTTGTTTTTATTTTATGGGATCGAGGGAGGAATATTTATAACGCAATTCGAATTCTAGGCCTTGTGAGCGTAATGTTCTGGATCCTGAGGCTCACGTTCTCTTTATTTTATGTTCATGGTCTCTCCGAAATCTTGTTAAAGCTGGAGTTTAGCAAGGCCTTTCAGGTAACGTTGCTGTATCATGGTTTATATTTTGCCCTGGGTGCTGCCTTCTTCAAGCGAGACTGGCACTGGGCGCCCATTTTTCTGATTGGTGCATTCATCGAGCTGCACTTCAGAGCGCAGCAATTTTCACAGTATAGCCCTGCTACACCAATGGTCGTCTGGGTCTCCAGCATTGCCTTCATACTTTTTTCTATAAATATCAATAATTTAATTCATAACAAGACTCCTTGGCTTGCGATCATTGCGCGCAGACTGGGTATGCTGACTTATCCTCTGTATCTCATTCATAATGAGATCGGTGTCTTCGTGGAAAAAAAGGGATCGTCTTTCGGTCTCGACGACAGAACAGCTTTTGCAGTGTCTTTTGTTGGCGTCATCCTTCTGGGAAGCGCGATCGCCTTTGCCTATGAACAGAAAATGCAGATTGTCTTCAAAAAAGCTCTGGGCGCTCTGCTAAAGCGAGTACAAGACGTGCGCAATGCACGTGCGAGGGCGGCATGAACCCTCTCACCATTTTCAATTCGGCGCTTTGGCGGATAAGTTGTCGGCAGGATTTACACTTAACTAAGTGATAGGTTTGATATGAAGTGAATAGGTGCGACTGCATATCGGCGCGCAATCAATGCGGGGGGCGCTGTCTGAAAATGTCGCTGCACAAACGCCGCTTTGATTAAACTGGAATGTAAATTTACGAAAGTCTCCATTCCACTGTCGCAGTATTCTTGCACGCCGGGGCGAAGTGACGAATTTCAGACGGATCGCAATTCGCTGATGCGCGTTCCACCTGCAAGGAAATATGTTGATGCTTTTGCCAGCCGCGCAGCCCGTAACTGATGATTTGGATTTAGGTGGCGCGCAACCTCCATCTTTCGGCGTCCTGGCTGTCTTCATCGCCTTATCGGTCTTTGTATTCATAACACTGGTGCCGCTCCCCGCTGGTGTACGCGAGTTTCTGCTGTCTTTCGGTTCGGCGGGTCTTGCGCTGGCGTGCTTTCTGCTGGTTATCCAGCATGCAGCCAAGCGTTCCGTGGTACTGGTTCTGGCGATCGTGCTGACGATTTCGTATTGGGCGTTCGCATTTCCCCCGGCCATCAACAATGTGGATGATACCGGCGCGTACTATGCTGGTGATGCTCGCCGTCCTGCTCCTGGGCGCGCGGGTAGCAGGGCAGGGCGTGGTCGAGAGCCGGATGCAGAGAATAGAGTTGTCTGTTGCGGAACGGACCGCCATTCAGGCGCTGAGCGATCTCCTTGATGAACGGCTGAGATCTTACCAATCTGTTCTTCTCGTCGATCTAGGCGATGCAAGCTTCATTGCCGATACACTACAACACGGCATTCTGTTGATGGATCAGTCCGGCATGGTTTCCCCGTGGAACCTGGCAGCGAAATCGGGTGACAAACTGAGCTATACGGAAGGGCTGACACGTTATCTTGCCGAGAAGGGTGTCGCGGCAATCGTTTCGCAACCTTTGTCCTGCGGGAAGCAGGCAAGGGCCATACCATCAGGCTGGGCTGAACTCATCTTGTACGCGCAGCAGCGGAACACGCAAGCGCTGTGTGAGATCGCAAAGGCCGCGGAGCGCGTTGATATAGGGCATTACACCGTGCTGTTTCTTCGCAAACAGTGAATCCTTTTCCTTCGTCATCAGCCTTCCCTGCCCCCCGCAAAAAGGTGATTGGCATGCCGTCCCGCAGCTGCGTATGGAAGGGCTGAAGTGGACGGAGTGTGCCTGTGTCGATTGCCGAAATTTCGCTGGTCAGTGCGCTGCTTGCCGGCGCCCTGTCGTTCTTGTCGCCGTGCGTGCTGCCGCTGGTGCCGCCTTACCTGTGCTACATGGCCGGCATCTCGGTGGAGCAGTTCCGTGGCGGCGAGGGGCGTGAGGCAACCGTTGCGCGGCGGGCGGTGCTTCTGTCCTCGCTGTTCTTCACGCTCGGCTTTGCCACGGTCTTCGTGGCGCTCGGGGCGGGCGCGACGACGATCGGCGTGCTGCTGCGCCAGCACATGGATATGCTGGCGAAGATCGGTGGTCTCATCATCATCGTCATGGGCCTGAACTTTCTCGGCGCCTTCCGCATCGGTATTCTGGCGCGGGAAGCGCGGTTCCAGGCGGGGGGTAAGCCGGCGACGCTCTCGGGGGCCTATGTCATGGGCCTTGCGTTCGCCTTCGGCTGGACGCCCTGCATCGGTCCGGTGCTGGGTGCGATCCTGGCGGTCGCCGCCTCGCGCGCAACGGTGGGCGACGGGGCTTTGCTGCTTGCCATCTATTCGCTCGGCCTTGCCGTGCCCTTCTGGATCGCGGCCGGTTTTTCCGGTGCCTTCATGCGCTTCCTGTCCCGCTTCCGGCGACATCTGGGGCTGGTTGAAAAGGCAATGGGCGGGTTGCTTGTGCTGACCGGCTTCGCCTTCATCTTCGGCTTCGTCAGCGACATGGCGATCTGGTTCCAGCAAACCTTTCCGATCCTGACCCGAATCGGTTGAGGGTTTTTTGCGGTTTTCCGTTTCGCGTGCCGGACCGGGATGCTAACCGGCACGTGAGGCGGACGGCGAGGGAGGATTAACGGTGGCTGCCATACTTGCTTTGCTGCTGCCGTTCTTCGGTCTGATCCTGATCGGCTTCGTGGCGGCCAAGGTAACCCGGCAGGGCGCTGACGCGCTCGGCTGGATGAACACCTTCATCATCTATGCGGCACTGCCGGCGCTGTTCTTCAAGCTCGTCTCGCGCACGCCGATTGCCGATCTGACCCGCCTCGATTTCATCGCGACTCAGCTTGCCGCCGTCTATGCGGTTTATGCGCTGCTGTTTGCAGCAGCCTTCCTGCTGCATCGCGCAAGCTTTGCCGAAAGCGTCATCCAGGCGTTTGGCGGCGCTTACGGCAATATCGGCTATATGGGGCCAGGTCTCGCGCTGCTGGCGCTCGGCGAACAGGCCGCCGTGCCGGTGGCGCTGATCGTCTGTTTCGAAAACGCCCTGCACTTCATCGTGGCCCCGGCCCTGATGGCGCTGGCGGGCGGCGAGCGCCAGCCGCCGCTGCAACTTGCCGGCCAGGTGGCGCGGCGTGTCGCGTTTCACCCCTTCATCCTGTCGGCGGCTGCAGGCTTCCTCGTCGCCGCATTGGACTGGCCCTTGCCGGTGGCCGCGCAGCGCCTTGTCGACTACCTCGCGCAAGCGGCCGCGCCATGCGCGCTGTTTGCCATGGGGGTGACGCTCTCGCTCCGGCCGCTGCGGCGCGTTCCCGCCGAGATCGGCATCATCGCCGTTGCCAAGCTGGTGATCCTGCCGGCCGCGATGTATGCCGCGCTGAGGCTGGTCGGCGGCATCGATCCGGCCTGGGTGCATGCGGCCGTCCTGCTCGCCGCGCTCCCGACCGCCACCAACGTCTTCGTCATCAGCCAGCATTACGGTGTATGGCAGGAGCGGGCCTCGGCAACGGTGCTGATCACAACACTGCTGTCGATCGCGACATTGCCCGTCGTGCTCTATCTGATTTCAGCCGGTCTTCTTCCGACCGAAGGCGGTCCTTAGGCTAGAGGCCATATCCCTCAGGCTGCGACCGGGTTCCACGCCCTCGCGCATCAGAATATTGCGCAGCGGCCCGACGGCGGTCAGCATGTGAAGGCCCGCGGCGCGGGCCACCTGCATCGGCAGGAAATCCGACAGCAGCGAGCGGTTCAGCAGGTCGACGCCCAGCGTGCGGGTCATGATGTCCGGGCGGCGGCGGCGGTTGAAGCGGTCGCCGGCATCGGCGTCAACCGGCAGGCCGCCCGTGGTCTTCAGGAGATCCACCAGTTCCATCACGTCGCGCAGCGACAGATTGAGGCCCTGCGCGCCGATCGGCGGGAAGGCATGCGCCGCCTCGCCGACCAAAGCCACCCGTCCCTTGCCGAACCGATCCGACATCAGGCTGGAGAGAGGCCAGGATTCGACGCCATCCTCGACCGAGACCTTGCCCAGCAGGGACTGCATGCGCAGTTCAACCTCGTGAGACAATGCCTCGAGCGGCAGGGACAGAAGGTGCTCGGCCGCATCCGGCTTCACCACCCACACAAGGCTGGAACGGTTGCCGGGCAGCGGCACCTGCGTGAAGGGGCCGGTCTCGGTGTGAAACTCGGTCGAGACATTGCCGTGCGGCTGCTCGTGGGAGAAGTTGAGCACCACGGCCGTCTGCGGATAGGCCCAGCGGCGGGTGGCGATGTCAGCCCCCTCGCGCACCTTCGAACCACGCCCATCGGCACCGATCACGAAGGCCGCCGTCATGGTCTCTCCGTCGGAAAGGGTGAGGTGCGCGGCATCGGCCTGCAGGTCCAGACGCTCGAGGCTCGCATCGATGCGGGCAATATTGGGCTCGGCCGTGACGGCATCGGACAGCACCTGCATCAGCACGGCGTTCGGAATGTTGTAGCCGAAGGCGGAAAGCCCCACATCGGCGGCGCGGAACTGCGCCGGCGGCGCACGGAACAGCCGTGTCGTGCCATCGAGGATCTGCATCACGGAGAGCGCCGCAGAGGCCGGCTCCAGCACTGACCACAGGCCGAGGCTGTCGACGAAGCGGATGGACTGGTCCATCAGCGCCGTCGTGCGGCGGTCCTGACGGTTCCGTTGCGGGGCAACCAGCGAGACCTTGCGTCCGGCACGCGCCAGTGCGAGCGCCGCCACCGAACCAGCCAGTCCTTCACCCACAACGGCGATCTCGATGTCATGCATTGGCAGTCTTCTTCTGTTATGTCGGTCCTGACCTATTTAGGCAAACTTGTGACACTTATCCATGGGCTTGGTCGCAAGGGGGCCGATAAGGTTGCAAAGCGCGCCGATTGGCCGCATATGACCGTCTTTCCACAGGCGTTGCGGAGCAGGGCGTGATCAGGCGAATCTTCAATTACCGGAAAGTGCCCTATGCGGAAATCCGCGCCTTTTCCGTGCATGTGCTGACAGCCTCCGGCTCCTTCCTCGCCTTTCTCGGCGTGGTGGCGGCAGCCGAACGGCGTTTCGTCGACATGTGGTGGTGGCTGGGCCTGGCGCTGCTGATCGACGGCATCGACGGGCCGATCGCGCGCAAGGTACGGGTCAAGGAAGTCCTGCCCAACTGGTCCGGCGACACGCTCGACAACATCATCGACTATGTGACCTATGTGCTGCTGCCGGCCTTCGCGCTTTACCAGAGCGGCATGATCGGCGAGACGTGGTCCTTCGTCGCCGCCGGAATGATCGTGGTATCGAGCGCCATCTATTACGCCGACACCGGCATGAAGACGGACGAATATTTCTTCTCCGGCTTCCCCGTGGTGTGGAACATGGTGATCCTCACCCTCTTCGTCATCCAGGCGAGCGAGGCCACCGCGATGATCGTGGTAGTGACCTCAGTCATCGTCACCTTCCTGCCGGTCCATTTCCTGCATCCGGTGCGCGTCAAACGGTTGCGGCCGCTCAACCTCGGCATCTTCCTGCTGTGGTGCGCGCTGTCCGGTTACTCGCTGCTCCTGCATTTCGACTCGCCCGCCTGGCTGGTCTGGGGCGTGGTGCTGACAGGTCTTTATCTCTACGTCATCGGCGGCGTGCTTCAACTTCTTCCAAACCTTGGAAAAGCCCGATAAACCGCCGGTAAGCCTCGACTTTTCTGTTGTGCACGGCAGCAAAAACGGTATCAATTCTTCGATGTACCGGAGTTGCCCGGGCAGATGATTTCGCTTTCGCAGCCGGTCAAGCCTCGCAGAAGGTGGGTGCGACAAGCATGAGGGGTGGCGTGTGAGTGAAGCGCGGGGTCCGGAAGCGGGTTCGCTTCTGAAGGTTCGAAGCCTGACGAAATATTTCGGCACGTTCGCCGCCTGCAACGGGATCGATCTTTCGATCGGCCCGGGCGAGATCCACGCGCTTCTCGGCGAAAACGGCGCCGGCAAATCCACCCTCGTGAAGATGCTGTTCGGCGTGCTGCAGCCGAGCGAGGGCCGTATCTTCTGGGACGGCCGCCCGGTTTCCATCGGTTCGCCCGGCGAGGCGCGCACGCTCGGCATCGGCATGGTGTTCCAGCACTTCTCGCTGTTCGAGGCGCTGACGGTTGCGGAAAACATCGCCCTGTCGCTCGATCCGAAGATCCCGCTCGCGAAGATCGCCGAGGAGGCGGAAAGCCTGTCCAAGGCCTACGGCCTGCCGCTCGATCCGCATGCGCATGTGGCCGATCTTTCGGTCGGCGAGCGCCAGCGCATCGAGATCGTCAGGGCGCTGCTGCAGAACCCCAAGCTGATCATTCTCGACGAGCCGACCTCTGTGCTGACACCGCAAGAGGCCGACAAGTTGTTCGAGACGCTGTTCAAGCTGAAGGCGGAAGGGCGCTCCGTGCTCTATATCAGCCACCGGCTGGAAGAGGTGCAGCGGATCTGCGACCGGGCCACCGTTCTGCGTCATGGCAAGGTGACGGGAGACTGCGATCCCCGGCAGGAAACGCCGGCCTCGCTCGCCCGGATGATGGTCGGCTCCGACGTTGCCGGCGTTCATCGCGACTCAACAACCGATCTCGGTTCGGCCTTGGTCCAGGTGCAGAACCTCTCGGTTCCGGCCCGGACGCCTTTTTCGGTCACGCTGAAGGATATCGCGCTGGAGGTGCGGGCAGGCGAGGTGCTCGCTATTGCCGGTGTGGCCGGCAACGGGCAAGGCGAACTGTTTGATGCGCTCTCAGGCGAATATCCTGTTGGCAATGACGAGGCGATCCGTCTCTGCGGCAAGGCGGTCGGTCGGACCGGAATCAATGGACGGCGGCTGCTCGGCGCAGGCTTCGTGCCGGAAGAGCGACACGGCCATGCGGCCGTCTCCGACATGGCGCTGTCGGACAACCTGCTGCTGTCACGCAGCCAGTCCGACCGCAGCCTGTTCCTGGCGGGGGGGCTGCTGTCGGTCATCCGCCATGACGCCATCCGTGCCACGGCGCGGCGCATCTGCGCGGCGATGGACGTGCGCAAGAGCGGTGACGATCCCGCCGCCGGTTCGCTGTCCGGCGGCAATCTGCAGAAATTCATCATCGGCCGCGAACTGGATCGCAAGCCCGCCGTGCTTGTCGTCAACCAGCCGACCTGGGGTGTGGATGCCGGTGCGGCAAGCCGTATCCGCCAGGCGCTGATCGATCTGGCGCGGGCCGGCTCCGCCGTCATCGTCATCAGTCAGGATCTCGACGAGATCTTCGAGGTGGCGACGAACATCGCGGTGATCTCCGAGGGGCGGCTGTCGAAACCCTATCCGGCAGGCGACCTGACGCTGGAAAAGATCGGCCTGCTGATGGGCGGCATCCACGATTCGACGGCCCATTCCGGTGCGACTGCGGGAGGCGTCCATGCGCATTGAACTGCAACGCCGCCCTGCCGCCTCCGGCCTTTTCTCGCTGGTGTCGCCGCTTCTGGCGCTTGTGCTGACACTGATCTTCGGCGCAATCATGTTCCGTCTGCTCGGCAAGGATCCCGGACACGCGCTCTACAGTTTCTTCGTGGAGCCCTTGCTTGAGGTCTGGTCGCTGCACGAACTGGCGATCAAGGCCGGGCCGCTGATCCTGATCGCCGTCGGCCTCTCGGTCTGCTACCGCTCGAACAACTGGAATATCGGCGCCGAGGGCCAGTTCACCATCGGCGCGATCACCGGCTCGATCCTGCCGATCCTGGTGCCGCAATGGCATTCGGTGCTGGTGCTGCCGCTGATGCTGGTGATGGGGGCTGCCGGCGGCGCACTGTTTGCCGCCATTCCGGCGCTGCTGAAGACCCGCTTCAACACCAACGAAATCCTGGTCAGCCTGATGCTGGTCTATATTGCGCAGCTGTTCCTCGACTGGCTCGTGCGCGGGCCCTGGCGCGATCCGAAGGGCTTCAACTTTCCGCAGTCGATCAGCTTTGCGCCGGAAGCCGTGCTGCCGCCGCTGCTCGATTCCGGCCGGGCGCATGCCTCCATCCTGTTTGCGCTGCTGGCAGCCGTGCTCGTGTGGTTCATGATGCGCTTCATGCTGAAGGGCTTCGAGGTGACCGTGCTTGGCCGCTCCGAACGGGCAGGGCGCTTCGCCGGCTTTTCCGCCCGCCGCATGGTGTGGTTCTCGATGATGCTGTCGGGCGCATTTGCGGGGCTTGCCGGCATTTCGGAAGTGTCCGGTTCGATCGGCCACCTGCAGCCGAGCATTTCGCCGGGCTATGGTTTTACGGCCATCATCGTTGCCTTCCTGGGGCGCCTCAACCCGCTCGGCGCGATCGCCTCCGGCTTCGTGCTGGCGCTGACCTATCTGGGCGGCGAGGCGGCGCAGCTGTCGATCGGCGTGTCCGACAAGGTGACGCGCGTCTTCCAGGGCCTGCTGCTGTTTTTCGTGCTGTCCTGCGACACGCTGATCCTCTACCGCGTGCGCATCATCTTCGGCTCCGGCCGCGCCCGGGAGGCGAAGTCCTGACCATGATCGAAGCGATCCTTCTCACGATCATCACCGCCGCGACGCCGCTCGTCATCGCCGCCATGGGCGAACTGGTGACGGAACGCGCCGGCGTGCTGAACCTCGGCGTCGAGGGCATGATGATCATGGGCGCCGTCTGTGCCTTCGCGGGAGCGCAACTCACCGGCCTGCCGCTCGTCGGCCTCGTGGCCGGCATTGTCGGCGGCGCGCTGTTTTCGCTGCTGTTCGGCTTTCTGACGCTGACGCTGGTGACCAATCAGGTGGCAACGGGCCTTGCGCTGACGCTGCTCGGCCTCGGCCTTTCGGGACAGCTCGGCGAGGCCTTTGTCGGCATTCCCGGCGTGAAGCTCGCGCCGATCGTCATTCCGGTTCTCTCGGACATCCCGGTTGTCGGGCCGCTGCTGTTCCGGCAGGACATCACCTTCTACCTGTCGATCGCGCTTGTCATCGGCGTGAACTGGTTCCTGTTCCGCAGCCGCACGGGGCTGAAACTGCGCGCCATCGGCGACAATCACGGCTCAGCCCACGCGCTCGGCATCAGCGTCATTCGCACCCGCTATCTGGCCGTGATGTTCGGCGGCGCCTGCGCAGGGCTTGCCGGCGCCCAGCTTTCGCTCGTCTACACGCCGCAATGGGTGGAAAACATGTCGGCAGGCCGTGGCTGGATCGCGCTGGCCCTCGTCGTGTTTGCGTCCTGGCGGCCATGGCGGGTTCTGGCCGGGGGTTATATCTTCGGGGCGGTCGGCATCCTGCAGTTGCACGCCCAGGCCTTCGGCATCGGCGTTCCCTCGCAGTTTCTCTCCATGCTGCCCTATGCCGTGACTATTGTCGTTCTCATCATCATTTCGCATAATCGCCGTACAACGCTCATCAATACGCCGGCATGCCTGGGGAAACCCTTCGTTCCGGACCGCTGAGGCGGCAGACAGAACAACCGAAGCTTCAAGCCAAACAGGGGTTGAATATGAAGAAGCTCATCATCGCACTTGCCGCAACGGCCGCTGCCCTGTGCAGCACCGTGCCCGGCGCCCAGGCAGCGGACAAGACCAAGGTCTGCTTCGTCTATGTCGGCACCAAGACCGACGGCGGCTGGACCCAGGCCCATGATCTCGGCCGCCAGGAACTGCAGAAGGCTCTCGGCGACAAGATCGAGACACCCTACCTGGAAAGCGTGCCGGAAGGTCCGGATGCCGAGCGTGCGATCGAGCGCATGGCCCGTTCCGGCTGCGCAGTGGTTTTTGCGACCTCCTTCGGCTTCATGGATGCGACCGTGAAGGTGGCCCAGAAGTTCCCGAACGTGAAGTTCGAACACGCGACCGGCTACAAGGCTGCACCGAACCTCGCAACCTACAATTCGCGCTTCTATGAAGGCCGCTACATCCTCGGCCAGATCGCGGCCAAGATGTCCAAGAAGGGCGTCGCAGGCTACATCGCCTCCTTCCCGATCCCGGAAGTCGTCATGGGCATCAATGCCTTCGAACTGGGTGCAAAGTCGGTCAACCCGAACTTCAAGCTGAAGGTCGTCTGGGCCAATACCTGGTTCGACCCGGGCAAGGAAGCCGATGCCGCCAAGGCGCTGATCGACCAGGGCGTTGACATCCTGACCCAGCACACCGACACGACGGCGCCGATGCAGGTGGCTGCCGAGCGCGGCATCTATGCTTTCGGCCAGGCCTCCGACATGATCGCCGCCGGTCCGAAGACCCAGCTGACTGCCATCGTCGATACCTGGGGCGCCTATTACATCAAGCGCACCAAGGCACTGCTCGACGGCACGTGGAAGTCGGAACAGATCTGGGACGGCCTGAAGGACGGCATCCTGACCATGGCGCCCTACACCAACATGCCAGACGACGTGAAGGCGATGGCCGAAGAGACCGAAGCCAAGATCAAGTCCGGCGAACTGCATCCCTTCACCGGTCCGATCAACAAGCAGGATGGCACGCCCTGGCTGAAGGCCGGCGAGAAGGCGGACGACGGCACGCTGCTCGGCATGAACTTCTACGTCGAAGGCGTCGACGACAAGCTGCCGAAGTAAGCCGCCACGCGGACAGCGTTACCGGAAGGCGTCCCTCGCGGGGCGCCTTTTGCATTTTGGCCGCCGTACCGGGCTTGGGCCGACCCCAGTGGCGAAGCAGCGTGACTGCTGGTAAGAAGCGCCGACCGATTTTGAGAGAGAGCGCCATGAACCGCACCTGCCTTGCCGTTATCCTCGCCGCCGGCGACAGCACCCGCATGAAGTCCTCGATGTCGAAGGTCCTGCATCCGATTGCAGGCCTGCCGATGATCGCGCATGTGATGACGGCGGTGCAGACGGCAGGCATGCAGGATGCGGTGCTGGTTGTGGGACGGGATGCAGAGAAGGTGACGCAGGCCGGTTCGCTGCCCGGCCTGCAGGTGTCCTCCGTGCTTCAGACCGAGCGCAGCGGCACCGGTCATGCGGTGCTGACCGCCCGGGAGACGATCGCAAAGGGCTACGACGATGTGCTGGTAACCTATGGCGACGTGCCGCTGGTGAAGCCGGAAACCTTCCTCGCCGCGCGGGACAAGCGTGCGGAGGGCGCCGACATCGTGGTGATCGGCTTCGAGGCGGCAAACCCCTTCGGCTATGGTCGACTGCTGGTCGAGAATGGCGAACTGCTGGCGATTCGCGAGGAGAAGGATGCCTCCGAAGCCGAGCGGCGGATCACCCGCTGCAACAGCGGCCTGATGGTGATCAACGGCGCCCGGGCGCTGGAATGGCTGGAAAAGATCGGCAACAGCAATGCGAAGGGTGAATACTACCTGACCGACATCGTCGAGATCGCCCGCGCTAACGGCGGCAGGGTGGTGGCGATCGATGCGCCGGAGGAGGAACTCGCCGGCTGCAACACCCGCGCGGAACTCGCCGGGCTGGAAGCCCTCTGGCAAAAGCGCCGCCGCCATGCGCTGATGCTGTCGGGCGTCTCGATGATCGCGCCCGAAACCGTGTTTCTCGCCCATGACACCGTGCTTTCGCCGGATGTGCTGATCGAACCGAATGTCGTGTTCGGCCCTGGCGTCACGGTGGAAAGCGGCGCCGTCATTCACGCCTTCTCGCATCTGGAAGGGGCGCATGTGGCGGAAGGCGCAACCGTTGGCCCGTTCGCGCGGCTGCGCCCGGGCGCGAACCTCGGTGAAGGCGCCAAGGTGGGCAATTTCTGCGAGGTAAAGAAGGCCGAGATCGGCGCGGGCGCCAAGGTCAATCACCTGACCTACATCGGCGATGCCTTTGTCGGCGCCGGCACCAATATCGGCGCCGGCACCATCACCTGCAATTATGACGGCGTGAACAAGCATGAGACCCGGATCGGTGCGCATGCCTTCATCGGCTCCAATTCCGCCCTCGTCGCGCCTGTCACGATCGGCGACGGCGCCTATGTGGCCTCCGGCAGCGTGATCACTGCGGATGTGCCGGCCGAAGCGCTCGCCTTCGGCCGAGCCCGCCAGGAGGTGAAGCCGGGGAGGGCGACGGCGGTGCGCGCGCGGGCGCTGGCGCTGGCGCTTAAGGCCGCACAGAAGGCGGAACGGTAACATTTTCTAGATTACCGTAAGAAATTGAATTTGACCCCCGCTGCCGTTGCGTCCTGCGTGCGGTGCGGTAGGAAACATGCGCCACGCAAACTTGGATAACATGAGGCTCATATGTGCGGAATCGTTGGTATCGTCGGCAGTAAACCGGTCGCGGAGCGGCTGGTCGATGCGCTGCGCCGGCTCGAATATCGCGGCTATGATTCCGCCGGTGTCGCCACCATCCATGATGGCGTGATGGATCGTCGCCGCGCCGAGGGCAAGCTGTTCAACCTGGAAAAGAAGCTGGCGAGCGAGCCGCTGCCGGGCCTGATCGGCATTGCCCATACCCGCTGGGCGACGCATGGCGCGCCGAACGAGACCAACGCCCATCCGCATTTCGTCGAGGGTGTCGCGGTCGTTCACAACGGCATCATCGAGAATTTTTCCGAGCTGCGCGACGAACTGCTTTTAGAGGGTGCCGTCTTTTCGAGCCAGACCGATACCGAGGTGGTGGCGCACCTGCTGGCGAAATTCACGCGTGAAGGCCTCGACCACAAGGCGGCGATGCTTTCCATGCTGAACCGTGTTGCCGGTGCCTATGCGCTGGTGGTGATGTTCAAGGACGATCCCGGCACGATCCTTGCTGCCCGCTCCGGCCCGCCGCTGGCCATCGGGCATGGCAAGGGCGAGATGTTTTTGGGCTCCGATGCGATCGCCCTTGCTCCCTTCACCAACCGCATCACCTATCTGGTGGATGGCGATTGCGCGGTGATGAGCGCCAGTGGCGTCTCGATCATGGATTTCTCCGGAAAGCCGGTGATTCGGCCCGTGCAAATCTCGCAGGCGGCGGCGCTGATGGTGGACAAGGGCAATCACCGCCATTTCATGGAAAAGGAAATCTACGAGCAGCCGGAAATCATCTCGCATGCGCTCAGCCACTACGTGGACTTTGCCGCCGGCACGGTGAAGCCGCTCGCGTCAGGCGTCGATTTTGCAGGCATCCGCAGTCTGGCGATTTCCGCCTGCGGCACGGCCTATCTTTCCGGCCTGATCGGCAAGTACTGGTTCGAGCGCTATGCCCGGCTGCCGGTCGAAATCGATGTCGCCTCCGAATTCCGCTATCGCGAAATCCCGCTGTCGAAGGATCAGGCGGCGCTGTTCATCTCGCAATCCGGCGAAACGGCCGATACGCTGGCCTCGCTGCGCTATTGCCGGCAGGAGGGGCTGACCATCGGCGCCGTGGTCAACGTGCGCGAATCGACGATTGCCCGCGAGGCCGATGCCGTCTTCCCCATTCTCGCCGGTCCGGAAATCGGGGTTGCCTCGACGAAAGCCTTCACCTGTCAGCTGGCCGTGCTGGCGGCGCTGGCGATCCAGGCCGGCCGCGCCCGCGGCACGCTGACCGCCGAAGACGAGAAGGCCATGGTCAGGCATCTGATCGAGATGCCGCGCATCATGAGCCGGGTTCTGAACCTGGTGGAACCGCAGGTGGAAGGGCTGTCGCGCGAGCTTTCGCGCTTCAAGGATGTGCTCTATCTCGGGCGCGGCACGAGTTTTCCGCTAGCGCTCGAAGGGGCGCTGAAGCTCAAGGAAATCTCCTATATCCATGCCGAAGGTTATGCGGCGGGCGAGCTGAAGCACGGTCCGATCGCGCTCATCGACGAGAATATGCCGGTCATCGTCATTGCCCCGCATGACCGCTTCTTCGAGAAGACCGTCTCGAACATGCAGGAAGTGGCGGCGCGCGGCGGCCGGATCATCTTCATCACGGATGAAAAGGGGGCTGCGGCCTCGAAGCTTGCCACGATGGCGACCATCGTGCTGCCGACGGTGGATGAGGTGATCGCGCCCATGATCTATGCCCTGCCGATCCAGTTGCTCGCCTATCACACGGCCGTCTTCATGGGCACCGACGTGGACCAGCCGCGCAATCTCGCCAAATCGGTCACGGTGGAGTGATCGGAAAACGCGGAAGTTGCAGCGCCCGCCTTGCCGTTATTTCATCCTTTCGCCCTTGCGAAGTGTGAAGGCCTTGGGCATTGTCCGGGTAACCCGTCCGTGCGGCGGTGCAGCATGAGCGGCGACGAGAATGACGGATACACCGGAACGCATCACGTTTTTCGGCCGCCTGAGGAATAACTTCCTTACCGGCCTGATTATCTGCGCGCCGCTGGCGATCACCATCTGGCTCACCTTCGCCTTCATCGACTGGGCGGACAGCTGGGTGACGCCCTACATTCCGCAGCGCTACAATCCGCAATATTATTTCGACATCACCATTCCGGGCCTCGGCCTGCTGATTGCCGTAGTGTTCATCACCGTGATCGGCTTTCTCGGCAAGAACCTGATCGGCCGGTCGGTGGTGAATTTCGGCGAATCGATCCTGCACCGCACGCCGCTGGTGCGCACGCTGTACAAGAGCCTCAAGCAGATCTTTGAAACGGTGCTGAAGGATCAGTCGACCTCCTTCAAGAAGGTCGGGATGATCGAGTTTCCGGGGCCGGGCAGCTGGGCCATGGTGTTCATCTCCACCGAGGCGCAGGGCGAGATTGCCGCCCGCCTGAACGAGGACGGCGAGGAAATGCTGGCCGTGTTCCTGCCGCCGACGCCGGTGCCGACGGCCGGCTTCCTGCTCTTCGTGCCAAAGAGCAAGGTGGTGATGCTGGACATGACACCGGAAGACGCGGCAAAGCTTCTGATTTCCGGTGGCCTGATTGCGCCCGCCTGGACGCCGAAAACCATATCCGAGTAAGATTCCGCCGTGCCTTGACGGCACATTTCATCTGGCGGTCACAATAGACTCCTAGACCACAGGGTGGGGGAGTGATCCCGCGTGAAGTATCGTCGGCGCGCCGCCTGGCAGCCATCTCGATCATCCAGACTTCTTTCCTTTCGCTCACAGGATCAGCAAGATGAAATTCGATTGCGTGACGTTCGGCCACCGCTTGAAAGCCGCTCTGGCAGCATCCGTCGTCCTTATTCCGGTCATGGCCTTTGCCGAGACGTCGGTTTCCGGCGCCGGCGTGACGGTGACCAACAAGGGGCTGGTGGCCATCGGTCGCATCCCGGCCAGCCAGCGCGACAAGTTCGGCGAGACCTTCGGCTCCGGCTCCGGCATGGCGATCGATCCGACCGCCTGGAAAAAGGACGGCGCAGGCTATACCGGCGCCCTGTGGTTGCTGCCGGACCGCGGTTACAATGTGGAAGGCACCACGGACTATAACGACCGCCTGAACCGCATCGAATTTCGCCTGACGCCGGCCACCGGCACGCCGGCCGCCGCCGACCAGCAGAAGGGCATGGAAGCAAAGCTCGCCGACACGATCCTGCTCCTGGACGACAAGGGCAAGAGCATGACCGGCCTCGATCCGGAATCGGGCGTGCGCGCCGCTGCCGGCAAGCTGCCGCCGCTGCCGGAAGCCCGCACCGGCAAGGTGTCGCTCGATCCCGAAGCCGTCGTCCGCCTGAAGGACGGCTCGTTCCTGATCAGCGACGAATACGGCCCCTACATCTATCACTTCGGCGCCGACGGAAAGATGATCTCCGCCACGCAGCCGCCGAAGGCGCTGCTGCCGATGCGCAAGGGCGAACTCAACTTCTCCTCCAACAACGTGGATGCCGGCGGCAAGAAGCCGGACCCGAAGGATCCCGATACCGGCCGCCAGAACAACCAGGGCCTCGAAGGCATGTCGATCACGCCGGACGGCAAGTTCGTCGTCGCGCTGTTGCAGTCCGCCACCCGCCAGGATGGTGGTGATTCGAGCGCGACCCGCATGAACACCCGCGCGCTGGTCTATGATGCCACCGACCTCGACAACCTGAAGCTGGTGCACGAATATGTCATGCCGCTGCCGACCTTCGACAACAAGGGCAAGGTCGCCGTTGCCGCGCAGAGCGAAATCCTCGCATTGTCCGACAAGGCCTTCCTGATGCTGGCGCGCGACAGCAACAACGGCCAGGGTCTCAAGGGCGACACCTCCGTCTATCGCAAGATCGACCTCGTCGATCTCTCGGCCGCCACCGACATCGCCAACAGCGAATTCGACGGCATGAAGCCGGTGGCGCCGAAGGGTGTGGTGGACAGTGCCGTGAAGGTCGCGGCGGTCACGCCATTCATCGACCTCAACGACAATGCCGAGCTTGGCCGATTCGGCCTGCACAATGGTGCGCCGAACGACAGGAACAACCTGTCGGAAAAGTGGGAAGCCATGTCGATCGCCCCGGTGCTCGATGCCTCCGCGCCGGACGACTACTTCCTGTTCGTCGCCAACGACAACGACTTCCTGACGCAGGACGGCTTCCAGGTGGGCGCGGCCTACAAGGCCGATGGCGGCGCGGACGTCGATACCATGTTCCAGGTGTTCCGCGTCACCCTGCCGGGCATGGCCAAGTAAGATCGACCGTGACGGGCGCCGCGACCGTGGCGCCCGTCATCCCGCGCGGAGATACCGGATCGCCTCGTCGCGGCGGTGCAGATAGAGAAGCACGCGCAGCGCCTGTCCGCGCTCGCTGACCAGCTCCGGGTCCTTTTCGATGAGATAGGCCGCATCCTTGCGCGCGATCTCCAGCAGGTCCGCATGAGCTTCAAGGCTTGCGATGCGAAAGCCGGGCGTGCCGGACTGGCGGGTGCCGAGCAGTTCGCCTTCGCCGCGCAGCTTCAGGTCTTCCTCGGCAATCAGAAACCCGTCCTCGCTGTCACGCAGGATGGAGAGCCGCGCCCGGCCTGTTTCCCCCAGGGGGCCTTTGTAGAGCAGGATGCAGGTGGAGGCCTCGTCGCCGCGCCCGACGCGACCGCGCAGCTGGTGCAGCTGGGCAAGGCCGAAGCGTTCCGCATGCTCGATGACCATGATCGTTGCATCGGGAACGTCAACGCCGACTTCGACCACGGTGGTCGCCACCAGCAGGCGCAGATCGCCGGCCTTGAAGGCGGCCATCACCGCATCCTTGTCGGCACCGTTCATGCGGCCGTGCACCAGCCCGACCTTTGTGCCGAACTGCGGGCCCAGCGCCTTTGTGAGAACCGCATGCCGTTCCTCCGCCGACATCAGCTCGGATTCTTCCGACTCCTCCACCAGCGGGCAGATCCAGTAGGCCTTCTTGCCTTCCGCGAGTGCTGCACGTAGGCGGGCGATGATCTCGTCGGTGCGTTCGGTCGGCACGGTCACGGTCTGGATCGGCTTGCGGCCCGCCGGCTTTTCCGTGAGCTTGGAGACATCCATGTCGCCGAAGGCGGCCAGCACCAGGGTACGCGGAATGGGGGTCGCGGTCATGACCAGCAGATGCGGCGCATCGCCCTTGGCCGTCAGCTTCAGGCGCTGATGCACGCCGAACCGGTGCTGCTCGTCCACCACCGCCAGCATCAGATCGTGATAGATGATGGCGTCCTGGAACAGCGCATGCGTGCCGATGACGATCTGGGCTTCGCCCGATGCGATGCGCGCCAGAACCTCCTCGCGCTCCTTGCCCTTTACCCGGCCGGTCAGCACCTCCACCTTCAGCCCGGCGGCGGCGCCGAACCGCTGGATCGTCGCAAAATGCTGGCGGGCGAGAATTTCGGTCGGCGCCATCAGCACCGCCTGGCCGCCGGCTTCCACGACATCGGCCATCGCCATCAGGGCCACCAGCGTCTTGCCGGCGCCGACATCGCCCTGCACGAGGCGCAGCATGCGCTCGCTTTTGGCCATATCGGCGCGGATCTCGGCAATCGCCGTCTGCTGGCTGCCTGTCAGGAAAAAGGGCAGGGCGGCGAGGATGGTGGCGCCCAACCGGCCCGGCACCGCAACCGGCCTTCCGGAGGCCTTGCGCATGCGCTGGCGCACCAGCGCCAGCGACACCTGGCCGGCAAGAAACTCGTCATAGGCCAGCCGGCGGCGGGCCGGCGCGCGGGGATCGAGATCCTGTGCATCGCGCGGATCGTGCAACTGGCGAAAGGCATCCGCGACATCCGGCAGGCCCTGTTTCTGCTGGAGCGCCGCATCCATCCATTCGGGAAAGCGCGGCAGGCGGGCAAGCGCGCCCTCCACGGCGCGGCGGATCACCTTCGGCATCAGGCCCGCCGTCAGCGGATAGACCGGCTCCACCAGCGGCATCTCGCCGGCTTCCGAAACCTTCACCATCAGGTCGGGATGCACCATGGAGGCGCGGCCGTTGAACCAGTCCACCTTGCCGCTGACCATCACCTGCTCATCGACCGGCAGCGCCTTGTCCAGCCAGTTGCCCTTCACCCGGAAGAAGGTCAGCGCCAGTTCGCCGGTCTCGTCCCGCAGGAAGACGCGGTAGGGCTGGTTCGTGTGAGCCGGTGGCGGCTGATGGCGGTCGACACGGCCTTCCAGCGTGACGATCGCACCTTGCGGAGCAAGCGCGATACCCGGCCGGTTGCGCCGGTCGATCAGCGAGGCCGGCGCGTGGAACAGAACGTCCACCACCCGGCAATCCTCGGCATCCTGCCGGTTCGTGACGCGGGCGATGAGGTCGGCGAGCTTCGGGCCGATGCCGGGCAGGCTGGAGACCGAGGCGAACAGGGGATCGAGAAGGGCGGGACGCATGGGGCGCAAAATGCGTCGGAATTTGCCTGCTTGGCAAGGCTGACATTCGCAAGTTTTCATCCTATATCAGCCGCGCAACAAGGTTTTACGCTCATGACAGGACTGTCGCGTTCAAGCGCCGATCTCGATCCCCGGCGCCGCAGAATTCTTTATCGCTGTTGGCATCGCGGCATCCGCGAGATGGATCTCGTCTTCGGCCAGTTCGCCGAGGAGCAGATCGCCACGCTTTCCGATGCCGATCTCGACGAACTCGAAGCTGTCATGGCCGAGGAAGACCAGGACCTGAACCGCTGGATCACCGGGGCCGATCCGGTGCCGCAACACCTGCAGACGCAAATGTTTCAGCGTATTGCCGCTTATCGGCCGGATTTCGACCTCGTGACGAAGGAAAGCCTCGACGAGAAGTTTGGGCGCAGCGAATGATTGCCGGTTTCAGCGCAAAGGCCGTCATCGCCTCGCCGGCGGGCCTCACCATTGCCAATGTGCAGGCCGGCATGGAGCCGCTGCTGCTGGCCGAGATCGCCCGCACCGGCCAGCCGGTCGCCTATGTGATGTCCGACGGCCAGCGCATGGCCGACATCGAACAGATGCTGTCTTTCGTTGCGCCCGACATTCCGGTGATGACGCTGCCGGCCTGGGACTGCCTTCCCTATGACCGCGTCTCGCCGAGCGCCGATGTGTCGGCCCGCAGGCTTGCCGCACTCTCCGGCCTGATCGCGCATGCGAAGAAGCCGCATCCGGCCATCGTGCTCGTCACCGTCAATGCGATGATGCAGAAGATTGCGCCGGCCGGTGTGATCGAAAGCCTCGCCTTTTCCGCCCGGCCCGGCAACACGATCCGCATGGACGACATTGCCGCAAGGCTGGAGCGCAACGGCTTCGACCGGGTGTCGACCGTGCGTGAAGTCGGCGAATTTGCCGTGCGCGGCGGCATTCTCGATGTCTTCGTGCCGGGCACCGAAGAGCCGGTGCGCCTCGATTTCTTCGGCGACACGCTGGAATCGATCCGCACCTTCGATCCGGCCAGCCAGCGCACGACGGGGCAGGCGCGGTCGCTCGACCTCAACCCGATGAGCGAAGTGACGCTGACGCCGGATACGATCAGCCGGTTCCGCAAGTCCTATCTCTCCACCTTCGGGGCCGCGACCCGCGACGACGCGCTCTATCAGGCCGTGTCCGAAGGTCGCCGCTATGCCGGCATGGAACACTGGCTGCCGCTGTTCTACGAAAAGCTCGATACCGCCTTCGAGTATCTGAAGGGCTTTCGGATCGTCACCGACCATACGGCGCGCGAGGCGGCGCAGGAACGCTCCAAGCTGATCCACGACTATTTCGAGGCGCGTCATACAGCTGGCCAGACCGGCAAGGCCGGCATGGCGCAGTCGACACCCTACAAGCCCGTCTCGCCCGGCCAGCTCTATCTGGATGGCTCCGCCTTCGTTCGGGAACTGGATGCCGCCAGCGCCATTCGCCTGACCCCCTTTGCCGAAATCGATGCGCAGGCCAAGCGCGTGGTGACGCTGGAGGCGCATGCCGGTCCGCGCTGGGCCAAGGCGCAGGCCGAGGCCGAACAGCAGAACCGTGACGAGCGGGTCAACGTCTTCGATCTGGTCGTCAAGCACATTGCCGACAAGCGGGCCGGCGGCGCCAAGGTTCTTGTCACCGGCTGGTCGGCGGGCTCGCTCGACCGCCTGCTGCAGGTGCTGGACGAGCACGGCTTGAAGCGCATCAAGCCCATCGAAAAGCTGTCTGATATCCGCAACCTCGCCAAGGGCGAGGCGGCATCCGCCGTGCTGAGCCTCGAAGGCGGCTTCGAGACCGGCGACCTCGTCGTCATCGGCGAACAGGACATTCTCGGCGACCGCATGGTGCGCCGCTCCAAACGCCGCAAGCGCGGCGCCGATTTCATCTCGGAAGTGGCCGGCCTCGACGAAGGTTCGCTCGTCGTGCATGCCGAACATGGCATCGGCCGCTTCGTCGGTCTGGTGACGATCGAGGCGGCCGGCGCACCGCGCGCCTGCCTGGAGCTGCATTATGCGGATCAGGCAAAGCTGTTCCTGCCGGTCGAAAACATCGATCTCCTGTCGCGCTACGGCTCGGATGCCGCCGAAGCCCAGCTGGACAAGCTCGGTGGCGGCGCCTGGCAGGCGCGCAAGGCCAAGCTCAAGAAGCGCCTGCTCGACATGGCGGATGCGCTGATCAAGCTTGCCGCCACCCGCATCACCCGCCGCGCGCCGGTTCTCGCGACGCCCGAAGGGCTCTATGACGAGTTCGCCGCCCGTTTCCCCTATGACGAAACGGAAGATCAGGCGAATGCCATCGATTCGGTGCGCGAGGACCTTGCCGCCGGTCGGCCGATGGATCGCCTCGTCTGCGGCGATGTCGGCTTCGGCAAGACGGAGGTGGCGCTGCGCGCCGCCTTCTTCGCCGCCATGAACGGCGCGCAGGTGGCCGTCGTCGTGCCGACGACGCTTCTCGCCCGCCAGCACTTCAAGACGTTTCGCGAACGCTTTCGCGGTCTGCCGATCCGGGTGGAACAGGCCTCGCGTCTGGTGACGGCCAAGGAACTGAACCAGACGAAGAAGGATCTCGCCGAGGGCAAGGTCGATATCGTCGTCGGCACCCATGCGCTGCTCGGCACCGGCATCAAGTTTGCCAATCTCGGCCTCCTCATCATCGACGAGGAGCAGCATTTCGGCGTGAAGCACAAGGAGAAGCTGAAGGAGCTGAAGAGCGACGTGCATGTGCTGACGCTGTCGGCAACGCCGATCCCGCGCACGCTGCAGCTTGCCATGACCGGGGTGCGTGAGCTTTCGCTGATCACCACGCCGCCGGTCGACCGCATGGCGGTCAGGACCTTCATCTCGCCGTTCGATCCGCTGGTCATCCGCGAAACGCTGATGCGCGAGCATTATCGCGGCGGCCAGAGTTTTTACGTCTGCCCGCGGCTGGCGGACCTGCCGGATATCCAGGCCTATCTGCAATCCGACGTGCCGGAGCTGAAGGTGGCGGTGGCCCACGGCCAGATGCCGGCGGGTGAGCTGGAAGACATCATGAATGCCTTCTACGACGGCAAATATGACGTGCTTCTCTCCACCACCATCGTCGAATCCGGCCTCGACGTGCCGACCGCCAACACGCTGATCGTCCACCGCGCCGACATGTTCGGTCTTGCCCAGCTCTACCAGCTGCGCGGCCGCGTCGGGCGCTCGAAGGTGCGCGCCTTTGCGCTGTTCACCCTGCCGGTCAACAAGCAGCTGACCCAGACCGCCGAACGCCGCCTGAAAGTGCTGCAATCACTCGATACGCTGGGCGCCGGCTTCCAGCTGGCGAGCCACGACCTCGATATCCGCGGCGCCGGCAATCTTCTGGGCGAGGAACAGTCCGGCCATATCAAGGAGGTCGGTTTCGAACTCTACCAGCAGATGCTGGAAGAGGCCGTGGCCGAGGTGAAGGGCGAGGACGAGGTGCTCGACACCGGCTGGTCGCCGCAGATCTCGGTCGGTATCACCGTGATGATCCCGGACAATTACGTGCCGGACCTGCATCTGCGCATGGGGCTTTATCGTCGCCTCGGCGAACTGACCGAACTTTCCGAGATCGACGGCTTCGGCGCGGAAATGGTCGACCGCTTCGGCCCGATGCCGGTCGAGGTGCAGAATCTTCTGAAGGTCGTCTACATCAAGTCGCTCTGCCGTATCGCCAATGTCGAGAAGCTGGAGGCAGGGCCGAAGGGCATCGTGCTGCAGTTCCGCGACAAGCAGTTCCCCAACCCGGCGGGCCTGGTCGGTTACATCGCCAAGCAGGGTACGATGGCAAAGATCCGCCCCGACCACAGCGTGTTCTTGACCCGCGACCTGCCGACGCCGGAAAAGCGTCTGTCGTCGGCCGCGCAGATCATGGCGCAGCTGTCGGGACTGGCGAAGGAAGGGTGACAGGCGGGGAGGGCGCTCAGCCCTCCTCTTCCGGCTTTACGGCAAGCGCTGCCTCGGTCTTCCCGGCAACCGGCGGCGGGAGAGCGGTGCCGCGCTTGCGTTCGCGCACCAGCGTCAGCAGGCCGGAGCCGACGATGAGGGCGATGCCGAGGCCCATCCACAGATCGACGCTGTCGCCGAAAATGAGATAGCCCAGCAGGATCGCCCAGAGCATCTGGCTGTACTGGATCGGCGTGACGATGGCTGCCGGCGCGTAGAAGGAAGCGACCATCAGCAGCACGGTGCCGACGGCGGCGAGCACGCCGAAAACGATCAGCAGCAACAGGTCTTTGGGGGTCGGCACCATCAGATGCGGCAGCATGGCGAGGCCGCAGACGACGAGGGCGCCCATCAGGCCCGCGCCATACATCGAGATGTTCTTCTCGCTCGGCCCCAGATAGCGGTAGATGATGACGGAAACGGCGCCGGTTAAGCCGGAGGCGAGCGCGGTCACATGGCCGAAGGACAGTTCGCGGAAACCGGGCCGAAGAACGATCAGCACGCCGATGAAGCCGACAATGACCGCCGCCCAGCGCTTTGCCCCGACCTTCTCCTTGAGGAAGATCACCGACATGATGGTGGCAAACGACGGCAGCAGGAAGATGAGGCAGAAGGCCTCCGCCATCGACAGTTCGGTAAAGGCGATGATGCTGCCGACGGTGCCGATCGAGGAGCAGAGAAAGCGGAGCAGCCAGAGCGGACGGTTGGTAGTGCGCACCATGTCGCGCCAGCTGTCGCCGCGCTTCAGGAGGAAGGGCACGGCGAGAATGCCGGCCAGCGTGCCGATGAAGCCGGCCTCGAAGGGCGGCACGCGGCCTTCCACCAGCTTCACGGCGGCATCGCTGAAGGAATAGGCGGCAAAGCAGAGAAAGGCGATCAGCACGCCCTTCAGGGTCGAATCGGAGGAGGACAAGCGCGGCGTTCCGGCAGGAGGGATGATCCTGCCGAATTAGGGCCGCATCCCGCGTGCGTCAATTCAGATTTGCACGCGCCTCGGCCTTGGCGGCGGCGATCTGGCGGAAGGCGTTTGCCAGCACGTCCGGCGTCTGGGCACCGCTGACGGCATATTGCTGGTCGATGATGAAGAAGGGTACGCCGTTGACGCCCATTTTCTGGGCCGCCTCGATTTCGCCGACCACCAGATCCCTGTCCGCATCGGAGGCGAGAAGGGTGGCGATCACCGCGCGCTCAAGCCCCGCCGCCTCGGCGATGTCGAGCAGAACGGCATGGTCGCCGACATTGCGGCCCTGTTCGAAATTCGCCTTGAACAGGGCGGTCACGACCCGGTCCTGGTGCTCGCGGCTTTCGGTCATCGCCCAGTGAATCAGGCGATGGGCGTCGAGCGTATTGGGGCCGATCAGGATCGCATCGAAATCATAGGCGATGCCCACCTCGCGGCCGAGATCGGTCAGCATGGCATGGGCGCGTGCCACGGCATCTGCGCCGCCGAGCTTGGCGGCGAGTGCGGCCTTCTGGTCGACGCCTTCCGGCGGATAGTCCGGGTTCAGACGGTAGGGGCGCCAGTTGACGTCGATGCCCACCTCGTCCTGCACCTCGGCAATCGCCAGTTCCAGCCGCGCCTTTCCGAGATAGCACCACGGGCAGACAACGTCGGAAACGAGGTCGATGGTCAGTCTTTCCATGGCAAGCGATCCTTTGGCTGGGGCGGACTTCGGCGCAAGTCACTGCGCGCGCTGATCCCACCAGGTTGGCAATTGATAGCCGTAAAGCGGCACGGCCTGTGGATGCGCGATCTGCTTCCAGCGCGCAACCCATTGATCGCCGATATGATAAAGAGGCACGAGATAGTGACCGGAGAGCAGCAGCCGGTCATAGGCGCGAACGGCAGTGGTAAAGTCGTCGCTGCTGCGGGCGTTCAGCATCGCGGAAATCACCCGATCGACATCGGGATCGGCAAGACCGGCAAAGTTGAAGCTGCCCGGGCGATCCTTCGAATCCGAGCCCCAGCGTCCGATCTGCTCGATGCCGGGGGACAGCGAGGAGGGATAGGACTTCATGATCACGTCGTAATCGAAGGTGCCGGAGCGGCTCTGGTACTGCGCGTCATCCACCGTGCGAATCGAGATCTCGACACCGATCATCTTCAGCGTACGCTGGTATGCGATCGCCACCTTCTCCTGATCCTGGTTCTGCGTCATGATCTCGAAAGCCAGCGGCACGCCCGCCGCATCGACCATTCTGCCGCCGCGGATCGTGTAGCCGCCAGCCTTCAGGAGATCGACCACCTGGCGCAGCACCTTGCGATCGCTGCCGGAGCCATCGGTGGCAAGCAGCGTCGGCTTGCCGGATAGAAGGTCCGGCGACATGCGCGCGGCGGCGGCACCCAGCAGGGCGCGTTCCTTCTCGTCAGCGGGATGGCCGAGAGACGAAAGCCCGGAATTCTGCCAGTAGCTCTGGGTGCGGCTGTAGGCGCCGTCGAACAGGTTGCGGTTCGCCCATTCGAAATCGAAGGCAAGCGAAAGCGCCTCGCGCACCTTGTCATTCTGGAAGAGTGGCCGGCGCAGGTTGAAGACGAAGCCCAGCATACCGGTCGGCAGTTCGGGCCGGAACGTATCCTTCACGACCTCGCCATTGGTGACGGCGGGGAAGTCATAGGCGCGCGCCCAGTGGGTCGGATTGCCCTCGAGATAGACATCGATCGCGCCCTTCTTGAAGGCTTCGAACAGCGAGCTTTCCTGCAGGAAATACTCGACCGAAATCTCGTCGTAATTGTCGAAGCCGATCTTGGAGGGCAGGTCCTTGCCCCAGTAATCCGGATTGCGCTCGTAGACGATCTTCTGGCCCGGAGAGACCGACTTGATGCGATAGGGGCCGGAGCCGATCGGCACCTGCAGCGTCGACTGGTCGAACGTGGCAGGATCAATGGCATGCCTGGGCAGGATCGGGGTCGCGAAGGCGAGAATCAGCGGGAACTCGCGGTCCGCCTTGTCGTTGAAGGTGAAGCGTACGCCATGCTCGCCGACCTTCTCCATCCTGTCGACCGGCTTCAGGCGGTTGCTGAAGGGCGTGCGGCCCTTGTCGCGCAACACCTCGAAGGAGAAGATCACGTCGTCTGGCGTCACCGGCTGTCCGTCCGACCACCTAGCCTTCGGGTTGAGGTTGAACTGGATATAGCTGCGGTTCTCGTCCCACTCGACGCTTTCGGCGAGAAGGCCATAGAGCGTGAAGGGCTCGTCGGCCGAGCGCACCATCAGTGATTCGTAGAGCAGGTTACCGAAGATATTGTCCCATATGCCGCGTGCGGTGGTGCGAATGCTCTTGAGATTGAAGGGGTTGAGGCTGTCGAAAGTGCCGACGACGCCGTAAGCCACCTTGCCGCCCTTCTTCACATCGGGGTTCACATAAGGAAAATGCGTGTAGCCGGCGGGGAGCGCCGGCGTTCCATGCATGGCAATGCCGTGGACCGGTTCGGCAAAGGCCTGGCCGGCAAGACAAAACAGGGCGAGGGAAAGGGTCATCAGACGGCGCATGGTCCTGTCTCCACTGCATTTCTTGATTCGCCGCACGGTAACCGATCGCATCTTCAAGACCAACATCGGCGAAATTTTCGCGCCGCGAAACGTGTCTTTGACACCGGAAACGAAAACTAGGACTGGATATCGCGGCCACTGCAATGTAACAGGTTTGGCCGGACGGGCGGGTCATTCAATTGCCTCATTTGAACGACAGGTGGTGATCCACGACCCCGGCATGGCGCGGCTTGCCGCTGCGCCGCAAAACCGCTTTCAGGAGACGGATCTCGGTATGATGCTCAAGGCAAACAAGGTTCTGCGGACAGCAATGTCTGCCCTCGCACTTTCCATCGGCGCTGCGCCTGTCGCTGCCCTGGCCCAGACTGCTGCACCGGCCGGTGGTCCGCCGCTCGGATGGTTCAAGACCTGCGACAAGCAGGACGACAGCGACGTCTGCGCCGTGCAGAACGTGATTCTCTCGCAGAACGGCCAGCTGATCACGGCCGTTGGCCTGATTACGGTCGAAGGCAAGGTCAACCGCAAGATCCTGCAGGTCTCCGTTCCGTCTGCTCGTCTCATCCAGCCGGGCGTGATGATGCAGATCGATGGCGGCAAGGGCCAGAAGATCGATTACGTGCTGTGCATTCCGGATCGCTGCACGGCCGAAATTCCGCTGACAGACCCGATGATCGCAAGCCTGAAGAAGGGCAATGAAGTGGTCTTCACCTCGGTGAACTTCCGCCGCGCCCCGAACCCGATCAAGGTTCCGCTGAACGGCTTCAGCAGCGCTTTCGATGGTGCGCCGATCTCGCAGTCGCAGCTCGCCGAAAGCCAGCGCAGCCTGCAGGAAAGCATGCAGAAGAAGGCTGAAGAGGCCCGCAAGAAGCTGGAAGACGCACAGAACGCTGCCAAGACCGGCAACTGATCCGTCCTTGGGACAGATCCAGACACTGGAAGAGACGATGAACGACGCTGCAGCCTGCAGCGTCGTTTTTTTATGGCCTGTCGAGTGACCGGCCCATATCCGGGCGTCAATGGGCCATGATTGCCTTCGGCTTCAACTGGCCGGTTGGCGCCTGCTCGAAGATCTGCGCGATCTGCGGGTTCTTCAGCGGCTCGTTGCTGTCGTCATGCACGAGATTCTGCTCGGAGACATAGGCGACATAGGCGGTCTCTTCGTTTTCCGCCAGCAGGTGGTAAAAGGGTTGATCCTTGTGCGGGCGGATCTCCGGCGGAATGGAATTCCACCACTCCTCGGTGTTGGCGAATTCGGGATCCACATCGAACACAACCCCTCGGAACGGGAAAACCCTGTGGCGAACGACTTCGCCGATCGTGAATTTTGCGTTTCGTTGTTTCATGGCGCGAACTTCCTTTCGCAGTCCATGTGGGAATTCACAAAACTGACATCAAGAGGGCAAGTCCAGCCACAAGCGAAATCATGCTTTGGCTTCAGCAACTTGGCGAGGTTGTGCCGTCGCCAGCACAACTCCGCCGGTGACCAGCAGAATGCCAAGCGCATGATAGGCTTCGAAGCGCTCGCCAAGGAACAGCACGGCCATGACGATCGAGACCGGCGGCATGAGGTAAAGGGTAACACCGGCCCGCGCCGCGCCGAACACCATGACCGAATGCTGGAAGGAATAGAAAGCGGCAACCGAAGCGAACAGGATGATGCCTGAAAGCTTGACCCATGCACCACCGGTATGGGGCAAGGGGGCGCCGGCAAGCACCTCGATCGCCGCCGGCGGAAACAGCACCACGGCACCGGCAGCTGCCAGAAGGGCAAACAGGGAGAACGGCGCAATGCCGCGAATGGCCGGCCGCCGCAACAGCATGGAATAGGCAGCAAAGGCGATGGCGGCCAGCAGGATGCCGAGATCGCCGATGTTGAAGGTGAGATGCATGAGTGCTGCGACATCGCCCTTCAGCACGATGGTGGCAACGCCGCAAAAGGCGATGATCATGCCGGCAACCTCCCGCAGCACCAGCCGGCGCCCCTGGAACAGCCACTGGAAGAGGATGATGAACAGGGACGAGGTCGTATAGATCAGCGTCGCATTGGAAGCCGTGGTCAGCGTCAGTGCCCAGTAGACGAAGCCGCCGCAGATGCCCATGCCGAGAATGCCAAGCGTCAGCCAGAGCAGCGTGTGGTGGCGCACGAAGGCCAAGAGCCCGCGCCAGTCTGCGATGACGAAGGGCAGGATCAGCAGCGTCGCGCCCATCCAGCGGATGAAGGCCGTGATGAAGGGGCCGATTTCTCCGGTGATGCCGCGCCCGAAGATCAGGTTGGAGGAGAAGAAAACGGGCGCGGACAGCAGGAGAACCCAGTCGATGGCGCTTGGCCGGCCTGCGGCATCCGTCATGGCAAGGGTCTCCGGTCTGGTGTTCAGGCAACCGTCCTTCCCTGAGGCCGGCCCAAAGAAAAACCGGCAGGCGTGCCTGCCGGTTCGGGATCCGAAAGTCGCCGAGGCGACCGCTGCGGCCGATCAGGCCGAATAGTACATGTCGAATTCGACCGGATGCGGGGTCATTTCGAAACGCATGACTTCCTGCATCTTGAGTTCGATATAGGCATCGATCTGGTCGTCATCGAAGACGCCGCCGGCAGTCAGGAACTTGCGATCCTTGTCGAGGCTGTCGAGGGCTTCGCGCAGACTGCCGCAGACGGTCGGGATCTTCTTCAGTTCCTTCGGCGGCAGATCGTAGAGATCCTTGTCCATGGCCTTGCCCGGATGGATCTTGTTCTTGATGCCGTCGAGGCCGGCCATCAGCATGGCGGCAAAGCCGAGATAGGGATTCTGGGCCGGATCGGGGAAGCGCACTTCGACGCGCTTGGCCTTCGGGCCGGAGCCGAACGGAATGCGGCAGGAGGCCGAACGGTTGCGCGCCGAATAGGCAAGCAGAACCGGTGCTTCATAACCCGGAACCAGACGCTTGTAGGAGTTGGTCGTGGGGTTGGTGAAGGCGTTGATGGCCTTCGCATGCTTGATGATGCCGCCGATATAGTAGAGGCAGCTTTCCGACAGGCCCGCATATTCGTCGCCGGCGAAGGTCGGCTTGCCGTCCTTCCAGATCGACTGGTGCACGTGCATGCCCGAACCGTTATCGCCGAAGATCGGCTTCGGCATGAAGGTGGCCGTCTTGCCATAGGCATTGGCAACCTGGTGCACGACATACTTGTAGATCTGCATCTTGTCGGCATTGCGCACAAGCGTGTCGAACTTCACGCCAAGCTCGTGCTGGGCGGAGGCGACTTCGTGGTGGTGCTTTTCGACGACCACGCCCATTTCGGCGAGAACCGTGAGCATTTCCGAGCGCATGTCCTGCAGGCTGTCGACCGGCGGAACCGGGAAATAGCCGCCCTTGACGCGCGGACGGTGGCCGAGATTGCCCGTCTCGTAATCGGTGTCGTCGTTCGACGGCAGTTCGGAGGAATCGAGCTTGAAGCCGGTATTGTACGGATCGGCCTTGTACTTGACGTCGTCGAAGACGAAGAATTCCGGTTCCGGGCCGACGAAGACGGTGTCGCCGATGCCCGACGCCTTCAGATAGGCTTCGGCCTTCTTGGCGGTACCGCGCGGATCGCGGTTATAGGCTTCGCCGGAGACCGGATCGAGAATGTCGCAGATGACGACCATGGTCGACTGCGCGAAGAAGGGGTCCATGTGCACGGTGGCCGGGTCCGGCATCAGCACCATGTCGGACTCGTTGATGGCCTTCCAGCCAGCAATGGAGGAGCCGTCGAACATGACGCCATCGGCGAACATGTCCTCGTCGACCGCCGAAACGTCCATCGTCACGTGCTGCAGCTTGCCCTTCGGATCGGTAAAGCGCAGATCGACGAACTTGACGTCGTTCTCCTTGATTTGTTTCATGATGTCGCTTGCGGTCGTCATGGTGTCTCCCTTGGATATTATGAGGTGATGCCGATACCCGGTTCTTTGCAGCCGGATTTGTCTAGATTGCGTCGACGCCGGTTTCGCCGGTGCGGATACGCACAACTTCCTCGACGTTGGATACGAATATCTTGCCGTCGCCGATGCGTCCAGTCTGGGCGGCGTTGCGGATGGCATCGATGACGGCATCGACGTTCTCGTCGGCCAGCACGACCTCGACCTTCACTTTCGGCAGAAAATCAACGACGTATTCGGCGCCGCGATACAACTCCGTATGCCCCTTCTGGCGGCCGAAACCCTTGGCCTCCGTTACCGTGATCCCCTGCAGTCCGACCTCTTGAAGCGCTTCCTTAACTTCGTCGAGTTTGAAAGGCTTGATGATCGCTTCGATCTTTTTCATGAGAAAATGTCTCTCCGCTTCTCCCTTGGGAACGGGCCCATACCCGATCGCCCATCATGATGCAGGTATCGTGCCAAACAGGGACGGGCTTTGCCGGAAAATCCCGTGACTTGCGGCAAGGCCTCCTCCGCCTTTGTGATCCCGAAGGCAGGCTAGGGTTTCCCGCGACCGGTTGCAAGAGGCGTCGCGGGCGTGACGGTGCGGCGGGATAACATGACCAAATTGATGGCAAGACATAATGCGCAATTTGTCGTCAAATGCATATTTTATAATCATAATTGCCATAAATTATCCTCTTGCGTTTTAAGACCGGTCCGTTTCAATGGCCATATGCTTTCAAATGCGACAGCTCTTCTGACACCGGGTGAAATGGCGCGCGTCGATGCGGCAGCGGCGGCATCCGGCCTTTCCTCCTTCGGCCTGATGGAGCGCGCAGGGCAGGCGGTGGCTGCGGCCGCGTTGAAGGCCTATGCGTCAGCGCTGCGTTTTGCCGTGCTGTGTGGGCCCGGCAACAATGGCGGCGATGGTTATGTGGCTGCGCGGGCGCTGCGTCAGGCCGGCGCGGACGTGGTGGTGCACGTGCTCGGCGACCCCGACAGACTGCCGGCAGACGCGCGCCTTGCCTTCAATCTCTGTCCGATCCCAGGCCAGCCGCTGGCGGACTATCGGCCGCGCCCCGGCGACGTGGTGATCGACGCGCTCTTCGGCGCCGGCCTGTCACGCGATGTGCCGCAGGCGGTGGCCGATATCATTACGCGGGTGGCTGACGCGGCATGTCCGGTGCTTGCCGTTGATCTTCCCTCCGGTCTCTGCGGCGCGCGCGGGCTGGTTCTCGGCAGCGCCTTCCGGGCCGCGCGGACAGTCACCTTCATGACGAAAAAGCCCGGTCATCTGCTGATGCCGGGACGCGACCTGTGCGGCACGATCGAGGTTTTCGATATCGGAATTCCCCGCCGCATCGTTGCGGCGGAGGCCGGCCAGATGGCCATCAACGGGCCGGCCGTGTGGGGAAAAACCATGCCAAGGCTTCAGGGCGAAACCCACAAGTATCGGCGGGGCCATCTCGCGGTCTTCAGCGGCCCTGCCGCGCAAACCGGGGCCGCCCGTCTCTCCGCAACCGCCGGCCTCAATGCCGGGGCAGGGCTGGTCACCGTAGCGGCCCCGTCTGGTGCGCTTCCCACGCTGGCAGCGACGCTGACCGCAGTGATGGTTCGACCGATTGACGGCACGGCGGCGCTGGGCCAATGGCTGCAGACGGCCAAGCTCTCCGCCTTCGTCATCGGCCCGGGATTTGGTGTGGGCGAGCGGGCAAGGCAGTTCGTCGCTATGCTGTCGGAGCGTCCGCTGGTGCTGGATGCCGATGCCATCACCTCCTTCGCGGCCTGCCCTGAGGATCTGTTTGCGCTGTTTCGGACAGGCCCTGCACGCCTGGTGCTCACGCCGCATGAGGGGGAGTTCGGGCGTCTTTTCCCGGATCTTTCCGCCGACGGACGGCGCGGCAAGCCCGAAAGGGCGCTGGCGGCAGCAGAACGATCCGGCGGCGTGATCGTCTGCAAGGGGGCGGATACGGTGATCGCGGCACCGGATGGACGCATTCTCATCAATGACAATGCGCCGCCCTGGCTTGCCACCGCCGGTTCCGGCGACGTGCTGGCCGGTATCGTCGGCGCGCTTCTCGCGCAGGGCGTGCCGGCCTTCGAGGCCGCCGCCGCCGGTGTATGGTTGCATGGCGCTGCTGCCGTTCATGGAGGGCCGGGCATGACGGCGGAAACGCTGGTGCAGCAGGTCAGACCCTTCGAGGCTCTTTCCATGCATTCCGGCTGACCGGTTTATCCGGCAAAGTCGAGCAGCATCGCACAACGCCGGGCGGGATCGAGGCCCTTCAACCTTTCGCTGTCGAGGATCTGCCCAAGTCTCTCCGGAACGGCAGCACCTTCCACCATACGGAAGCCGAGGTTTGCATAAAAAGGCGCGTTGAATGGCGCAAGACGATCCGTCGTCAGCGAAGCGCCGCAAAGCCCCCGGGACATTGCCTGCGCCAGCAGCGCCTGCATCAGCCGCCGGCCGATGCCGCGGCGCTGCCAATCCGGATGAACATCCATTTCGCCGACATGCAGCCGGCCCTCCAGAAGAGTGCCACCGGCATAGCCAACGGGTTTTGCGCCATCAAAGGCGGCGACGAGAAACCCCGCATCGAGATAGGCTTGCAGTTCTACATCGCTGCTGGCGGCCGGTTCGCCGTACACAGCGCCCGCACGCCGCAACGTCTCGAAGGCGGCGAGTTCCACGGCGCGCAGCGCGGCAAAATGCTCCTTGCCGGCCGGAGCCACACGCACGTCTGCCTCTGCCGAAGCGGCGGCATTCTCCGTCGCGCCCATCACCCGACCGCCTTCTGCAACAGGCGTGCGCCATCCGGCGCATTCACCTTGCCGCCGGTGATGAAGAAGGCAAAGACATCGCGCGGGTTCTTTTCCGCGTGCCGACCCGGAGCGTTGAGCGGCAGGTCGGGCGGCACCTCGCCCGACGCATAGACCTTCAGGCGCTCGCCCCAGCCGGCGACGGCCTCCGGCGGGTAGCAGGTGGCAACCTCATCACTGCCCTTCTGCAAACGTGCATAGACGAAATCCGCCGTAACATCGGCAAACATCGGGTAGTCGGCGTGATCGGCACAGACGGCCGCCACCTTGTATTTCGCCAGCAGTTCGACAAAGTCAGGCGTGCAGAAGCTCTCGTGCCGCGGCTCCACCACATGCCGCAATGGCAGACCGTCGAGCGACGGCGGCAGCAGGGCGAGAAAAGCCTCGAAATCCTCCGGCTCGAATTTCTTGGTGCCCATGAACTGCCAGAGGATGGGGCCGAGATGCGGGCCGAGTTCGGCAATGCCCTGGCCGAGAAACTTTTCGATCGACGGGCCGGCCTCGGCCAGAACCTTCCGGTTGGTACAGAAGCGGCTCGCCTTCAGCGAAAAGACAAAACCGTCCGGCACGTCCGACGCCCATTTGGCAAATGTTTCGGGCTTCTGGCTGGAATAATAGGTTCCGTTCACCTCGATGGCGGTCAGTTCGCGGCTGGCAAATTCCAGCTGCCGCTTCTTCGGCAGCTTTTCCGGATAGAAGCGGCCCTCCCATGGATCGAAGGTCCAGCCGCCGATGCCGGTACGGATGATGCCGGATTGGGTCATGACAAGCCTCCCGTGGGACGATGACGCGCAAGCATTCATGCACGCCCCGCATCTCGAAATGTCGACATCTACGGGAGACGGCGGATCACTCCGCCGCCTCGACCTTCTTCACCGGCCGTCGTGCCAGCAATTCCTCGAGGAACTGGCCGGTATAGGACCGCTTTTCCTTGACCACATCCTCCGGTGTGCCGATGGCCACGACCTCGCCGCCGCCGGTGCCGCCTTCCGGGCCGATGTCGATGATCCAGTCGGCGGTCTTGATGACCTCCAGATTGTGCTCGATCACCACCACGGAATTTCCCTGGTTGACCAGTTCGTGCAGCATTTCCAGAAGCTTTGCGACGTCATGGAAGTGCAGGCCGGTGGTCGGCTCATCGAGAATGTAGAGCGTGCGGCCGGTGGAGCGTTTCGACAATTCCTTGGCGAGCTTGACGCGCTGCGCCTCGCCGCCGGACAGCGTATTGGCCTGCTGGCCGACCTTGATATAGCCGAGCCCCACCTCGAACAGCGCCTGCAGCTTGTCGCGCACGGCTGGCACGGCGGAGAAGAACTCCACGCCTTCTTCCACCGTCATGTCCAGCACGTCGGCGATCGACTTGCCCTTGAAGGTGACGTCGAGCGTTTCGCGGTTGTAGCGCTTGCCGTGGCAGACATCACAGGTCACGTAGACGTCCGGCAGGAAGTGCATCTCGATCTTGATGACGCCGTCGCCCTGGCAGGCCTCGCAGCGGCCACCCTTGACGTTGAAGGAGAAGCGGCCCGGCTGATAGCCGCGCGCCTTGGCCTCCGGCAGCCCCGCGAACCAGTCGCGGATCGGCGTGAAGGCGCCGGTATAGGTGGCCGGGTTGGAGCGCGGCGTGCGCCCGATCGGCGACTGGTCGATGTCGATCACCTTGTCGACGAATTCCAGGCCATCGATCCGCTCGTGCTCGGCCGGGATTTCGCGCGCGCCCATCACCCGGCGGGCCGCCGCCTTGTAGAGCGTCTCGATCAGGAAGGTGGACTTGCCGCCGCCCGACACGCCGGTCACCGCCGTGAACAGGCCGAGCGGCACCGAGGCCGTCACGTTCTTCAGATTGTTGCCGCGCGCGCCGACAACCTTGATTTCCTTGCCCTTCTTGGGCTTGCGCCGCTCCGCCGGCACCGCCACGCCGAGTTCACCGGAGAGATACTTGCCCGTCAGCGATTTCGGATTGGCCATCACCTCCTTCGGCGTGCCGGCCGCCACCACCTGGCCACCATGCACGCCGGCAGCCGGGCCGATATCGACGACGTAATCGGCCGTCAGGATCGCATCCTCGTCATGCTCGACCACCAGCACGGTGTTGCCGATATCGCGAAGGTGCTTCAGCGTATCGAGCAGGCGTGCATTGTCGCGCTGGTGAAGACCGATCGACGGCTCATCCAGCACGTAGAGAACACCGGTCAGGCCCGAGCCGATCTGAGAGGCAAGCCGGATGCGCTGGCTTTCGCCGCCGGACAGCGTGCCGGAAGAACGAGACAGGCTCAGATAATCGAGGCCGACATCGTTCAGGAAGCGCAGGCGGTCGCGGATTTCCTTGAGAATGCGCACCGCGATTTCGTTCTGCTTCGCCGTCAGCTTGTCCGGCAGGGCCTCGAACCAGTCGCGCGCCACCTTGATCGACATGTCGGTGACTTCGCCGATCTGCAGGCGGTCGATCTTCACCGCCAGCGCCTCCGGCTTCAGGCGAAAGCCGCCGCAGGCGGGGCAGGGCGCGGCCGACATGTAGCGCTCGATCTCCTCACGCGCCCAGGCGCTGTCGGTCTCTTTCCAGCGGCGCTCCAGGTTCGGCACGATACCCTCGAAGGTCTTCGTGGTCTTGTAGGAGCGGGCGCCGTCGGCATAGTTGAACTCGATCTTCTCCTCGGTGCCGTGCAAAATGGCCTTCTGCGCCTCCTTCGACAGCTTCGACCAGCGGTCGGTCAGCTTGAAGCCGAAGACCTTGCCGAGCCCCTCCAGCGTCTGGTTGTAATAGGGCGAGCTGGATTTGGCCCAGGGCGCGATCGCGCCGTCCTTCAATGTGCGATCCTGCTCGGGGACGATCAGGTTCTCGTCCACCTTCTGCTGCGCCCCCAGACCGTCGCAGGTGGGGCAGGCGCCGAAGGGATTGTTGAACGAGAACAGCCGCGGCTCGATCTCCGGAATGGTGAAACCGGAAACGGGGCAGGCGAATTTTTCCGAAAACAGCACCCGCTCGTGGGTTTCGTTCAGCGATTTGTTGGCCGAACCGCCGGCCGCCGTTTCCTCCGGCGGCAGAGGCTTGTCGGCAAATTCCGCCACGGCCAGGCCATCGGCGAGCGTCAGGCAGGTTTCCAGACTGTCGGCAAGGCGCGCACCGATATCGGGGCGCACCACGACGCGATCCACCACCACGTCGATGTCATGCTTGTATTTCTTGTCGAGCGCCGGGACCTCCGCGATCTCGTAGAACTGGCCATCCACCTTGACGCGCTGAAACCCCTTCTTCATCAGCTCGGCGAGTTCCTTCTTGTACTCGCCCTTTCGCCCGCGCACCATCGGCGCGAGAATATAGAGGCGGGTGCCTTCCTCGAAGGCCAGCACGCGGTCGACCATCTGGCTGACCGTCTGGCTTTCGATCGGCAGACCCGTGGCCGGCGAATACGGCACCCCGACGCGCGCGAAGAGAAGGCGCATGTAGTCGTAGATCTCGGTGACGGTGCCGACGGTCGAGCGCGGGTTCTTCGAGGTGGTCTTCTGCTCGATGGAGATCGCCGGCGACAGGCCGTCGATCTGGTCGACATCCGGCTTTTGCATCATTTCGAGAAACTGCCGGGCATAGGCCGACAGGCTTTCGACATAGCGGCGCTGGCCCTCCGCATAGATCGTGTCGAAGGCCAGCGAGGACTTGCCCGATCCCGAAAGGCCGGTCATCACGATCAGGCTGTTGCGGGGCAGATCGAGATCGATGCCCTTGAGGTTATGCTCGCGGGCGCCGCGAATGGAAATCGTCTTGAGTTCGCTCATCGTGAAAAGCTCTTTGGGAGGACAAGCCCCTTATTTAGTGATCCGGTGGCTTCTGTCGAGGCAAGACTGCCGCAAGATCCGGGCTTCGACTCGCTCCTACGCAGCAGGCTGTTGACAGGATCATAGCGGAATACTAGAACAAAGAAAGAACAAATTTGCCTGTGGATTAAGGCAGCATCCTTTCCTGCGGGCGGGAGGGATGGTTTACACTGCTTCATCCAACGGAATTGAAGTGCCGCGCGATGGCGGCAGACAAGGTGATGAGATGGCTGGCAGCGTCAACAAGGTAATCCTGGTCGGGAACGTCGGGGCGGATCCGGAAATCCGTCGCACGCAGGACGGCCGGCCGATCGCCAACCTGCGCATCGCGACGTCCGAAACCTGGCGCGACCGCAACAGCGGCGAACGCCGGGAAAAGACGGAGTGGCACACGGTTGTGGTGTTCAACGAGGGCCTCTGCAAGGTTGTCGAGCAGTATGTGAAGAAGGGCGCCAAGCTTTATATCGAAGGCGCGCTGCAGACCCGCAAGTGGCAGGACCAGAACGGCAACGACCGCTACAGCACGGAAGTGGTGCTGCAGGGCTTCAACTCGACGCTGACCATGCTGGACGGTCGCGGCGGCGATGGCCCAAGCATGGGCGGCGGCAATGCCGGCTATGGCGGGGGTCGCAATGTGGGCAACAGCGGCGGCGGCGATTTCGGCGGCGGCTATGACGATTATGATCGCGGTGGCCCGTCCTCCGGTTCCGGTTCCAGCCGCGGCGGCGCCTCGTCCGGTGGCGGTGGTTTCGCCCGCGATCTGGACGACGACATTCCGTTCTGATCGATCCGTTTTACGGGTTCACGGTGGCCGGCGAAGCACTGCTTTCGCCGGCCTTTCTGTCTTCGAGCATGGCCACCAGCGCATCGGATTGCGAGAGGATGCCGGCCAGTCGGCTGTCGTCGCGCACCACGGGCATGTCATGAAGTCCGCCTTCGGCAAAGGCGATGATGGCATCGGCAATTGGCGTGTCCGGCCGCACGGTCCTGACCGGCGAGGTCATGATGTCCTTGACCGTATCGTTTGGCGCGCTGGCACCGGCAAGGATCAGTCGCAGGCGTTGTCCGAACGCGATACGCGGGCGCCCCGCAACCCAGCGCGGCTTGTGCAGGAAATCCGTCTGTGTGACGATGCCGACCACTCGCGCATGGTCGTCGGTGACGGGCAGGGCGCGGAACCGGTGCCGGCGCATCAGCTCATGCGCTTCCCGCAGACTGGTATCCGGCGCGACGGCCACCACGTCGCGCGACATGATGCTGGCACACTCCACGTGCCGGGCGCGGCGGCGATAGGAGCGCAGTTCGGTGCGCCGCAGGATGGTTTCCAGATCGCCGCGGTCGACATCGAGAAACTGGTCATAATCCTTCAGCACCGCGTCGAGATCCTCGCTGGCAAAGCCGATGCGGGCGAACGGGGCAGGATCCGCTGTCGCGTGGGAACGCGCCGACGGTCGCAGCCGGTGCGGATAGACACCGCCCGTCAGGCGGTGAAATAAAAGTCCCGCGACGAGCAGCAGCAGGGAATTGCCGATGACGGGCCAGAGCGCAAAGCCGAAGCCGAGTTCGCGCACCGCCGCACCACCGACCACGGCCGTCAGCGCCACCGCGCCGCCCGGCGGATGCAGGCAGCGGCAGGCCGTCATGACGGCTATCGCCAGAGCGACGGCAAGCGCCGAGGCGAACAGGGCATCCGGTACCAGCATGGCCGCGGTGACCCCGACGACCGCAGAGAGGCCGTTTCCGCCGAGAACGGACCATGGCTGCGCCAGCGGACTGGCGGGTGCCGCAAACACAAGGACCGCAGAGGCACCCATCGGCGCAATCAGGGCCGGCGCAGGCAGGCCTTGCCTGAGGGCAAGCAGACCACCGGCCGCCGTCAGCGCGATGCCGGCGAGAGCCCCAAGCGGCGCACGGATGCGCTCGCGCAGGCTGAGAGGCATCGGGGAAGGCAGGAAGCGGTTGAGACGGGAGAGCAGCGTCATGTCGGAAGGTCTTCGATTGCAGGCAAAGGGGCAGGACGGGTGAGACTCTGCCATCATATAAGCGGGCGGCAAGCAACGACGAGGGCGAGTTATGGTGTGGTTGCAGCCACTTGTCAGAGGGCAAAGGCCGAGCGGATGCCATCCACCACGAACTGTACCGAGAGGGCGGCCAGCAGCACCCCGAGCAGGCGTGTCAGCAGCGCGCGACCGGTGACGCCGAGGAAACGATCGAGCCGCTGCGCCACCATCAGTGCCGCAAGCACCGTTCCCATGGCGATTGCCAGCATCACGATCAGGAGCGCCCGATCAAGCGGAGCAGCGAAGGAGCCGGCCAGAAGCACGGTAGCGGAGATCGCGCCCGGCCCCGCAATCAGCGGCAGGGCCAGAGGAAAGACGGCGATATTCTGGATGTGATCGATGGTGATTGCCACCTTGGAGGTCTCCTCCTTGCGGTCATTGCGGCGCTGGAAGATCATCTCGAAGGCGATCCAGAACAGAAGCAGGCCGCCGGCAATGCGAAACGCGCCCATGGAAATGCCGAGCACGGAAAGAATACCGGCGCCGAACAGGGCAAAGACCGTCAGGATCGAAAAGGCGATCAGGGTTCCGCGCAGCGCCACCTGCCGCCGCTGGGCGGTATCGAGCCCCGCCGTCAGCCCGAGAAAGATTGGCGCCAGTCCCGGCGGATCGAGCGTGACGAGAAGTGTCGTGAAGGCGCTCATGATGCTGTCGGCGCTGGTCATCAACGGACCTCCTCTCGCTTGGCTGCCCCGGCTTGCTTGCCGCAATGGCTCCACATTGATAGAACACATCCATGAAGGAAAGGCTTCATTGCGCCAAATGGCCCCGGCGCATCCCGAAGGCGCAAAAGCCTGTTTAAAACCGACCCGCAAATTGGCGTTTGCGCTGCCCTTCCGCTATAAAGAAACAACTGATTCCGAACAGAGATCGTATCCGATTTGACTGAGCAGAGCACCCCCGGCGGCGGAAAGCTGCCTCCCGGCATCGAACCTATTTCCATCATGGAGGAGATGCAGCGCTCCTACCTCGATTACGCCATGAGCGTGATCGTGAGCCGCGCGTTGCCCGATGTGCGCGACGGTTTGAAGCCGGTTCATCGTCGCATCCTCTACGGCATGTCCGAACTGGGCATCGACTGGAACAAGAAATACGTCAAATGCGCCCGCGTGACCGGCGACGTGATGGGTAAATACCATCCGCACGGCAATGCGGCGATCTATGATGCACTGGCGCGCATGGCGCAGGACTGGTCGTTGCGTCTGCCGCTGATCGACGGTCAGGGCAATTTCGGCTCGATTGACGGCGATCCGCCTGCGGCCGAACGCTACACCGAATGCCGCCTGCAGAAGGCGGCCCATTCGCTGCTCGACGACCTCGACAAGGAAACCGTCGATTTCCGCGACAACTACGACGGTACGCTGTCGGAACCCGTTGTTGTGCCGGCTAAGTTTCCGAACCTTCTGGTCAATGGCGCGGGCGGTATCGCCGTCGGCATGGCCACCAATATTCCGCCGCACAACCTCAGCGAAGTGATCGACGGCTGCATCGCCATCATCGACAATCCGGCCATCGAACTGCCGGAACTGATGCAGATCATCCCCGGTCCGGACTTCCCGACAGGCGCGCTGATCCTTGGCCGTTCCGGCATCAAGGCCGCCTACGAGACCGGTCGCGGCTCGGTGATCATGCGCGGCAAGGCCCGGGTCGAGCCGATGCGCGGCGACCGCGAGCAGATCATCATTTCCGAAGTTCCCTACCAGGTGAACAAGGCGACGATGATTGAAAAGATTGCCGAATTGGTGCGCGAAAAGCGCATCGAAGGCATTTCCGACCTGCGCGACGAAAGCGACCGCCAGGGCTATCGCGTGGTGATCGAGCTGAAGCGCGATGCCAATGCCGAAGTGATCCTGAACCAGCTCTACCGCTACACGCCGCTGCAGACCTCGTTCGGCTGCAACATGGTGGCGCTGAATGGCGGCAAGCCGGAACAGCTGACGCTGATCGACATGCTGAAGGCCTTCGTGACCTTCCGGGAAGAGGTCGTTAGCCGGCGCACGAAGTATCTTCTTCGCAAGGCGCGCGAGCGCGCCCATGTGTTGGTGGGCCTCGCCATTTCGGTTGCCAACATCGATGAAGTGATCAACCTGATCCGCCGCGCGCCGGACCCGCAGACGGCCCGCGAGCAGCTGATGGAGCGGCGCTGGCCGGCCCATGATGTCGAGTCACTGATCCGCCTGATCGACGATCCGCGCCACCGCATCAACGAGGACGGCACCTACAATCTCTCGGAAGAGCAGGCGCGCGCCATTCTCGAACTGCGTCTGGCCCGCCTGACAGCGCTCGGCCGCGATGAAATCGCCGATGAGTTGAACAAGATCGGCGCCGAGATCAGCGATTATCTCGACATTCTCTCCTCGCGCCTGCGCATCCAGCAGATCGTCAAGGATGAGCTGACCGCCGTGCGCGACGAGTTCGGCACGCCGCGCCGCACCGAGATCATGGATGGCGGCCCGGACATGGACGATGAGGATCTCATCGCCCGCGAGGAAATGGTCGTCACCGTCTCGCATCTCGGCTATATCAAGCGCGTGCCGCTGACCACCTATCGCGCACAGCGTCGCGGCGGCAAGGGCCGCTCGGGCATGGCGACGCGCGATGAGGATTTCGTCACCCGCCTGTTCGTGGCCAACACCCACACGCCGGTGCTGTTCTTCTCCTCACGCGGCATCGTCTACAAGGAAAAGGTCTGGCGCCTGCCGATCGGCACCCCGCAATCGCGCGGCAAGGCGCTGATCAACATGCTGCCGCTGGAACCTGGCGAGCGCATCACCACCATCATGCCGCTGCCCGAGGACGAAAAGAGCTGGGAGAACCTCGACGTGATGTTCTCCACGACGCGCGGCACCGTGCGTCGCAACAAGCTCTCCGACTTCATCCAGGTCAACCGCAACGGCAAGATCGCCATGAAGCTGGAGGAAGAGGGCGACGAGATTCTGTCGGTCGAAACCTGCTCGCCGCCGAGCCCGGAACTCAATCTGCCGGGTGATGACGTTCTGCTGACCACGGCGCTCGGCCAGTGCATCCGCTTCCCCGTCGATGATGTGCGTGTGTTTGCCGGCCGCAATTCGATCGGTGTGCGCGGCATCACGCTGGCGGACGGCGACCGCCTGATCTCCATGACCATCGTCAGCCACGTGGATGCGGAGCCCTGGGAGCGTGCTGCCTATCTCAAACGTTCGGCCGCCGAGCGTCGTGCCGCCGGCGTCGATGAAGAGGACATCGCTCTCGTCGGCGAAGAGGTGACCGAAGAGGGTCAACTCAGCGACGAGCGCTATGACTATCTGAAGGCGCAGGAGCAGTTCGTCCTGACGATCTCCGAACGCGGCTTCGGCAAGCGCTCCTCGTCCTACGATTTCCGTACCTCGGGTCGTGGCGGCAAGGGCATCCGCGCCACCGACACCTCGAAGACAGCGGAAATCGGCGAGCTGGTCGCCGCCTTCCCGGTCGATGACAAGGATCAGCTGATGCTGGTCTCCAATGGCGGCCAGTTGATCCGCGTGCCGGTCGACGGCATCCGCATCGCCAGCCGCGCCACCAAGGGCGTCACGATCTTCTCCACCGCCAAGGACGAGAAGGTGGTGTCCGTCGAGCGCATCAGCGAGCCGGAAGGTGATGACGAGGCAGGCGGCTTGCCGGAAGACGTGACCACGGAAACCGGAGATCCCGGTGCAGCCGCGCCGGAAGGCGAGGGCGGGGCCGAGTAAAGCCCGGCCCACCGCTTGCAGCCTCTGCTGCGGAAACACGAACCACATGCAAAAAGGGCCGCGCTTCGAAAGAGGCGCGGCCTTTTTCATGTCTGGAAGAGGCGAGTGTCATGCTTTGGCCACCAAGCGCTTTTTGCACTTGAAATGCTGAAACCGCGGCATGAAAAAAGCCGGGGCCCGAGAGCCGCCGGCTGTTTGTTTTCAAAACCGGCATCTGCCGGTTCCTCATGTCATCAGAACGCGCTGTGCCGGCGGGCAAAATCACGGAGATTTTGCCGTTCGCGACGAAGGTCTGCGATGGTGGAGCTCACGGATGCGACGAACATGGTGCTGATGGAACCGGCAAGCACAATCATCGTAACGTACATCGGAACTCCTTTCATCGATGCCGACCTCAGTAGTAGGGCTGCTCCACCACGTGGCCGGTCATCTGGGTAAACTGTGCGCTGGTGGGGTTGGACTTCCCCTGGTAGAGCGTCACGGTAGCAGTCATCATGACTGCGATCACGGCCGTCCATACCACGTTGATCATGGTAATCGTGTCGGGCATGACCGTTTTTCTCTTGGCGAACATTTCCAACTTCCTTCTTCGCTGACCAGAACGCGGATCGCGTCGCTGGGTTCCCTGTTATCGTGACTACGACTTACAGAAACGCCTCTGAAGCCTCCCTGAAAGCGCCGTTCATCTGGCGTTCAGGATTCGGTAAGGTTTTGGGCGCGGCTGCGGATCGAGGAACAGGATCTCGACCACGAGCGAGAGGGCGGCGGCTGTCAGCATCATGATGACAAGCATTGTTTTTCCCCTCTCGGCTTGGGGCGGTACCCCTGTTTCGATGGGTCGATAACAACATGCGGGGGCTGAAACGGCCTTGAACGGGTCATTCATCCGCCGTTCACCCTGGCTCACCGCTTGCACGCGGCGGGCGTCCGTGACACAAGGCGTGCAGACCGTCAGGCGAGGTGCAATGAGGACAGCCTTCTATCCGGGATCCTTCGATCCGATGACGAACGGCCATCTGGATGTGCTCATCCAGGCGCTGAACGTGGCCGACCGGCTGACGGTGGCGATCGGCGTTCATCCGGGCAAGGTGCCGATGTTTTCCTTCGAGGAACGCGCAGACCTGATCCGTCTGTCACTGGAGGCCGTGCTGCCGGAACGGGCGGCCATGCTGGATGTGGTGGCCTTCGACGGGCTGGTGGTGCAGGCGGCGCGCGAACATGGCGCGACGCTTTTGATCCGCGGCCTGCGCGACGGCACCGATCTCGATTACGAAATGCAGATGGCGGGCATGAACGCGCAGATGGCGCCGGACATCCAGACCGTTTTCCTGCCCTCCGGCACGGCGTCGCGGCCCATTACGGCCACATTGGTTCGCCAGATCGCCGCCATGGGCGGTGACGTCAGGGCCTTCGTGCCGTCTCCCGTTCTCGACGCCCTGAACCGGAAGCTGAAGCGCTGAGCGCATTTTGAAACACGGAGTTCCCGCATGAAACTTGTCACCTTTGCCCTGGCCGGCGCACTCGCCGCTGCATCCTTCGCCTCGAGCGCGCTTGCCGCTGCCAGCGAATTCCTGACCATCCAGCTGAAGGACGGCCCGGTGGTCATCCAGCTGATGCCGGATGTGGCGCCGAAGCATGTTGCCCAGGTCAAGAAGCTTGCAGCCGATGGCAAGTATGACAATGTTGCCTTCCACCGCGTGATCGATGGCTTCATGGCCCAGACCGGCGACGTTCAGTATGGCAACATGGCCAAGGGTTTTGACGCGCGCCGTGTCGGCACCGGCGGTTCGGACCTGCCCAACATCCCGGCCGAATTCTCGAAAGTGCCCTTCGAACGCGGCACCGTCGGCATGGCCCGCAGCCAGGATCCGAATTCCGCCAATTCGCAGTTCTTCATCATGTTCGATCAGGGCTCGTTCCTGAACGGCCAGTACACCGTCATCGGCAAGGTCGTGTCCGGCATGGAAAATGTCGACAAGATCAAGCGCGGCCAGGGCGGCAATGGCGAAGTTTCCAATCCCGACCGGATGATCAAGGTCAGCGTCGGGAAATAACGGGCGGCACGCCCCAACATCTCAAGGAGAGACACATGGCCGAGATCAAGGATCCGGAAAACACCATCATCATGGAAACCACGAAGGGCAAGGTCGTGATCGCCCTGATGCCGGATCTCGCACCCGGCCATGTGGCCCGCATCAAGGAACTGACCCGCGAAGGCGCCTATGACGGCGTGGTCTTCCACCGCGTCATCGCCGATTTCATGGCGCAGACCGGCGACGTGAAGTTCGGCAAGAAGGGCGGCGAAAGCTTCAACCCGGGCCGTGCCGGCATGGGCGGTTCCGACAAGCCGGACCTGAAGGCCGAATTCTCCGCCGTTCCGCACGTGCGCGGCACCTGCTCCATGGCCCGCTCGCAGAGCCCGAACTCGGCCAATTCGCAGTTCTTCATCTGCTTCACCGACGCTCCCTGGCTGAACAAGCAGTACACCGTCTGGGGCCAGGTCACCGAGGGCATGGACGTGATCGATCAGGTCAAGAAGGGCGAGCCTGTTTCCGATCCGGACTCGATCGTGTCGATGAAGGTCGCGGCCGACATCGCAGCCTGATCCGTCTCCATGATCATCATCGGGCGCTCCGGTTCTGCCGGGGCGCTTTTCTTTTGCCGCATCTCGCTTTATCAGCAGCGCAAGGCCCGTGACGGCCAGATGACACCCGCCAGGAGCACCCGGATCCCCCCATGCGCGTAGACCTGTTCGATTTCGACCTGCCGGAGGACAACATTGCGCTGAGGCCCGCAAGCCCGCGTGACAGTGCCCGGCTGCTCGTCGTCCAGCCGGACGGAGCGACCGTGCTGCAGGATCACGTGGTGCGCGACCTGCCGTCCTTCCTGCGGCCCGGCGATGCGCTGGTCTTCAACGATACAAAAGTCATCCCCGCCCAACTGGAAGGCATCCGCTCGCGCGAGGGCGCACCGGATCTGCATGTTTCGGCAACGCTGCACATGCGCGTGGCGCCCGATGCGTGGAAAGCGTTTGCCAAGCCCGGCAAACGGCTGAAGATCGGCGACCGCATCCGTTTCGGCTATTCCGGCAAAACCTGCGCGCTCGGTACACTCGATGCCGTTCTGGAGGAAAAGGGCGAGGGCGGCGAGGTGCTGCTGCGCTTCGATCTCTCCGGCCCCGCGCTTGACGAGGCGATCATGGCCGTCGGACACATTCCGCTGCCGCCTTACATTGCTGCAAAGCGTCCGGAAGACGAGCAGGACAGCCGCGACTACCAGACGATCTATGCCCGCGAGGAGGGCGCCGTGGCAGCGCCGACCGCCGGCCTGCATTTCACGCCGGACCTGTTTGGGGCGCTCGATGCTGCCGGTATCGAACGTCACTTCGTGACGCTGCATGTCGGGGCCGGCACATTCCTGCCGGTCAAGGCGGATGACACCACCGAACACAAGATGCATTCCGAGATCGGCCATGTCTCCGCCGCCACCGCCGAGGCACTGAATGCGGTGAAGGCGCGGGGAGGGCGGATCGTCTCGGTCGGCACCACCTCGCTGCGGCTGCTCGAAAGTGCTGCGGAGGCCGATGGCACCCTGAAAGCCTGGTCCGGCGCGACCGACATCTTCATCACGCCCGGCTATCGCTTCCGCGCCGTCGATGTGCTGATGACCAATTTCCACCTGCCGCGTTCGACGCTCTTCATGCTCGTGTCCGCCTTTGCCGGGCTCGATACTATGCGCACAGCCTATACCCACGCGATTTCCACGGGCTATCGCTTCTATTCCTACGGCGATTCCAGCCTGCTTTTCCGGAAGACCACCTGATGACCACCGAAAACTTCCAGTTCACCCTGAAGGCCACCGACGGAAAGGCACGCCTCGGCGAAATCTCCATGCCGCGCGGCGCGATCCGCACGCCGGCCTTCATGCCCGTCGGCACGGTCGGCACGGTCAAGGCCATGTATCTCGATCAGGTGCGGGAAGGCGGGGCCGACATCATCCTCGGCAATACCTATCACCTGATGCTGCGCCCGGGTCCTGAACGCGTCGCCCGGCTTGGCGGCCTGCACGAACTGATCCGCTGGCCGGAGCCGATCCTCACCGATTCCGGCGGCTTCCAGGTGATGTCGCTGTCCGGCCTGCGCAAGCTCGATGAGAAGGGCGTCACCTTCAAGAGCCATGTGGATGGCAGCACGCACCACATGTCGCCGGAGCGCTCCATCGAGATCCAGGGCCTGCTCGACAGCGATATCCAGATGCAGCTTGACGAATGCGTGGCGCTGCCGGCGGAGCCCAAGGAGATCGAGCGGGCGATGGAACTTTCGCTGCGCTGGGCCGAACGCTGCCGGGTCGCTTTCGGCAACCAGCCGGGCAAGGCGATGTTCGGCATCGTGCAGGGCGGCGACCAGCCGGCGCTGCGCATCCGTTCGGCCGAAGGACTGAAGCAGCTCGACCTCAAGGGCTATGCGGTCGGCGGTCTTGCCGTCGGCGAGCCGCAGGCGGTGATGCTCGATATGCTGAACATCACGCTGCCGGTGCTGCCGACGGAAAAGCCGCGCTACCTGATGGGTGTCGGCACGCCGGACGACATTCTGAAATCCGTCGCCTGCGGCATCGACATGTTCGACTGCGTGATGCCGACCCGTTCCGGCCGCCATGGTCTGGCCTTCACCCGCAAGGGCAAGGTCAACATCCGCAATGCAAAGCATGCCGAAGACATGCGGCCGCTGGACGAACAGTCGAGCTGCCCGGCAACGCGCGATTACTCCCGCGCCTACCTGCACCATCTGGTGCGCTCCAACGAGGCGCTGGGCGGCATGCTGCTCTCCTGGAACAACCTCTCCTACTATCAGGAGCTGATGCAGGGCATCCGAAAGGCCATCGCCGAGGGCCGTTACGCGGATTTCATGGCCGAGACGCAGGACGCCTGGGCGCGCGGCGACGACTGAACGAACGCCTCAGATGCCGGTGCTGCTGGTTCTTTGCAGCACCCGCACGCCGTTGACCTTGTAACTGCCGTCATCCTGCAGGCGCATTTCGTAGATCGCGCTCCAGTCTTTCGCGCCGCGGCCGGTGACGATCACCTCCTGCAGCACCATCTCGCCGCCCGCCACCGCCTTGGCACGGCCGAAGGCATAATGACCGGGCTCGGACAGCGGCGTGTAGGACCGCCGCACCATGTCGAAAAAGCCTGCTTCACTCGGAAACAGGCTGCGGATGGCGGGCGAGGCGAAACTGTAGGCCTCACGCGCATTGCCGGCCATCAGGGCCGTGATCTGCCGGGAAATCACCGTCTGGGCATCGGCAACCGGATCCTCGGCGCCGGCAGGATGGGCAAGCATGAGCCCGAGCAGCAGAACAGCATGAAAAGGTCGAAACGCCATGCGCACAGTCCTCCTCGTGATCGCGTGAGAGAACGCGATGTCGCCGCGCGGGGAAGGGAGGCTGCCCTTTCCGGGCGTCGCCTTCACCCTACGCGACTGTCGCGATGCAGTCACTACGCCCACGATAGTGCAACCGATCACCGGCCCGCCTCCGTTCCGCCCTTGTTCTTGCCATGGACGAATGCGACAGAAGATCGCCTCTCCCGCCCCGGACATTCCCCATGATGATTCTCGCGCCGCCCGCGCTTCTCTTCTTTTGCAACGCGCTGCTGTTCGTGTCGCTGTTCACCCGCCTGCCGGAGATTCAGGAAACGCTTGGCGTCGACAAGGCCGTGCTCGGGCTGGCGCTGCTCGGCGCCCCGGTCGGCACCTTCATGGCGCTGCCGCTTGCCGGGCGGGTGACGGAACGGCTGACGCCACGCGTTGCCGCGCCGCTGATGCTGGCGGTGGCCGGTCTCATCACCCCGGCGCTCACCGTGGCACCCGTCTGGGGCTTCTTCCTGCTGTTCCTGCTGTTCGGCTTCTTCCGCACCATTCACGACGTCGCCGCCAACATGATTTCCACCGGCATCGAGAAGCGCACGGGCCAGAAGGTGCTGTCGCGCAGCCATGGCTTCTGGTCGATCGGTCTGCTGGTCGGCTCGCTGATCTCGGGCGTACTGGCGGGACGCGAGGTCTCGCCGCTGCTGCACCAGTGCGGCGCAGCCATCGTGGTGGTGCTCTGCTGTCTCGTCGTCCTTAACATTGCACCCGTTGAACCTCCGCAGGCACGGGTCCCCCTGGCCGGCGGCCGTCGTCCGGTCTTCGTGTTGCCGGACCGCATCATCATCCTGATCTGCATCATGGTGTTCGGCATCGGCATCAGCGAAGGCGCCGTCTATGACTGGGGCATTTTCTACCTGCGGGAGATCCTGCATGCCGATGCGACGACGGCCGGCGTGCTTTATGCCGGCTTCACCGTCGGCATGGGCGCCACGCGAATGGTGGGTGACAGGCTGCGCGAACGCTTCCGGCCGCTGCTGCTGGTGCGCGGTTCGGCCACCTGCGTCGCCATCGGCCTTGCGATCCTGCTCTCGACCAGCGGCCTGCCGCTCGCAGCCCTCGGCCTCTTCCTGATGGGCTGCGGGGTAGCGCTCGGCTTTCCGCTGGCGGTTGCCACCACGATCGAGCTGGGGCGCGGTCCGGCGGCGGACAATCTGGCGGCTCTGTCGCTGACGCTTTTGCTCTCCAGCATCGGCGTGCCGCCGCTCCTCGGCTTTGTGGCCGAACATGTGGGGCTGACGGCAAGCTTTGCCTTGCTCTTGCCCTTCCTGTGCCTCAGCTTCATCATGGCTCCGGTCGCGCAGGGGCGGGTGCCGCGGTCGCTGCAGCGATTCGTGCCGGTGGCAAAGCCTGGGGAAAAGGACGCGCCGGCCCCTGTTTCGCCACAGGATGCGGTAAGGGGTTGAACCCTTCCGGCGAGTGAGACGACGAGAGGTAACCTTGGACAGCCAGACGCCCGGTGGAACCGTGACAGACCCCTACAAGATGCTTGGCGTGCCGCGCGATGCCGATGGGCAGGCGATCAAATCCGCCTATCGCCACCGTGCCAAGACTGCGCATCCGGATTCCGGCGGCGACGTGGAGACCTTTTCCAAACTGAAGGCTTCTTACGAACTGTTGCTCGATCCCGTTCGCCGCAAGATCTACGACGATACAGGCTTCGATCCGCAGCTGACGGATGCCAAGGATCTGGAAGGCCTGATGATGCTCGATGCTCTCGTCAACGACATCATCCTGGACGAGCGGCAGCCCGGCAGTTTCGATCCCGTGGCCGCCATGCGCCGCAAGCTGACCGACCGCATCGTCAACACGCGCTTTCACATTCTGGAGCTGGAGCGGCACCGGGGCCGCATTCGCAACCACATGGACCGCATCGGCCGCCGGCCGGAAAGCGACGTGCTGGGCCGCATGCTGTCTGCCCGCTGCGACGCGATTGCCGATGCGATGAGCAAGGCGGAGGCCGAGATCAAGGTGATCGAACAGGCCTATTCCATGCTGGAAGGCTATTCCTACGAACTGGATGCGGAACTGCCGAAGGCGGCAGAGTAAGGACTGCGCCCCTCAGGGCTGTCGTTACAGGAGGCTGGAACCGGGCCGGACGGGTGGGAAGCTCGCCTGCCAATTCGTTGGCCATGGGCAGAAAGCGGAAAAATGCCCATGTTCTTCATCGCCGTCGCGTCCGCTTGACACAGCCCGGTTTCCGCGTTCCGAACCGCCAAGGCAGCCTCCCGTTCCCGCGACGCGCGGAACGCCGTCACTGATAGAACAGCATATCGTCGCTGTCGGCGGATTTCTGCGCCAGCCGCAGGACATAATCTTCCGCAGCATCCGCCAGCGTCAGCGCGATTTCCGCCTGGTCCAGTCCTTTTGCGCGAAGGGCGGCGATCATGTCCAGCATGGCCGCCTCCACCTGAAAGCGGCGGCAGATATCGAGTTCGGCCTCTTCGGCCGGGGCGTGTCTTTGGCCCATGGACGTAAGCTCCTTGTCCCTGACGAGACGATGACACAGGTGGATTAGCTTACAAGCGCATCATTTCCAAAAGGTTAACCGAACGCGGTCCTGTCTCATCACGAAACACATCTGCACGCATGACCTGCAATTTTCTAGCCTGTTCCGCAAAATGACGCAGGTTCAGTTGCGGCTGGCATCCTCGATGCGCCAGCCGAAAGCCCAGGCCTCACACTTCGCCTGCCATTCCGCCAGCGGCGCACCGTGACGGGCAGGGCGCTTGTCCAGCAGCGGATTGTCTCCAGGACGCAGCCCCAGAACGCGGGCACTCATGCCCCGCTGCTGCCAGTCGAGTACGAGATCCATTTCATTCAGCATGCGCGATCCTCATGATCCAACCGTCGTCCACAGACGCGTTTTTCCGACACATAATCAGATGATTGATCAAGCTTGCGCGAAACTGATCTTTGATCGTTTTTTTGGGTTGCATGACAAGGGCGCGGGAACCCATGCGGCCATACGCTGTTTCGCCATCGCCGACGGCCTGCTGACAGAGCTGGGGCAAAGGCAAGCGGAGGATCCGGAAGGGGGGCGACTCCTCTCTCCGGCTGGTCGCATGCTTCCACCGCGACAAGGGAGGAACTGACGCCTTCGGACAGGCCTTTGAGGCATGCAGTGGTCGAGCCGGAGGAGAGGATCAACGCAGCCGAATACCGCACGGGTCGAGAAGCCGACCAGCATGGCGCATGCGGGCACAACAATCCGGCCGTCGGCTTAGGCAGGCGTGCCGCAGGTCCGTGTCGGAACCTGTGTGCTGTCCGTCAGCGCCGACGAAACGCCTGCCGGAGGGAGTATCGGGTCTGCTTAGTCAGTCGGCACCACCACGTAGTCTGCGTTGACCAGTGGCTCGTTGATCCCGCATGACACAAGATCCGTGCGATAAACAAGGCCAGCAACAAGGCGCGTGTGGAAGCGAAACAGCGTGAAGGGGAACGGAATGACGGAAATCAGCCCCCCATAGTCGGAAAACCGCGCGATCGTGGAGTCCGACACTTCAAACCAGATGAGAGGACGGCTTGCCTGAAGCGATTGCCGCAAACCCGACAGGACCTGCGGCTCGAAACCCTGTACGTCAATCTTGACCGCATCCACGCGCGCGGCGAGTCCCTGCTCACGCAGGATCTCGTCACCTATTCGGACCGGCAGACAGACCTCCCGGGCGCCATCCACCTTGAAGGATGGATCGAAGGTACCAGTCCCCTGGTTCGCGTGCGTCGGCTGATAGAAGAGCAATATGTCGTCACGGTCAGACAGGCCGATATTGAAGGTCGTGATGTTTCCGTCAGCCCCGGTTTCAACGTTGCGCACCAGACGCTCATAGACCGCCGGATTAGGCTCGAAGGCGAAGACACGGTCAAAATGCTCGCCAAAAGTCAGCGAATGCATGCCGACATTGGCTCCGACATCCAGAACCAGACCCGCGCGTCCCCGACTTTCCGCGAGCTGACAGAACAGCCTCTTCTCCTCACCCTCATAGTCACGAAAGAGAAGTACGTTCCATTCGACGTAAGAACCTGGATCAAGATCGACAGTCCCGCGAGATCGACGAACCCTGATGTTTTGATGAGGATTACGATCAGGACTGTTGAGAATAAGACAAAACCGCATCCAGCCTCGAAGTTGTCGAAGGGGAGCGAATTTCGGAAGAATGCTGAGAGCGACATGCATGGCCAGGCTCCGGCATCTGAAAGTATTTCTAAGACGATACTTACAATCAACCGAAACGTGCATCAATGAGAAAATGTGGCCAAGCGGATCGCCCTTGTGATCCGTGTCCAGCCAGACCGGCAATCAGCGAGCAAGCCCCTGAAATTTCATTGCCCGAACGTCGAGCTTCTGGCACTGATGCGCCGAAGACATGAGGGAATGCAATGGCAATCAGGACGTTCAGCGGGCAGGCGGCATGGCAGACGGCAGCCAGAGCAGAAGTGGCTCGGTGGCAGGAACATATCGATCGCTTTTCGCAGGAACTGGTGGAGGTCGTCCATACGCCGAAATTTCGTCTGGGGCAGGATGAGCGCGTCTTCTGCATCGGCTCCTGTTTTGCCCGCAGCATCGAGGAACACCTGATCTACCAGAACATCTCCGTCCTCAGCCGGAAGATCATCTGCCCGCAGGAAGAGTGGTCGAGCAGGCCCACGGGCATCGTCAACAAGTTTACCACCCAGTCCATGCGCAACGAGGTGGAATGGGTGCTGGAGCAGCCTCAGATCACCCCTGCGCTCTTCGAGGAGCGGGCCGACGGCTGGCGCGATCTTCAACTTTGTCCGGGGACACGTCCTGTACCGCTCGAGCGGGCGATGGAGAGACGCGCGTATATCATATCCGATTATTTTGCACGGCTGCAGCAGGCCACTACCGTGATCATCACGCTTGGCCTGAATGAAGTGTGGTATGATACTGAAAGCAGGCGATATATGAATGCCGCCCCCGGATTTCATTCCACACGGACAGCCCCTGAGCGCTATGAGCTTCGGATTATGGACGTTGCGACAACCCTTGAGGATCTCGATCGCATCCGCACGCTGCTGATGCAGCTGAATCCAGACATGCGGATCATCGTCACGGTATCGCCGGTTCCCCTGCACGAAACCTTCTCAGGACGCGACGTCATGACGGCCAACATGTTGTCCAAATCCACACTCAGAGTTGCAGCAGATCTGTTTGCCCAGGATCACGATAACGTCGATTACTTTCCCGTCTATGACATGGTGGCGATGTCACCACGCAGCAGCGTCTTTTCGTCCGACCACCTTCATGTGGCGCACGAAGCCGTGGAGCGTATCATGGCGATATTCCTGCGCCTGTACATGGGTATCGAGGCACAGCCCTCACCCTTTCGCGAGCGCTATTATCTGCTGGCCAATCCCGATGTTGAAGCCGCGGTGCGCCGCGGTGAGTTGGGCTCCGGCTATGAGCACTGGATGATTTTCGGTCAGGCGGAAGACAGGCCCCTGCATCCCTAGGCAACAGACTTCAGAAGCACTCGAGAACTGGCGGAAGAGGTGTCCTCTAAACTTCCCCTTTCAGGAATTTTCAGACGCTTAAATAAGAACATATTTTTCAACGCATTACAGTAATCTTGAATATTTGCGATGGCTCGCGACATTGCGTGATCGTCAATCCTAAAGTAGGACCGGAAGTGTGACCGGCGAAAGTAGGACTGGCGGAAATGGCAAGGGCGAAACACAAACTCACCGCGAAACTTGCAGCGAAGTTGGCGAAGGTCGACGGGCGCTACAGCGATGGTGATGGCTTGTATTTGCGGGTGGCTGGTGCTTCTGCAAAGTGGACACTTTTGACCACCCTGCAGGGCAGGCGGAGGGAATTCGGACTTGGCGCTTACCCAGACGTGGACCTCACCACCGCTCGCGCCAACGCGGAGGAAAAGAAGAAGCAGATCGCGGCCGGTGATGTTGCCGCCAAAGTTCGCACCAAGCCGCAGACGTTTGGCGAATTCGCGCTTTCGTATGTAAACGGCCAAGCCGATGGATGGCGGAACGGTAAGCACGAAGCGCAATGGCGCATGACCCTGAGCGTTCAGCAGGACGATGAAGGGCGGTGGCTTGATTCCGGCTACTGCATTTCCATTCGTGACTTGCCACTCCCCGCTATCGGTCAGGAAGAGGTCTTGTCGATCCTTCGCCCTATCTGGCTGGAAAAGGCCGAGACGGCAGCCAGGACGCGCGCACGGCTCGAAACCGTGCTTGGCGCCGCCATTGCAGCGAAGCTCCGCCCCGGGCCAAATCCTGCCGTTCTTCGTGGATCTCTTGAATACTTCTTGCCGAAGCGCACGAAGCTTCAGCGAGGCCACCACGCCGCGGCTGAAATCGATCGGGTGCCGTCGATCTATGCCCGCCTCCGAGACAGCGCCTCATCTTCACCGCTCGCGTTGAGTTTCCTCATCCTGACCGCCGCGCGTACGGGCGAAGTCATCGGTGCGACATGGCAAGAGATCGATTTTCAGCGCGCTACGTGGACGATACCGCCCGAGCGCATGAAGGCGGGCCGGGAGCATGTCGTGCCGCTCTCCGCCGCTGCAATCGCTATTCTCAGGGAAATGAAGCCAAGGGAGGAAGGATTTGTCTTCCCCAGTCCGAAAGGAAAGGCGCTTTCGGTCATGGCTTTGACCATGGCGCTTCGGCGGATCACAGGGGAGGGCGATCCACATGTGACGGTGCATGGTTTCCGCTCATCCTTCCGAGACTGGGCTGGTGACCGCACATCGTTCCAGCGCGACGACATCGAGCAATGCCTAGCTCACGTCGTTCGTGACCAGACAGAAAGGGCCTACCGGCGAGGCACCGCACTCGATAAGCGACGGATTATAATGGAGCAGTGGGCCAACTTTGTCACAAACACTATTGACAGTTCGGAAACCATAGTGTAAGTACGAATCATCACCGGCCAATTGCGGCCATCCGGAAAGACGGGGTGATGCCTTGCCGACGCAGGGAATCCGTCTTTCTCTGGGTGGCGCGTCGGATCCATCCTCAACAATAGGATGGACTATGACCGAATTCCTCACCGCAAAACAGATTCAGACAGAGCGCCAGATCTCTGAGCCCTCGTTCTATCGCCTCATTCGCCTCGGCGTTCTGCCTCAGGGTGAACGTGTCGGCCTGCGCGGCCGCCGCTGGCGTCGCGACGTGATTGAACGTGCTTTCGCTGCTCTCAATTCGAGGGACGCAGCATGACGCAAACCCCAACGCTTTCCACCGTTTCCAACCGGCAGCACAAAGCCGACATTCTCGCCGCCGTTCTTGGGTATGTCGCGGCCCGCACTTCCGAGGTGCCTTACTGTTTTCTCCAATACGAAATTGCCGATCAGTTCGGCGTAGGTGAGGACGTAATCACGCTCGAGGTGATGCACGCGCTTTCAGCGCTAGGTTGGGCTGGCGCGGTAGAGATCAATACTAAACTGCATGGCGTTTACTACTTTGGTGCAGACACCACCATCCGCGCGTCTGGCGCCATCTGTGGCTATACAAACTTCGACCGGCGGCCAGGACCAGATGACGAGGAGGAAGCAGCTTGAAGGACGCGGCAAAGAATCTTGGTGATCTCGAAGCTATCGTGCGCGACACGCTTGAAGGCAATCGCCCGATGGACACCGAGAAAATGGGGGAGGCGCTGGGGGCCATAGTATTGGCAGAGGCGCTGATGGAGGCAGCCCTTTACATCCCGAGTGATAAACGAGCGGCACTTGCGTCAGTGCTCGCGACCAAGCTCGAAGCAGTCTTGTCGAAGCTCGAAACCCCAAAAGCCAACTAAGAGGCGAAAATAGGCCGGCTGGACCCTGTCCGATCCGCCGGCCAATAATCTGGAAATCATGGATGAAGATAACTCGAAAGCTCGCTCGCGACAAGGCGGACGAGTTTGCCTACTCGAACGAGGACATCACCGGTTGGCTTGTCGGATTGGCTGTTTCGAAGCTTCCGGCGAGTGCGCTCAGTGTTGGCGTTCTACTAGTCGCCAAGTTTCTGAACCGCAAAAGCGGGCGCTGCTATCCTTCCATCCCGAAGATTATGGCAACGCTCGGAAGGCCAGAGTCGACTGTGAAGGATGGCATTCGGGCTCTCGTCGGCGCGGGCCTATTATCGGTAGAGTCACGCGGGGCAGGGAAGTCTAACGAATACAAGCTTGAGATCGATCGCGCGTTTGTTATGGCGATGGAGACAGGGGGGCGAAATCTCGACGGGTCGGGGGGGCGGAATTTCGACGGGTGGGGGGTCGGAATTTCGACCCCAGAACCTGAGAATGTAACCTGCGAAGTTGAACCTAGTGGTATCGTGCCGTGTGGCCCGCCGTCGCAGTCGCTTCGCTCCGCTGGGTTCGATTCTTCCTTTCAGTCAGAATCTCACGCGACGGCTAATATAGTAGGAGCACGATCCCGATGAAAAAGGACGATGATCTTCCATTGTTGAAATTCGACTTCACACCTCAGCCTTGTGAGGTGATCGTCTTCCCCCTGGGAAAGCGAGTAGGGAAAGCGCGGCATATCGCCGGAAAGCTGATTGAGATGGAGAGGGCGGGGAAGGAAAAGGTCCGCACGAACTATTGGAATGAGCGCGTGAAAGATATCGCGTCGGAACTCTACCGTCGGGGATTGAGCGAGGCGGAAATCGATGTCGAGATCGCGGCTTTCAGGGAGACGGTGATTGCCGAGATGAAGAAATCAGCCGCCATCGCCAACCAGTCGCCACGGCCGGCAGAATGGGACGACGGGCCGCGAAGAGCATAATCTCAGACGTCATGGGAATTTCCCACAACGATCAGGAACGAAGGAGGAAGGGAATGGAAGTGCAGGATATGGTGAAGGAAGTTGAGGATAGCCTTCGCGACATGATTGATGCCGGGCTCGTGACGAGGGTCACCTTCTACGGTCAACAAACTGGCACACAGTCCGGAGAATGGAAGGTGGTGCCCTGGTTGAATCAGAAAAAAGCCCGAAGCACTTAAGACGATGGTGGAGATCCAGAAAAGAACGAAGGGTATCGGGTTCAAGGTCGATCCGGCCATTGAAGAGAACTGATGCCTTCATGCGTGGCCGAGGCGCCCTGCCAGATTAAACCTCGCAAACAAAAAGAAACCCCGCCACGCTTGTTATCGCTTTGGCGGGGTCTGCCTCCTCGGAGGTCTTGAGGCTGAACGACTCTCATCGCCAGCGATCACGTCTAATATGGTGGTCTGAACTTTAAGGTCAAGTTAAATTCCAAGGCCAGCGCGCACGCCGCAAAGGATCCTTTGAAAAGTCTCCTCGTCCATGCGCGGTTTGATATATTTCCGCCTACCTTGGTTATCCCGCCCCTCCCGGAAAAGGTCCAATCTATCGAAGCATACTGTCGCAACCATATCGCACTTCGCCCACATAGTCGCCGAGTCAAATGGCGGCGGTAGCGGGCTTGGCAGACTGAACTCTACCACATACTCCACTTTATCCGCTGGTGGCGACGTCGACAGAGGTATGACTGTGCAGAGACCGTCTCTGTGAGGCAGCCTAGGGGAAATAACAATTGCTGGTCGTCGTTTGACCATTTCGGGTGGGCGGAAGCCACCTTTCGAATAGTCACACAATAATATTGTTCTCGGAGCGACGGGGTAAAGAATCGGCATCGTTGGATTCTATACGAGTTACCACACTCTATGCGGTTAGCTTTGGAATAATCCCCAACTTGCCGCGATGAGTTGAGCGGCAGCCAATCTCATTAAGCTCATGTTTGCGTCGAGCAAAAGCATCGTGTGGTTTACGCAATCGGCCCAAAATGGTCGGAAATCTGACCAAATCCCGCCATTTGAAATTTTCTTAACCAACAAAATTCAAGAAAATGAGCGGTCGAAAGCATCAACAAAATATGGCGTAAGCAACGAATTGCGGGTGTTGTTTCGATTTATTCAATATTGGGACGTGTTGACAGAATAGCGAAAACCGAGTCAGAAAAATAGCCGAATCATACTGGTGGAATAGCCACCGAATCAAAACCGCCCGGGAAACTGAGGCGGATTTTTCTTTGTCTGCACTGAAATTCTGGGGGCTATCATGGCGGCAAAAGTCGGTTCGTTGTATGCCGAACTCACAGTCGATTCCGGTCGCTTCAGCAAGGCCCTCATTGACGCTGGCGTCAAAGTGCGGGGCTTCGAGTCGAAGACAAACCAATCTTTCCGGAGGATCGACAGCACCGTGTCGACCAGCTTGGGCGGCATGGCGACCGCGCTTGCCGGGGCCTTTAGCGTCCAGCAGATCGGCAAGTTCATCGACAGCGCGACAAAGATTCAAAATGCGCTGAAGGTGGCAGGCCTTGAAGGTTCCGAACTAAAGACCGTGTATGACGGTTTGTATTCGTCGGCACAGAAAAATGGCGCGCCCCTAGAAAGCTTGGCAGTACTTTACGGAAAAGCTGCACAAGCGCAAAAAGAGCTAGGGGCAAGCACATCTGATCTTATCGCATTCACCGATCGTGTAGCGCTCTCACTTCGCACGAGCGGCACGGACGCCACCGCAGCCGCTGGCGGATTGCTGCAACTCGGTCAGTTGCTTGGGTCGGGGCGGGTGCAGGCGGAGGAATACAACAGCGTTCTGGAGTCGATGCCGACCCTGATCAAAGCCGTTGCCGCCGGCATGAAGGAAGCGGGCGGATCTGTCAGCAAACTTAAGAGCTTGATCATCGACGGCAAAGTTTCGTCGGAGGCGTTTTTCCGGGCATTCGAGGCCGGCGCTCCTATTCTGGAAGGCATGGCCGCTTCTTCGACGCTGACGCTGTCCCAGCGGTTCACACAGCTTCAGAACGTGATTACCGATGCAGTCGGCAAAGTTAACGAGGCGACCGGCGCCAGCGACAAGCTGGGCAACGAACTTCAGGAACTGGGAAAGTTCGTCACCGCAATGGGCAATGCGTTCGTCGCGGTGGCGGAAAGCGATCTCGGTAAGTTTGTTGGCAAGCTTTACGAAGCGCTGGAGGTCGCGCGCCAAGTCAAAGACTTCATGGGTGGGTTCGTCGGCACCTTCAAAGTAATGAACGAGACGATGTTTGATGCCGTCAATGGCAAGGCGCTCGGTACGACGACGGTCAATCGCGTTCAGGACGACGCCCTTCGACAGAGGTTCGATGCAGCATTTTCGACCGCAGCGCCCAAGATGGGGAGAGTTCAGCAGCAGCCGTCCGCAGCGTCAGCGACAGTGAATCCCGTCAGCTTGGCGGACTTCAAAGCACCGGTCTCGAAATCTGGTGGCGGCGGCTCCAAACTGAACGATTACGAGCGGCAAGCCCGATCAATCAAAGAAGCGACAGACGCTCTTTTGCTGGAGAATCAAGCGCTTCAGTCTGTCAGCGGCGCCACGGGCGGTCTCGAAACCGCTCAGGCCAGGGCACGCGCTGAGGCTGATTTGCTGGTCGCTGCGCAGCGGGCGGGCTTGCAGATCACCCCGGAACTTCGGGAATCGATCGGGCAACTCGCGAGTGGGTATGCAGAAGCGGAAGCCGCCAGCCGACGGCTTCAGGAATCGCAAGAACAAGCCGCGCAGGCTGTCGAGGACTTCAAAAGTTCCGCCGCAGACGTGACGAGCGGCTTCATCTCCGATTTGCGATCCGGCAAATCCGCAGCCGATGCGCTCAGCAACGCGCTCAACAAGATCCTGGACCAACTGATTGAAATGTCGATCAAATCGGAATTTGGTGTTGGGCAGACGGGGTCAACGGGCATCCTTGGCGGCCTCTTCAAAGCTCTCGGGCTTTTCGACCGCGGGGGTTACACAGGCCCCGGCGGCAAGAATGAGCCCGCCGGCATCGTCCATCGCGGCGAATTCGTGTTGACGAAAAAAGCGACAGAACGGGCGGGGGTCGGAAACCTCACCGCGCTGATGAGCGCTCTGGAGACGGGCCGATTGCCCGGTTATGCAGATGGCGGCTTGGTCGGATATTCCGCTCCATCGCTGCCAAACCCGGCTTCCAAGATGCAATCCTCTATCCCGGATTATGCTCAAGGCCTGTCGTCTCGTGATGTCACTGTCCATCTGGACTTCGACAAGCGTAACGGCAACCTAAAGGCTTACATCAGCAATCAGGTCGGCGCTTCAGAGGCCCGCACTAATGCCACGATCGCGAAGAACCAGCGCGGCGAGGCAAGGCGCGTTGCCGCCTACAATGAAGACCTGAAGCAGCGAAAGAGGAGACCTCTGTGAACATTCTTTGCGCATTAGAAATTCATCAATCACTCGCCGACATGGCTCCCGGCCGCACGGTCGCGGATTGGGCCATCCGCAAGACTGAGATGGCGGATCTTCTCACCCGCCGCGTTCCCATCGCTGAAATCGCGGGTGCCTCGATTGGCTACAGCTTCCAGAACATCGAGCGCCTGCGCGCCACGGTTGGCAGCAACTGGCTTGCGATCGTCGCAGAAGGCCTTGACCTCCGAGACCCCGACATCATCCGACCGTTGGTCGAGATCGGGGCGCATGGCGCTGATGCTGACATGATCCTGCAGGCCGTACCAGTCGAAAAGCTTTGCGATTACATCTTCTTAGCCCTGATATGGCGCATGAAGTGACGAATTGACGGGGCGTTCTGCCAGGTTCTTCCCGTCTCCCCGGCCCGCGCATGGTCGGGGACGCCAAAGCGCAACTCCTCGCGCTCCCGATGGGGCGGGAAGGCCCCAATGGCGTCAATAATTGGGGCACCCCTCTCAATAAAATTCCCGTCGAGCGCAATCGGCATCGCGCTCCGGGATGGCCCCGGCCTCCGGCAGTCTTCACCGTTGAGGCCGGGGCACTTCCAAGGAAAAATCCATGAGACTTTTTCGACGCTCGAACCCCGAGCCGGCGCCGGAGACGCGCGCGCTGACGTGGGAAGACTTCCCCATCGGCTTGCTTGCTCCTCCTACTTCTTCCGTTGTGAACATTTCGCCGCAAGTCGCGCTCCAGAGCCCGACCACGCTTGCGGCCGTTCGCGCGATCTCAGAAACGGTCGGAATGTTGCCGATCGCCATCCGTCGCGACACCGGGGAGGGATGGCAGCGGGACAGGTCGCATCCTGCATCGCGGGTTTTGAACCAGTTCGCGAATCCCTGGACTGCCGCGACGGATCTCCGGACGGCCTTGACACTTGACGCGCTATTGCACGGCCACGGCTTTGCACGGGTGATCAGGGTCAACGGCGAGGTCCGCGAATTGCAAAGATTGCTGCCGTCTGCCGTCGCCGTCGAATACGCCGATATCTATTCGGATGAGCCCACATATGTCGTGAGTACGGCAAACGGTCAGATTCGCTTGTCGTGGCAGGATGTTCTTCACATCGCAACGCCAGGCAGCGCGCGCGACCGGAAGATGGCTCTTATCCACCTCGCGCGCGAGGCCATCGCCCTTGATATCGTCATGGCGCAACATCAGGCGAAGACGTTCAAATCGGGTGGCCTTCCGCGCGTGATCCTGTCCCCCGCGAGCGATGATGCCGGCGGGAAGCAGGGGCCTGAAATCATCAAGAAATCTTTGAAATTTCTCAGGGAACAGCTTTCCGATAACAGCAGCGATCCCATTATCCTGCCGTCCGCCTTCAAGGAGTCGATCACCTCCTTCGGCTTGGCCGATATGCAGTTCCTCGAATTGCGGCGGCTGGTAATCGAGGACATTGCCCGCGCTTTGCGAGTTCCCGCCACCGTTGTCGGCGACCTGAGCAAGGGCACTTTCAACAATACGGAACAGATGGGCCGGCAGTTTTTGCAGCTATGCTTGCTGCCATGGCTCGAAGTTTGGGAAGGCGCCATCACGCGCGCCCTGATCCGGCCCGAGGAACGGGACACCGTCGAGGCGGAATTCATCGTTCGCGACCTCCTCCGCGGCGATTTCCAAGGCCAGGCAACCGCGTATCGTCAGGCCACGGGTGGCTCGTACATGACAGCCAACGAGGCTCGCGACCTGGAAGGAATGCCTCCGCACCCCGACGGCGACAAGCTCATCATGCAGGCGGGCCAGACCGGCGCCGGATCTTCCCCCGAGGGAACGCAAAATGCATCACCATGATTTCGAATGCCGATTTGCATCCGACGATGCCGGGGCAATCGAAGCTGTCGCGGTGCGGTTCAACACCGTGGACAGCTACCGCACCACCTTCGATCCTGAAGCCTTCGGGCAGATCGAGGGCCGAATCCCGATGCTCTGGAGCCATGACCCGTCGCAAGTCATCGGATCATGGACCAGCTTTCGGGCAACAAAGACCGAGCTTCGCGCGGTTGGCTCCCTCAATCTCGCCATCGCTCGCGCCGTCGAAGTGCGGGCGATGCTGACAGCCGGCGACATCTCCGGCGTCTCGATCGGCTTCGAGACTGTTTCGGATTCGATGCGCCCCGGTGGCGTTCGCCACATCACCAAGGCTCGCCTTCGCGAGCTTAGCCTCGTTGCTTTCGCGTCCGTTCCGGGTGCGCGGGTGACATCAGCGCGATCCGACAGCGCCGCCGCGTCGGAAATGATCATTGCGCTCAATTCAGCGGCGAAACACCTCAGAGGTTAATCTATGAACATGAATATCAAACTCGAAACCCGGTCGGAACAGACCGGGAACGAAGACCCGACTCTCGAAGTCCGAAATGCCGTCGCCGAACTGCGTTCCGCAGCCGATGCCCACGCCGCCCGCCTTGCCGAACAGGTCACGGCGCTGCAGACCCGCCTGGATGCGGTTGAAGTTCGCTCGCAGCGCATCCCCCAGCAGCAGGAACAGACAGCCGTTGCCGAAACGCGAGCACTGGCTTCCTTCATCCGCACCGGCAATGATGCGGAAATTCGTGCAGCAGCCACAGACAATAACGTTGATGGCGGTTGGTTCGTCCTTCCCACGGTCGATACCTCCATTCGCGAACTGATGACCGATCTGTCGCCGATGCGCGGCCTCGCCGAAGTCGTGACGATCTCGACTGCCAGCTATGAGCGCTTTTACAGCTTCGGCAAGCGTGGCGCGACCTGGACCACGGAACGCAGTGAGCGCCCGCAGGACACCGCAAGGCCGGAACTGAAAAAGGCGACTTACGGTGTCGCGGAAATGTATGCAGCGCCGGCAGCTACCCGGACCATGCTTGATGACGCCGCTATCGATATTTCGGCATGGCTCATCAACAACGCTACCCATGATTTCGCCGAAACCGAAGGCGAAGCATTCATGACCGGCGACGGCGTCGACAATTCACCTCGGGGATTGCTGACCTACCCGACCGCTCCCGAGAAGGATTTCGACCGCGCTTGGGGCTCGTTCCAGTACATCCCAACGACTACGACGGGCGATATGACGATTGCGCAATGGACCCTTGCGCTCGTCAAGCTGATCAACGCACTGCGGCGCCCCTACAAATCCAATGCCGTTTTCATGATGAACCAGAACACGGCCACCGTTATTCGCACGCTCGTGGACGCGAACGGTCGTTACCTTTGGGCACCGACAGGCAACCTCATCGAAGGCGTCGATCATCCACTGCTCGGCTATCGCGTCGAGATTGACGAATCCATGCCTGATCTTGGCGTCGCAGGTGTAACGCCCGTTGCCTTCGGCGACTTCCGCCAAGGCTACGTGATCGTCGATCGCCAAGGCATCCGCGTCGAACGCGATTCTGTGACCCAGAAAGGCAAGGTGCTTTTCGACACCTACAAGCGAGTGGGCGGCGGTGCAGGAGACTTCAACGCCATCAAATTCTTGAAGAATTCCGCATCGTAAGGAGGATGAGATGAAGGACATTTTCAGCGATATCGGACTCGCCATCGCGATCCCGTCGGCCACCTATGCGGCTGACAACACACCGGCCGCCATCGACCTTCGCGGCTTCAACTCCGCCGTGATCGCCCTTTCAATCGGTGTCGGCGGCATCACCTTTTCAGCATCCAACAAGATCGAGTTCGTGCTGACCCATTCGAACGATGGCGTCACCTACGAAGCGGTAACCACGGATGATGTACAAGGTGTCACAATCGCCAGCGGCGGCATCATCAAAGCCCTGACCGCAGCACACGCGGCCGCAAGCCTGACGAAAATCGGCTACGTCGGTGCGAAGCGCTATTTGAAGCTTCTTGCGGATTTCAGCGGCACGCACGGCACCGGTACACCGATTTCCTCCCTCGTGATCAAGGGCCATCCCTCGCTAGCTCCGGTTGCGTAATGGTCGATAAGGTCAAGATCCGGCGTTCGGTAGATACACCATCCGAACGCGACGACGAGGTAACGGCCGCCGAGCTTTGTCGCGGTCTAGGGACCGATACCGTCTATCACCCTGAAACAAGCCTCACCCTGACTGCGAAGCATCAAGGCAGGATGATCATCCTGACTAGCGCGTGTATCGTTACCGTTCCCTCTGATCTCCCCGCGGGGTTCTCTTGCGGATGGGCGCAAGGCGGAACAGGTGCGGTATCTTTCCAAGCCGGTAACGGTGTTAATCTCCGATCCCTGGATGGCCGACTCCAATCAGCCGGCCAATATGCGCTTGGTGGTTTGGGACGCGTGGCCGACGGCGATGTGTGGCTCTACGGTGCGCTCCAATGAGCCAATCCCCAAGCCGCTTGTGCGGCTGTGGCCTCAAGGTGGCACATGGGCAGAAGTGCCCATGTGCCGTTGCCCGCGCAGCCAAGGCCAAGGCCCGCCATGATGCGGCACGGCCATCATCGAAGGATCGAGGCTACGACGCCGCATGGCGAGCATGTCGCAAGCAGTTCCTTGCCGCCTATCCCATATGCTCAACACCCGGATGCGGCGAAGCCGCGACGGATGCGGATCACGTCAAGAGCGTGGTCGAACGTCCAGACCTTCGGCTTAGCTGGAGCAACTTGAGACCGCTTTGTCATAGTTGCCATAGCCGGCGCACCGCCCGCGATCAGGGTTTTGCTCGCCCTCGCAAAGCCACCTGACATCCTCACACAGCGCGATTGTCTCGCGAGGCTACCTAACCATCAGAACAAAGACGGAACGCGCTCCTGACAAGCCAGAAGGCCGGGGGAGGGGGTTCCAAAGGTTTTGGGCTGGCTTTGGGACCGACACGGGGTCCGATCTGCGCATTTTAATCGTAAAAATCGAAAAGTTGACCGCCATGACGATGACAAGCCTCATCTGCACCGTCGAGCCGTCCATTGCGGCGGTCGATGATGCTACAATTTATGCCCACCTCTCTTCGATTATTGAGGACGGCGAGACCGCACCGGACGACGCTGAACTGATCGCCGCCTATCTGGCTGCTGCTACATCACGGCTGCACGGGCCGAATGGGTTGCTTGGCCGCGCGCTTCTCGAAAGCACCTGGTAAGCCAAGTTTGATCGCTGGCCGACGGAATTTCGTATTCCGTTACCACGTTGTTTCGAGATCGTTGGCGTCGAGTACATCCCGTATTCCGAAAATGCTCCCGTCGAATTACCGCCTTCCCAATATATCGCCTATGGTCTCGGCACCGATGCCGCCCGCATCCGCCCCGCATCGGGGGTGACATGGCCGGCGATCGCGGATCATCCCGAGGCCATCACCGTGACCTTCCGCTCGGGATGGACGCAACAGACGCTGCCCGCGACGATCAAGCATGCAATCCTCGAAATGGTCGCGACCGCATACGCGCACCGCGAGAACGTTGCCTACAGCAGCGCTTCCTTCGGGGTTCTCCCGTATTCCGCCAGCCAGGCGCTGCGCGATTGGGTCATCTGGAGCGCTTGACCATGGCAAAATCACGAATGACCGGGGCCGATGGCATCGTCAAGGCTTTCCGACAGGTGACTCTCAACCTGAAAACGCCCATTCAGCAGGCCTCTCGCAAGGCGCTGAAGCCGATCCTCCAAGAGGCGAAAGCCAATCTGACGGAAGGTCATGGCGTCGAGACCGGGCATCTGAAGAAGCTTCTGACGATCAAGCCGGACCCGAAGAACAAGGCCGCCATGCACGTCGGCCCAAACTCTGACGACCCGCATTATCGCGTTGCGCACCTTGTCGAATTCGGAACTCAACCGCACGACATTGATGGCGCAATGCATCCCGGCGCTGAGGCGAAGCCGTTCCTGACGCCCGCATTCGAAGCCAAGGCCGATGAAGCGTTGAAAATCTTCGGGCAGGAAATCGGGCCGGCGATCGAGAAGGCTGCGGAGCGCGCTGCAGCGAAGGCCACGAAAAAATGACGACCTCAATCCAGCTTGCTCGCGCGCTTCTTTCGCAGGCCGCCGCAGTCACCTCCGTTGTGTCCGACAGGATCTATATCGGGCAGATCCCGCAAGGGGCGTCGGCGCCTTGCCTGGTGCTTCGCTCTGTCTGGTCGGAACCTGAATATCAGGTAGCCGGCGTCTCCCCAGCCCGAAACAGCCGTGTCCGCGTCGAATGCATCGGGAAATCCGCTTCGGCCGTTGATCTTCTCGCGGAATTTGTCGGCGCCGCCTTGCGCGATGTTGCCCACCAGTCTGTCAGCGCAGACGGCGATCCTCTGAGTGACAGCGTCACGATTTGGCAACTCGGCACCCATGAGAGCGATGTTGGCGACGACCGCACTTATCATCGTGTCACGCTTGAGTTTCGAATGAGGTGGTTGCAATGAGGGCTGGCGATCTCAATAGGACTATCACCATCCTGCGCAAGGTGCAGATCGGCGCGCCGAACGATTACGGCGAGTATGAAACGATCTGGCAGATCGTCCACCGTCTCCGGGCGAATGTGAAATGGGGGGCTGTGGCTGAACGCCTGGACGGCACGGCAAATCAGCGCTTCGCCGCCGGCACAGTCGCCTTCAAGGTGCGTTGGTTCGCGGATCTTCATCCCACGGACGTAATCGGCTTCGACGGCAAGTTCTACAACATCGTTGGTTCAACCGAGATCGGCCGCCGCGTCGGACTCGAGATCACCGCGACGTGGCGACAGGGGGAATTGCAGTGAAGGGACAGCGACCGCACCTTTCCGCTTTGCAGGGGTCTCTCCTCAAAGCACCCCCGATGCCCGCGACATTGCCCGCGGAAGCGGCCGATGACTGGCAGACAGTTGCGGCGGATCTCGTCGGCCGTGGTCTCCTGCCATCGTCCTGCATCCCAGTCCTTGAGACCTACGTCGGCGCCCTGCATGTCGCGCGTAAATGCCGGGAAGCGCTCGCGGAACATGGCGTCCTGGTCACCGCTAGGGGCGGTCAGCTTAAGCCCAACCCTGCCGCCGCGATGCTCGCCAAGGCTAACGAGACTATTGCGCGCCTCGCCGCTGATCTGGGCATAAGCCCGACCGGGCGCTCCCGATCCGGAATTAGGGAGCAAGTCTCTCAGCATGACAAAGAAATCGACCCGTTCGCGGAGTTCGACATCTGACCATTCGGCCGTCATGAAGGGCCTTGAATGGCTCTATGACGGCTCCGAAATTCCCGACCCTCATGGACGCGCAGAACGCGCTATTCGCTTCCTCCGTCTCCTTAAACACTCGAAAAGCCGCCTGCCGGCGCAACAGCTTCAAATCGATCCATGGCAGGAACGGATCATTCGCCGAATTTACGGCCCATCCGACGAGTTCGGCAACCGTCTCATCAGGCAGGTTTACCTGCAAGTCGGCAAGGGCAGCCGCAAGACAAGCCTGTCAGCCATCCTCGCCGCCCTCCATCTCGTCGGGCCGGAGCGGGTTAATCGCGGGCAATCCTTCGTGGTCGCACACGCCATGGAGAACGCCAAGGAAGCTTACAACGAGCTTGAGGACATCTGCACCACGACGCCGCAGCTAGAGCACGTCCATTGAACTCGGAATCGGATTAAGGATTCCGTTACGGTGCAATTTCTGATTCCATGATCCGACTGGTGATTTGGTCGGAGGCAATATGACCCGCGCTTTCAGCGATGATCTTCGCAG
>NZ_FTMR01000009.1:0-239028 GCF_900156005.1 Rhizobium sp. RU35A | reverse complement strand
GAACCAGACTTCCCGAAACAACGGAAACTGTCAGCGTGCGGGAAAAGCGCGCCAACACCGGATACCAGTGGCGAGACCGATCGACCATGTCCAAACCCCCCCGGCGCAGCCTCGCGTCAGCAACACCTTCTGGATATTTTCAATCAACTCGTATATTTTAATAGTAAAAAATACCAATTGATTCCCCTAGATTTCTTTAGAAATACAGATCCATAAAATGGAAGTCTAGATGTCGGTGTGGTCGCCGTTACAGATATTCAACCAGATTTTATAATTAAATTTTAGAGCAAACTAAAGAATGCGCTTACGAAGGAATTGCAACGAATGCTTGGCCCTTGCTTTTGGTTTCCACACGGAACTCATACCAGGGGGCGATGATAGGAACCCATAGGATGGCTTATTGCCGGTTTCTGGCTAGGCGCTGCGCAAGGGGCGATGCTTTCGCATCGGTCGAGGAGTTTGGCGACGCCAGAAAGGCCGCTCGAGCCGATCCTCTGGGTTCCTATCATCGACACTTGGTATGAGTTCTGATCCGTGAGGATGCGTATTGTCTTGCGCCGCTGCAACATCGATACGCCAGCCTTGCACATTTTACGATTTTGCTCCGTGCGAGGAAATACTTGCGCCCGATTTCCTGTGAGACATGGAACATAATAGTTGCGCATGATTCGAAAAATCACTCTTTTGGTTGTGCAATATCATGAACTGGGGGAGTACCGGTGGAGCCTCTGCTTCCCTGGGGAAAGTCATCGTTTGGGTTGACGCACCATCTCGCGCATCACTGCGCAGACGTTGCGGCCTGCTTCGAGGCCCTGGCAAAACTGCCGGTGGTGCGTAACCGGATGGAGCGATCGGCGGGTCGCGCCCTCACGGAGACCGATATCTCCCGCCTTGCGGCACTCACCTTTCTGCATGATTGCGGCAAACTTCATCCCGGCTTCCAGGCCAAGGGAGATATCGCCGGCATCTCCTGGCCACCGCTCACCCCGCACGGTCACGTCCAGGAAGGCGCGGCGATCTTCGACAGGGTCCAGGATGGCGCCTTGGCGGACGCTCTCAATGTCGCAGCACTCCACAGCTGGGGTGTCAGCCTCGGTCTTCTTTTTGCGGCAATCGCGCATCATGGGCGCCCGTTTTCCGTAGAGCCAAAGGCCGGAAAGGGATGGGAAGCCGTTCTCCGGCCTGATTACGCGCCACTGGCAGCAGCGCGCCAGCTGGGAGGCTTGATGCGGGCCTGGTTCCCGCTTGCCTTTGCAGCAGGCGGCGCTCCGCTTCCCGATCGGCCCGATTTCCAGCATCTGTTCTGCGGGCTGGTGTCGCTGTCCGATTGGCTGGGCTCGACCCAGAGCCTCTTTCCCTTCGTCGCCGGGTGTGACCCCGATTACATGGAGCGCGCCCGGCAACAGGCCACCCGTGCGGTTGCCGGCATCGGTCTGGATGTCCAGCGCTGGCGAAGCGCAATCGAAGGCAAGGCGCGGTTCGAACTGCTGTCCGACGGCAAGAAACCGCGTCCGGCCCAAGAAGTCACCGGTGCGTGGTCGCTGGATGATCCGCTCGTCATTCTCGAAGCGGAAACGGGCTCCGGCAAGACGGAAGCCGCCCTCTGGCGGTTTGCGCAACTCTTCGAAGCCGGAAGGGTGGACAGCCTCTATTTCGCGCTGCCGACGCGTGCGGCGGCACGCCAGATCCATCAGCGGGTGAATGATGTCGTGCGACGGCTGATGGGGGAAGAGGCGCCTGAAGCCGTGCAGGCCGTGCCCGGCTATCTCCGCTCGGGCGACATATCGGGGAAGACACTCCCGGCCTTCGAGGTCTTGTGGGACGATGATCCGGATGAAGCCCGGCGCATTGCGCGATGGGCGGCCGAAAGCGGGCGCCGTTATCTGGCCGCAACCGTTGCCGTCGGCACGGTGGATCAGGTCATGCTGGCAGCGCTTCAGGTCAAGCATGCGCATCTGCGCGCAGCGGCCCTCTCCCGCTCGCTGCTGGTGATCGACGAGATCCATTCCTCGGATCCCTACATGACCGATATCCAGAGCCATCTGCTGACGATGCATCTGGAGCGCGGCGGCCATGCCATGCTGATGTCTGCCACGCTTGGCGCTGAAGCCCGCGTGAAATGGCTGAGCACGGATAACAGGAGCAGAAAACGACAGGACTTCGAGACCGCCATCGCGGCACCCTACCCCGCAGTCTGGGGTCGCCGGGATGGTCTGCAGGGCGTCGATCGCGCGGGCCAGCACAGCAAGGCGGTTGCCCTGGCACTTGTGGCAGGCTGGTCGGGCGAACTTGCGGCAAGGCACGCCATCGAAGCCGCCCGGCAAGGCGCAAAGGTTCTCGTCATCCGAAACACGGTGCGGGCGGCGCAGGAGACGTTCGAAGCGGTGCGCGAGTTGGGTGGCGAAACTCTTCTCATGCAGGTGGCGGGCGGGGCAGCCCTGCACCATTCGCGCTTTGCCGCCGAAGATCGAAGGCTTCTTGACGCCCATGTGGAGCGCCTTCTCAGCCCTGACACCAGAATTCGTGAAGCAGAAGGCGTCATCATCGTTGGTTCCCAGACACTGGAGCAGTCCCTCGATATCGATGCCGATCTGCTGATCACCGATCTCTGCCCGGTCGATGTGCTGCTTCAGCGGATCGGCCGGCTGCATCGCCATGAGTTGGGACGCCCGGAAAATTTCGAGGCGCCGCAATGCCTGGTTCTGTCGCCGGAGGACGGATTGGACCGGTTGGCAAAGCCCGCATTCGAAAATGGTCTTGGACAGTTCCGCGATGGCGGCGGCGTCTATCGCAACCTGCATGCCTGTGAGTTGACGCGCAGGCTGGTGCGCGATCACCCCACCTGGGTGATCCCGGAGATGAACCGCCTTCTCGTGGAAAGCGCCACGCATCCCGAGCGCATCGACGCGCTGAGCGCAGAACTCGGCCCACTGTGGCAGGCCTATTGGAACGGCGTTTACGGCAAGGATGTCGCCGATGCCCAATCGGCCAAACATCTGCGGCTTCCTGTCGAGTGCGATTTCACGAGCCTGCCGCCGTTTGCGGATGTGGAGGAAAAGGTGCGCACCCGGCTTGGCGCGGAGGGTGCGCGCATCGACTTTGCCGCGCCGGTCACCAGCCCCTTCGGCGAACAGATCACCGGCATCACCCTGCCTTCGCACTGGCAGGGCGCCTTTTCCGAAGCGCCGGTCGAGCCGCAAGTGGTTGATGGCGCAATCACATTCAGGATCAACGATGCGGCCTTTCGCTACGGGCGAACGGGTCTGATGCGGGAGGGATAAATTTGGTCCAGATAAATCTCATTGAAGAGCCACTGATAGCGGTAAGACCTGATCGAAACCTCACGCTTCCCGGCGTTCTTGCCGCCCTGGCGCGGGACGACATCGAGAGCTTTCCGGCCCTGCGGCCGCATCAGGCACCTGCCTGGCATATGTTTCTGGTGCAACTGGCGGCACTTGCGCTTCACAAGGCCGAGCGCGAGGATATTCCCGAGCGGGAAGACGAATGGCTGACGCTGCTGCGGGGCCTGACACCGGATTACCCGAAAGATGAACCCTGGTGTCTGGTGGTCGAGGACTGGTCGAAGCCTGCCTTTCTGCAACCGGCCGTGCCGGAAGGCGTGAAGCTTGGCAATGATGTCGAGACCGCCGATGGACTGGATCTTCTCATCACCTCGCGCAACCACGATCTGAAACAGAGGATGGCGCGAAACGCATCGCCGCAGGATTGGCTGTTTGCGCTCGTCTCGCTGCAAACAGGCGAAGGCTATGGCGGGGCCGGCAATCAGGGCATTGTCCGCATGAACGGCGGTTCCTCCTCCCGCGCCATGCTGAGCCTTGCGCCCTTGGCGAGGGGCAAGACCATGGCCGTGCGGCCCGGTGCGTGGTTCCGGCGGGATCTGCGGGTTCTTCTGGAAACGCGGGAGCGCGCTCTGCAGAACACCCAAATCGATTATGCGGATGGCGGGATTGGCCTGACCTGGCTGGCGCCTTGGCCGGAAGGCGATCAATTGCAACTGAAAGATCTCGACATCTGGTTCATCGAGGTGTGCCGCCGGGTGCGGCTGTCAAACCGTGACGGACGCATCACGGCAGTCAAAGGCACCTCGCGCGAAACCCGCATCGCCGCCAAGGCGCTCAAAGGCAATATGGATGATCCCTGGGCACCGATCCACAAGACTGAAGGCAAAAGCCTGACGATCGGGGACGACGGGGATTTCGATTATCGGACGCTGACCAGACTGCTGTTTTCCGGGGAATGGGTGCTGCCGCTTCTGGCCCATCGCGCCTCCTTCGAGGGGCCGGATGCGCCGCTTGCCATCACGGCACAGGCCTTGGCGCGCGGCAACTCGAAGACGGGCGGTTTCCGCACCCGCATCGTTCCCTTGGAAAATCGGCAGATTTTGCGCGGCTGGGGTTCTGCGCAATCGCAGGAAACCCTGCGACAGATTGCAAAGGAGCAGACCAGGGCCATCGACCGTTTCGACAAGGCTTTGGCCTATGCGCTGGTGCTGGCTGCGGCCTCTGGCGAAAAAGAGCGCATCAATCGCGACAGCTATGCCCTGACGACAGCTGCCCGCACCGCACTCGACCGCTTCGCCGATACCATCTTCTTCGAGCATCTGTGGCAGCGCTTCGCGGTCGAGTCCATGGACGAGGCTGCCAGAAAAGCGGAAGCGCTCGTCTTCGCCCGCCGGCTCTGGGAACGCACGCAGCTGATTTTCGAGCAGTTCCTGCCGGACATGCCCTGCCACTCGCTCTATCGCTTCAGAGCCGAAGTGCGGGCAAGGCGGGCGCTTCGAGCGGCAGATCTGCGCGAAAACTATCCCGAAGTGTTCACGGATCAACATGCGAGAGAGGTGACGGAACATGCCTGAGGCCGTCCAGACACAAGATGACGACCTGAAATCCGCGGTCGCCAACCTTGTCGGTGAGCTGATGAAACTCAATCCCGGACAATTGGCCCGTTTGCGCCGAATGGATATCGACGGGCCGGGAGAACTGGAATTCTGGAGGCTGGCGCAGAACGAGGCGTTCAAGCTCTCGGGCAACGACACCGGCATGCTCTTTGTCCGCATTCTGGCACTGCTTGCGCCGCGAGGCGAAGTCGCGTCAAGAGCACCGTTTCACCGGCTCGGCGAACCGCTTGGGAAGGTTCTGGCCGAAGCTGGCTTTTCGGAAAAGCGGCTGGCCACTTTCATGGTCCTGCCCTTTGCCCGACGGGGAGAGGCACTGGAAGGCATTGCCCGCTTCATTGCGCGCAAGATGGAAAACGGCGTGAATTGTCTGGATATCCGCCAGCTTCTCTTCGTGGACGACGTCTGGCCGCTGCGCCGGCTCGCAGCCGCTTACTACACCGCATCCGATCGCATTGCTGCCGTCAAGGCAAAGGGAGAAGACACATGACCAAGCCCCGCTTTCTGCAAATCCATACGCTGCATAGCTATACGGCCGCCCTGCTGAACCGCGACGATACCGGCCAGGCCAAGCGCCTCGTCTATGGCGGCACGACCCGTACCCGCATTTCCTCGCAAAGTCTGAAACGCCATTGGCGCAAGGCAGAGAATGATCCGCACGCGCTGAAACAGCTTGCCGGCTATGTCGATAGCTTCCGTTCGCGCGAACTGGTGACGGAAAAGGTGATCAAGCCGTTGCGGGGCCATTTTGCCGATGAGATCGTGAATGCGCTGGAACCGGCCTTCCAGAAGCTCGTCTACGGCGACAGTGGCGCAAAAGGAAAGAAGAGCCGTCAGACCCTCTTGCTCGGCGAGCCGGAAATCACCTGGCTTGCCGCGCGCGCCGCAGAGATTGCCGCATCAGCCGCTGATGCCAAGGCTGCGGAAAAGGCTGTCGCGGATTGGGCGAAGGACAAGAACTTCAAGACGATGACCGAGGGCGCAAGCCTGCCGGGCGGCCTGACTGCCGCTCTCTTCGGCCGCATGGTGACCTCCGATCCTGCCGCCAACATCGATGCGCCGGTGCATGTGGCGCACGCCTTCACCATTCATCCCGCCGAGAGCGAGGACGACTACTTCACCGCCGTCGATGATCTGAAACGCGATGATGATGATAGCGGCGCCGATACGATCCAGGAAACGGAACTCACCTCCGGCCTCTATTACGGCTATGTGGTGATCGACCTGCCGGGGCTGATCAAAAACTGCGGCGAGGATCGCGAACTGGCCGCCCGCGTGGTGCACAACCTTCTCTATCTGATTGCGGAAGTGTCTCCCGGTGCCAAGCTTGGCTCGACGGCCCCTTACGGTCGGGCGGAACTGATGCTGGTGGAGGCGGGAGACCGCCAGCCGCGTTCGCTGTCGACGGCCTATCGCGAGGCTGTCGGCCACAGTTTCGCCAAGGGGCGTGATGCGCTGGCGCGGCAGCTGGCGGCCTTCGACGAAGCCTATGCGACGGGCGAAGCGCGCCGTCATCTGAGCATCGAGGGCGAGTTGCCCGGCATCGACAAGACGCCGCTTTCGGAGCTGGCAGCCTGGGCCGCCGGACAGGTGAAGGATGCACCCGATGCCGATGACTGACAAACGGTGGCTGATCCTCGATCTGGAGGCGCCGCTGCTCGCCTTTGGCGGTGTCGTCATCGACCAGATCGGGGTTACGCGCGACTTTCCGGCCGCCTCCATGCTGACGGGGCTGTTTGCCAATGCGCTTGGCTGGACACGCACCGAGACGGAGAAACATCAGGCGCTGCAGGATCGGCTGGTCTTTGCCGCCCGTATCGATCGCGACAGGCCCGCCGGCATTTTGACCGACATGCAGAATGCAGAGCTGAAAAAACACGACAAAGGCTGGACCACCTGGGGCCTTGTGGAAGGGCGCGATGGCGCAAGCTATGGCGCGCCGCATCGCCGCAAGCGGGATTACCACATGGATGCGCGCATCATGATCGCGGTTCGGCTGGCCCCGTGCGATGAGGCGCCGGATCTGGACAGGCTGGCGGAAGCGCTTTATCGCCCGGCGCGGCCGCTCTTCATCGGCCGCAAGCCTTGCCTGCCCTCGCGGCCAATGCTGGCTGCGCGGCGCGAAAACTGGTTCGTGGATGCGCCCTCTGCCTATGCCGCACTGTCTCGCCTGCCAGCCGCCGACAGGAAGGACCGGAGGAGCAGGCTGCGCGCCTTCTGGCCACCGGGAGAAGGCCCCGACGAGGGCGAAGCCGTGACCCGCATCCATGACCTGCCGGACCTCAGAAACTGGAAAAGCGGCCTGCATGGCGGTCATCGCAGGGTGATCGAGGGCTTTGTGATGCCGCAAGAGGTGGCCTCATGAGCACGCTTCATCTTGCAAGCCTGCCGGTCGATTTGCGCGAATTTCGCCGGCTGGCGGCGTTTCGCGGCTTTGAAGCCGATGAGGGGCGCGCCTTGCACCATTTCCTCAGCGAAGCCTTTGGAAAGAGCCTGTTGCAGCCATTTCGTCTGATGCCGGCGCCAAAGGGACATGGGGCAACGCTCTATGCCTATACGAAAGCTACCGAAGAGACGCTGCGGGACAATCTGGAGCTTGCGGCACCGGAACTGCTGAACGCCCTGGGAACCCCGCATCTGGCGCTGCGGGAGATGCCAGCCATTTGGCGGGAAGGCAGACGCTTGGCCTTCGATCTGCGCGTGCGGCCCGTCCGCAGGCTGCTGAAGCCGCTGGAGGGGTGGAGTCGCGAAGAAAACCGGCGGCAGCTCAAGGGTGAGGCTCTGCGCGGGCCGATGAAGAAGGGCAGCGAGGTGGATGCCTTTCTGATTGCCCGGCTGCGGCAATTCCCGGATGGTGTGCCGGAGGATGCGGGATCGTTTTCACGCGAGGAGGTCTATCTCGACTGGCTTGCCGAACGCCTTGAAGGCGCCTGCGTGCTCGACCGGCAGGCGACGAGAATGACGCGCTTTGCCCGCGACCGGGTTCAACGCAACGATAGCCACGGCAAGGAAGCGATGTCCGAGGGGCCGGATGCGATCTTCCATGGCGAACTGACGGTCACGAATGGGGAAGCATTTCAAACGCTTCTCGCCTCCGGCGTCGGGCGTCACACGGCCTATGGCTTTGGCATGCTGCTGCTGCGCCCCGGAGGGTCCTGACATGCTGATCGGTCGGCTTGGGCTGGAAAAGGCCCGCATTCCCCACGCGGACAGGCACGGTCTCGTCTGGCTCGACCGAGGACGGCTGGAGGTGGAAGACGGTTGCCTGCGTTTCGTGACGGCCGGCGGCGGCGAGCTTGCCGCCGGCGACTACCAGATCCCGCACCAGGCGCTTTCGATCATCCTGCTGGGGCCGGGCTCCAGCGTCACCCACGATGCCCTTCGGCTGCTGGCGCGCCACGGCTGTGCGCTGGCGGCGATCGGCGAGGGTGCGGTGCGCTTCTACACCGCGCCGCCCCTGATGCCGGACACCTCCGCGCTTGCCCGCGAGCAGGTGCACCGCTGGGCAGACCCGAAGAGGCGCATGGAGGTGGCGCGCGCCATGTATGCCATCCGCTTCGATGAGATCGTGCGCACCCGCGACATCGAGGTGCTGCGGGGGCAGGAAGGCGCGCGCATCAAGCGCAGCTATCAACTGGCCGCGGAGCGCCACGGCGTGCCCTGGAAGGGGCGCAACTACGACCGCAACAATCCGAACGCCGGCGACATGCCCAACCAGGCGATCAACCACGCCGCCAGCGCCATGCGGGCCGCCGCGGCGGTTGCGGTGGCAAGCGTTGGCGCCATTCCGCAACTGGGTTTCGTGCACGAGGATTCCGGCCAATCCTTCGTGCTCGATATTGCCGATCTCTACCGCCATGACGTGACGCTGGACATCGCATTCGGGGCCGCGAGCGAGGCGCTGAAGACAGGCGAGCCGGTGGAACGGCTGACCCGACAGCGTGCTGCCAGGCTGTTTCGCCAGCGCGACGTCATTCCCACGATGATTGACCGGATCAAGCTTCTGGTGGGTCCGGACGCGCCCCGGACCGAAACGGCAAACGAGGACGAAGACTGATGCCGATGGTGGTGATCATGACCCGCGATGTGGAGGCCCGTTATCGCGGGTTTCTCGGTTCGGTCATGCTGGAACTCTCTGCCGGCGTCTATGCCCATCCCCGCATGAGCGCAGGCGTTCGAACCCGCATCTGGGATGTCATGGTGGACTGGCATGGCCAGCTGCGGCAGGGCAGCATCGTCATGACCTGGGCCGACAGCGCCGCCCATGGCGGCCTTGGCTTGTCCACGCTTGGCGAACCTCCCAAGCAGATCGTGGCGCATGATGCGATGCTGCTGGTGAGGCGGCCTCTCGCAAACGTCAACCCTTGATCGTTGACTGTTCTTTGACATTGTACAGGTTTTCAGGCACTTAGAGGCCAGAGGTTCCTCCGCACCTGCGGAGATAGACCCCCGAAATATGACGAACAGCAATGGCGCGCAAAGGTTCCTCCGCACCTGCGGAGATAGACCCACCACGCCGATTTCTATCGCGCGGTCCGTGCGGGTTCCTCCGCACATGCGGAGATAGACCCGGATCGAGGCCTTTTGCCTTCGCTACCTCCATGGTTCCTCCGCACCTGCGGAGATAGACCCCTCGAATGGTGCCTCTTCCTCGGGCAGCCACTGGTTCCTCCGCACCTGCGGAGATAGACCCGGGGCGTGCGTCGTGGGAGGCCCGATCTCGTCGGTTCATCCGCACCTGCGGAGATAGACCCGCCTTGGCAACCGGCGGGCACACGCTGTTGCCGGTTCCTCCGCACCTGCGGAGATAGACCCCACACGAAGGCGGCTGACGTCATGATCTGCGCGGTTCCTCCGCACGTGGGGAGATAGATCCCGTTTGAGAAGCTTCGATTGAAAATTGGAAACGCTCGTGATGATGCGGTGGCGGTCCTGCCTCAGGCGGGTTCGGCGGTACGCTGTTCGCCAAGGGACTGGACGAGCAGTTCCGACAGATGCCGGCGCATCAGGGTAAAGCCCTCGCTCATGCGATCGCGCGGCCGAGGCAGATCGATCGGGACTTCAGCGAGAATGCGCCCCGGGAACGGACGCATCACGACCACCCTGTCCGCCATGAAGATCGCTTCCTCGATATCGTGCGTCACCAGCACCATGGTGGAGCCGAAATCCCGCCAGAGATCCACCAGATGGGATTGCAGGTCTTCCCGGGTCATGGCGTCGAGCGCGGAGAAGGGCTCGTCCAGCAGCAGGACCGAGGGCATTGTCACGATCGCTCTTGCGAGCGCCACCCGCTGCGCCTGACCGCCGGACAATTCCTTGGTCCAGCGCCCCTCAAAACCCGAGAGCCCCAGCCTTTTGAGAACCTGTGCAACGGCCGTCTTCCGCTTGTCCGCGGCAAGATGGGACAGGCCGAAGCCCACATTGTCGGCCACGCTCAACCACGGAAACAGGCGCGGCTCCTGGAACACGACATTCACGAGAGGATCCGGCTTGTGCAGCCGGCGGCCGCGCAGCTTGACCGTCCCTTCGCTGGCCTCTTCCAGGCCGGCGAGCAGGCGCAGAAGCGTGCTCTTGCCGCATCCGGAACCGCCGATGATGGCCACCACCTCCCCTTTGCTGATGCTCAGCGTAAAGGCTTCCAGCGCGCGGGTCCCGTTGGGATAGATCTTCGACAGGCGCAGGATATCGAGCATTACCGTTTCCCCTGATGCGTATCCTGCCAGGCGAGGAACGGGGCGGAGCAGAGCAGAAGCACGGTATCCGTCACCTTGCCGACCAGGGCGAAGACGAGGATGGCGGCAATGATCTGATCCGGCTTGCCCAGTTGCTGTCCGTCAACCAGAAGATAGCCCAGCCCCTCCGATGCGCCCATGAATTCGGCAGCAACCACGAACATCCAGCCAAGGCCGAGGCCCGCGCGCAGGGCCAGCACATAGCTTGGCAGGATGGACGGCAGCAGGATCCTGCGGACAAGCCCCAGCCGCGACAGGCGGAAGACACGCCCGACCTCAACGATGCGCCGGTCGACGCCGGTGATGGCCCCATGCACCCCGAGATAGACCGGAAAGAAGACGCCGACAGCGATCAGGGCAACCTTGGAGGTCTCGAAAATACCGAACCACAGGATGAACAGCGGCACCCAGGCAATGGAAGGGATGGCCCTGAGTGCCTGCAGCGTGGGATCGAGAAGACGCGACGCCATGGGCGAGGAACCGGTCACCGCCCCGAGCACCGTGCCCGCTGCCGCGCCCGTCACGAAGCCCACAAGCACGCGCCGCAACGTGACCCCGATATGCATCGAGAGTTCTCCCGAGGCGGCAAGCGATGAGAGCGCCGTCAGAACGCGCGAGGGCGGCGGCATCAGCCGCCCTCCAATCACGCCGGACCGGACGCCGAGTTCCCAGCCTGCGAGCACAAGCAGCGGAAACAGGACGGAAATCAGGACCGGTTTCAGCAGCTGTAGAAGCGAAGCACCCTGCCGCAAGGGCAGATCATCGCCCGGCTGGCGTTTGAGAAAGACGGCTTCCAGAAAGGCCATGTCGTGCGGCTCCGAAGATTACTGGCCCACCCCGACAGGCAGATAGGAGGGATCGATGAGCTGGGAGACGGTGGCGGCAACGTCCACATCGGCCTTCACCACCCCGGCTTTCTGCAGGGCAAGGCCGGCGGCGGCAATCGTGCCCGCCTGCTCCTGTCCGATCGCGGAATGGTTGAGGTCGGTCCGCTGCAGCTGACGCTCGATCACGGGCTCCGGCAGTTTCGTGGCGGCGACCAGTTCAGCCTTCAGCTTGGCCGGGTTCTTTTGCGATTCAGCGCGCGCCTGCTCGTAGGCCCGCAGCACACGCCTGACAATGTCCGGGTGTTGGGCCGCAAATTCCTCGCGAACATTCAGCACACCCCAGCTGTTGTTGGCTGGATTGCGGTGAAAGAGAACGTCACCATCCTCGATCTCGGCCGATGCCATGATCGGATCCAGGCCCGCCCAGGCCGCCACGTCTCCCCGCTTCAGTGCGAGGCGGCCATCCGCATGCTGCAACAGGACAAGTGACACGTCCTTTTCCGTCAGTCCCGCCTCCGCGAGCGCCCGCACAAGGAAGATATGCGGATCGGTGCCCCGTGTCACGGCGATGGCCTTGCCCTTCAGATCCGCCACCGTGGTGATGCCGGTATCCTTGCGCGTCACCAGCGCCGTCCACTCCGGCTTCGAATAGACATAGACCGACTTGATCGGATTGCCGTTGATGCGACCGATCAGGGCAGCGGCGCCAGCCGTCGAGCCGAAATCAAGGGAACCGGCATTGAGGAATTCCAGCGCCTTGTTGGAGCCGGCAGACTGCACCCAGGTAACCTTGATGCCATCCTTCTCGAATTCCTTTTCCAGAACGCCGTCGGCTTTCAGGACAAGGCTGACGGGATTGTAGGTCGCCCAGTCGATCCGGATTTCCGAGATCTGCGCCGCAAGGGCGGCGACGTGACTTGCTCCTACCAGGGCCAGGGCAGCGGCCAGACGAATGATCGACTTCATTCCAATACCTCCGATTTGGATGAATTATTTCTATAAATTTAATATTATATCGAGAGTGCCCATTCCAAAGTTGGACCCCGGTCTGCATTTCCATACCCTCGCAAGGGCCATGAAAGGATTTCCCATGCCCTCGCCCGTCCTCGCCGGGTATCCCTTTGCAGATCTCGTGGCGGCGCGACGGACCGTCAGCCGCATTCCGCCCTCCGTTGCGATCCATGCCGTCGCACCGTCTTCACGGCCATCCGGATGGCAGCCCCCTTCATCCTCGCAGGCATGGCAGGCCTAGGGTGCGAAACGCCCGCGCTCGGCATCCCGGATTGCCGGATCTCGAAAACTCCGGGGATCGGGATGCTCTGCCCCGGTGCGACGTTGCCAGCCGATCTGCGGGGCGATCTTTTCGACAAAATCGGTAATGATCTGCAGATACTCCTCCAGCGCGAATTCGTAAGGCAGCTCAAGGCGCAGTTCCTGAACTTCGGACAGAACCGGATCCGCCTGAAGGCGGGCAATGATTTCATCCGAACTGCCGACGAGATCGCGGCTGAACAACGTGCGGCGCGGGCCTTGCGGCGAGAGTGTCCGCTCATGCCGGCTGGCGGCATAGGTCGCGTAGCGGGCCCGCGTTCTTGCATCGGCGCTATCGGTCGGCACGATCACGCGGCCTGCCGCCACCCGCGGTGTGCGGCCGGGCGGCAAGGCGGCGCGATAGGCTCTGAGCTGCGCCAGTTGCGCCTCCTCGAACCGGTCGGACACATCGCCGGAGGTGAGACTGCCGATCATCAGGTTGAGGCCCTTCGAACCTGTCCATTCATAGGAGCGAAGCGAGCCGCCGCCATACCAGACCCGGTCCCTGAGACCCGGCGCAAAGGGTTGCAGGCGGGCACGCTGGCGGTTGCCGGGTGAGAGAACATAGGTTTCCCCATCGCCCAGATAATGGCCGGAGAGGCTGTCGAGAAGCCGCTCCACCCGCCCGTAGGAGAAATCGAAGCTGCGCCAGTCGCCATCGAAGACCAATGGCGCGACCAGCTCCGCATGCAGCGGCGGACCGGCGCTGACCCCGACATTCAACCGCCCGCCTGCGAGGGAATCAGCCATGGAAAGGTCCTCCGCCAGCCGGAACGGACTTTCATAGCCGAGCTGGATCACGGCAGACCCCAGTTCGATCCGCCGCGTGCGCTGGCTGGCTGCGGCGAGAAACACCGGCGCGGAGGAAACACCATGCTCCAGATGGCGCTGACGCACCCAGGCGCTGTCAAAACCCAGCGCCTCGCCGGCCTCGAAGAGTTTCAGCGTCTCCTCGAGCCCCGCCGCCGGATCGTTATCGGGATAATTGCCAGGGGTGAGGAAGCCGATATGGGCGATGGAGAGAGCCATGGTGGGGAAACCTTTGAAAGCAAAGCGGGGATGCGCGTTCAGTATTTCGGCAGGCCGGGCGGGTTGGTCTCGGATTTCGCCAGGGCCTCCTCGCTCAACTGCCAGCGGTCGAGGATCTTTGCGTAGTCGCCGCTGGCGATCAGTCCGTTCGTGGCAATCGTGAGGGCATTGGCGAGACCGGATCCCTTGCGGGTGGTGATCGCCACATCCGAGCGTTCCGGCCAGCCGGCGGAGAGAAAGCCGACACGCTTGATGTTCTTGTCACGGTTGGCGATGAAGACCAGCGTGGAATGCGGCTGCACGATGACGTCGGCGCGGCCCGATTGCAGCGCAAGCAACTGCGTCGCCTCGTCATCATAATATTGCAGCTCGATCGGCTTCAGGCCCGCCTTGACGTTCTCCTCGCTCCACCGCACCAGGATGCGCTCCTGATTGGTGCCGGCGCCGACGATGATGCGAAGCCCGGCAGCATCCTTCGGTTCGCTGATCGGTCCGATCTTGCTGTCGAGCCGCACGAAGAAACCATGGCCGCCCTTGCGATAGCTGGAGAAATCGAACTTCTCCTTGCGCTGCTCGGTGACGCCGACATTGGAAATCACCGCGTCATACTTGCCGGAGCTGAGGCCGAGCGGCCAGTCGGCCCAGGCGACGGGAATGATGGTCAGCCGCAGGCCAAGGCTTTCGGCAATGGCAGACGCAAGATCGGGATCGGCGCCGACGACCGTCTTGGCATCCGTCGCATAGGTGTTGAGCGGCGGGCCGCCGACGGCCGAGGCGACCGTGAAGGTGCCCGGCGTCACGAACCTGAAATCGGCGGGAACGGCGGCGATCGCTTGTGGATTGGGCTTCACATGAATACGCCCCGTCTGTTCGGGTGACAGGTCGTAGACGCTGTCCGCGCCGGCACGCACCGCCGATGCGGGTCCGAGAGCGACGAGAACCAATGCGGTCGCGAGACTGCGACCAATTTTATCAACCATCGACACGATGATAGTCTCCAGCTTCTGAAACGGGAAAAGGGCGCGCCAGGGGGCGCGCCCCCACAATCACTTCTTCTTCGGCAGACCGGGCGGATTGGTCTTCGATTCCGTGATGGCCTCGGAGGTCAGGTTCCAGCGCGCCAGGGCCCTGGTGTAGTTGCCCTGCCTGATCTCTTCGTTCAGAACCGCCGTGAAGGCATCGGCGATGCCGGATCCCTTGCGGGTTGCAACCGCGATTTCCGCCGTCAGCGGCCAGCCGCCGGAGAAGGTTCCAACCAGCCGCGTCTTGCCTTCCTTCTGCGCCTGGAAGGCCGCTGTCGCATTCGGACCGAGATAGACATCCGCGCGGCCGGCCTGCAGGGCGAGGTCAAGCACCGCCTGGTCGTCGTAATACTGAACCTCGGTTGCCGGCAGGCCCTTGGCCTTGTTCTCTTCGATCCAGCGCAGCAGGATCTGCTCCTGGTTCGTCGCGGCGCCGACGATGACCTTCAGGCCGGCGACGTCTTCCGGCTTCGAGATCGCCTTCACCTTGCCGTCCCTGGCGGCATAGAAGCCCAGCAGGTCGTTACGATAGCTGGAGAAATCAAACTTCTCCTTGCGCTCTTCCGTCACCGTCACGTTGGAGATCACGGCGTCATACTTGCCGGAGGCAAGACCCAGCGGCCAGTCGGCCCAGGCAATCGGCACCAGTTGCAGCTGCAACCCCAGCCCGTCGGCGATCAGCTGGGCCAGATCCGGCTCGATGCCGATCGGGGTCCTGGTATCGCTCGCATAATCCACCAGCGGCAGGCGGAAGGGAACCGTTGCGACCGTCAGCTTGCCGGGCGTCACGAAGGTGAAGCCGGCCGGGATCAGCTTGATCGCCGCCTCGACCTTCTGCGCCCGCACGCGCCCCTTCTGCTCCGGCGAAAGATCGACCTCCTGCGCATGGGCGATACCGGCGACGGATACGGCAAGGGCGACAAGGCCCGCCACAACAGTGCTGAAAATACTTTTGGAATAAGACATGTCAGGTGTTCCTCTGATGTTTTCGTTAGAGAACCTTGGCCAGGAATTCCGCAGTGCGCGGATGGTCCGGCGTGTTGAAGAGCTTGTCCGGCGTACCGGTCTCGAGAATGCGTCCCTGCTCCATGAAGACGACCAGATCCGCCACCTCGCGGGCAAAGCCGATCTCGTGCGTCACGATCACCAGCGTGGTGCCGGAGCGGGAAAGTTCGCGGATCACCTCCAGCACTTCGCCCACCAGCTCCGGGTCGAGCGCGGAGGTCGGCTCGTCGAACAGGAGAACCTTGGGCTTGAGGGCAAGGGCGCGGGCAATGGCAACGCGCTGCTGCTGGCCGCCGGAGAGCTGGCGCGGATAGGCATCCGCCTTGTCGGCCAGGCCGACGCGGGCCAGAAGCTCGCGCGCCTCCCGTTCGGCCTGTTCGCGGGCAAGCCCACGCACGGTGACGGGCGCCTCCACGATGTTGTCGAGAACGGTCAGATGCGGGAAGAGATTGAAGTTCTGGAACACCATGCCGACTTCGACGCGGCGCTTCAGGATGTCCTTCTCCTTCAGCTCGTAGAGCGTCTCGCCCTCCTGCCGATAGCCGACCAGCTGACCGTCAATGGCAATGAAACCTTCATCGACCCGTTCGAGATGGTTGATCGAGCGCAGCAGCGTCGACTTGCCGGAGCCCGACTGACCGAGGATGACGGTGACGCTGCCCGCCGCAAGCGTCAACGACACATCGTCGAGAACCTTCAGCGGACCGAAGCTCTTGGAGACGCCCTGGATCGTCACGTCGCCGCCATGCGCGTGAAGCGGCGCGATGCTGACCGAACGGTCCACCTGCGTTGCGACAACAGCGCTCCGCGTCTGATGCGTTCCGGCAAGGCGCCGCGACAGGCGCGAGAGCAGCGAGGGGGGCAGCGTGCGCAGCGCGCCACGGGCATAATGCCGTTCGATATGGTGCTGGACCAGCGACAGCACCGTGAGGATGACGAGATACCAGACCGTCGCCACCATCAGCAGCGGAATGACCTCCAGATTGCGACGGTAGATGATCTGGATCGTGTAGAACAGTTCCGGCAGCGCCAGGATGTAGACCTGCGAGGTGCCCTTGGCGAGCCCGATGATATCGTTGAAGGCGGTGGGCAGGATGGAGCGCATGGCCTGCGGCAGGATGATGCGCCTCGCCTGCCGGCCCCGCGGCAGGCCGAGTGCGGCGGCCGCCTCGAGCTGTCCCTGATCGACCGAGAGAATGCCGCCCCGGATGATCTCGGAGGCGAAGGCGGCCTGGTTCAGCGTCAGGCCGAGCAGCGCCGCGGCAAACGGCGTCATGATCTGCGTGGTGTTCCAGCTGATGAAATTGATGCCGGTAAAGGGCACGCCGATCGTCACGGTCTCGTAGAGATAGCCGAGATTGTTGAGGATCAGCAGCAGGACGACGAGCGGAATGGAGCGAAAGATCCAGATATAGGTCCAGGACAGACCTGACAGCAGCGGCGAACGGGACACGCGCGCCAGAGCGAGCGCCGTGCCGAGCGTGAAGCCTGAAATCGTGCCCAGCAGGGTCAGCAGCAGCGTGCGGCCGAGGCCGACGAGCACCGGTTCTGCAAAGAACCATTGCGCAAAGACATCCCAGCCCCAGCGCGGATTGGTGAACACCGAATGCAGCGCGACCCCGATGACGAGAAGCGCAAACAGCGTGCCGGCGGTGCGGGCCGGATAGCGGGCCGGAACGATCCTGTACTGGGCAAAACCGGTGCGGGGGCGGGACGAGGAGGACGCGCTGGCCACGCCCGTCTCGACGAAATCTGTTGTGACAGCCATGCGAAAGCCCCTCATGCGCTCGGCCGCACGTCCGCCACGGGACGCTGCAGGGAATGGGCAGGACGATGGCGCTCCACCTTCAGGTGTTTCTCGAAGGGCAGCTTCACGATGGTTTCCGGCGCAGCCGTGGTGTCGAACAGCGCGGTGTAGCCATTGGTGAGATAAAGGCCGACCGCCTCCGGCTGGCGAAAGCCGGTGGTGAGATAGACCCGGTGGTATCCCTGCCGGATCGCCTGGGCCTCCAGTTCCAGAAGCACCTTGCGCGCCAGACCCTGGCGGCGCAGCGTTGCGTCGGTCCAGATCCGCTTGAACTCCGCCGTTCCCTCGTCGGCATGGGCCATGAAGGCGCCGCCGGCAATGGCCCTGCCCTCCCGCAGCAGCAGCAGGAAATTGCCGTGCGGCGGCTGGAAGACCTCGGCCGGATAGCGGTTGATTTCCTTCTTCGCGCCCTCGGCATCGAAGAAGCTGCCGTAACGGCTGTCATATTCGAACGTCAGCTGCTCCAGCAGCGGCGCCGCCAGCGGGTCGAGCGGGCTGGTGTAATGGAAATGATCGCTCATGGCGTTCTCCTTGGATCGTGGCAGATCAGGACAGGAAGGTCTCGGCCAGCCGCACCCAGAGGGTTGCGGCTGGCGCGATGATGTCGTCGTTGAAGCGGTAATGGGGGCTATGGAGCGGCGCGCCCTCGCCATTGCCGACGAAGACGTAAGCGCCGGGACGCGCCTGCAGCATGTAGGCAAAATCCTCGCTGGCGGTGCGCGGCCGGAAATCGGCAATCACCGTTCCGGCCGGGAAGTTGCGCTCGGCCACGTCCCGGACAAAGGCCGTCTCGGCCTCATCGTTGACGACGGCCGGAAAGCCGCGCCGATACTTGACCTCGGCCGAGGCGCCGAAGCTTTCGGCCTGGGAGCGCGCAAGCGCCGGCACCCGCGTCTCCAGCCTCGCCCGGACCTCCTCGGTGAAGGCGCGCAGGGTCAGCTTCAGCTCGACGCTTTCCGGAATGACGTTGGAGGCGGCGCCGCCGTGAATGGAGCCGACCGTCACGACCGCCGTTTCCAGCGGATCGATGTTGCGCGACACGATGCTCTGCAGCGCCGTGATGAGGCTTGCCGAGGCGAGCACCGGATCGACAGCCTCATGCGGAGACGCGCCATGGCCGCCCTTGCCGCGAACGGTGATGAGCGCCTGATCCACCGAGGCCATGGCCGGCCCCGCCACGAAGCCGAACCTGCCCGCCGCCACCCCCGGCCAGTTGTGCAGGCCAAAGACCGCATCGACGGGGAAGCGCTCGAACAGGCCCTGCCCGATCATCGCCTTGGCCCCGGCGCCGATCTCTTCCGCCGGCTGGAAGATCAGAACCAGCGTGCCCTCGAAGGCGACTTCTTCCGCGAGATAACGCGCCGCGGCGAGCAGAATGGCCGTATGCCCGTCATGGCCGCAGGCATGCATCACACCCGCATTCTCCGAGGTAAACGGTTGCCCGGTCTCCTCGGTGATGGGCAGCGCATCGAAATCGGCGCGGATGCCGAGGCGCTTCGATCCCCGGCCGCGCTTCAGCGTGGCGACCACGCCGGTGCCCCCGATGCCTTCCTGCACGGTGTAGCCATAGGAGAGCAGGTAGCGGGCGATGACACCTGCGGTGCGCTTCTCCTCGAAGGCGAGTTCGGGGTGGCGATGCAGATCGTGCCGCAGGGCGATGATCTCATCGAGAAAGGCGAAATCGATCACCCCGGCAGGATCGCCCGGGCGACCGCCGTTCACATGAACATTCATGACAGGACTCCAAAGCTTGCGCGGCAGGGTTGGCTTTGACGGCCGGGCGTCAGGCGCGGGCCTTTTCCCAGGCCTCCAGCCTGGCGTAATGGCTTGGCTTGAACGGCAGGCCGAGATTTTCGCGCAGTGTGGCACCGGTCAGCTGACCGTCGAAATAGCCGCGCGCCTTCAGGATCGGGATGACCAGTTCGATGAAATCGTCGAGACCCTCGGCAATCACCGGAAAACCGAGGATGAAGCCGTCTGCGGCACCGTTTTCCACCCAGTCGATGATCGTGTCGGCCACCGTCTCGGCCGAACCAACGAAGCCTTCACGCGGCGTGGCCGCCTCGAGCGCCGCCTCGCGCAGCGTCTGCCCCTTTTCGCGGGCCACACGCTTGATACGATCGGTGGTCGAGCGGAAGCTGTTCTTGCCGATGTCACCGAGGTCCGGGAACGGGGCGTCGAGTGGATAGACGCTGAAATCGTGATGATCGAAGAAGCGACCGAGATAGGCGAGCGCCTCCTCGATGGTGATCAGATTGCGGATGATCTGGTATTTCTCTTCCGCTTCCGCTTGCGTGCGGCCAACGACCGGACCGATGCCCGGGAAAATCTTCACGTCATCCGCAGAGCGCCCCTGCGCGACCGCCGCCTGCTTCACGCGTTGCAGGAAGCTGCGATTTTCCTCCAGCGACACCGAATTGGTGAAAACGGCATCGGCGTGACGACCGGCAAGGCCGATGCCGGCATCGGAAGACCCCGCCTGGAAGACGACCGGCTGGCCCTGCGGAGATCGCTGGATGTTGAGGGGCCCTTCCACGGAGAAGAAGCGGCCCTTGTGATCGAGCCGGTGCAGCTTCTCGCGGTCGAAGAACTGGCCGGTCTCGCGATCGCGCACGAAGGCGTCATCGTCCCAGCTGTCCCACAGGCCCTTCACCACCTCCAGATATTCCTGGGCGATCTCGTAGCGCAGCGCATGTTCCGGATGCTGGCGGCTGTAATTGCGCGCAGTGCCTTCCAGCGGCGTGGTCACCGCATTCCAGCCGGCCCGCCCGCCACTGATGAGGTCCAGCGAGGCGAACTGCCGCGCCACCGTGAAGGGGTCGCTGTAGGAGGTGGAAACGGTGCCCGCCAGCCCGAAGCGGCTGGTGACGGTGGCAAGCGCCGACAGGATCGTCAGCGGCTCGAAGCGGTTGAGGAAATGCGGGATCGACTTCTCGTTGATGTAGAGCCCGTCGGCCACGAAGCCGAAGGCGATGCCGGCGGCTTCCGCCTTCTGCGCGACGCTCTGGAAGAAGGCGAGGTTGACGCTGGCATCGACCGGACTTTTGGGATGGCGCCAGGCGTTCATATGGCCGCCAGCGCCCTGTAGCATGATTCCGAAGGTGATTTTCTTGCTCATGGGATGATGCTCCGAGGTCAGGCGGCCGCCGAAAGAGGCTGGCGCGCCAGAAGTTCGATGGATGCCAGCCGCTCGTCGGCGCTGACGGCGGGCGGCTCGAGGATGAATTCCTCGATGCCGTAGCGGGCCGAGAGATCGGCAAGCTCGGCGTGGATCGTCTCCGGCGTCCCGTGCAGGATGCTCGGCTTGCGCTCCTCGATGCGGAAACTCTTCGCGCCGGCCTGCCGGGCAAATTCCTCCGCCTGCTCCCGCCGCCCGAGACTGACGGACTGTCCGTTGTCGAGGAAGACCTTGAAGACTTTCAGGTCCGCCACCTGTTCCGCGGCGCGTGCCGCATCGGTGGAGGCGAGCACGGCCAGCGCGAGGATGGCGCTCTTGCCACCGCTTTCGGCGCGGAAAGTCTCCAGGCTGAGGCGAAGGTTTTCCGGATCGCCGTTCAGGTGACCGGCAAAGACGAAATGCCAGCCCTGCTGCGCGGCCAGCCGCGCGCTGTCCGGGCTTGCCCCCAGCAAGAACCGCTCCGCGCTGACGGGCGGCTGCGGCCCCGCAACCGGGCGCGCCGGATCCCGTCCGACGCGGACGGCTTCATCCAGATAGGTTGTCAATGCCGCGAGCTGGGCGGCAAAATCCGGCTTTTCCGCGCGGTAGACCTGCAAGGCCTGCGTCGCATTCGGCAGACCACCCGGCGTCTTGCCGATCCCGAGATCGACGCGACCAGGCGCCAGAGAAGACAGCAGGTTGAAGGTCTCGGCAACCTTGTAGGGGCTGTAATGCTGCAGCATGACGCCCCCGGAGCCGACGCGGATGCGCGAGGTATTGGCGAGGATCCAGCTGACCAGCACCTCCGGTGCAGAGCTTGCCAGTTCGGTGGTGCCGTGATGCTCCGCCACCCAGAAGCGCCGATAACCCAGCTCTTCCGCGCGCCTGGCAAGGTTGACGGTGTTCGCCAGCGCGGTCACGGCGCTGTCTCCTGCGCGAACCGGACTTTTATCCAGAAGACTGAGCTGATAGGGCATGGGCATCTCCAACAATTTATCGGAGATTATTTATTCTATGTATTTTGTAGATTTATAAGCAATGAATTTGCGTAAGTCGGAAACGATCGGGAAAATTTGGTGCGCGCCTGTCGATTGCACAACCTGACGGATGCGGCCGAGCCTCGCATTGTCCAGCGGCGCCAACCGACCTCAGACGGCCGACACGTCAGCCAGACTCCGCACGATGCTCTGTGCATGGCGCCCGCTCCGCCCGTGGGCGTCTCGGCGATCTCTTGCGGATTACAATCAGGGTTAAGTGTCAGGGCCCATCTGGTCCCGTGCCTCCCATCGGGACATCCAAAATGTCCTGCAAGCTGTGCGCGCCATCCGGGTCCGCGGGTGCTTGCCCAACGCATCTGCGGCATCCCTGCTTCGGCCCCTTCCAAAGACGGAGGCGAATTTTTCTCTTCTGTTCGCAAATTCGCAATTTTTATAATCTGTAGAATTTATGGACTAACCTATCCTCATCCTCAGTGTCCATGAAGCGCCGATGGCGCCGGGACTGCAGAGGAGAGGCACATGACGAAGATTTCAAATTCCGAAACCCTTGCGTTGCACGCGGGCTGGCGGGCAGATCCTGCCACGGGGGCGGTCCAGCCGCCGATCTACCAGACGACGTCGTTCCAGTTCCAGAACGCCGACCATGCCTCGCGCCTCTTCGCGCTGGAGGAACTCGGGCCGATCTATACCCGTATCGGCAATCCGACCAATGATGTTCTGGAACAGCGTCTGGCGGCGCTGGAAGGCGGTGCGGCCGCTCTGGTTCTGGCCTCCGGACAGGCTGCCTCGGCCTTCGCGATCCAGAACCTGGCGCGGGCGGGTGATAACATCGTCAGCTCGACCGACCTCTATGGCGGCACCTGGAACCTGTTTGCCAACACCCTGAAGGATCAGGGCATCGAGGTGCGCTTCGTCGATCCGCAGGATCCGGAAGCCTTTGCCCGTGCAACCGACGAGCGCACGCGCGCCTACTATGCCGAAACCCTGCCGAACCCCAAGCTGCAGGTCTTCCCGATCGCGGAAGTCGCCGCCATCGGGCGCAAGCTCGGCATTCCGCTGATCGTCGACAATACCGCAGCGCCACTCCTCGCGCGCCCCTTCGACCACGGCGCCGCCATCGTCGTTTACTCGACCACCAAATATATCGGCGGCCATGGCTCTTCCATCGGCGGCGCCATCATCGACGGCGGCAATTTCGATTGGGAGGCCGCTGCGGCACGCCAGCCGGCGCTCAACACGCCGGATCCGAGCTACCACGGCGCTGTCTGGGTGGAAGCAACCCGGGCGCTTGGCCCCGTCGCCTACATCATCAAGGCGCGCACCACCCTGCTGCGTGACCTCGGAGCGGCACTGTCCCCCTTCAACGCCTTCCTGACGCTGCAAGGGATCGAGACCTTGCCGCTGCGCATCGAACGGCACAGCAGCAATGCGCAGAAGGTGGCGGAATTCCTCTCCCGGCATCCAGAGGTCACCAAGGTCATCTATCCGGGCCTGCAGACCGGTACGGCACGTGCACGCGCCGATGCCGTCCTGAAGGGGGGCTATGGTGGTCTCGTGGGCTTTGAGCTGGCAGGCGGACGCGATGCCGGTCGACGCTTCATCGATGCGCTGACACTGCATTATCACGTGGCCAATATCGGCGATGCCCGCAGCCTTGCCATTCATCCGGCCTCCACCACGCATTCGCAGCTGAGCGCCGAGGACCAGCGCAAGACGGGCGTGACGGAAGGCTATGTGCGCCTTTCGGTCGGCATCGAGCATATCGACGACATTCTGGCCGATCTCGAGCGCGGCCTGGAAGCCGCCCAGTCGTTCAAGGCGGCGGCGGAATAAGCGCTGTCTTACCGATCAACACGAAGATATTCAGGGAGATCCGACATGTTTTCCATTTCACGGCGCGGGCTTGCAACGCTGGCACTTGCGACCGGCCTGACCGCGACCCTTGCGGCGACAGGCGCTTTTGCCGCCGACGTCACCATCAATATCGGCTATCAGCCGATCGTCGAGCCATCGCGCGTGCCGCAGGCCGACGGGACCTATGAGGCTGCCACCAAGGCCAAGATCAACTGGAAGAAGTTCGACAGCGGCGCGGATGTGATTGCGGCCATCGCCTCCGGCTCGCTCGATATCGGCTATGTCGGCTCCTCACCACTTGCTGCCGCCGCCAGCCGCGAACTGCCGATCGAGACGATCGCGCTCGTCGGCCTGATCGGCGAGGCCGAGGCGCTCGCGGCCCGCAACATCGCCAAGCCGGAGGATCTGGTCGGCAAGAAGATTGCCACGCCCTTCGTGTCCACCGGTCACTACAGCCTGCTGACCGCCCTGAAGCACTGGAACATCGATCCGAAATCCGTGCAGATCCTCAACCTGCGGCCGCCGGAGATCGCGGCAGCCTGGAGCCGTGGCGATATCGATGCGGCCTACGTCTGGGACCCGGTGCTGGCGGAGATCAAGAAGTCCGGCACCGTTCTCGCCACATCGGCCGATGTCGCCCAGTGGGGCGGCCCGACCTTCGATGCCTGGATCGTCAGCAAGGATTTTGCCACCAAGCATCCCGATCTCGTCGCGGCCTTCGTCAAGGTGACCGGTGACGCAACGGCGGCCTATCGTTCAAAGCCCGAGGCCTGGAATGCCGGATCTCCGCAGGCGGAGAAGATTGCCCGTCTGACCGGCGCCAAGCAGGACGAGGTCCCTGCACTTCTGAAGGGATACATCTTCCCGACCCTTGAGGAACAGGCGGGCGCCGACCTGCTCGGCGGCGGCACCGCAAAGGCTGTGGCTCAGACCTCCGCCTTCCTGAAGGAGCAGGGCAAGATCCCGGGCACGCTGGCCGATTACAGCCCCTATGTCTCCAATCACTGGGTGAAGGACGCAGCCAAGCTGTCGTTCTGACGACAGGGCCGGGCAAAGGGATCGGCGGGCGCTCCATGGAACGACCCGCCGTTTCTGCTGTCCGGATCGCACGGGGCGTCCGCCCCGGTCAGGTATGTCGCTGCAGGTGAGAAGGTACAAGATCGTGACGAGTTCACTGACATTCCGGGATATCGGACTGATCTACCCGGGAAGAGGCCGTTCCGAGCCGGATGTTCCGGTGCTCGATCGCATCAATCTCAGCCTTCGGAGCGGGGAATTCGTGGTCGTGATCGGCCGTTCCGGGTCCGGCAAGACAAGTCTTTTGAACATTGCCGCCGGCTTTCAGCGTCCGACATCCGGCGCCGTGCTGGTGGATGGCGTTGCAATCGACGGACCGGGGATCGACCGCGCCGTGGTGTTTCAGGATGATGCCCTCTATCCCTGGCTGACGGCCGCCGACAATATCGCCTTCCCGCTGAAGCTGGCGGGCGTGGCCAGGCAGGAGCGGCAGGCCACCGTCCGGGATCTGCTGGCGCAGGTCGGGCTGGAAGGGTACGGCGAGCGGCGCATCTGGGAGCTGTCGGGCGGCATGCGCCAGCGCGTGGGCATTGCCCGCGCGCTGGCCTCGAAACCCCGCTTCCTGCTGCTCGATGAACCGCTTGGCGCGCTCGACGCCCTGACCCGCACCAGGCTTCAGCTTTTCCTGCTGCACATCTGGCGAACCAGCCATGCCGGCGCGCTGCTGATTACCCACAGCATCGAGGAGGCCCTGCTTCTGGCGACCCGGATCGTCGTGCTGTCCGCCAATCCCGGCCGCATTTCCACCGTGGTGGAGACGGGCTTTGGTCTGGAGATTCTGGCGGGGGCCACGCCGCAGGCGATCCGCCGGACGAAGCCGTTCCGGGACCTCTATGACGAACTGACGAACCTGATCGAAGGCAGTGACCCGGAGGAACTGGCGGCATGAGCGTGATTTCGGATCTGAAGACATCGCTGGAGCCGGATGCCGGGCATGCTGCGCCCGCCGCGCGACCGGCCCGACGTCGAAAGACAACGACTCCTTCCACCATCAGCCTTTCTCTTCTGACGGCGGTCGCCCTCGTCGGCCTCTGGTGGGCCGCGAGCACGCTTCGGCTTGTCTCGCCGGTGTTCCTGCCCTCGCCGGTCGCTGTCGTCATCGCCTTCTCATCGCTGCTGAAGGTCGGTTTCGTCGATTCCACGCTGCTCCAGCATGTCAGCGCCAGCCTTGCACGCGTGCTGGCGGCCCTTGTGGTGTCCGCGCTCATCGGCGTGCCCGTCGGCATTCTGATTGCGACCAGCCGTATCGGGCGCGGCATTCTCGATCCGATCGTGGAGTTCCTGCGTCCCCTGCCGCCGCTTGCCTATCTGCCGCTCATCATCATCTGGGCAGGCATCGGCGAAGCATCCAAGGTCACGGTGATCGCCCTGTCCATGCTGCCGCCCATCATCCTCTCGACACGTGCAGGTGTGCGCGCCGTGCCGAAGGACTTTATCAACGCGGCGCGCTCGTTTGGTGCAAGCCGTCGTCAGGTGCTGGCCTCGGTCATCCTGCCCGCCAGCCTGCCCGCGATCCTGACAGGCATCCGGATCGCGCTCGGGACCGGCTGGTCCACGCTGGTTGCGGCGGAACTGATCGCGGCCAGCCAGGGGCTGGGCTTCATGATCCAGTCCGCCGCCCAGTTCCTCGTCACGGACGTGGTCATCGTCGGCATCTTCGTCATCGCCGCCATCGCCTTCCTGCTGGAATGGGTGGCGCGAGCGCTGGAGCGCCGCTTCGTGCCCTGGGCGGCCACAGGCAGCGCCTGAGCGGACCGGCCTCGGCAAGAGGACGTCGTATCGCCCGTCGATCCGACAATGTGCCTCGCCTCCTCTGCCGCAAGCCCCCTATGGCCCATTCTGTCACCCGCGCAAAACTTAGAGGAATTTTCCGCAGACCGGGTACTGGAAGTGTGCATGCGCCCTTCAACAGATGTCGGGTCGAGGATAGTTTCGGCTTACAGATCAGATAGAAATGCAAGGACCATCATCATGCGACGCTCCCATTCCCCTCTCACCTCTCCGACGCGTGGCGTGACAGTCAGTGTTGTCGGGCTCGTCGCCCTGATGACGGCGTCGCTCACCTCGGCGCACGCCGCGGATGCCGATCCGAATGCCAGCGTCAGCATCGGGTCCCTGTATGAGCCGCAGAACCTCGACAACACGGCAGGCGCTGGCCAGGGCATCAACGAAGCCTTCAACGGCAATGTCTACGAAGCGCTTTTCCGGCTGTCGGACTCCGGCGCCGTCGAGCCGGTGCTTGCCAAGGATTACAAGGTGTCCGAGGATGGGCTGACCTATACCTTCACGTTACAGCCGGGCGTGAAATTTCACTCCGGCGAACCGCTCACGGCCAAGGACGTGAAATATTCGATCGAGCGGGTGACGGCGCCGGACTCCAAGAGTTCGCGCAAGAACAGCCTCAAGGGCATTGCCTCCATCGAGACACCGGATGATGCGACGGTCCTCATCAAGCTTTCGGCGCGCTCCATCTCGCTGCCGTACAATCTGAGCTATGTCTGGATCGTCAACGACGCGGCGAAGGACCTGAAGTCGGCGGAAGACGGCACCGGCCCCTACAAGCTCGGGGACTGGCGGCGCGGTTCGTCGCTGTCGCTCGCCCGCTTCGACGGCTATTGGGGGAGCAAGCCTGCGAATGGCGGCGTGACCTTCCGTTACTTCACCGATGCGACCGCCCTCAACAACGCCCTGCTGACGGGTGCCGTCGACATCATCACCTCGGTCCAGAGCCCGGATTCCCTCAAGCAGTTCCAGACCAACAAGAGCTTCACCGTGGCCGAGGGGCAGTCAACCACAAAGCTGCTGCTGGCCTATAACGATCGGGTCGCCCCCTTCGACAACGTCAAGGTGCGCAAGGCGCTGGCCCGCGCCATCGACAAGAAGAAGCTGCTCAATGCCATCTGGGGTGACCGCGGCCTCGTGATCGGCTCCTTCGTGCCGCCGACAGATCCCTGGTATGTGGATCTCACCAAGGTGGATGACTACAATGTCGAGAGCGCCAAGGCTCTTCTCGCGGAAGCCGGTTTCAAGGACGGTTTCACCTTCACGATCGACACGCCGAACTACGACCCGCACCCGCTGGTCGCGCAGTTCCTGCAGACGGAATATGCCAAGATCGGCGTAAAGGTGAACATCAACATCATCACCGCCAACGAATGGTACTCCAAGGTCTACAAGGCCCATGACTTCCAGGCGACCCTTCAGGAGCATGTGAACCACCGCGACATCGTGTTCTACGGCAATCCCGATTTCTACTGGGGCTACAACAATCCAAAGGTGGTCGATCTCGTGAAGGCGGCCGAAGCCAGCACGACGACGGATGAGCAGACCGCCCGCCTCAAGGAAGCAAACACCCTCATCGCGGAGGATGCCGCCAGCAACTGGCTCTACCTTTATCCGCAGATCGTGGTGTCGAAAGCCTCCGTCACCGGCTATCCGGTCAACGGCCTGAACTCGCAGTTCTTCGCCTCGGGCATTCGCAAGGCCGGGAAATAAGCGTCAAGCCATCGACAGCAGCCGCAAGCCGCCCTATGACGGGGCGGCTTTTGCATGGGGCCGTGGCGATTGTCCCTGCCAGGCCATCGCCGATCACCGGCCGGCAAGGCGTGGTGGATGCCGCGTGCCGTCGACGGATAAGGAGATCCGATCATTCTCGTTTATCTCTTGCGCCGTTCTGCCATCCTGCTTGTCTCCGTTCTGCTGGCCAGCGCGGTCTTGTTCGTGCTGCTGCGGCTTTTGCCGGGAGATCCGGCCAATGCTCTCGTTTCGGTCGGCGCGGATGCGGAACAGATCGAAGCGGCGCGCCGTCAGGTTGGCTCGAACCTGCCGCTGCTCCAGCAGTTCCTGCATTTCCTCGCCAATATCGCCGTGTTCGATTTCGGCGTTTCCTTCGTCAGCGGCGCACCGGTTCTGGGCGAGATCGGCGGGCGTTTGATGGTGACCCTGCCCCTGACGCTTGCAGCCTTTGCGGGATCGATCCTGATTGCCGTTCCGATCGGCATCCTGGCGGCGGTCCGTCAGCGAACCTGGTATGGCGCCCTGATATCGATCGTCTCGCAGCTTGGCATTGCCGTGCCGGCCTTCTGGATCGGCATTCTGCTGGTGACGCTGTTTGCCGTGAACCTGCAGCTGTTTCCCTCCGGCGGCTTTCCCGATGATGGATGGACCGCGCCGGCCGAGAGCATCCAGGCCCTCATCCTGCCGGTCCTGACGATCACGCTGGTGATGTCGGCTTCCCTGATCCGCTATGTCCGCTCCGCCACCGAGGACATCCTGTCGAGCGATTATCTGAGGACGGCGCGGGCCCTGGGTGCCACGCTGTCCGGCGCGCTTGTCCGCCATGGCATTCGCAATGGCGCCGTCCCCGTGATTTCCATTCTCGGCATCGAGCTTGCCTCGACCCTGCTTGGCGCCGTCGTCATCGAACGGGTGTTTGCGTTGCCCGGTCTCGGCTCCATGTTGCTGCTTGGCATCGAGCAGCGCGATTATCCCAATGTTCAAGGCGTGCTGGTGGTATCGACCCTGCTCGTTCTCATCGTCGGCTTCCTGGCCGATGTGCTTCAGCGCCTTGTCGATCCGCGTCTTCGCGAGCGCGTGACGGGTGGCGCATCATGAACGGAACGGCCGGGTCCATGCCGCAGACCGAGGGAAAAATGACACGTCGAACGATACCGCTGTCGCTGATTGTCGGCGGCGTGATCGTCGGCCTTCATCTGCTGGCCGGGCTGCTGACCCTGTTCTGGACGCCCTACGATCCGACCGCGATGGTGGGGGGGCGACTTGCCGGACCCTCCCTTGCCCACTGGGCCGGGACGGATCGCCTCGGGCGAGATCTTTTCACCCAGATCCTGATCGGCGCCCGCATTGCCATCGAAGTGGGCAGTGGCGCTGTCGCGATCGGCGCCGCGATCGGCGTCACGCTCGGCATTCTGGCCGCCTTTGCCACCCGCACGCTCGATGATGTGTTTGCCGCCGCCTTCGACATTCTGATTGCATTTCCAACCCTGCTCGTCGCCATGCTGATCGTCGCCGCCAGCCAGACGGCGAGCCTTTTCACGGCGGCGCTTGCCATCGGGATTGCGGGGTCGGCCATCATCGCCCGCCTCACCCGCATCCTGGCCAAGCGGGTGCTCTCGATGGATTACATCATCGCCGCCCGTGTCGCCGGCAGCAGCTGGCCATCCATCGTCGTCGTGCATGTGCTGCCCAATATCTGGCCGACGCTGATCGTCAATCTGGCGCTCCAGTTCGGGTTGGCGGCCATGGCGGAATCCTCGCTTTCCTATCTGGGGCTCGGGGCCCCTCCTCCGAATGCCTCCTGGGGACGGCTTCTGCAGGAAGCGCAGGGAACGGTCTATACGGCACCGTTCGGGGCCATCGCCCCCGGCATTGCGCTCGTGACACTGGTGATCGGGGTGAACCTGCTGGCAGACGGCCTGCGCGCCTTTGCCGATCCGACGCGGAGGGGACGCCGTTGACCGCTCTGCTTACCGTCGATCGCCTGTGCATCGCCACTCAGGCGCGCCAACTGGTCCGCAACCTCAGCTTTTCGATTGCGCCGGGCGAGCGGCTCGGCCTGATCGGCGAATCCGGCTCGGGGAAATCGCTGACCTCTCTGGCTCTGATCGGGCTTCTGCCCGAAACAATGGCTGCGACCGGTTCGATCCGTCTGGACGGAACCGAGGTGATCGGCGCCGGCGAGCGGCAGCTGGTCGCCTTGCGCGGGCCTGCGGCGGCCACGATTTTCCAGGAGCCGCTGACGGCCCTTGATCCCTTGATGCGCGTCGGCCGACAGGTGGGTGAAGTGGTTCGCCGGCGCCTGCGCCATGAGGGCCTGCCGTCCTCCGCGCCCGCAGTACAGACACGCGTACTGGAGCTTCTTTCGCGCGTGGCCCTTCCCGACCCCGAACGTCTTGCCCGTGTCTATCCCCATGAAATGTCAGGCGGCCAGCGCCAGCGGGTCGCCATTGCCATGGCGCTCGCCTGGCGTCCGAAGCTCCTGGTCGCAGACGAACCGACGACCGCGCTGGATGTGACGACACAGGCGGAGATTCTTGCGCTCATCGGGCAACTGGTCCGGGAAGACAACATGGCGCTTCTGTTCATCAGCCACGATATTCCGGTCGTTGCCGGCACCGTGGACAGTGTTGCCGTCCTTCGCCAGGGCGAACTGGTGGAAGCCGGCCCGGTCAGCGATGTGCTTCAGGCACCTGCGGATCCCTATACCCGCAGTCTCGTTGCAGCCGCCCGCACCTTCGACACGGCTCTGGGGAGGGTGTTTTGAGCTTCATCACCGTGGAGAACGTCTCCTTCGCCTATCGCTCCGGCCGGACAATCCTCGACAGCCTCAACCTGACGATCGAAAAGGGCCGCAACCTCGGCATTGTCGGTGAAAGCGGCTCCGGCAAGACCACCCTGCTGCGGTTGCTGCTCGGTCTGGCGCAACCGTCTGCGGGCCGTATCCTCCTCGACGGACAGATCCTCGATACGCGGAACCGGGCCTTCATGCGCGGCTTCCGCAAGCGCGTGCAGGCCGTCTTCCAGGATCCCTATTCGTCGCTCGATCCGCGACAGTCGGTCTTCAACATCGTGGCGGAGCCCTTGCGTGCGCTGAAGGTCCAGACGGATATCGAAAGCGCGGTATCGGAGGCTCTGGCAGCGGTGGGGCTGCCGGCGGATGCGGCGCGCCGCTATCCGCACGAGTTCTCCGGCGGCCAGCGCCAGCGTATCGCCATTGCGCGCGCCATCGTGGCACGGCCCGATCTCGTGCTGGCCGACGAAATCGTCAGCGCGCTCGATCTTTCGACACGCATCCTCATCGTCGATCTCCTCAAGACCCTGTCGACCTCCGCGACCTTTGCCGTCGTGTCGCACGACATTGCGCTGGTTGCGCTCTTGTGCCCGGACATCATCATTCTGGAGAAGGGCAGGATTGTCGAAAGCGGGCCGACGGAGCGTGTTCTCAAGGATCCCGCGCATCCCTACACCCGCCGGCTTCTCGCCAGCACCCCGCGGCTTCCCCCGCCAGTCTGACCGCGGCCGTTGCTGACCGGAGCGGATGACCGCTCCGGTCCATGAGGGGGGTGCCCAGTTTACCCCGGGCGGACCATCCAGAGATGCGGGGCGACAGGATCACGCCGCATCGGATGCGGCTGCGGCGGGCTGATGGTGGTTCACGGTTCCGACGACCTTCGTGCCACGCTTCAAAAGGTTGAGGATCGGACAGAACGCCTCTACCGCCGCCGTCACCCTGGCGATCTCCGCACTGCTGGCCGGAGACACCAGCGTCACCGTGTAGACGATGTCATGCGGATAGACGGGGATCGTTTCATGGCCCTCCGAGCCTCCGCGGGGATCGAGAACCGCCGACACCTCTGCCTCGAGCGTTTCAAGCGGCACGCCCTGATCGGCAGCGTGGATGAGGTAGGTGTGCGTCAGGCAGCTCGACAACGCCCCGAGCAGCAGCTCGGGAGAGGAAGGCCCGAGATTGTATCCGGCAAAATCCGGCGGGCTGTCGGTGATGACTTGAAAATCGCGGATGCGAATCCGCCGTACGCCGCTGCGTCCCTCGGCGGTCGCGCCCGCTTTCAGGGTGATCGCACCTGCTTCACCGCTGCGGATGCGGCTGCGACGCGCCAGCACCGCCTCTCTCTTCTGGCTCAGATAATCATTCAGCGTCGTCACGCGGTCTCTCCATGTTCACGATCAACAACATGATGCCTGCGCCCCAACCCGAAGATCGCGCCGATGAAGCCGGCGGTCAGCAGAAGGGCCTGCAGGGATCGGGGAATCTCGATCGAACAGACCGAAGCCACCAGCGCGAAAGCGAGAAGGATGATGCTGACGCGGGTAACGCGGCACAGCGGAGCGTGGTCCGGGATCTTCAGGCTGATCTTGGCGATGTGCATGTCTTCCACCAGCGCGGGGGGCCTCGCCAGCGTCGGTCGGGCGGGCCATGATGCGGTTGCAAGTCCGTTTCGATCTTCATTTTCGTCCGTCGGGCAGCCATCGCTGTCGACACTCCCCAAATCTCGGGCAAGACGACGCCTTGTTCAAAGGCGAGACGTGTTCGATCGCTGACCGAACGGAAACGCCGTGCCAATTTTCTATTAATTCAGTAGAAGATTATGCCCGCAGGCCGTTGATCGACCGGCTGGGGTCCCGGCACCTTGATCATCACTCCCCGCCGCATCCCGGATGGATCGGTTGTACGCAGCGGCAAGCCGGGCCGCGTCTCAATGGCAATCCACGATAGGCCCACGGTCTGCACCGCCGGCAGTTGCGGGCGACGCCCGCTCATCAGGAAGCAGCTTGCAGCGACATGCCTGTCGAGCGCCATCGTGCCGGTGGAAAATCTGCAATCAAGGACTCATCCCGTCACCGAATGACCTGGCCTTCCTCGCAACCACGCCCAAACATCCGCAGCTCGCCATCGGCGATTTATCTACAGAGGCGGTAGATTTTTACTCCTGGACGTCGGAAAATCGAGACAAGGCTTTCCGGTTTCGCCCAAAATTTAGACAGGGCTGCTTCGAAATTCATCGTCCGCACTGTGATGCTAAAGATGTCGAAGGTGACATCCACCTTCCCGCAGACACTTGTGCAGGGATCAAGAACATGAAGAAGACGATTGGAAACACCATATCCTGGACGCGCCGCCTGAGCCTGACGGCTCTGCTGGCCGGTGCGGTCGCGGGCCTGGGGCTTGCTGTTCCCGCCGCGCAGGCTGCCGACAAGACCATCAAGGTCGGCATCATCAGCGGCGAAGACGAGGATGTGTGGCGCGCCGTGACCGCCGAAGCCGCCAAGAAGGGGCTCACGATCAAGACCGTCGTATTCAACGATTACACGCAGCCGAACGAGGCGCTGGAGCGCGGCGATATCGACGCCAATGCCTTCCAGCACAAGCCGTATCTCGACAACCAGATCAAGCAGCACGGCTACCATATCGTTCCGGTCGGCTATACGGGCGTCTGGCCGATCGGCCTTTATTCCAGGAAGGTGAAGTCGGTTGCGGATCTGCCGAAGGGTGCGCAGATCGGGGTGCCGAACGACCCGTCCAACGAGGGACGCGCGCTTCGCGTTCTGCAGAACGAAGGCCTGATCAAGTTGAAGGACGGCACGGGTATTCTCGCGACCATCGCCGACATCACCGAAAATCCGAAGGGCCTGAAGATCAAGGAACTCGATGCCGGTGTGGTGGGGCGCGCCATCGATGACCTCGATGCCGCCGTGGTCAACACCGACTGGGCGCTGAAGGCTGGCCTCAGCCCCGCTCAGCGCATCGCGCAGGAGCCGATCAAGGACAATCCCTACCGCAATTTCATCGCCGTCAAGCAGGGCAAGGAAAACGAGGACTGGGTGAAGACGCTCGTCGCATCCTACCAGAATGAGGCGGTCCGCGCCGTTTTCGAGAAAGTCTACAAGGGCACCGGCCTCATCGCCTACTGACGTTCGAACCATCACACACAGCCTGAATGCGGCGGCTCCTCCGCCGCATTTTGTCATCTGGAGTTCCCGGCTATGAACAGCCATCCCTTTCTGAGTGCCCAGATCGCTCCCCTCGCGCCTGCTGACGCGGTGGTGACGCTTTCCGGCGTGCGGCGCCGTTTCAACGACACGGTGGCCCTGGACGGCATTTCCCTGTCTGTTCGCAAAGGTGAAATTCTCGGTATCATCGGTCGAAGCGGAGCAGGAAAGTCGACCCTGATCCGCTGCCTGAACGGGCTCGAACGACCGGACAGCGGCGAGATCACCATCGAAGGCAAGCGTATCGATGGCCTGCCGGAACGGCAGTTGCAGCCCTTGAGGCGGCGCATCGGGATGATCTTTCAGCATTTCAACCTGCTGTCGGCGAAAACGGTGGAGGCGAATGTTGCCCTGCCGCTGAAGATCGAAGGTCTGCCGAAGGCAGAGCGAATGGCGCGCGCCCGTGACCTGCTGGAGCTGGTTGGACTGTCTGACAAGGCCAAGGCCTATCCGGCCCAGCTGTCGGGCGGGCAAAAGCAGCGTGTCGGCATTGCGCGCGCGCTCGCCGCACGACCGGCACTGCTGCTGTCGGACGAGGCCACCTCGGCGCTCGATCCGGAAACCACCCGCTCCATTCTCGCGCTGCTCAAGGATATCAACCGCAAGCTTGGCCTGACGATCATCCTCATCACCCACGAGATGGACGTCGTGCGCTCGATTGCCGACCGGGTTGCCGTGATCGACGCCGGTCGCATCGTGGAAACCGGCACGGTCCAGTCCGTCTTCGCCAATCCGCAGGCACCGATCACGCAGCGGCTGCTCGAAGGCAGCCGGCCTCGTCTGCCGGAACATGTGGCAGCCCGGCTGAACCCGACGGGGGAGGCCATCATTCTCGGCGTGGATCTCAGCGGCCCCTATGGACAGGGCCGGTTCTTCACCGATCTCGCCGATGCCCTGAGCGCCGGCGCCAGCCTCATTCAGGGTGGAGTCGAACACATTCAGGATGAGCCCGTGGGCCGGTTCTTCCTGTCACTTCCGGCCCGCGACGCCAATCTCGTCGAGCGCGTGCGCAGCACGCTGCAGGCGGGTGGCGCCCATGTGGAGGTTCTTGGCCATGTCTGACGTCATGATCGATCTGCTGATCAGCGCTGTCTGGGAAACGCTGCTCATGACCTTCGCTGCAGGCCTGATCTCGCTGGTCGCCGGGCTTCCGCTCGGTCTGGCGCTTGTTGCAACGGGCAAGGGCGGGCTGGCGGAGAACATCTGGGTCAACCGTCTGCTGGGAGCCGTGATCAACGCCTTCCGGTCGGTTCCCTTCATCATTCTCCTCGTCGCGCTCATTCCCCTGACACGCCTGATCGTGGGAACCGCGCTCGGAACCTGGGCGGCGATCGTGCCGCTGGCCATTGCGGCAACCCCCTACTATGCCCGCATTGCCGAGGTATCGCTGCGGGAGGTGGACAAGGGCCTCATCGAAGCGGTCCGCGCCATGGGCGGCAACCGCTGGACGATCATCCGCGAGGTGCTGGTTCCCGAGGCACTGCCCGGCATCGTCGCCGGCTTCACGGTGACACTCGTGACATTGATCGGGGCCTCGGCCATGGCGGGAGCCATCGGGGCGGGCGGTCTTGGCGATCTCGCGATCCGCTATGGCTACCAGCGCTTCGAGACAGGCGTCATGATCGCGGTCGTCATCGTGCTCATCATCCTCGTCTGCGGCATCCAGTGGATCGGTGACCGCATCGTTGAACGGCTCGACCATCGACAGAGCCGGGGCTGAACCACGGTCCTGCCCGGCGCTTCGCCCCGGGCCGCACACCTTGCCGATAGAGGCGGTCTGCGAGAGCTGCCTCCAGAGCATTTCCGGTCAGAACGCGATCACCTGAAATGCTCTATCTATTTGTTTTTACGCAGTCCGATCCAAAACCGCTGACGCACTTTTGGATCGGACGTGCTCTATGTCGCCCGCGCGATCGCCGCCTTTCCAAGCATGCTGCGGATCATGTGGGCCTGCGGCGCATGCGCTCGTGCGGTCAGTGCATCGCGATGATGCCGCTCGAGATGATGATCGCGGCGCAGGCCGCGATTGCCCCCGAGTTCGAGCGCCAGATCCGTCACGCGCACCGCATTGTCGATCACCACATGACGAAGCACCAGCGGATCGGTCCCCACCCCTCTGCCGTCGTCGACATCGCGCCCCACGGATCGCAACAGGCGGGCATTGGTGGCGAGCAGGATCTCGATATCGCCGAGACCTTCCTGCAGACGCGGAATCGAGGACAGCGGCGAACCGAGGCTGGTCGGCGTATGCCGGGTCAAATGGCGCAAAAGATCATCGCGCGCCGAAACGGCAACGCCATGATAGACGGCAGACAGCAGCGTGAAGAAGACATGCCCGCCTGCCTCGTCACGACGCAGCGGTTCATCTGCCGGCTGCTCCGCCACGAGATCTCCAAGCGGTATCCGCACATCGTGGAGCACAAGATCATCGCTGGCCGTCGCATGCATGCCGGCGGCATCCCAGGTCTTGACCTGGGAAACGCCAGGAGAATCCAGCGGCACCAGAAGCTGGATCAGGCGCGGGCGCTCCTCCTCGGTCAGCGCCAGAACGATCGCAAAGGCAAGGCCCGGCAGGCCGGTGACGAAACTCTTGCGTCCGTTCACCACCCACGCGCCGCCCTCGCGGCGTGCGGTCGTCGCCGGACGGCCGCCATGGGCAGGCGACCCCATGCCCGGCTCCGCCTGCGCATTGTTCAGCAGAGCCGGTCCGCGGCGGTTCGCCTCCAGCACCCGCGCGGCAAGGTCCGGCGGCCAGGTCCCACGGCTGATCGTCGCATGGACACTGTAATGCATGGCCAGGACCAGCGCGGTGGACGGCTCACCGGCTGCGATGGCGGAAATCACCGCCTGCGCCGTCTCCAGCCCGGCGCCCGCACCGCCGTGGTCACGCGCCGTGACGAGGCCGAGCAGGCCGGCCTCGAACAGCGCATGAAAATGGTCGGCGGGAAAGGTTCCGGTCCGGTCGCAGTTCGCCGCGTTCTCGGCAAAGCGCAACGCAAGCCTTTGCGCCACCGCGACGGCATCCGGCTGTTGCACCGAGGTCTTGAGCGCGAGGAGACTCATGCCACGGCCTTCCCTTCAAGACGTGCCCAGGGCCGGTGATCGACCCAGTCCGCCACGCTGAAATCCCCGGCCAGGAAGCCCCAGTCACGCAGAAAGTCCTTGTAGTGCGCGATGGCATCGATGAGAGGGGCTTCCAGCGACAGGCCGAGGTGGCGGTGAACCTCCGGACCGTTGGCGGCCAGAACCTGTTCTTCGGTCGCCCCTGCTTCGCGCGCAATGAAGCGCCGGGTTTCCTCGGGATGTCCCTCGGCCCAGGCGGCAGCCTGCCGGATCGCGTCGATCAGACGCGCGACCAGATCCGGTCGCTCGTCGGCCAGCCTGTGGTCCACCGTCAGAACGCGCGGCGAACCGGAATTGATCCGGATCTTCGGGTCTGGATGAAAGCCGAACTCCACCACCGGCACAGCGCCGATGAAGTTGGCGGCGGCAATGCCGCCGGTGCCCTTGACGAAGATGGCATCCACCTCACCCCGCAGCAAGGCAGCCGCCTCCTCTGCGAACGCCTGACGACGTTTCAGGCGAAACAGGGATTGCCCCTCCTGGTCGGCCAGTACGGACTGGGCAATCTCGACATCCACCCGCTCGATCGCATCCAGGGGAACTCCCTCCAGCGAAAGCGCCGAGACGAGCCCCTTCAGAGCCGTGGCCCGCATGAAATCCACAATCCCGTCCGGCCGCCTGGGAACGCCGAAACGACGGCCCGCAAGGTCGCGCACCGAGCGGATTCCGCTGGTCGGCAGCGTGACGATGGCCTGGAACTCATCCGTCCAGGTGATGCCGACAAGACGGGTTTGCCGGCCTTCGGAGCGCGCGCGGATCGGCGGAACATTGCCGCCATGGCGAAACGACCATTCGAGCGTGTGGTTGAAATGGCTCTGCCGGATCGTGCTGTCCGGCGAGTCGATGATCGATGTCAGCGTGATGCCCGCCTCGGAAAAGGTTTTCTCCAGAAGGCCAAGCTGTGCCGCAAGGCCGACCGGCGTGGGCACCGGGCAGCGCGTATACCAGATTTGCGAAAGGGTCATGATCTTCGGCTCCAGATGCCCTTGCCGGGCGTTCCCATGTTCATGGCGTTGAATGACAGGCTCAGGCGCTCGTGACATAGGCCTGGGCAAGGCTGCCCGACACACCTTCCGCGCCCACCGTGTGGTCCGCGATCCTCCTGTTGTAGATCGTGATTTCCGGCGGGCTGGCGATGTCGATCGCCGGCAGATCCTCCACCAGCACACGCTGGATGTCGCGCCACTGTTCGAACCGCTTCTTCGGATCGATCTCGATGGCGGCAGCCTCCAGCAGCGCATCCACTGTCGGATTGGCATAGGCCGCGCCATTGGAGAAGGGCACGCCCTTGCGGAAGTTCTTGCTCCAGTAGAGGCGTTGCACGCCGACCGTCGGATCGAACAGATTGCTCATGCCCTCGTAGGCGAAATCGAAATCGCGATCGGTATAGATCCGCTTGATATAGGCGGCGAAATCCTGGGAGCGGACGGTCACCTCGATCCCGACCTTCGCCAGGGCCTGCCGGATATACTCGGCCCCGCGTGCATAGCCCTCACCGCTCGGCACGTAATCGATTGTCAGCCTGGCGCGAATGCCGCCGGCGCCGCGCCTGTAGCCTGCCTCGTCCAGCAGCGCCTCGGCAGCCTTGAGGTCGATCGGATAGCTCTTGAGGTCACTGACGAACCACTTCGTCAGCTTGGGATTGATCGGGCCGGGATTGATCGAGCCGTAGCCGTAATTGACGGTGTTGAAGATCACCTTCTTGTCGATCACATGGGCGAAGGCGCGACGCACGCGCACATCCTTGAAGAAATCCCGCTCCAGATTGAACTCGATGCGGCTGATGCTGTTGGAATACTGGTATCCCTGCGTCTCGAAACCGATGTGCGGCAGGCCCTTGATCCGGTCGAGATCGCTGTAGGGCAGCGGCGTGCTGGGCGCGAGATCGATTTCACCGGTCTCGATGGCGATGGCGCGCGCCGCAGCATCGGGAATGAAGCGGACGATCAGGCGATCGAGATAGGGCCGCGGCCTGTCCCAGTAATCGGGGTTGCGCTCGTAGACCAGGTGGCTGCCGCGCACCCATTCCTTGAAGCGGAAGGGGCCGGTGCCAACAGGGGCAAGGTTCACGGGGCTTTCGGCGGCCTTGCTGCCTTCGTAAAGGTGCTTCGGCACGATCGGCGTTTCGGCCGAAGCCAGTGCCGTGATGAGATAGGGCGCCGGCTTGGACAGAACGAAAATCGCCGTCAGTTCGTCCGGCGTTTCGACGTCGACGAGGTTGAGGAAGGTGTTGCGGCCGCGCGGATGGATTTCCTTGATCGTTCTGATCGAATAGGCAACGTCCGCGGCGGTGAAAGGCTTGCCGTCATGCCATTTGACGCCAGGGCGCAGATGAAAGGTGTAGCGCAGACCATCTGCGCTGATGCTCCACTCCCTCGCCAGCAGCGGCCTGGGGTTGAGATCGAAGTCGTAGGTCAGCAGCCCCTCGGTGACCTTGGGCGACACATAGACCGAATTATAGGCCGTATGCGCGATGGTGGTGAGAACCGGGGGTTCCGAGGCCAGAACCAGCGTCGCCGTACCGCCGCTTGCCGGCGTGGCCGCACGGGCCGATAATCCGGAAACCGACAGTCCCGCCAGCGCCACCGATGCCTGCAGAACCAGCCGGCGCGTCGGGTTGAAGTTGATGTTCATGATGTCCCTCTCCTGTCAGGCGGCCGTCCATTTCGTCGCCGCGTGGCATGCCGTTGTTTCATTCTCGCAAATCGCCGTACCATGGCATGAAATGCGATATTTTCCTCATTAATTGAAATTTAATTGCCACTCAGGCGTTTGCTTCGGCCATATCAGGCAAAAATGTTCTTTTCGAATTTGACAAAATCTATAAATCTAGTCAACTATTACGACATGCGATTTTGATCGCTCGGGAAACGCTCCGGCATCGGGACTGAAGACATGCTTGTATTGAAAAGGCTGCTGCAGCGCGCAAGGCGCGTCGTCCTTCAGGCGGTGCCGACGGTCATCGGCATCGTGATCCTCAACTTCTTCCTCTTGCAGTTTGCGCCCGGCGATGCTGCCGACGTGATGGCTGCGGAAGCCGGTTCCGCCACGGTGGAAACGATGGCGGATCTTCGTCAGCGCTTCGGGCTCGATCTGCCGGTCATCCATCAGCTGCTGAACTACCTCGGCAACCTCGCGCATTTCAGTCTCGGCTACTCGCCCCGCTATGGCATGCCGGTTGCGGAGCTGATCGGCCAGAGACTGCCCGGAACGCTTGTCCTGATGGGGGCGGCGCTTTCGCTGGCCCTGGCGATCGGCGTGATCTTCGGCGCGCTGATGGCCCAGTTTTCCGGTCGCCTGCCGGACCGTCTTCTCTCCATCGGCTCGCTGCTGTTTTATTCGGTGCCGGGTTTCTGGATCGGGCTGATGCTGATCCTGATGTTTTCGGTGAAGCTCGGCTGGTTGCCCTCGGGGGGTGACAGCACCATCGGTAGTCCCCTCACCGGCCTCGCGGCCGTCCTGGATCGGGCACGCTACATCGTGCTGCCGGCGCTCTCGCTCGCGCTCTACTATCTGGCCATCTATGCGCGCCTCACCCGGGCTGCGATGCTGGAGGTGAAATCGCAGGATTACGTGCGCACGGCCCGTGCCAAGGGCGTATCCCCCGTGCGTCTCGTTCTGCGCCATATCCTGCGCAATGCGCTGATCCCGATCACGACGCTTGCCGGCATGCATATCGGCGGCATGCTGGGAGGTGCCGTGGTTGTCGAAACGGTGTTCAGCTGGCCCGGGCTCGGTCGTCTTGCCTTCGAAGCCGTCATGGCGCGCGATTTCAGCGTTCTGCTCGGCATCCTGCTTCTGTCCTCATTCGTCGTGATCATCGTCAACGCCGCCGTCGACCTGCTGCAGGCCTGGCTTGATCCGCGCATCGGAGAAAGTCGATGACATTGACCCAATCAAGCCTTGCACCCCCCACCCGTCTGGCGGCGAGACTGTCCGAACAGGAAGACCATTCGCCAGCGCAAGAGCCCTCGAAGGACTGGCCCTTCCTGCATGCTCCGGATGCGAGGGCCAAGGCAACGGCCGCCGTAACCAAGGCCGGCCTGCGTCGGGAAATCAGGATCTTCCTCACCAATCCCAATGCCATCATCGGCATGCTGTTCTTGCTCACCGTCGTTGTCATGGCACTGGCTGCACCCGTTCTCTATCCGGGCGATCCTCTCGAAATGGTGGCGCGCCCGTTCCTGTGGCCGGGCCAGAACCCGGACTATCCACTCGGGACTGACTCCATGGGCCGGGACGTGCTGGCCGGCATCGTGCATGGCGCCCGCATCTCGCTGACCGTGGGGATCGCCGCGACGCTGATCGGCCTGACCATCGGCGTTCTCGTCGGGTCTGTCGCCGGTTATTTCGGCGGTCTCATCGATGACGTTCTGGTCAAGCTGATCGAGATCTTCCAGACCCTACCGAGCTTCGTGCTGCTTGTGGTGCTCGTGGCGATTGCCCAGCCGAATGTGCTGACCGTCACCTTCGCCATCGGCATCATCAGCTGGCCGCTGGTCGCCCGCCTCACCCGTGCCGAATTCCGGGCGATCCGCGAGAAGGATTATGTTCTGGCCGCCCGCAGCCTTGGCTACGGCCATCTGCGCATCGTGTTTGGCGAGATCCTGCCGAACGCGCTGCCGCCGATTATCGTCACCTCGTCCGTGATGGTGGCCGGGGCCATCCTGATGGAGGCCGCCTTGTCCTTCATGGGGCTTGGCGATCCCAACCGCGTGTCCTGGGGATCGATGATCGGTGCCGGCCGCGACGTGATCCGCACCGCCTGGTATCTGACGGCACTGCCGGGCCTGGCCATCGTCTTCACGGTCATTTCCCTCAATCTGATCAGCGACGGACTGAACGATGCGCTGAACCCCAGGTTTTCGGAGGAGCGGCGATGACCCCTCTGCTCGACGTTCGCGATTTCTCCGTGGCCTTCGGCACAAGCCAGCCGGTCAAGGGCGTGAGTTTTTCGGCGAGCCCCGGCGAGATGCTGGCCATCGTCGGGGAATCCGGGTCCGGCAAGTCGCTGACCGCGCTTGGCCTCATCGGGCTTTTGCCGCGACATGCCGCAACGGCGGGCGAGATCCGCTTCGAGGGCCGCAACCTGCTCGACCAGAGCGAGCGGGACTGGCGCCGGCTGCGCGGTCGCGACATCGGCATGATCTTTCAGGAGCCGATGACCTCGCTGAACCCGGTGCTGACGGTTGGCGAGCAGATCACCGAGGTTTTGCGCATTCACGAGGGCATCGACCGCAGGCAGGCCCGGAAACGGGCCGTCGAGCTTCTGGATCTGGTCAATATTCCCGAAGCCCGCAGGCGCATCGACGATTATCCGCATCAGTTGTCGGGCGGCATGCGCCAGCGCGTGATGATCGCCATCGGCGTGGCCTGCAACCCGAAACTCCTGATCGCCGACGAGGCGACCACCGCCCTCGACGTCACGATCCAGGCGCAAATCCTGCAGCTCCTCGACAATCTGCGCCGTGATCTCAACATGGCGGTGATCCTGATCACGCATGATCTCGGCATCGTGGCGCAGTGGGCCGACAGGGTGATGGTGATGTATGCCGGGCGAAAGGTCGAGGAAGGCCTTCCCGAACCTGTCTTCTCCCAACCCTACCATCCCTATACCCGGGGCCTGCTGGGGGCCTCGCCGCGTGCGGAAAGCGGATACCATTACCGCAACGGCCCCTTGCTGGAGATTCCGGGCTCCATCGTTTCGGCAGCGGACGAAAAGGGATGCGCCTTCCGGCCACGCTGTCCCGCCGCCCAGCCATCCTGCGGCTTTGCCGTGCCGCCACTGCAGCAGATCTCGGAAGGTCGTCTGGCGGCCTGCCCCTTCCCGCCCACGCGCATTGCGAGCCTCGTTCATGACGCTTCTTTCCGTCCGTAATCTCTCCACGCATTATCCGGGTGGCCGCGGCACCGTGCGGGCCGTCGATGACGTGTCGCTGAACATCGAGCGAGGCGAGACGGTGGCGCTGGTTGGCGAATCCGGTTGTGGCAAGTCCTCGCTGGGCAAATCGCTGATGCGGCTCGTCGAACCGACCGCAGGCACCGTCGAGTTCCAGGGCCGGAATGTCACCGCCATGCCGGGGCGTGAGCTGCGCAGCCTTCGCCGCAGCATCCAGATGATCTTTCAGGATCCCTTCGCCTCGCTCAATCCGCGCCAGACCATCCGGGCCATTTTGACCGCACCCTTGAAGGTGCATGGCATCGGTGATGCCAGGCGCCGCCGGGATATCGTCGAAAGCATCATCGTTCAGGTGGGGCTGCCCGCCGATGCGCTCGACCGCTATCCGCACGAGTTTTCCGGCGGACAGCGTCAGCGCATCGGCATTGCCCGGGCGCTCATCCTGCAGCCTGAACTGGTGGTCTGTGACGAGCCGGTCTCGGCCCTTGACCTGTCGATCCAGGCACAGATCCTCAACCTTCTCGTCGAAATGAAGAAGCGGCTGTCGCTTTCCTATCTCTTCGTGTCGCACGATCTGTCCGTGGTGCGCTATTTTTCGGACCGGGTCCTGGTGATGTATCTCGGCAAGATCGTCGAAAGCGCTCCGACGGACGAACTCTGGGCAGACCCGAAGCATCCCTACACCCGGGCCCTGCTGGCGGCCGTGCCCGATCCGAGCCGGCGCAAGCAGGCAGCGCCGATCACCGGCGACCTGCCAAGCCCGCATGATCCGCCCTCCGGCTGCCGGTTTAATACACGCTGTCCGCTCGCGACCGACCTCTGCCGCCAGCAGGCGCCGGAAAGCCGCCTTCTCGGCCCTGCCCATGCAGTGGCCTGTCACCACACGAACTGAAGACCGATTGGAGTAGAATATGGTCGACTATCGCTACCTTGGCCGCAGCGCCCTGAAGGTTTCCCCCCTGAGCCTCGGCACCATGATGTTCGGCGGCCCGACGCCGGATGACGTTGCCTTCCGCATCATCGACAAGGCGAAGGATCAGGGCATCAACTTCATCGATACCGCCGATGTCTACCACAATGGCAAGTCGGAGGAGGTCGTCGGGCGGGGCATCAAGGCCCATCGCGACCACTGGGTGCTGGCGACGAAATTCGTCAATTCGCATGTGAAGGGCCCGAACCTCGGGGGCCACTCCCGCAAATGGGTGATCGAGACCGTTGAAAACTCGCTGCGCCGCCTGAACACGGATTACATCGACATTCTCTATTTCCACCGGGCGGTCTTCGATGCGCCTCTGGAAGAGCCGGTTCGCGCCATTGCCGACCTCATCCGGGCGGGCAAGCTGCGCTATTTCGGGGTGTCGAATTTCCGCGGCTGGCGCATCGCCGAGATCGCGCATCTCGCCGACCAGCTCGGCATCGACCGGCCGGTGGCCAGCCAGCCGCTCTACAACATCGTCAACCGGACAGCCGAGGCCGAACAGCTGCCGGCTGCCCATCATTATGGTCTTGGCGTCGTCTCCTATTCGCCGCTGGCGCGCGGCGTGCTGACGGGCAAGTATCAGCCCGGCGAAGCACCGGCTGCCGATACCCGCGCCGGCCGTGGCGACAAGCGCATTCTGGAAACCGAATGGCGTCCGGAATCCGTCGAGATCGCCCAGAAGATCGCGGCGCACGCTCACGCCAAGGGCATCAAGGCCGCCGATTTCGCGCTCGCCTGGGTGCTGAACAACCAGCTGGTCACAGCGGCGATCACCGGCCCGCGCACGGAAGAGCACTGGGATGGCTATGTCCGCGCCCTTGGCGTGCAGATCGACGCGGAGGACGAGGCTCTCGTCGACAGCCTCGTGACGACCGGCCATCCCTCGACGCCGGGCTTCAACGATCCGAGCCATCCGGTGGAAGGTCGCGTTCCGAGACCGGTTTCGGCACCTGCGGCTGTCTCCGTCGCGCGGCGTGCTGTCGCCTGATCCGACGCTCATCCGGGCGGCGGCGTGCTGCCGCCCCTCAACCTCACCCATTGCGGAACGCCATCATGCCCATCACGCTTCGAACCCTGTCGGCCGAAACGGCTGCCGTCCCTCCCGTGACCCGCGAGGGGCTGATCGACAGCGCGCGCCGCATCGCCGCCGATCTCGCCGGAGATGCCGCGCGTCGCGAACGGGACCGCGTGCTGCCCTTCGACATCTTCCAGCAGATCAAGGAGGCCAGGCTCGGAACGCTTCGCGTTCCGCAGGCCCTGGGGGGCCCGGGCGGCAGCATCAGCGACTATATCGAGGTGCTGATGATCCTGGGCGCCGCCGACAGCAACGTGCCGCATGCGCTGCGCAGCCACTTCAACTTCACGGAGGGGCTTGTTCTCGGCGGCATCGACAGCGAACGGGACCGGCGGCTGCTTGCGCATGTGCTGGATGGCAAGCTGTTTGGCGGGGCTCACACCGAACAGGGCACCCACAAGCCGGGAGACATCACGACCCGGCTGACGCGCGAGGGTGAGAACTATCGTCTCAACGGCCGCAAATGGTATGCGACCGGCACCGCCTTTGCGGATTTTGCGAGCTTCAGCGCGCTGGACGAGGAGGGCAACGCCACCTACAGCCTCATTCCCGTCGACCGTCAGGGCATCACGGTTCTCGACGACTGGGACGGCATGGGCCAGCGCATGACCGCGAGCGGGGGCGTGCTGCTGGAAAACGTGCTGGTCCTGGCATCTGAAGTGTCCGGGCGTACACTTGGCTCGCGGGTCGGGCGGCATTGCTCGACCATGCGGCAGCTGCACCTCGCGGCCTCGGCGGCCGGAGCCGTTCAGGGCGCCGTCGATGAAGGCATTCGCTATGTGCAGCGCCAGGCCCGCGCCGCAGCCCACAGCGCCGCAGAGACCGCGCGTCAGGACCCCTTCGTGCAGAACGTGGTCGGCGAACTGAGCGCGGCGGCCTTCGCCGTGCAGACACTGATCCGCGAAGCAGCGCGAACGCTTGACCGGACCGTGGCCGCCTTTGCAACGGGCGATGAGGACGCCATCGAGACGGCGCTGACCGACAGCGCGCTGACGACATCACGCGTGCAGATCGTCACCGCGCAGCTGGCACTGTCCGCGGCCACGCAGGTCTTCGAGCTGGGGGGTGGCTCGGCCACATCCCGCGACCTCAACCTCGACCGTTACTGGCGCAACATTCGCACCGTCTACAATCACAACCCGCTGCTGCACAAGGCGCGGGTGGTGGGGGACTTCTACCTCAACGGCACGAAGACGCATCTTCTCGAAGGACGTGTTTTCTAGAGCACGTCCGGGCCAAAGGTGCGTCAGCGGCTTTGCGTCCGGACGGCGTGAAAACAAAGAGACAGAGCATTTCGAGCGCTTCCGTTTTCGCTGGAGACGCTCGGGGGGATTCTTTTCAGTCATGTCCGGATCGAACGCGCATCCGGACATGTAGCCAGCGAAGGATTGTCATGGGACCGTCAGTCATCCTGCCGCGGCCTGCGCAGCAATTGCCCGGCCTCTCGCGCCTGCCTCCGCTGACGGCGCTCAGGGCCTTTGTCGTGACCGCCCGTCACGCGAGCTTTTCGCGCGCAGCCGAGGAACTGCATGTGACGACGGCGGCCATCGGCCAGCAGATCCGTCTGCTGGAAACCCATCTGGACGAGGTCCTGTTCAGCCGCAATCGCGGGGAGCTGGTTCTGACGCCGGCAGGGGCATCGCTCTATCCGGGCCTGGCGGCCGCCTTCGATGCGATCGTCGACAGTCTGGGTGCGCTCTATGCGCAGGGGCGGCGCACGACGCTCAGGCTGCTTGTCGAGGATTCCTTTGCAAGCCGCTGGCTTGCGCCACGCCTCGGCCCCCTGCAAAATGCCCTGGGCGAGACCGATCTCATCATCGATCGTTCGATCGCCGGTGAGGCCGACCTGACCCGCCTTGAGGCCGACTGCGCCATTCTGCCGCTCGCCTATCCGTTGACCGGCTACCACTGCGAAGTTCTGCTGGGGGATATGGTCCTGCCGGTCTGCACGCCGGCATTTGCCGAACACCATCACTTGCAGGAGGGGGCCCACCGTCTGCGGGAGGTGCCGGTGATCTATGATGCCCAGGCCGAACCGGAACTCGACTGGCCGCGATGGCTGCGCGCCTGCGGCTTTCCGATCCGCCTCTCCGGCAAGGGATTGAGGCTCACCAGCGTCTCCGCCCTGCTGGAAACGGTCCTGGCGGGCAACGGGATTGCGCTCGCCCGCAATTCGCTCGTTTGCGCGGATCTGCAGGCCGGCCGGCTGATCAGTCCGTTCGGGCGGCCGGTGCCGGTATCCTCCTCCTATTACCTCATCGCCACCGCCGCCAGACGGCGCCTGCCGCCTGTGGAAGCCCTGTTCCGCAGGCTGCAACAGGAAGCGACGACATTTCCGGCGCACACGGCTTGAAGGAGAGGATGAAACGGCGCGGAAAGCGGCACAGGACGGTGCGGGAGGCGCAGCGCCCCCCGCTGCCCGTGATCAGGCGCTTGCTTTCTCGCGGCGGCGGGCACTGTAGAGGCTTTCCGGCCGGGGCAGACCATAGTGGTCACGAAGCGTCGAACCGGCATATTCCAGGCGGAACAGGCCGCGCCGTTGCAGGATGGGCACCACCTCGTCGGCAAAGATATCGAAGCCGCCCTTGAGGTAAGGCGGCATGATGTTGAAGCCATCCGCCGCACCGTTGAGATGCCAGAGTTCGATCCAGTCGGCCACCTGTTCCGGCGTCCCGGCGATGACCTTGTGGCCGCGCGCCCCCGCCAGGCGATGCAGAAGCTGGCGCAAGGTGGGATTTTCACGATCGATCACATCGAGCACCAGCTGATGGCGGCTGCTGGCGGCCCGGGCGCGGGTTGCATCCACGGCGTCCCTGGGAACGGCAGCATCGAGATCCGCCCCGGTGAGATCGACACCGATCATGCGGCGCAACTGCTGCAGCGAAAACTCGGGCTGGATGAGCGCGTTGAATTCGTCCTCCAGCGCCCTGGCCTCCGCTTCGGTGGACGCAATGAAGGGGCTGAGGCCCGGAAGGATCTTGACATGATCGGGATTGCGCCCCTGCCCCCGCGCCCGGCTCTTGATGTCGGCGTAAAATTCCTGTGCGCTTTCAAGGGATTGATGCGCGGTGAAGATTGCTTCCGCGTGGCGCGCGGCAAAGGCGCGACCATCGTCCGAGGAACCGGCCTGGACATAGACCGGACGTCCCTGCGGCGAGCGCGGCAGGTTGAGCGCGCCTTGCACGCTGTAGAACTCGCCCTTGTGCTCGATGGGATGAATATGATCGGTCTCGGCAAACAGGCCGCTTTGCGGATCGACGACCAGGGCATCGTCTTCCCAGCTGTCCCACAGCTTGGTGACGACATCCACGAATTCCGCGGCCTGGCGGTAGCGATCCCCATGAACCGGATGCTTCTCCAGCCCGAAATTGGCCGCGGCCCGATCGACCGAAGTCGTCACGATGTTCCAGCCGACCCGCCCGCCGCTGATGTGATCTGCCGAGGCAAACAGCCGGGCGAGGTTGTAGGGGTCGTAATAGGTGGTGGACGCGGTGGCGATGAAGCCGATCCGCTCCGTCACCGCGGCAAGCGCCGTGATCGCGGTGATCGGCTCCAGGCGGTGGCGGGCCGCATAGCGGATGTTTTCGTCCAGAACAGGGGCATCGGCAAAGAAGATGGCATCCAGCTTGGCGGCTTCGGCGCGCCGGGCAATTTCCTGGTAGAGGCGGATATCGGTCACGCGATGCGGCTCCGATTGCGGGTAGCGCCAGGCCGCCTCGTGGTGACCGGCGGGATAGATGAAGGCATTCAGCACGAGAGATCGTGACGGCAAGGTCATGCGGGTCTCCTTCCGAAAAGCATGAAGACAGTCAGTCAGTGCAGGCTTGGAAAGCCGTGGCGCTCTGCCAGAAAATCCAGAATACGTGTGGTGTCCTGTATGAAGGACAGACTTCCGGCCCGGCCGGCATCCTCCGGCGCCTCGTCTGCGAAGACCAGCAGCGGCAGCGACTGGTTCTCCTCGCCGACCACGGCAATCACGTCGGCTCTCGGACGAGGAAAGCCGACACGGACGACCTCGATCCGCGCCGCCAGATCCGGAAATGCACCAAGCAGGCCCTCGATCTGATTGCAGTACGGACACACGAATGTCTTGCCCGGACGGTTCGGATCTTCAAAGCCTGGCCTGATCAGAAAAAGGCGATCCTTTGCCATCGGCATCATCATCCACATTGGTAAATTCAACTCTGAAACAAGCTTGCTCCTCCGCGAAGGCGAAATCCAGAAGGGAATATTCCGCGTATCGGAAGAAAAAAATTGCGCGAGGTGAGAGGTGGCACGGAGGCCGCCGCTTCTTCCCGCAACGCAAAAAGCCCCGGCGTCCGCAGGGAGCGCCGGGGAGTTGGAGGAGAGTGGAACGACTTTCCTCAGCTGCGCTTCCAGGCTGTCGCCAGATCGCTGTAGGCGATGTCGATGGTCGTCACGAGATTTTCGATCCGCTTGTTGCGGGCAATCACGGTCGGAAGTGCGACCACGGAGAAGTTGGGCAAATCGTCGCCGGCAATCTTCTGGATGTCCTTGAACTGCTCGGCGCGCTTCTTTTCATCCACCTCGACGGCTGCCGCCCGGAAGAGATCGTCGACCTTCGGATTGTTGTAATGGGCGGCATTGGCATACGGCACGATGTTCTTGATGTTATCGGACCAGTAGAGCCGCTGCACACCCGGCGTCGGGTCGAACAGACGGCTGATGCCGTTGAGGTTGATGTCGAAGCCGCGCTCGGTATAGACGCGCTTGATGAAGGTCGCGAGATCGCCTTCCAGGATATCCACCTTCACGCCGAGCTTGCCGAATGTGGAGCGCACATATTCCGCCGTCTTCTTGAAGGTATCGCCCGGAATGAAACTGAGGCGCAGCGTGAAACGTGTGCCGCTTGCGTCCTTCGGATGCCCGGCCGCATCCAGAAGCGCATTGGCCTTGGCGAGATCGAACGGGTACTGGAACGGGGCCTCGTCGTTGTAAGCCTTGAAGACGGCGGGGATCGTGGACGCCGCGGCCTGCGCCGTTCCATAGAAGATCGCGTCGATGATGAACTGCCGGTCGATGGCATGGGCAAGCGCGTGACGCACCTCCTTCTTGGCGAGGATCGGGTTCTCCAGGTTGAACTCGAAGACCTGCGTATTGTTCAGATAGGCATCGGTATAGACATCGACGGCCACTGACGGGTTCTGGCGCAGCCTTTCGATATCGCTGTAGGCGATATCGGTCGTGTAATCGGCTTCCCCGGTTTCCAGCGCGATGGAGGCGGACGCCCCATCGCCCACGAAGCGCGTGACGAAACCATCCAGATGCGGCAGGCCGGCCTGCCAGTAATCCGGGTTGCGCTTCAGCTTCACATGGCTGCCACGCTTCCATTCCTCGAAGATGAAGGGGCCGGTGCCGATCGGCGCATTGCCGTTCGGGCTCTCGGCATAATTGTCGGTCGGATAACGGTGCGCCGGCAGGATGGGTGTCTCGCCGCCGGTCAGCGCCCGCAGCAGATAGGGGGCCGGCTTGGAGAGAACGACGATGGCCGTCAGCGGATCGGGCGTCTCCACATCGCTGACATTGGCGAAGGTGATGCGCGCGCGCGGACCGACCTTCTTGAAGGCCAGCAGCGAGAACTTCACATCCGCAGAGGTGAAGTCCTTGCCGTCATGCCATTTCACGCCCTTGCGCAGCTTGAAAATGTAGCGCAGGCCGTCGGCCGATTGTTCCCAGCTTTCCGCAAGCACCGGCTCGGGCTTGAACTCCTTGTCGAACCTGACGAGACCCTCCAGGACCTTGGTGGAGATATAGCGGGTCTTGGTATTGCTGTCCGACAGGGGGACGAGCGTGGTCGGCTCGCCAACCGTGACGAAGGTGGCAATGCCGCCCTTCTTCGGGGTCTCTGCAGCAAAACCGAGCCGGGGCAGAAGGCCCGCGCCACCCACAGCCGCGCCCAGCAAAAGCGCCTTGCGACGTGTCAGATCCATGGTGTTACCTCTCTTTTGTTCTGGTGATGAAATAATCAGGCTGCCTTCAGCCTGGTCTCGACCAGGCGGGCGAACAGCGTTGCCCCCACTGGCAGGATGGCGTCATCCACGACGAAGCGCGGATTGTGGGCCGGCACCGTGCCGCTGTGTCCCAGCGTGAAGAAGGCGCCGGGCGCATGCGTCAGCATGTCGGCAAAGTCCTCGCTGCCCATGAAGCGGGAGGGCACGGTGGAGACACGGGCCTCCCCGACAACCTCGCGGGCGACCTCCGCCACGATCTTCACGGCCTCCTCGTGATTGGTCAGCACCGAGAAGATGTCGCGGATATCGACGTCAGCGGTCAGGCCATGCGCTGCGGCCACATGCTCGGCAATCGTGCGGATCCGCTCGCGGATGGTGGCCCGCACCGCATCGGAAAACGCCCGCACCGTGCCGCTGATCGAGGCCTGTTCCGGGATCACGTTGTAGGCCGAGCCCGCCTCCAGCTTGGTAATGGAGAGGACCGCCGGTTCGGTCGGCGAGATGGTGCGGCTGACGATGGTCTGCAGCGCCTGGATGAGTTCGCCCGTCGCGGGAATCGGATCTTTCGCGGCATCCGGATGTGCGGCATGGGCCCCCTGACCGCGCAGGTGAATGTCGAAGAAATCGGCACCGGCGAGAATGGTGCCCGGCGACGCCTTGACGTGGTTGGGAAAAGCGTGGGCCGAATTGTGCAGCCCGTAGATTTCATCGACCGGGAAATGCTCGAACAGACCGTCCGCGATCATCGCGCGCGCCCCGCCCAGCCCCTCTTCCGCCGGCTGGAAGATGAACACGACGGTGCCCGCAAAATCCCGCGTTTCTGCCAGATAGCGCGCGGTGCCGAGCAGGATCGTGGTATGCACGTCATGGCCGCAGCCATGGAACTTGCCGGGATAGACGGAAGCATAGGGAAGCCCCGTCTCCTCCGGCATCGGCAGAGCGTCCATATCGGCACGAAGACCGATCGACCGGTTTCCCGGATGGCGGCCCGTCAGGCGGCCGACCACGCCCGTCTTGCCCTAGCCGCGATGCACCTCGATGCCCCAGGAGGCCAGCTTCTCCGCGACGATGCCGGAGGTGCGCACCTCCTCGAAGCCGATTTCGGGATGCTGGTGAATGTCGTGCCGGATGGAAACCAGCTCCGGCGTGAAGGCGGCAATGCGGTCCAGCACCTTCGGCTGGCTGTCGGTCACAGGGTCGATGGATGTGGTCAAGCTCATTCTCCGGTCATGCAAATGCTGTTTCCGCATGCGCCGCATGCAGATTGATGGCGTTCAATGGCAAAAGCTTAGAGGCGCAGGCCGGCCTGCTTCATCAGCGGCAGGATGCGTTCTGCGAAGTATTCAAGGTCATCGCGGAAATCGTAAAAATTCAACTGCACGCCATCGATGCCCGCCTTCTTGAGGCCGATGAGTTGCTCGACCACCTGTTCCGGTGAGCCGATGATCTCGATATTGCCGCCCAGGTTGCGCCCCTGCTTGTGGCGGGCATCGCCACGACCGCGCCAGGCATGCGCATCGCTGTCATAGTTGTTCGTGGCGAAGGCGCGGGTTCCGGGCTGCGGCCGTCCGGCCTCGATCGCATCGGCATAGGCAATGGCTTCCGCCTCCGTATCGCGACTGACGATGATGGGATTGATGATGGTCTTCACGTCGCGGCCATGGGCACTGGCGCGATCCTTGACCGTGCGGATATGCGCCGGCAGGGTTTCGAGTGCACTGTCGATATGCGCTCCGCCCGGCGAGGTCACGAAGACGAGATCGGAATGACGTGCGGCAAAATCCATGCCGGCCGGAGAGCCGGTCGCCGTGACCAGCGTCGGGCGGCCATACAGGGGCTTCGGCGTGATCCAGCCATTGTTGACCGACCAGGGATTGAGCCTGCCCTGATAGGAATAGTTTTCCGTCTCGCCCCACAGATGGTGCAGGACATCGAACAGTTCGGCCGCCATGTCATAGCGCTTGTCATGCTCGATACGTTGCCAGCCGAACATTTCATGCTCGACCGCCCGGTGGCCCGTGACGATATTGATGCCCCAGCGTCCCTTGGCGATGTGATCCAGCGTCGCGCCATACTTGGCCAGATGCAACGGATGCAGCGGCCCGTAGAGGACATGGATGGTGGAGATCAGCAGGATGTTTTTGGTGATCGCTGCCATGGCGCCGAGCGCGATGAAGCTGTCCAGCGAGGCGTCACCGTCATAGCCACCCTTCGGCAGCCACTGGGTGCGGCTGAAGGCGATTTCGAAGCCCAGCTCGTCCGCCCGCTTCACCAGTTCGGCATTGTAATCGAAGGTCCAGCTGTTGCTGGTCGGCAGGCTGGAGAAGTTGATGTCCTGCAGATTGAGAAACAGCCCCAGCATCAGGGGCTGGCGCACGGCCCGGCTGAGCGGGCTGTCGCTGAAATCGGAGGGCGTTCGCAAGGCCGGACCGCCGTCTCGCACTGCCGTTACTGCCATTGTGTTTCTCCCTGCGCCGCACGCGGCGCCTGTGTGTGCAAGGGTGCCAATTGTCTTTCGAGGAAGTGACGCAGGCTGGCGGGTCGACGCCCCAGCAGACGTTCCACGGTCTCGGTGACCGGCGCGGCCAGGCCCTCGGCGATCAGCGTGGCAAATTCGGCGACGGCCCGCGTTGCGAAGGCATCGCCGCCATGCGGTGACGGTGCGCCCGCGCCAGCCTCGATACCGACCGGGCGGCGAAGAATGGTGGAGACCAGACCTGCGACATCCCGTGCGGTATAGGCGCGGCTCCCCGTCAGCACCTGCGGCCCGGACACCGACGTTCCGGCATGCAGCAACCTCGCCGCCACTTCGGCGATATCGTGCACGTCGATGAAGGAAACGGCGGCACCGGCATAACGGTTGGGCAAATCCCTGCCGGACAGTGCCGCGACAACGACCGGAGCAAGCGATACCTGCATCCAGGCATTGGGACGCAGGATGACATGGCCGATGCCGCGGGCGGAAAGATGTGCCTCCGCGGCCCGATGCTGTGCCCCCGCGATGGAGCGGGCGCTGTTGTCGATCGTCCAGGTCGATCCGGACAGCTTGACGATGGAGCTGACGCCGGCCTCTGCGGCGGCATCGATGAGGGCCGTCTGGTGTGCCGCAAGGTTCTGGCTGATGGGCGACAGGAGAAACAGCCGGTCGACCCGTCGCAGCGCCACCTGCAGGCTGCGCGGATCCTCGAAATCGCCCTCGGCGATATCCACCTGATCGCCCCACAGACGAACCGCCTCCTCCGGCCGCCGGGTCAGCACGCGGACCCGATCGCCGATATCGAGAAGCCTGCGGGTTACCAGTTGACCAAGCCGACCCGTGGCGCCCGTGACAAGAATGGTGTGTGCCATGTCAAACCTCACAGCGGCTGCCTGAGATGCGCCAGCGCCAGCGGGCGCGGATCGACCCAGTCGTTGACGTTGAAACTCTCGGTGATGAAGCCCCATTGCAGGAGGAAATCCCGGAAGTGGGCAATTGCATCGATCTCGACCGGATCCAGGGTGAGCGACAGGTGGCGATGCACCTCGACGCCATTGGCGGCGCGAACAGCATCCTCGCTGACACCGATCTCCGCCGCGATGAAACGGACGGCGTCGGCGGGATTGGCCTGCGCCCATTCGTCGACGCGCTGCACGGCGGCAATCAGGTCCGCCACCAGATCCGGCCGTTCGGTGGCAAAGGTTGCATCCACGGTCAGCGGGCGCGGCGTGCCGTTGTTGATGCGGATGCGGGCGTCCGGGTGGAATCCGGTCTCCACGACGATCTGCGCACCGATCAGGTTGGCGACCGTGACACCCTCCGCGCCCTTGACGAAAAAGGCGTCGATCGAACCGCGGTGAAGCGCCTTGATCTCCTCGCCATAGGGAAGCCGTCGCGACAACGCGAACGGCACTGCCTCGGCCTGCGTGGACAGGGCCGATGTCGCGGCCTCGATATCCACCAGTTCGACCTCATCGACGGAGATCTCCGATATTTCGAGTGCGGAGACGATGCCCTTCAGCGCGGTTGCCCGCTGGAAATCGATGCGATCGCCGGGCCGCCGCGGCAATCCAAGGCGACGACCTTTCAGGTCGTGGCCCGTCACGATGCCGGCGCCCGGCAATGCGATGACGGCCTGGAACTCGTCCGTGCGCGTCAGTCCGACCAGCCGGGTACGGGCACCGCCCGCCCGCGCCCAGATCGGCGGGATATTGCCACCCTGACGGAATGACCAGTCGAGATGATGATCGAAATGGCTCTGGCGCACCACCGGATCGCGGGAATCACGAATGGAGGCGACCGCGATGCCGTGGCGGGCGAAGGTCTGCTCCACCCAGCCGAGCTGTGCGGCGATGGACAGCGGTGTCGGTGCCGGGCAACGGGTGTACCAGACCGAGTCTGGAGAGACGGAAAGACGGGAAGCGGCCTGGGGCATCGAAGCATCCTGTGTGAACCAAGAGGATGCCCAAGGCTAACGCCAAATGAAAATAGTCTATAGAAATTATATACTATATTGCGTCCTGCAGTGGAACGGATCGTCCCCGGCTCCCCCCGCGCGCAAAACGAGGGGCCGACGGAGCAGCCCCGGAAGCCCTGCCCCGCCTGTGCCTGCCTGCGGTTACTTCAGCGGGAAACCCAGGCGCCGCAGGATGGCTGTCAGCTGTGAACGGCCCTTCAGCGCCGCCTCGTTTTCGATGCGCTTGGCAATGACGCTCGTCCAGCCACTCTGCGGCAGGTTCTGCCGGGACTGGAAGGCCGCCATCGCGGCATCATAGCGATCGAGATCCTCGCGCTTGACCTCTCCATACTGCTCGCGAAACAGCACCGCCGCCTGCGGCAGGCGCGGCTTGACCTCCGTCTCCACCCCGGGATCCGGATAGCCGACGGTCAATCCGAAGACCGCGACCGTTTCCGGCGGAAGCTTCAGTTCGCGGGCGACATCTTCCGGCTGGTTGCGCATGCCGCCGATGTAACAGGAACCGAGACCGAGCGAATCGATCGCCACGACGGCATTCTGCGCAGCCAGTGCGGCATCGATTGCACCGATCAGGAAGCTTTCATGAAAATCGAGCCCCTCCCCCGCATTGCCGTGCTGGCGCGCAATGGCCCTCAGCCGCGAGAGATCGACCAGCCAGACCAAAAGCAGCGGGGCCGCCACGATATGCGCATTGCCACCCGTAAAGCCGGCAAGCCGCGCCTTGCGCTGCGGGTCTTCGACCGCAACCACGCTCCATGCCTGCAGGTTGGAAGAGGTCGGCGCGGACTGTGCCGCCGCCACAATCAGTTCCACGGTTCCCGCCGGCAGGGAATCGGGCCGGTAATGGCGTGACGTGCGGTGGTTCAGCAGGACCTCCAGGGTCCCGTTCCAGTCGGGTGGCAGGACGGGCGCGGTGCCCCCGCCATAGCGGGCCTGCCACAGGCCCTCAGCCTCATGATCCTGCGCTGCGTTCTGACGAATGGCGGTCGATGTCATGAAATCTCCTTGCGTGAACAGGCTTCTTCCGAAGGGGCGGGCGCGGCAGGTTGGCTGCCCGCATCCGTGGCCGCGACTAGAACCTGCCCTTTGCGGGATGCCGAGCAATTTCATCCCAATCCCGCCATTGCGTTTGAAAGACCATTTCTGCCCCTTGGGTGCAAGCGGCGTATCGCGACATTTTTTCGTGACGTGAACGGCCCGTCTTTTGAGGATGGTTGCGTCCGCAACCGGCCGGCAGCTGGATGGTCGACCTTGTTTACGGGCATATTCGAGAAATTCTTTCTCGGAGACAGGATTTTTTGTCGCCTCCGAAAGAAATCCATTCTTCTGATTTTCGACAGGGCTGATGATGCTTCCGGGGTTCGGATTGATCTTCGCTCCCACAGGAGACTGCCCCCAATGTCGTTCACGAGACGCGCCTTCCACAGACTGCTGCTGGCCGCCACGGCCGGAACCTCCCTCTCCCTGCCGCTCGCGCCCTCGGCACTTGCCGAAACGAAACAGCCTGTTGCCGGCGGAACGCTGAAGCTGCTCTACCGTGTTGATCCGGGCAATGCGCTGTTTGCCATCAACACCTCGTCAGGCACCGGCCAGGCAATCGGTCCCAAGGTGGTGGAGGGCCTGCTGACCTTCGACTTCGACCTGAAGCCGCAGCCTCTTCTGGCTACGGCCTGGTCGGTTTCCGAAGACAACCTCAGATACACATTCAAGCTTCGGCCGGGCGTGAAATGGCATGACGGAGCGGATTTCACGTCGCAGGATGTGGCGTTCTCGATTTTCCGGCTGAAGGAAGCGCATCCACGCGGCCGCATCACCTACCAGAATGTCGTAGCCGTGGAGACGCCCGACCCGCTGACGGCCATTATCGTGCTGTCCAAGCCGGCCCCCTTCCTGCTGGCCGCCCAGTCCAGTTCGGAATCGCCGATCGTACCGAAGCATATCTTCGAGAAGCTGGCGCCGGGCGATGGCCAGACGCTCAAGACGGCGATCGGCACCGGTCCGTTCAAGCTTGCCGAATGGGTGCCGGGCAGCCATCTGATCTTCGAACGCAACCCGGCTTACTGGGACAAGGGCAAGCCCTATCTCGACCGCATCGTGCTGCGCATCGTGACCGACCCTGCCGCCCGCGCCGTGGCGCTGGAAACCGGCGAAGCCGATATCGGCGACAACCCCGTGCCTCTCGCGGACCTCGAGCGTCTGAAGCAGAGCAAGAACCTCGTCGTTGACACCACGACCTATGCCTATGCCGGCCCGCAGCAGCAGCTGTTCTTCAACTACGACACCGAGATCCTGCGAAACAGGGAGGTGCGCCTGGCGATCGCCAAGGCGATCAACCTGCAGGAAATCGTCAATGTCGCCCTGTTCGGCTACGGGCAGGTGTCACCGAGCCCGGTCAGCACGGCGCTGCCCAACTGGTACGATGCCAGCGTGACCGCCCATCCCTTCGACCCCAAGGCCGCCGAGGCCATCCTCGACAAGGCCGGTTTCCCGCGCAAGGCGGATGGCAAGCGCTTCCAGCTGCGGCTGACCTACAATTCCTATCTCGTGCCGGGCTTTGCCGACGTGATCCGCAGCCAGCTGGAAAAGATCGGCATCGGCATCGAGATCCGCAAGTATGATCTGCCGACCTTCCTGAAGACCGTCTACACCGACCGCGCCTTCGATCTCGTCGTTGAATCGCTGTCCAATACCTTCGACCCGACGCTCGGCATCCAGCGCGCCTACTGGAGCAAGAACTTCAAGATCGGCCTGCCCTTCTCGAATGCCGCCCATTACGACAATCCGCAGGCTGATGCGCTGCTGGAAGCAGCCGCCATCGAATCGGATACGCGCAAGCGCTGGGAGCTGTGGAGCCGCTTCCAGCATCTCATCCATGACGATGTCGCCTCGGTCGATCTCGTCGCGGCGGGCAGCCAGATCGTGGCCAACAAGCGGGTGAGGAATTTCGTGACCGGCGCCCAGGGCCTCAACTGGAGCTTTGCCGATATCTGGCTGGAACCGGGCGTGTGAAGGAGATCAACATGACACACCAGATCGACAGGAAGACCTTCATCGACTGGCTGGCGGATGGCCGGGAGCTGGCAGTTCTCGATATTCGACCGGCAGACGAGGTGGGCTATGCCTCACCGCTGTTTGCCACCAATCTGCCCGCCGACCGGCTGTTTGCCGACATCGATCGCTTCATCCCCCGGCGCGCTGTGCGCACAGTGCTGGTGGATGACGGCAAGGGCGCGGCCCTGGCGGCGGCGCAGGCGCTGGCTGGCCTCGGCTGGAGCGACATTCACGCCCTCGAGGGCGGCATCGGCGCCTGGACCGAAGCGGCCGGCAAGCCACTGCCGACCTTCGATATACCGGGGGTGCCCTTCGTGCAGGCGGTGCGCGCGGAGAAAGGCACGCCGGTCGTGTTCGCCGCCGAGCTTCAGGCCTGGCGCGATGCGGGCGAGGATGTGGTGGTGATCGATACGCGCACCCTGCCCGAATATGAAAAGGGCCATGTCCCCGGCGCTGTCGCGGTGCCGGGCGCCGAGCTTCTGCTGCGGTTCCGGGACATCGTTCAGGATCCGGACACCAAGCTCGTCGTGTCCTGCGCAGGTCTGCCGCGCGCCATTCTCGGCGCGCAGACGCTGATTGATGCCGGCGTGGAAAATCTCGTTGCCTATCTGGATGAGGGCACGCGCGGCTGGACTGAGGCCGGCTTGCCGCTGGAGAGCGGCCTCACCGCCACCTACCGGACGCCGAGCGACGAGGCGCTGCGCTTTGCCGAAGCGCACCTGTTGACGCTTTCGAGGGAGGACCGCCTGACCTTCATCGATCTCGACACGGCCCGGGCCTGGGCTGCCGATCCGCAGCGGACCACCTATCTTCTGGACGTGCGCACGCCGGAGGAATTTGCGGCGGCCCATCTGCCCGGCACCCTTTCCTCGGAGGGCGGACAGTTGCTCGGCGTTGCCTATCGGACCCTGTCGGTTCGGGGCGCCCGGGTGGTTCTGGTGGATGATCTTCTGGGCGCGCGCGCCCGGATCGTTGCGCACTGGCTTGCGCGGCGCGGCTTCGAGATCGCGATCCTTCTGCATGACATCGTTTCCGTGAACCGGGCGGCGGCTTGAAGCAGCCGGCGCCTGTGAGACCGGACCCGGACAGCGGCATGGTCATGGGCGGCATGCCGCTTCCGGGTCCGGCACGAGGAAGAATTTCTTCTCCCGCCTGCAAGAATTCATGACCTGCGGCCCTTCAGCCGCGTGGCTAGGGTGAACATGATCCGGAGGATGGACAGACATGACTGAGATCGCGCAAGTGTGGGGCGCTGCGCCCAGCACGCGTTTCGACGAAATCGCGAGGAAATACCGGCCGATCTTTGCCGAAATCCGCCAGGGCGCCGTCGCCAGGGACCTGGAGCGACACCTTCCATCCGTCGAATATGACCAGCTTCGTGCAGCCGGCTTTTCGCGACTTCGCCTGCCGCAGAGCCTCGGCGGCGACGGGCTGACACTGCCCGAACTGTTCGGACTGCTGATCGAGCTGGCGGAAGCCGATCCCAATCTCACCAATGCCTATCGCAGCCATTTCGGCTTTACGGAAGACCTTCTCAATGCGCCGGAAAGCGCGTGGCGCAATCACTGGTTCTCGCTGCTTGCCCGGGGGCAGACGATCGGAAGCGGCTTTTCGGAAATCGGCAATGCTCCGCTCGGCAGCTATTCGACGCAACTGACACGCGACGGCGATCACTGGCTGCTCAACGGCCAGAAGTTCTACACCACCGGCTCCCTTTATGCCGACTGGATCACGCTCGGGGCGGTGGATGGTGACGGTCAGCCGATCGGCGCGCTTGTGCCCACGCGTGCGCCGGGCGTGGATATTCTGGATGACTGGGACGGGTTTGGCCAGGCCCTCACCGCCAGCGGCACCGCGCACTTCACGGATGTGCGGATCACCGACGACCTGATCAAGCCGAGCGCGCTGCGCTTCAGCTATGCCGGCGGCTTCTTCCAGCTCGTTCATCTCGCGTCTCTGGCCGGTATCGGGCGGGCTGCGGCGGGCGATCTCTCCCGGCATGTGGCAGAGCGGCGGCGTGTCTACGCCCGCAGCAATGCTGCCGTGCCGGGAGACGATCCGCAGATCCTGCAGGTCGTCGGACGGGTTCGCAGCGCCGCCTATGCCGCCGGCGCCATCGTGCTGAAGGCCGCCGAAGCCCTGCAGCGCGCCCATGAGGCAAACAAGGGCACGGATAGCCTTGCCATCGGACAGGCCAATCGCGATGCGGATCTGGAGGTCAGCCAGTCTGTGACGGTGGTCTCGACGCTGATCCTTGAGGCGACAACGCTGCTCTTCGATGCGCTCGGAGCCTCGGCGGCGCGCAGGATCCACGGCCTTGACCGGCACTGGCGCAATGCCCGGACCATCACCTCGCACAATCCGCGCATCTACCACGACCGTGTCGTGGGAGATTTCGCGGTCAATGGCCATGCGCCCCCTCAGCAGGGGGGCGTCGGCATTCATCCTGGAAGAGAAATATCGAAGGCATGACTGACACCAAGCGACGGCTGAACCTCAATGTCGGCATCAACACCACCGGCTATCTCCCGCATGCCTGGAAATACCGGACCGGAAGCAGGCACGATATCAACGACCCCGACTACTACCGGCGGCTGACGGAACTCGCGCACCGGGGACGCTTCGATGCGGTGTTCTTTTCCGACCATCCGGCACTCCTGACCGATCCGCTGAGCCGCCCCTTTCACACCCTCGACCCGCTGATCCTGTGCAGCGCACTGGCGGCCCAGGTGCCTGATATCGGCTTTGTCGCAACGATCACCTCGACCTACAATTCGCCGTATAATCTGGCGCGACGCGTCCAGTCGCTGGATATCGTTTCGGGTGGCCGCCTGATCGTCAACGTGGTCTCCTCGTTCAATCCGAATGTGGCGGCCAACTTCGGCAATGCGCCCTTGCCGCCGCGCAGCGAACGCTACCCGCGCGCCATCGAGTTTCTGGATGTCGCCAAGAAGCTCTGGAACAGCTGGGACCCGGACCGGGAGGGCGAGGTTCCGCCGGACCGTTTCTGGGATGCGTCGAGCGCCCATACCATCGATCACAACGGCACGTTCTTTCATGTCCGCGGGCCTCTCAACGTGCCGAGGAGTCCGCAGGGTCACCCGGTGATTGCCCAGGCCGGCGCATCCGAAGGCGGGATCGAACTCGCCGCACGTCATGGCGAGATCATCTACTGCAACATCCTGTCGCGTCCGGCCGGCCAGGCCTTTGGCAGGAAAGTGAAGGACAAGGCCATCGAGATCGGTCGCGATCCCGCCGGCATCCGGATCGTGCCGGGCCTTGTCGTCATTCTCGGGGAAAGCCGGGAGGAAGCCCTGCGCAAGCACGAACTGTTCAGTGGCGCAGGCTCCGAAGACGGATTGCTGGCCCGGTTCATCCGGGAAAACGGCCTCGATCCCGATCGCTTCGATCCCGATGCGGTGCTGGAGGCCGAGCGCTTCGTGCCCGACCAGAACCGGCAATGGGCCGTCGGCATGGGCCTCGGCCTGTCCGAACTGCTGACCTATGAGCGGTTGACCGCGCGCCAGGTGATCCGCCGCTCGGAGGGACATCACCGGCTGTTGCTCGGGACGCCGGAAGAGGTCGCGGACGAGATCATCGACCTCTGGGAGGATGCAACGGTGGACGGCTATACCTTGCAGCCGCCGCGCGCGCCGGACGACATCGCCGAATTCGTCGACAAGGTCGTGCCGATCCTGCAGGATCGCGGGGTCTATCCACGCGACTATGAGGGCCGCACGATCCGTGATCGCTATCGCCTTCCCCACCCGGCCTGACGCCCGCACCGGATCGAACCAGGTCCGGCTGACGGCGGGCGGGACCGCGTGACGGCGGGTCTGCGTGCCGTTCCGGCAGATCCGCCTCTTGTCGGAGGGCACGATCGCCTCGATATCAGGGGGACCGCTCCCCTCCCTCTTGCCCGTCACGCGAGACACGTCCATGCCGAAGTCGCTTCATCTCACCGCATTCATGCGTCCCGTCAGTCTGCACACCGGGGCATGGCGCTATCCGGGCGCCTACCCGGACGCCAATTTCAACTTTCGCCATCTGGCCTCCTTCGCACAGGCGCTGGAGCGGGCGAAGTTCGATGCCTTCTTCATGGCGGACCATCTGGCGGTGCTCAACATGCCGGTGGACGCGCTCAAGCGCAGCCACACCGTCACCTCCTTCGAACCCTTCACCCTGCTGTCGGCGCTTGCCGCCGTAACGGACAGGATCGGCCTTGCCGCAACCGCATCCACCACCTTCGACGAGCCCTATCATGTCGCGCGCCGCTTTGCTTCGCTCGATCACATCAGCGGCGGCCGCGCAGCCTGGAACATCGTCACCACCTCCAACCCCGATGCCGCACGCAATTTCGGGCTCTCCGACCATGTCGAGCACGGCGAGCGCTACAGGCGGGCCCGCGAATTCTTCGATGTCGTCACCGGGCTCTGGGACAGCTTTGCCGACGATGCCTTCATCCGCGATCCGCAGAGCGGCATCTTCTTCGATCCGGAAAGGCTGCATGTGCTCGATCACAAGGGTCCGGCCTTCAGCGTGCGCGGACCGCTCAACATTGCCCGCCCCGTCCAGGGCTGGCCGGTGATCGTGCAGGCGGGACAATAGGAACCCGGCAAGCAGCTGGCGGCGGAAACGGCAGAAGTGGTGTTTGCCGCGCCGCGGGAGCTTGGCACCGCCAAGGCGCTCTATGCCGACATCAAGGGGCGCATGCCTGCCCTTGGCCGCAATCCCGCGCATCTGAAGATCCTGCCTGCGGCCATGATCGTGGTCGGGGAGAGCGTGGAGGAGGCAAGGGCCAAACGTGCCCGGCTGGACAGCCTCGTCCATTACGACAGCGCCATCGCCTCGCTGTCCATCGCGCTCGGCCATGATGCCTCCGGCTTTGATCCGGATGGCCCGCTGCCCGCCATTCCCGACACCAATGCGAGCAAGAGCGGCCGGGCGGAAGTTCTGCGCCTGGCGGAGCAGGAAAAGCTGACGGTTCGGCAGCTGGCGCAACGGTATGGCGGCTATGCCGGACTTGCGTTCGTCGGAACACCCGCATCCATCGCCGACGCCATGGAGACCTGGCTGCAGGAAGAGGCCGCGGACGGCTTCACCTGCGTCTTCCCCTATCTGCCGCAGGGGCTTGATGACGTGACGGAACGGCTGGTGCCGGAATTGCAGCGGCGCGGCCTGTTCCGCAGGGACTACGAGGGCGCAACGCTGCGCGAGCATCTCGGCCTGCCGCGCCCGTCCAACCGCTTCTTCGGCTGAGCCTCCTGCGGCCCCTGAGGTCAGCACAGGAGCGGGCGTTCGCGCCCCTCCGTTGAGAGAAGGCGCCCCGGCGCCGGCCGTCACGCCGGTGACATAGTTCACGCGTCTGCACGAAAATAGAATATAATTCCTATAGAAAATATTATCCACTGTTACTGTTGACACATCGACGGCGGTTCGGGGCGCCTGCCCTGACAGCGCCGTGTTGGCCCTGGCCGTACCAGCATCCGCTTGTCGGCCACTCCCGCGCAACAGAGGACAGGTCGATGAGCGCCACGGCACATCTCGCCATTCAGAACGTCACGCGCCAGTTCATGGTGAATTCCCGCATCATCACGGCCTTGCAGGATGTCAGCCTTTCCGTTGCGGCCGGCGAATTCGTGACCATCGTCGGCGCAAGCGGCTGCGGCAAGTCCACCCTGCTGCGGCTCGGGGCGGGTCTCGACACCGGCCATCAGGGCGAGATCCGCCATCGCGGCGAGCCGGTGCGCGGCGCGAGCCTCGAGCGCGGCATCGTCTTCCAGGAGCCGCGCCTGTTTCCCTGGCTGACGGTCGAGCGGAACGTGGCGCTCGGGCTGGAAAATGCGGCCGTCAGCAAGGCGGACAAGAAACGGCTGGTGGACGAACATCTGGAACTGGTGGGCCTGACGGGCTTTGCGAAAGCCTATCCCCATCAGCTTTCCGGCGGCATGGCGCAACGCGCCGGGATTGCGCGCGGGCTGGTCAACCGTCCCGACGTCCTCTTCCTTGACGAGCCCTTCGGTGCCCTGGATGCGATCACCAAGGCGCATCTACAGGGTGAACTGCAATCGATCTGGTCACGCGAGAAGATCACGATGATCCTCGTGACGCATGATGTGGACGAGGCCGTCTTCCTGGGCGACCGCGTGGTGGTGATGTCGCCGCGTCCGGGCCGCATCCGCGAGATCGTGCCGGTCGACCTGCCCCGACCGCGCGATCGGACGTCGGCCGCCTTTGCCACGGTGCGCGCGCATGTGCTGCAAAGCCTGAACGGGACGACCTCTGCCCGCGATCCGCGCCCGACCCCGGCGGATGCAACGCCGGTGCTGCCACGCCCCGCACCGGCCATCGCCGTCGCCCGCTGATCCGTTCCCGACAACCCTGGAGCCTATCCATGATCTTGACATCCTTCCTGCGCGCCACAGCCGGCGCGGCCTTCGCCCTTGCGCTTTCCTGGCAGCCGACGCTGGCAGCCGAACCTCTGGTCATCCATGTCGGCTATGCCGCAATCGGGGTCGACAATCGCCCCTTTGCCGAAGGCACCTCTGCCGCCACCGCACGGGCCGGAGAGTTCCTGGAAAAGGAATTTGCCAACGATCCGGACGTCAAGATCGAATGGACCTTCTTCAAGGGCGCAGGCCCGGCCGTCAACGAAGGCTTTGCCAACGACCAGTTGGACTTTGCCTATCAGGGTGACCTTCCCTCGCTGATCGGCCGCGCCACAGGGCTGAAGACGAAGTACCTGCTGGCGAGCGGCGCCCGCAAGCCCTCCTATCTCGCTGTCGCCAAGGAGTCCGGCATCCGGAAGATCGAGGATCTGAAGGGCCGCAAGGTGGCATTGCAGCGCGGCACCAACAGCCATCTGGCGGCCATCAAGATTCTGGAGGCGCATGGGCTGAAGGAACGCGACGTTCAGGTGGTCAATCTCGACAGCGCCGCCACCGTGGCGGCCCTGACCAGCAAGGACATCGATGCCGCCTTTGGCGATACGCAGCTGATCAATCTCGCGGCCAAGGGTTCGGCCGACATCATCTACACCACCAAGGGCGACGACCCGCGCTTTGGCCGCAATGCCGGCATCATTGCCCGCGAGGCCTTCATCACCGCCCATCCGCAGATCACCCAGCGTGTGGTCGATGCCTTCGTGAAGGCCGCGCAATGGTCGTCGGATGAAACAAACCGCGCCGCGCAGTTCGAGCTCTGGGGCAAGTCCGGCACGCCGATTCCGATCCTGGAAGAGTATTTCAGCAAGGATACGCTCGCCTATCGCAATTCGCCGCTGATCGATGACCTGCTGGTCTCGCAGTACAAGGAGCAGGCCGTGAAGAGCAAGGAATTCGGCCTCATCCGCCGCGACGTCGATCTCAACGGCTGGTTCGAGCCGAAATATCTCGACAATGCGCTGGAGCGGCTGAAGCTGAAGAGCTTCTGGCAACCCTATGGTGCCGACGGCAAGCCGACGGCCTCGTGATCGCCTTCCCTGCCTCCACGATCACGCAAAAGGACCAGGCGATGGCCGTTCTGACAGTCACCGAGGTGCATGCGGCGGGAGGTGCCCCTCGCCTGTGGCGCAAGCGCACCATGCGTGGGCTGACCGCCCTGCTGCTTCCGGCCGCTCTGCTTCTCCTGTGGTGGACCGCGTCCGATCGTGGCTGGCTTGCCGAGCAGATCCTGCCGCATCCGGTCTACGTCTTCGAGGCGCTGCGCGACATGCTGGCCAGCGGCGATCTCGTCTACCATGTCGGTGTCAGCCTGCGGCGCGTGCTGATCGGCTTTGCCATCGGCGCGTGCCTCGGTCTCGCGCTCGGCATTGCCATGGGCCTTTCGGAACGCGTCGAAGACTATGTGAAGCCGCTGTTTCTCGCCTTTGCCCAGATCCCGACGCTCGGCTGGATTCCGCTGCTGATGCTTCTCGTCGGCATTGGCGAGACGCTGAAGATCATCGTCATCACCAAGGGCGCGCTGGTGCCGATGACGCTGAACACATTCGCCGGCATCCGCAATGTCTCGCCGCGCTATCTGGAGGTGGCGGACGCACTGCGGTTCACGCGCTGGCAGAGGCTCAGGCTCGTCATCCTGCCCGCCGCCATCCCCTTTGTCTTCACCGGCATTCGCTATGGGCTCACCCATGCCTGGACCTCGCTCGTGGGGGTCGAGTTGCTCGCCTCCTCCGAGGGGCTCGGCTATCTGCTGGTCTGGGGCCGGCAGATGTTCTGGCTGGATACGGTGATCATCGCGATGCTCGCCATCGGCGTCGTCGGCTTCATCATGGATGGCGGGCTCAACCGAACCGAGCGGCTGATCCAGCGCTGGAAGCGGAGCGAGATCTGACCATGAGCGGCACGACATCCACCGCACTGCGCATTCGCCGGGGCATCACGCTTCCGCTGCTTCTGCTGGTCGTCTGGGAATTCTCCAGCCGAACCGGCCTTGTCGACCCGCGTTTCCTGCCACCGCTGGAAAGCGTGATCGCGACCGCGCGCCGCGAGCTTTTCGGCAACGACCTGATCTTCGATCTCCTGTCGAGCCTTGCCCGCAATCTCTGCGGGTTTCTGCTCGGCGCCGCGGTCGGCATTGCCTTTGCCACCGTGCTTGCCCTGTCGCCACTCGCCGGACGGCTGGTCATGCCGACCTTCAACGGCTTCAAGCAGATCTCGCTGCTTGCCTGGATTCCGCTGATCTCCGTCTGGTTCGGTTTCGGAGAGCAGGCCAAGATCGTCTTCGTGGCGCTCGCCTGCTTCATTCCCGTGGTGCTGAACACCTATGACGGCATGCGCGACGCGCCGGCAGACCTGATCGAGGTCGGACGCGCGCTGCAGTTCAATGCCCGCCAGCGGTTCTGGCGCATCTATCTGCCGTCCGCCATGCCGGCAATCGCCACCGGCATCCATCTCGGCCTCATCTATTCCTGGCTGGCGACAGTCGGTGCGGAATATTTTCTGGCGGTGGGACCCGGAATCGGTGGCCTGGTGATCGCCGGTCGAGAGCGTTTCGACATGGCCATGGTGATGGTCGGTGTCATCATCCTCGGCCTTGTCGGCTTCTCGCTCAACCGGCTGGCCGCAACGGTCGAAAACCACCTGCTGCGCTGGCGTCCGCCGCGCGCGGCCTGAGGCGAGCCCTCGCCCTTTCTCTCAAGACCTGAGGTATCCCGATGAGCAGCAAGACCGAATTTCTCTGGTATATCCCCAACGATGTGAAGGCCGGTCATCGCGGCGACGTGGCGGGCGAGGACCATAACAGCCTGGACACGCTGACGTCTCATGCGACGGCGCTGGAAGACAATGGCTGGACGGGCGCCCTGATCGGCACGGGATGGGGGCGGCCGGATACCTTTACCGTCGCAACCGCGCTTGCCGCCCGGACACGGCGCTTCCAGCCGCTGATTGCCATACGCCCCGGCTACTGGAAGCCCGCCAATTTCGCCTCGGCGGCTGCCACGCTCGATCATCTGAGCGGCCAGCGCATCCGCGTCAACATCGTCTCCGGCAAGGACGACCTTGCCGCCTATGGCGACAGCGAGGGCGATTCCACGCATCGCTATGCACGCACCAGGGAGTTCATGCGGCTGGTCCGGCAGTTGTGGACCGAGGACCATGTCAGCTTCGACGGCGAACACTTCCGGGTGACCAACTCCACGGTCCAGCCCCGGATAAAGTCCAGGCCCGATCGTCCGCATCCCAAACTCTATTTCGGCGGCGCCTCCGACGCGGCGGAGCGGGTATCGGCGACGGAAGCGGATGTGCAGCTGTTCTGGGGAGAACCTCTCCACGGCATCGAGGAGCGGATCGCGCGGCTGAAGGCGCTCAGCGCCAGTCTGGACCGTGATCTGCCGCCGCTGGAATTCGGCCTGCGCATCACCACGCTTGTGCGCGACACGACGGAGGAAGCCTGGCGGGATGCCGAGGCGAAGGTCGCAGACATGGCCCGCAACAGCGGAGCCGGATGGCATGACCACAAGCGGGAGGTCGCTGTCGGCCAGCAACGCCTTTTCAACCTGCAGGCAAAGGGCGACGTGCTGGACGACAATCTCTATACCGCCCCCGGAAAGTTCGGCGGCGGCGGCGCAGGCACCACATGGCTGGTAGGATCGGCCGAGGATGTCGCAAGATCCCTGAACAGATATCGCGCGCTCGGGATTACCCATTTCGTGCTGTCCGACACCCCCTATCTCTCCGAAATCAGAAGGCAGGGCAGCCAATTGCTTCCCTTGCTGGTCGATGCGCCACGGCCGGGACGTCTTGCCGCCGGCTGAGCAAGCGCCCCGCGGGCTCTGGTTGGCGGCGACAGGCGCAGGTCAGGCGCAGGGGCGACCGTTCGAAGCAACCGGCGGCAGGTCCAGGGCATTTCCGGTGAAAACCGGATCACCTGACATGTTCTATCTCTTTGTTTTCACGCGGTCCGGACGCAAAACCGCTGAGGCACTTTCGGCTCGGACGGGCTCTAGATCGGCGTTCCATCACGGCCCGCGGCAGCAGCCTGTCCCGCCGTTCTGCCCAGCGCGATTGCCGTGAGCAGGCCATTGCCGGACAGATAGCCGGATGCCCGGTTGCCGGAAACACCGCAGGCCGCCCCGCCGGCGGCGTAGAGGTTCGGCAGCACGCTGCCATCCGGACGCAGGACGCGGGCGCGCGCGTCGATCACCAGTCCGCCCTGCGTATGGAACAATGCGCCGGTAACCCGCGCGGCACAGTATGGCGCCGCCAGAGGCTGCGAATTGGCAAAGTCGCGACCGAAGGGATCAGCAGTCTCTCCACGCCTGCATGTCTCGACCTGCTCGAACGTCTGAAGCAGCACCTCCTCCGATACGGCCAGGCGGGCCGCCAGATCCGCCAGAGTTTCCGCGGTCACGATCGCCCCCATCGCCTCGGCACGGCGATAATCTTCAAACTGGCGCGTGACCGCCGCGATGCGCCTGTCGAAAATGCTCCAAGCGAGGCCCTCCGGCTGCTTCAGCACCTCGGCGGCCTGTTCCGAATAACCTTGCGCTTCGTTGGAGAAGCGCCGGCCTTCAATGTTCACCTGGAAGCCGCCCTCGGTGATGGTGGCCCAGGAAATCAGAATGCCGGCCGGATGGGCCACGGACCCATGGCCCTGATGACCATTCAGATGCCGGGTCGCCGCACCAAGCGCCTCGCCCCACAAAAGCGCGTCCCCCTGATTGCCCGCATGGCCAAAGTAGGTCGCCTCTGAAAGCGACGGTATATGGGTCGCCACAAGTGCCCGATTACCGCCGTAACCGTTGCAGGCAAGGATCAGTCGATCACAGCCGATCTCCTCCACGCTTGCGTCGGGTCGCACGAAGGCCAGACCAAGCACCCTTTCGGCATCATCGGCGAAGAGCGTCGTGACATGGGCATCGCAGACGACCGGAATGTCGCAGGCTTCCGCGGCCGCGCGCAGCGCGTCGATCAGTTCCTCGCCGGAGCGGGAGGCAAGGCCGTGCATGCGACGCGAGGAATGGCCGGGATAGCTGAAATCCTCGATCACCGAAAAGTTCAGGCCGTGGCGATCAGCCAGCCATTCGAGGGTGGGGCCGGCAAGGCGGGTCACGTGATCAACGATCAGCGCGTCGGGCTCGCCATGCGCCTTGCGGAAGATATCGCCCGCGAACAGTTCCGGTGTATCGAAAATGCCGGCTGCACCCTGCCAGCGTGTCCCAGCCGCCGGAATGAGGCCAGCCGACAAGGCCGTGGAACCACGCGGCAGCGGATCGCGCTCGAGGACGAGAACCTCCTCGCCCGCCTCATGGGCGGACAGAGCCGCCACAAGGCCCGCCGCTCCTGCCCCGATGACAACGAGCGGCACACGGTAATCAAAGGACTTTTCCGCAACACGAACACAGCGAGACACGATTGGCTCCACTCCCCTCGCAAGACAGCTATCTGCCATTTTGAAGAAACAATAAGCTGTATTATTTTTAAAACAACATTTGATTTCCACGCCTGCCCATGCCTAAATTCCGGCACCGAGAGAGGAAGACGGGAATGAGCACCAGAGCCGAGGCGGGTCCGAGGACCCTGTTCGACAAGGTTTTCGATCAGCATGTCGTGACCGCGCGCGAAGACGGGCAATGTCTTCTCTTCATCGACAGGCACCTGCTGCACGAGGGCTCGTTCCACGCCTTCGACAAGTTGAAAGCCCGTGGTGCGCGCATTGCCCGGTCCGATCTCACCTTCGGCATCGAGGATCACTACGTGCCCACCCGGACGCGGGATCTCGGCGTAATCGACCCCGCAATCGCAAACATGATCCGCCAGTTGCGCGACAACACAGCGGCGCATGGCCTTCGCCTTTTCGGCCTGACGGATCCGGCCCAGGGAATCGTGCATGTTGTCGGGCCCGAACAGGGACTGACGCTGCCGGGACTGACCATCGTGTGCGGCGACAGCCACACCGCAACCCACGGCGCCTTCGGAGCGATCGCCTTCGGCATCGGGGCATCCGAGGTCGCGCATGTGCTGATGACCCAGACACTCTGGCAGAAGAAGCCGAAACGCATGCGCATTCGGGTGGAGGGCGGACTGGCCCCCGGCGTATTCGCCAAGGACATGGCCCTGTCGATCATCGCAACCATCGGCGCCGACGGGGCGGCCGGCCATGCCATCGAATATGCGGGCAGCGCCGTCCGCGCCTTGTCGATGGAAGGCCGTCTGACCCTGTGCAACCTTTCCATCGAAGCCGGTGGCCGTTGCGGCATGATCGCTCCGGACGACACCACCTTCACATACATCAAGGATCGACCCTACGCGCCGGCCGGCGACGACTTTCGACGCGGTGTCGAAGACTGGACGGCACTGGCGGGGGATCCGGACGCCGCCTTCGACCGCGAGGTCGTGCTGGATGCACACGAGATTGCCCCGATCGTCACCTGGGGGATCAGCCCGGAGGATGCCGCCCCGATCACCGCCAATGCACCGGACCCTGACCGGATGAGCGATACGGCCCGCGCGGCCCATGTGCGCGAAGCCCTCGACTATATGGGGATTCGCCCTGGCCAGCCGCTCACCGATATCGCCGTCGACCGCGTGTTCATCGGATCCTGCACCAATAGCCGCATCGAGGATCTGCGCGCCGCGGCCGCCGTTCTGGCCGGACGGCGCGCGCGCGTGCCCGGCCTCGTCTCGCCGGGTTCCGCGGTCGTCAAGCGACAGGCGGAAGAGGAAGGACTGCACCGCATCTTCACGGAGGCCGGTCTCGAATGGGTCGATGCGGGGTGCTCCATGTGTGTCGGCATGAATGGCGATCTGGTGCCGCCCGGCGAGCGGTGCGCCTCCACCACCAACCGGAACTTCCGGGGACGCCAGGGACCGGGAAGCCGCACACATCTGATGTCACCGGCCATGGCGGCCGCCGCTGCCGTGACCGGGCACCTGACCGACATGCGCCCGCTGCTTGCGGGTCGCACCACCGGCCTGACGGGAGAAAACTGAGTGGACGCCTTCAAAAGTCTCGAAGCGATTGCCTGTCCTCTGCCGCTTTCCGGGATCGACACCGACCAGCTGATCCCCGCACGCTTCATGAAGCGGTCCCGCGCCGATGGTTATGGCGACTACCTGCTTCACGACCTGCGTTTTGACGACCTCGGCCAGCCGCGGCCGGACTGTCCACTCAACGCGCCGCGCTGGCAGGGTGCCCGCATTCTGGTAACGCGGCGCAATTTCGGCAGCGGTTCCTCGCGGGAGGCCGCTGTCTATGCGCTGGTGGATTACGGGTTTGCCTGCGTCATTGCGCCATCCTTCGGCGATATCTTCGCCAGCAACGCCATCAACAACGGCCTGCTGCCGGCCACCGTGTCCGAGGAGGATTGCGAGGCGCTGCTGGCAGGACTTGAAGATGGTGACTGTATCGCCCGTATCGATCTCGAAGCCTGCGAGATCCGCGCGGCAAACCTCGTCATTCCCTTCCGCATCGATCCCGTCTGGCGCACGAAACTGCTGAACGGCTGGGACGATATCGACCTGACGCTGAGCCATGCGGCGGCGATCGAAGCCTTTCAGGCGAAGGATTCCATCGACCGTCCCTGGCTCGTGCCTCGCCTGCGGAAGTCGTGACACCGGACATCTCGAAAATCGATTGACAAGACAAAAATCTGTATCTTTTATAGGACAGATTATTGTCTTCCAGGAAAGACAGGAAATGGCCAGACCCGCCGCAACAGCAGAGCCGATGAAGGCTCACCGGCTTTATCTTCTGCTGCGGGAACAGATCCTGAGCGGCGAGGTTCCGGATTCGGCGAAGCTTCCGAGCGAACCGCAGCTGGCGCAGGAGCATCGCGTCTCCCGCGTGACCGTCCGTCGCGCGCTCGACAAGCTGGCAAGCGACGGCATGATCGAGCGGCGTCCGGGATCGGGCACCTTCGTCAGCGGAGGGCAGACCCGCCTGCCCGTCGTGGCCGACCTTGCCAATGCGCTGACGCATCTGGTGGAAATGGGCCGCAAGACGGGCGTGCGGCTGATTGCGTTCTCCTATGTCAACGCCACCCCGGCGCTGGCCGAGGAGTTGAAACTGGAGCCCGGCGAGCGGTTGCAGCGGTCCATTCGCGTGCGCCTGATCGATGGCCAGCCCTTCTCCTATCTCGTGACCCATGTTCCGGAACGCATCGGCATTTCTTATTCGGAGGCTGATCTTGCCTCGACGCCTCTGCTTGAGCTGCTGGAACGGTCCGGCCTCGTGGCCGACAAGGCCCAGCAGATCATCGGCGCGACGCTGGCAAGCCCCGATGTCGCTGCAGCACTCGATGTCGAGATCGGCGCCGCCCTGCTCTCCATGACGCGCGTGGTCTACGAAGCGTCGGGTCGCGGTATCGAGCACCTGCAGGCGCTCTACCGCCCCGACCGCTATTCCTTCCACATGGAACTTGCCCGCACCGGTGATCGCGGCGCACGGCGCTGGATGGCCGCCGACAGCCACGGCCTGACCGAGGCAAACGAAAACAACAAGAAGAAGAATGTCCGCGAGAAGCGGCCGCCCCTCAAGAGGAGAACAACACATGAAACTGGTAGAGACCCATCTGAACCGTAGGACCATCCTCAAGGGCGGCGCCGCGGCCCTTGCAACACTGTCTGCTCCAGCCGTTCTGCGGGCAGCCGAACCGGCCCCGATCAAGGTCGGCATCCTTCAGCCGGTCACCGGCGCGCTCGCCCAGGACGGCGAGTATGGCCGCCTCGGTGCGGAGCTTGCGATCGAAGACATCAACAAGGCCGGCGGCATCAAGTCGCTCGGCGGTGCAAAGCTGCAGATGGTGTTCGGCGATGCCCGCTCCAATCCGGAAGCCGGCACGCAGGAAGTCGAGCGGATGCAGGAAGAGGGCGTCGTGGCCGTCGTCGGTGGCTTCGCAAGCCCCATCTGCCTTGCCGCCTCGCAGGCCGCTTCCCGCTACGACCTTCCCTACCTCGTGGATGTCGGCGTGTCCGACCAGATCACGGGACGCGGACTGAAGAATACCTTCCGCTTTGCGCCCGGCTTCTCCATCTGTACCGCAGCGGCGATCCAGAACCTCGTTCGCATCAACGAGGCTGCCGGCAAGCCGGCAAAGACGGTGGCGCTGGTGCATGAGGATGGCCTGTTCGGCTCCGGACTGGCAAAGTTGATGGCAACCGAACTGCCGAAATACGGTTTCGAGATCCTGGAACAGATCGCCGTGCCGACCCCCTCGCGCGATCTCTCCAACGTGGTGCTGCGTCTGCGCAGCCTCAACCCGGACCTGATCATCCCCAGCACCTATTACGGCGAAACGGTGCTGCTGGCCCGCACGATGCAGCAGCAGCGCGTGCGTCCGAAGGCGGTCTATGCCGTCCTCAACGGAGCCGCCTCCAACCGCCGCTTCGTCGCCGAATTCCCGGAGGCCGCCGAAGGCGTGATGGACTGCAATCACTGGTACGATCCGCGCAACGAACGGTCGAAGGCCGTCCAGGCGCGCGTCGAGGCCGCCGGCAAGCCGTACAACTACAACATTCCGCTCAACTATTCCTCCGTTGGCCTGCTGGCGGATGCGCTGGAACGGGCGGGCGCTGCCGAGCGCGGCAAGGTCATCGAGGCGCTCAACACCTCGACCTTCAAGGACCACCTGATGCCCTATGGCGAGACGAAGTTCGTCAACGGCCAGAACATGGGGGCCGCCCCTGTGTCGACACAGGTCCAGAAGGGCGCGATCCGGGTGGTCTATCCGGGCGACTTTGCCGACGCCAAGCCGATGTTCCCGGCCAACGGCTGAGGGTGCCGATCCGCAGCAGATCCCGCTTCGGCGGGGTCTGCCCACCTGCAATCGAATGCCTGCGGACTGGCCCATGTATTCCCCCACCATCCTTATCGAGGCGATGATCAACGGCCTGCTGACCGGTGCGATCTACGCGCTCATCGCTCTCGGTCTGACGCTCGTCTACGGCGTGCTGCACATCATCAACTTTGCCCATGGAGCAATCCTCGCCAGCGCCATGTTCGCCGTCTGGGGCCTGAATGTGCTGGCCGGCGTCGATCCCTACCTGGCGATTCTCCTTCTCGCCCCGGTCTTCTTCTGTCTCGGCTATGGCGTCCAGCGGCTGGTCATCGGTCCGGCCGCCAAGGGCGATGATGGCAATATCCTGCTGATCACGCTTGGCCTGTCGATCTTCATCGAAAATGCGCTGCTGGCGGGCTTTGGTTCGGACACGCGCTCAATCAGTTCGGATTTCTCCTTTGCGGTGGTTGAAGCCGGGCCTTTCCTGATTTCGTCCCCCCGCCTTGTCGGCTTTGCCGGTTCATTGATCGTCACGGCCATTCTGTGGTTCATCATGAGCCGGACGGATGCGGGCAAGGCGATCCGCGCCGTGGCGCGTGAAAAACTCGGCGCGAGCCTGATGGGCATCGATGTCGGCCATGTCTATGCGGTCACCTTCGGTCTCGGCTGCGCGGCCCTGGCGGTCGCCGCCGGGCTCCTGATGCCGACCTTCTACGTCAACCCGCGCGTCGGCGGCGCCTTCGTCAACATCGCCTTCACGATCGTCGTCCTCGGCGGCATGGGATCGATTCCTGGCGCCATGATCGGTGGCCTCCTGATCGGCCTCGTGGAAAGCCTGAGCGGTTTGCTGCTCGGCGAAAGCCTGGGCCAGATCGGTATCTTCATCATTTTCATCCTGGTCCTGCTCCTGAAGCCGACCGGCCTGTTCGGAGCAAAGGCATGAGGTTCAGCGGTTATATCCCCATCCTTGTCGTGACGGCGGCGCTCGCGGTCGTCCCGCTCGTCTTTTCGTCCAACAGCCTCTTCAACTTCATGGTGATGTCGCTGATCATCACGCTCGCAGCGCAGGGGTGGAACATCCTTGGCGGCGTGGCCGGGCAGACATCCTTCGGCCATGCCCTCTTTTTCGGCGTCGGCTGCTACACGGCGGCGATGCTGCAGTTCCATTTCGGCGTGAACGCGTGGCTGGCCTTCCTCCTGGCTGTGGCGGCGGGTGCGGCGGCCGGCTTCATCCTCGGGTTCCTGAGCTTCCGGGCCGGCTTGCGGGGCTCCTATTTCGCGCTGATCACGCTCGCCTTTGCCGAGCTGATGCGCATCCTCGCCAATGCATCCGATTGGACGGGGGGAGCCGCCGGCCTGCTGCTGAAGCTCAATCCCGGGTTTTCCAACATGCAGTTCGAAAGCCGTGCCTCCTTCCTGTGGCTGGCGCTCGCCTTCGTCTTCATCGGGCTCGTCATCAGCCGCGCCATTGCCGGCTCCCGCTTTGGTGCCCAGCTGGTCGCCGTGCGAGAAAACGAGGATGCCGCCCGCGCCCTTGGCGTGGATGTGCTCTCCGTCAAGCTGAAGGCGATCAGCCTGTCTGGCGCAATCACCGCCGCAGCCGGCGTCCTCTATGTGCAGAACTTCCTGTACATCGATGCCAATATCGGCTTCGGCGTGTGGATTTCGATCGAAGCGCTGCTCGCACCGCTGGTCGGCGGACGCGGACTGGTGCTCGGCCCCCTCATCGGCACCTTCACGTTGCACGGACTGGGTGAACTGACCAAAAGCTTTGCCGGGCGCATTCCAGGGATCGACCTGATGGTGTTTGCGGTGGTCCTGATCGGCGTCGTCGCCTTCGCCTCAGGCGGAGTTCTGGGTCTGCTGCGCCGGTTTGCGCCACGGCTTGCCCGGAGGATTGCCGTATGATGCTGCGCACCGAAACCATCATCATGCGCTTCGGCGGGCTGACTGCCGTGAACCAGGCCTCGCTCGGCGTGCGCGAAGGATCGATCACCGGCCTGATAGGCCCGAACGGGGCCGGCAAGACCACCCTTTTCGCGGTGATCGCCGGTTTCCTCCAGCCAACCGGTGGACGGGTTCTCTGGCAGGGCAAGGATATCACCGGCCTGAAGCCGCACCAGCGGGCGCAGATGGGCATTGCCCGCACCTTCCAGATCGTCCAGCCCTTCCAGGGACTGAACGTGCTGGAGAACATCACGGTCGGCAGTTATCTCCGTCATCGGCAGACCGACGAAGCCGTCGCGAAAGCCCGGGCCGTCGCCGAACGGGTGGGTCTTGGCGCGGAACTGGAGCAGCAGGCCTCAAGCCTGACCGTCGCCGGCCGCAAACGCCTCGAACTTGCGCGTGCCCTGGCCACCGAGCCGAAGCTGCTGCTGCTCGATGAGGTGCTGGCCGGCCTGAACCCGTCTGAAATCCGCGACATCATTCCCGTCATCCGGGCGATCCGCGACGATGGCGTGACCATCTTCATGATCGAACATGTGATGCAGGCGGTGATGAACCTGTGCGAGGAGGTCTATGTGCTGGCGCAGGGCCAGATGATTGCAGAGGGAACGCCGGCTTCGGTCTGCAACGATCCGGCCGTCATCGAAGCCTATCTCGGCAAGGGCGCCGCGGCCCGCATCGCCAGCACCGGAGGCGCCCATGCTTGAGGTGAGAGATATCCGCACCGGCTATGGCGGCGTGGAAGTGCTGCGCGGGGTCGATCTTTCCGTCGCCCACGGCGAGATCGTTGCCGTCCTGGGGGCCAACGGTGTTGGCAAGACGACGCTCAACAAGGCGCTCTCCGGCCTGCTCCCGCTTGCCTCCGGCTCGATCACCTTCGATGGCAGGGCGCTTGGCGGTTCGCCGATCGCAGCGGTCGAAGCCGGGCTCATCCATGTCCCGGAAGGCCGCAAGATCTTCCCCAACATGAGCGTTCAGGAAAACCTGGAACTGGGCAGTTACCGCCGCGGACGGGCCGGACGCGCCCGCAACCTGGAGCGGGTCTATGACACCTTCCCGAAGCTCAGGCAGCGCATCACGCAGATGGCCGGCACGCTCTCCGGCGGTGAACAGCAGATGCTGGCGATCGGTCGCGGCATGATGGCCGAGCCGAAGCTTCTGATCCTCGACGAACCCTCGCTTGGCCTTTCGCCGCTGCTGGTCGAGGAAATGTTCGATCTGGTGAAGCGGCTGAATGCGGACGGGCTGCCGATCATGCTGGTCGAGCAGAACGTGGTCCAGTCGCTGGAGATCGCCCATCGCGGCTACATCATCGAAAACGGGCTCGTCACCATGTCCGGCTCCGCCGCCGAGATCGCGGCCGATCCGGACCTCAAGCGCGCCTATCTCGGGCTTTAGGGGAAGATCGATGACGATGCGAGCTTGCCCCTCTCGGCTCCGGCCATCCCATTGCTCCGCAAGCCCTGCGCGAGGCGACTGGCGCCGGATGCCCCCATCGACTGCCGTCGCGACCACCGCGGCCGCTGCCAATCCGCCGGACCGCACCCTTCCATGGGTCGCTGCCGCGATGAAGGACAAGACATGACGACCCTCAAGAACCACCTTTCCGAAGGCAGAACGATCGTCGCGCCGGGCGTGTTCGACGCCTTGACCGCGTCCATTGCGACCGATGCCGGCTTCTCGGCCCTCTATCTCTCGGGTGCCGCCATCGCCTATACGAGGCTCGGTCGACCTGACATCGGGCTCGTCTCCATGACCGAGGTCGCCGACGTCATCAGCCTGGTTCGCCAGCGGGTTGAAACGCCGCTGATCGTGGATGCCGACAACGGCTATGGCAACGCGCTCAACGTCCAGCGAACCGTGAAAACCTTCGAGCGGGCGGGCGCCAGCGCCATCCAGCTGGAAGACCAGACGCTGCCGAAGCGTTGCGGCCACCTGCAGGACAAGAGCATCGTTTCGGCACAGGAAATGGCCGGCAAGGTGAAGGCGGCCGTCGATGCGCGCGCCTCCGAGGAAACCCTCATCATCGCCCGCACCGACGCGGTCGCTATCGAGGGCCTGGAAGCGGCGATCGATCGGGCAGCGCTTTATGCCGAAGCCGGCGCCGATATTCTGTTTGTCGAGGCGCCGCGTTCCGCCGAACAGTTGACGGCCGTCAGTTCCGCCCTGGCCGGGCGCCGTCCCCTGCTGGCCAACATGGTGGAGGGCGGCAATACGCCGATGTTCTCCGCCGCGGAACTTGGACAGATGGGCTACAGCATCGTGATCTTTCCCGGCGGCATCGTCCGGGCACTCGCGCGCACCGCGCAGGATTACTACGCCTCGCTGAAGGAGCATGGCACCAACACACCCTTTGCCGAGCGCATGTTCGACTTCGGCATGCTGAACGACCTCATCGGCACGCCTAAGATGCTCGATCTTGGCCGCCGTTACGAACAGTTCGAGGCCGGCAGCCAGGCTCCATCCGCCAAGGGCACCACGAAGGACGACGCCGCATGAAAAGCGCTCTTGATCCCGTCACGCTCGCCATCCTGAACGGCCGTCTGGAGCAGATAGCCGACGAGATGGACGCCACGCTCTACCGCTCCGCCTTCAACCCGATCATTGCCGAAGCGCGTGATGCCTGCCACGGCCTCTATCATGCCGAGACCGGCGCGACGCTGGTGCAGGGCACGCGCGGCCTGCCGATCTTCGTCGGCGCCATGGCCTTTGCCGTCAAGGCCGTCATCGACAAGGTGGCCGTCGATGGCGATCTGAACCCCGGCGATACCTATCTCTTCAACGACCCCTATGCCGGTGGCACGCATCTCAACGATTTCCGTCTGGTGCGCCCCGTCTTTCGCGGCGGAACGCTCTATTGCTGGATCGCCTCCGTCGGTCACTGGCTGGATATCGGCGGCAATGTGCCTGGTGGATTCAACGCCAAGGCCACCGAAAGTTTCCAGGAAGGGGTCCGCATCCCGCCGGTCAAGCTGGTCTCGAAAGGCGTGATGAACCGCGACCTCCTCGATATCCTGGCGGCCAATTCCCGCGTGCCGACCTCCAACTACGGCGATCTGAACGGTCAGTTGAACGCGCTCGACCTCGGTGAACGGCGGCTGGCGGAACTGCTCGATGCCTATGGCGACACAACCGTCGCCCGGGCTTTCGACGTCTTCTCGGATCGCGCAGACGCCATGATGCGCGATGCCATCCGGGCTCTGCCGGATGGCGTCTACAGCTTCGAGGACTATCTCGACAATGACGGCATCACCCCGCAACGCCTCACCATAGCGCTGGACCTCACCGTCAGGGGCGACGAGATGGTGCTCGATTTCTCGCGCTCGTCCGCACCCTGCGCCGGACCGCTGAACATCGCCTATTCGACGGCAGCCGCCTGCTGCTATGTGGCGTTGAAGCATGTCTTCACATCGGTCCCCGCCAATGCCGGATGCCTGCGGCCGATCACCTTCGTCATTCCGGAAACGACCCTGCTCGGCGTCAAGCCACCGAAACCGGTCGGCGGTTACACCGAAACGATCCTGCGCGTCATCGGCGTCGTGTTCGGCGCACTGGCGAAAGCCGATCCGTCGCGTGCCACGGCCGCCCCCTTCGGCACCATCAATGCGCTCTCGATTGCCGGCTATCGCGGTGACGGATCCCGCTATGTGATGTTCTCCTTCTTCGGCGGCGGGTTGGGCGGCAATCCGGAAAGCGACGGTCTCAACCACGCCAACAACCCGATTTCCATGGCGACCATTCCGCCAGCCGAAATCCTGGAAGCCTCCTATCCCGTTGTCTTCACCCAGTGGGCGCTGAGACCGGATTCCGCCGGCGCCGGCCATCATCGCGGCGGCGTGGGCTCGGTCTACGAGGTCGAGACGCTGACCGACGCCGATGTCTTCCTGCTTGGCGAACGCGGTGTCTATGCGCCGCCGGGCGTTTCCGGCGGCCTGCAGGGCGGCCTCAACCGCTTTACCTGGGAAAGCGACGAGGGCGAGCGCTCGCCGCCGCTTGCCTCCAAGGTCACGGATGTGCGCGTGCGGGCGGGCCAGAAGGTGCGCATCGAATCGCCCGGCGGCGGCGGTTATGGCAACCCGTGGAGCCGCCCGCCGGAAAAGGTTGCACGCGACGTGCGCCTCGGCTTCGTCAGCCGCGAGAATGCCCGCACGCTCTACGGCGTCGAGGTCGACAGGGACGGACAGGTCGATGTGCAGGCGACCGACAGACTGCGTGAAGGAAAAGCCGCATGAACAGCCATATCAAGAGCCTGAACGGCGCCGTCGTCGGCGTGGATGTCGGCGGCACCTTCACCGATCTCTTCTACTACGAGGAGACAACCGGCAAATTCCGGACCGCCAAGGTGTCCTCCAATCGCGGCGACGAGGCGGTCGGCTTCATTGAAGGACTGAAATCCTTCGGCGCCATTGCCGATCTCGGCTCCATCGTCCACGGCACGACGGTCGGCACCAATGCGCTTCTGGAGCGCAAGGGCGCCCGCACCGCGCTGATCACCACGAAAGGGTTTCGCGACGTGCTGGAAATGCGCCGCCGCGACCGCCTGAACACCTGGGGCCTGTGGGGCGATTTCACGCCCGTCATCGAACGCGACATGCGTTTCGAAGTGACCGAGCGCGTTCTGGCAGACGGAACGGTGCGCGAGGCGCTCGATCCCGAGGAGGTTCGCGCGGCCGCCCTGAAAGCGCTCGCCGCCGGTGCGGAAGCGCTCGCCATCTGCTTCATCAATGCCTATGCCAATCCCGCCAATGAACTGGCGGCACTGGAGGCGGCGCGCTCCGTCTGGCCGAACGGCAACCTCGCCTCGTCTGCCCAGATCCTGCCGGAAATCCGCGAGTTCGAGCGCACCTCGACCACCGCGCTCAACGCCTATCTCCAGCCGGTGGTCGGCGGCTATCTCGGCAAGCTGCGAGATGCGTTGAAAGGGGAAGCCTTTTCCGGCCCCTTCCATATCGTCCAGTCGAATGGCGGCGTCATGTCGACGGAGACCGCAAGCCGGTTGCCGGTGCGCACCGCGCTGTCCGGTCCGGCTGCCGGCGTGATTGCGGCGGCCGCGATTTCCAAGGCCGCCGGCTATCCCAACATCATCACCGGCGATCTCGGCGGCACCTCCTTCGACGTCTCGCTGGTGGTCGACGGCCAGACGTCGCTCGCCGCCCAGACGACGATCGATTTCGGTCTCGTGGTGCGCACGCCGATGATCGAGATCACCACGATCGGCGCCGGCGGCGGCTCGATCGCCCATGTCGATGCCGGGGGCCTGCTGCAGGTCGGGCCGGAAAGCGCCGGCTCGCGGCCCGGCCCGGTCGCCTATGGCCAGGGCAATAGCCGCCCGACGCTGACGGACGCCAATATCGTTCTCGGCCGCATCAATGCGGAGCGTCCGATCGGTGGCAAGCTTGCACGGCTGGACGTTGAGGCCGCCAAGGCCGCCATCGCCGAACATGTCGCAGGCCCCTGCGGTCTCGGCGTCATGGAAGCGGCGGAAGCGATCGTGCGCGTGGCAGACGGGCGCATGGCCGGCGCCATCCGCCTTGTCTCCATCGAACGCGGACACGATCCTGCGAAATTCGTCGCTGTTCCCTTCGGTGGCGGCGGCGCGCTGCATGCCGGCGCCCTCATCAAGGATGTCGGCCTGCAGGCCGCTCTCGTGCCGCGCTATCCGGGTGTCACCTCGGCGCTCGGCTGCGTGATTGCCGATATCCGCCACGACCAGGTGCAGACCGTGAACCTGACGGTGGATGAACTGGATGAGGCGGTGCTCGATGCCCGCATGGTGGCGGAAGCCGGGGCTGCGGGTCGGGTGGTCGAGGAGGCCGGGCTGCAGATGGATCGGGTCGACATCCTCTTCGAACTCGACATGCATTATGTCGGCCAGACCCATACGGTCTCCGTGCCGCTGCCCGTGACGATTGCCAACGGTTCCACGGGTGTGACCCGGACGATCGTGCAGGACGCCTTCGATGCGGCCTACCGCGCCTCCTTCAGCCGCCTGCTGCCGGGGCTGAAGGCCAGGATCGTCAACCTGCGGACCGCCGCGATCGGCCGTCGCCCGCATTTCAGCCTGAAGGCGCTGGCTCCCGATGCCGATTGCTCGCTGGAAAAGGCAGCCCGCGGCAGCCGCCCGGTCTGGTTCGACGGGGCATGGCATGACACGGCGATCTATGCCCGCCTGGAACTGCCTGTCGGGGCTCTTATCGAGGGACCGGCCATTCTGGAGCAGCCGGATGCCACGGTTCTGGTCGATCCGGACCTGACGGCCCGCGTTGACGCGCTTGGCAATGTGATCATCGAGAGACGCTGATGCACGAGACCATACCCCTGGCGCAGACCGGCCTCCTGATCGTCGATCTGCAGAATGACTTTCTCGATCCGGACGGGGCCTATGGCCGCGCCGGCCAGACAGCTGCAGAGATTGCCGCCCTGCCCGAACGGCTGGCGCCGCTTGCCGACCGGATCCGCGCAGGCGGCGGCTGGATCATCTCCACCCAGTTCACGCTGGTGCCGCTGAAAGGTGGCGAGCCACTGATCTCGCCGCATCTGAAGACGCTGCGGCCCTTTCTGGCGAAGGGAGATTTCGCGCCCGGTTCATGGGGCCACCGTCTCGTGGACAGGCTCGCCCCGGCCGATATCAGCATCGAAAAGGTCGCCTATTCCGCCTTCTACATGACGCGGCTGGAATGGGTGCTGCGCAAATGCGAGATCCGCAAGCTCATCGTCTGCGGTATCGTCACCAATGGCGGCGTCGCCTCCACGGTCCGGGACGCGCATGTGCGCGATTTCGACGTGACGGTGCTGTCCGACGGTTGCGCTGCATTTTCAGCGGATGTCCACGAAACGGCGATTGCTGCACTGCGGCCCGTCTGCCGCGTGGCGACCATTGCGGACATGCTGACAGAAACCGGCATCAGATAGCGCACGTCCAGCCAAAGGGCATCAGCGGTTTTGCGTCCGGACTGCGTCCCTCGATGGTCCTTGGCGAAGATTGCGGCGCCGGTTCCCACACGGGCGGTGGCATGAAGGATTGGCGCTGGTGTTTCGACCCCGGATCACGTTGCCACCGGCCTCTGATACCCGGTGTCGGTCCCATGGGTTCCGATCATCGACACCGGGTATGGGACGGCAGGGGCAAATCGAGGCCTTGCGCGCTGCCGTGGAGGGGTGGCCCGCCCCCCTTAACTCGGCGGCAGCTGCAGGGTGGCGCGGAAGGTGGCGCGAACGGGCGCGCCCTCGCCTGTGCGGTCGCAGGAAAGATCGAGGCTGCCGCCCATCTGCGTCATCAACCGGTCGACGATCGCAAGGCCGAGACCGGAGCCCGGGGTGGCGGGCGAGCCGCGGCGGAAACGCTGGCGGAACATGTTCACATCCGCTTCCGCCGGCGGCAGGGTGGCATTGCTGACGACGATTGTGCCCTGCGCAGACAGCCTCACGTCGATCGGCTCTCCGGGCAGGCCGTGGCGGTCGGCATTTTCCAGCAGGTTCTTCAGCGCGATGGCGAAGGCGTCGGCATCCACACGGCGCGGCAGGGAAAGCGCCGGTGCCTCCTTTGCGATCACGACCGTCACCGCCGGATGGCTGCGGCCAAACTCCGACAACACGAGATCGAAGATCGGCGCCAGATCGACCGGCGCGGTGGCAAGGCCGATGCCGGCTTCCGCGCGGGCAAGCTGCAGGAGCTTTTCCAGCATGGTGGACAGGCGGCGAAGCCCTTTCAGCACTTGCTGGGCGCGGGGTTCGGCCGGGCTTCCCTCGACTTCGCGCAGCAGAAGTTCCGTCTGCGCGAGAGCGCCCGCCACCGGCGTGCGCAGTTCGTGGGCGCTGTTGGCGGCAAGATCGCGTTCGGCCTGGATGGTGGTTTCGAGCCTCGCCATCAGGTTGTTGATGGAGCGGGCGATCGGCGCCAGTTCCTTCGGCAGATCCGGCATCTCGATCGGCTGCAGATTGGTGCCGTCGCGCACGGAAACGGCGCCGAGCAGCCGCTGCACCGGCGCCATCGCGCGCCCGACGATCCACCAGATCGCCAGCATGCCGAAGGGCAGAAGCACCATGATCGGCACGATCAGCGCGATCGCCCCCTCGCCCGTGGCCTCGCGGCGGTGATCGAGCGAATCGGCCACCTGCACGAACAGGCTGCCGCTGACCGTCTCGGCGGTGAAGATGCGGTGGCTCTCGTCGCTCCAGAAGCCGGGCGCAAGCGGCGCCGCATAGGGCACGGAGGAGGTATTGGCCGAATGCAGCAGCACGCGCCCGGTCGAATCGCGCAGCTGATAGGTGAGATACTGGTCGCGCACGTCGTGGCGAACCTCGCCGATGCTGTAGGGCTCCGGCCGCTCGTCGCGGCGGTAGAGATCGTCGACCAGCAGCGGCACCAGCCGCTCGGTGGTCTGCTGCAGCGCGCTGTCGAACACCTCGTCGAATTCGTCGCGCATCACCGACACGCCGAGCACCACCGCCACCACCCAGAACAGGCAGAGGATACCCGCCAGCGACAGGATGAGGCGGCGCGACAGGCTGTAGGGGCGGCTGGCAGCCGGGGCGGGAGCGCCAGAGGGCGGGGGTGCGGGCGGCGTTGCAGGTGCGGGTGCGGGTGTGATCTCAGACATGCGGCGAAATCCGGTAACCGAGGCCGCGCACGGTTTCGATGACTTCCTTGCCGAGCTTGCGGCGCAGGCGGCTCACATAGACCTCCACGGTGTTGCTCTCCACCTCGGCGCCGAAATCGTAGAGCGCATCCTCCAGCTGCGACTTGGAAAAGATCGCCTGCCGGCGCGACAGCAGACGGTCGAGCAGCGCCCATTCGCGCGAGGAGAGACCGATATCCTGCCCATCCTCCCCGACGATCCGCCGCTCGGAGGGAAAGACGCGCGTCGCTCCCAGCACCACCTCCGGCAGGGCGCTGGCGCCATAACGGCGGGCGACCGCGTGGATGCGGGCCTGCAGTTCGCCAAGATCGACGGGCTTCACCAGATAGTCGTCGGCGCCGGCATTCAGCCCCTCGATCCGGTCGGCCACCTGATCATGCGCGGTCATGATGATCACGGGCGTCGCATCGCGCCGCGCCCGCAGCCGCTTCAGGATGTCGATGCCGAAGCCGTCGGGCAGGCGCAGATCGAGCAGGATCAGGTCGAAGCGCGCGGCCGCCAGATTGGCCTCGGCATCATCGAGATTTTGCGCCCAGTCCACCGCATGGCCCTGGCGCGCCACATGCGTCTTCACCGCATCGCCCAGAAGCTCGTCATCCTCGACCAACAGCACGCGCATGCCTGTCTCCCCCGTGATTGCCCGTTCGGGCTCGTTATGTCTCTCCCGACCTGACAGCCGGCTGAAGGATACGACAAAAATGCAGGCCGCCCTGCCTTCAGGTGGCTGTCAGCTTCGGCGCTCAGGCTTGTCTCGTCAACAACCCGAGAAGGAAGACACCATGCGTATCGCTCTTGCCACCCTCTGTGCCGTGCTCTCGTTCGGCGGCGCAGCCCTTGCCGCCGACAAGTGCTCCGTGCCGATGTCGGACTGGCAGCCGCGCGAAGCCCTGAAGGCGAAACTGGAAGGCGAAGGCTGGAAGGTCCGTTCCGTCAAGACCGAGGACGGCTGCTACGAAGCCTATGCCTTCGATGCCAAGGGCAAGAAGGTGGAAGCCTATTTCAACCCCAAGACCTTCGAACAGGTCAATGCCAAGAGCGGAGACTGACATGACCGGGACGGTGAAGGTCTGGAGCCCGCTCGTCAGGTTCTTTCACTGGGGCCTGGTCGCCAGCGTCGCGGTCGCCTGGTTCTCGTCCGAGGGCCTGAGAAACGTGCATGAATTCGTCGGCTACGCGGCGGCCGGCCTGATTGCATTGCGCCTGGTGCTCGGCCTTGCCGGCGGTCGCTATGCCCGCTTCCGGCAGTTCGTCCGCTCGCCGCGCGAAACACTGGCCTATCTGCGCGATGTGCTGGCGCATCGCGAGGCCCGCTATATCGGCCACAACCCGCTTGGCGCGGTGATGGTGCTGTTCCTTCTGGCGCTGATCGGCGGCATTGCCCTGACTGGCTGGATGCAGACCACCGATGCCTTCTGGGGCGTGGAATGGGTGGAGGAAACGCATGAGGCGGCCGTCAACGTGCTGCTTCTCGCCGTCACCCTGCATGTGCTCGGCGTCATCCATGCCAGCCGGAGGCATTCGGAAAATCTGGTGCAGGCCATGATCATCGGGCGCAAGCGCGCACCGGCCGGTTCCGACCGGGCGTGATCGCACCCGAGAACAGGCGCGATGCCGTTCCCCCATGCGGCGTCGCGCCTGTCCCTGCCATAGAAAAACCCGCGTTCAGGTTCCTGTCAGGAAAGACGGCAAGATGGGTGACAGACCCTTCCGATGGCAATGGCGCGCAATGACCACGACTACCCTGCCCCTTCCGGTCTCGCCGGAACGCATGTCCCTCTCACTGCGCCGGATTGCGGCCCACCTGCTTCTGGTGCTGGTGTTCATCAGCGCGCTGCTCGGCGCCTATTTCGGCTTCCTGCAGCTGACCGGCAATTTCGCACCGGTGATTGCCGGGGAAGTCTACCGTTCCGCCCAGCCGACGCCCGCCGATCTTCGCCGCTATGTCGAACGCTACGGCATCCGCTCCGTCATCAACCTGCGCGGCAGGAACGACGGCAATGGCTGGTATGACAGGGAAGTGGACGCAAGCCGCAGGCTGGGGGTGCAGCACATCGACTTTGCCATGAGCGCCCGCAAGTCGCTCGACCGGGCGGAGATGGAACAGCTGATCGAGGTGATGCGCAACGCGCCGAAGCCGGTCCTGATCCACTGCAATGCAGGGGCGGATCGCTCGGGCCTTGCCTCGGCACTCTATCTGGCCGCCATCGCCGGACAGCCGCAGGCGCTCGCCGCCCGTCAGCTTTCCTTCTATTTCGGCCATATTCCGGTGCCCGTGCGGGCCGAATATGCCATGGACCGCAGCTTTGCGGCGGCGCGCTCCTGGCTGCCGCAGGCCGTGCCGACCGCATCGCGATGAACGAGACGTCTCAAGGATGGACGCCCGAGGCTAGCCCTTCGGTGCGACCACCACGCGAAATCCGTTGCCGCGCCAGAAACCGTCAGGCTCCAGGCTGCCGCGATAGGTGGCGCAGGCCTTCTGCCAGCCGCTGCTGAAGCAGCCGCCGCGCAGCACCCGGCGGATCGCGGGGCCGGCATCTTCCGCCTCGCGGCCATCCTCGGCGTAAGGGTAGCGGAAATGCGGGGTCGCCATGTCGTCACCCCACAGTGTCGTGCACCATTCCCACACCTGCCCCGCCATGTCGAAACAGCCATAGGGGGAGCGCCCCCTGGCAAACAGGCCGACGGTACAGGTGGTGTTGAAGCCCGCCTCCTCGGAATTGGCTGAATCCTCCTGCCAGTGCTGGCCCCAGGGATAGGTGATGGCCTCGCCCCGATCCGGCTGGTCGCCGCGCGCGGCGCGCTCCCATTCCGGCTCGGTCGGCAGGCGCACGATCTCGTTCGCGCCGATGCGGCCCTCGGCTTGCCAGCGTGCCGTCAGCCAGTCGCAATAGGCCATGGCATCGCGCCAGGTCAGATCGGTCGCCGGCGCGCTCAGCCGTTCGGCATCGAACCCGTCGGGGCTGCGCCAGAGCCGGCCCGTCTCGCGGACGAAGGCGCCGTAGCTGCGATTGGTCACCGGATAAAGGCCGATGCGGAAGGCCGGCAAGGTCAGCGCATGCGGCGGGGCTGAATTGGGATGGGTGTTCGCACCGAAGGTGAAGGTGCCGGCCGGCACCTCCGCCAGCGCCTCCAGATCGCGCGGATCGCCCCAGGCAGACAGCCTGCGCCCGGCCCGTTCGCGCTCCACGGCGGTCAGCGCGCCTGTCGTGACGATCATCAGCAGCCGGTCCTTGACGGCGCCCCTCAGCACGGGCGCCATCTCGAATTCGGAGGCGAGCAGCGCGCCGCGCAGCGCCGCCTCTCCTTCGCCCGTGATCAGCTGTTCAACCAGCGACGCCGCCTTTCCGGCCCCGGCAAGACGCGCGGCGATGCTGCGCAGCACGGGTGCATAGAGCGACGGCTGGCGGCGGAAGGGTTCGACGGCCGCGTCTGCCGGCTCGCCGGAAAGGTGACGCGCGGCGAGCAACTGGCGCACGCGCTGTACCGGCAGAAGATCGGCTTCCTGCAGCTTGCCGCTCAGGGCATCCGCCGCCAGTCCGCAGATGAGACGCGCCGTCTGCGGCTCGCCGGCAATGCGGTCGAGCCAGGCATCGGTGATGTCCTCGGCCGTTTCGGAGGCCGTGGCGGCCGAAAGCGCCATGGCAAACTGGGCTGGATTGGCCGCAGCCGCACCAAGGCCGATGCGGCTTTCCCGCACGTCGAGGCCGGCAAGCCTCTTCGCCGCCGCGATGCGTTGTGTGGCCAGAAGCGGAAGCAGCGCATGACGGACGAAGGGCGCAGGCGGCACGAGCGCGGCGGTGGCCGCCGTCTCGGCAAGCGCCAGGAGACGCACGCCACGGAACTGCGCCTGAAAGCGGGCGGCATCCTCCAGCAGCTGGCGGGCGCCGGCGCCGACGATCTCCAGCCCGTCGAGCACGATCAGCAGGCTGTCCTCGCCGCTCCCCCAGTCCTCGGCAGACAGCAGCGCCTCGATGCCCGGCATGCGCGCTTCCAGCAGGGCGTGGAAGCGCCTGGAGGGCTTCAGCGTCACGCAGAGCGGCAGCACACGGGCCCTGCCGGCAGGCTCTCCCGCCGGCAACCAGGCTTCGTCCCGGACAAGCCCGAATTCGTTGCGCACCACCGGCTTCGGCGCAAGCCCGCCCTCGGCAAGGCCGAGCGCCAGATGCCGGGCAAAGGTGGTTTTCCCGCTGCCGGTCTCGCCCACCAGCAGCAGGGCGTCATGATCGCGCGCCATTTCCAGCGCCGAGAAATAGACCGGCGGCTCGGGCTCGGCCTGCTCCTTCAGCTTGCGCAGGCCCTTGGCGGCCTTGTCCTCCTCGGTGAAATTCACCAGCAGCGGAATATAGCCTTCGGCAAGCGTTGCCACGCTGCCATCCGGCCGCGCCATCAGGGGGGACGGACCAAGGGTCAGGGCATGGTCGAGAAGCACCTGCCGCAGACGGTCGACGCGCGCGATCATCGTGTGTCTCTCCCTCAGAACAGTTTTGCAACGTCCGGATTGTGGAAACGCTGGATCTCGATCGCATAGCCGGCCGGGTCCTCGAAGAAGAAATGCTCGCAGAAGCGACCGCGCAGCATGTCCGAGAGGCCGGGAACGCCCGCCGCCTTCAGCTTGGCATGCCAGCCCTCGACATCCTGCGCGACGATGGTCAGCAGAACGGCACTCTTCTCCTGATGCTTCAGGTGGCCGCGATTGCCATCGACAATGCCGAAATAGCATTGGCCGGCAATACGATAGATGCGCGCCATGCCCTGATCCAGGACCAGTTCGAAGCCGAGCACATCCTCATAGAAGGGCGCAACGGCCAGGATGTCGTCATAGTAGAAGAAGGTGATCGAATAGTCTTTCTGCATGGTGCGGTCCTTATCAGGCAATGGTCAGCGTGCCCTTGGCGTCGATTGCAAGCCCCCCGATGCCGGGGCGTGCGGCAAACACGTCGACGGGATGGACGAGATAGAGCCAGGGCGGGTTGTCGTGCAGGCGCGTGAGGCAGCGCGCATAGGCGGCCTCGCGCGCCGCGTCCTCCACCGCCGCATTGGCGGTGGCAATCAGCGCTTCGGTTTCGGCATCGTCATAGCCCTGCCACCACACGGCGCGCGTGCAGCTGGAGATCTTGTCGTCAAGAATGCGGAAGGTGCTGTGCGGCGAGGAATCGAAGATCGCCATGTCGCCCATCTCCTTGCGGCCGATCTGGCGGGCATATTCGGGGCGGTCGTGCTCCGTCTCGATCTCGACCGTCAGACCGACGGCGGTCAGCGCATCCGCCACGTAACGGCTCACCTCCGGCGCGCGTTCCGGCATGAAGGTCGGCGTGCGCAGACGGATCGGGCCGGCGCTCGCAACGCCGTCGATGAGGCGGCGCGCCTTGTCCGGATCATAGGGGATCGGCGCAAGGCCGGCCCGCCGGGCGCCCAGATGATGCGGGCTGACGATGGTGGAGGACGCAACGGCAAGCCCATGAAAGATCTCGTCCGCCAGCCGCACCGTATCGACGGCATGGTTGACGGCAAGCCGTGCCGCCGGATCGCGGAACAGACCTTCGCTGCAGTTCAGGTAATACATCACCGACAGCGTGTTGACCGCCCTGCCCCACTGGAAGCGTTCGGAAAAATCGAGCCGCTGCTCGACGCGCTCGAGGTTCAGCGCGGCATCGACCTCCCCCGTTTTGAGCAGCGCAAGCCGTGCCTCGGCGCTTTTGCAGGCCCTGGCCACGATGCGGGCCGGGCCGGAACCGGCCGCAACCTTCTCCAGCACGGCGCTTTCGCCGGCGGAAAATTCCGCGACCCGGTAGCGCCCGGTGCCCAGGATCGCCCGGCCCGCGCCATCGAGGCGGCAGATGTAGAATTCGGAAAAGATGTCGAGAATATCGGCGAAGGGGCGCGGATTGCGGACCTCGACCACGCCGGGCGAGACGGCGCGGATCGTCGCCTCGGCCAGATAGCGCGCATAGGACCATTTCATGCCGAACGTATCGACCGCCTGCAGGATGCCGTCGATGAAGGCGAGCACGTCGTCGGCCGTGCAGGGCTTGCCGTCATGGAAGGTCGCGCCCTCGCGCAGCGTGAACTGCCACAGGCGCCCCCCCTCGGCATGCGACCAGCCGGAGAACAGCCCCGGACGGGCAAAGCCATCCTGCCATTTCAGCAGCGGTTCGAAGACGAGGTTCTTCAGCGTCAGCACGCTGGTATCGTCGGTCACCCGCGTCGGCGGCAGGAAATCGACTTTCTCGAGCGCAAGGGTGAGGTCCGTCACGGGGGAAAAGTCCTAGTCGATGGCGTTGCGGCGGCGCGGGTTCATCCAGTCCGCCAGCGAATCGCCGATCAGGTTGAAGGCAAGCACGGCGAGCAGGATCGCCATGCCGGGGGCGAGCGCCACCCAGGCGGCGCTGCGCACATATTGCAGGTTGGCCGAGACATCCGCCCCCCATTCGGCCATGGGCGGCTGGGCGCCGAGACCGAGAAAGCCGAGGCTTGCCGTCTGCAGGATGGCGCTGCCGAGCGCAAGAGTGGATTGCACCAGAAGCGGCCCGAGGCCGTTGACGAGTATGTAGCGAAGCAGGATGCGCCGGCGCGACAGGCCGAGCGAGATCGCCGCCTCGACATACGGCTTCACCGAAATGGTGAGCGCCTGGCTGCGCGCCACCCGGGCAAATTGCGGGGCAAGCGTGATGGCGACGGCCAGCATGGCGTTCTGCAGGCTGGGGCCGAAGGCGGCCGACAGCGCAATCGCCAGCACCAGCGCCGGGAAGGCCAGGATGGCATCCACCACGCGCATGATCACGCTGTCCAGCCAGCCGCCGGCAAAGCCCGCCAGCACGCCGAAGAACACGCCGACGGCAAAGGCGATCGCCACCACGCCGACGCCGATCGAAAGCGTCGCCTGCCCGCCATACATGATGCGGGTCAGCACATCGCGGCCAAAGGCATCGGTGCCCAGCCAGTGGCTTGTGCTCGGGGCTGCCAGCTTGTGCAGGATGTCGAGCCTGGTCGGCGAGTAGCTCGTCAGCCACGGACCGACGGTGATGAGGCCGACCAGGAACAGCAGAATCACGAGGCCGACGACGGCGAGCGTATTGCGCTTGAGGAAGATCAGGAGTTCGTGCATGGCCTCACCCCATCTTCCGGCGCACGCGCGGATCCAGCACGCCATAGAGCAGGTCGACGACGATCGATGTCAGCACGAAGAGAAGGGCAAAGACCAGCGTCGTGCCCTGGATGACCGGATAATCACGGTTCTTGATCGCCTCGAACATGTAGCGGCCGATGCCCGGCCAGGCGAAGATGGTTTCGGTCAGGATCGCGCCGCCCAGCATTTCCGCGAATTTCAGCCCGATGATGGTGACCGCCGGCAGCAGCGAATTGCGCAGGCCATGCTCCAGCACGACCTGCCGGTTGTGGAGGCCCTTGGCGCGGGCGGTGCGGATGAAATCCTCGCCCATCACGTCGAGCATGGTGTTGCGCACGAAGCGGCCGAGCGTCGCTGCAAGGAAGGCCGCCAGCACAGCGGTCGGCAGCACGAGATGGGCAAGCGCGCTCGCCGCGCCCGCGAAGTTGCCGGTGATCAGCGCATCGAGGACGGCAAAGCCGGTCACCGTCTCGACAGGCAGATAGGGGCTGAGGCGGCCGGACACCGGCAGCCAGCCGAGCCAGGTGCCGAAGGTGAGCTGCAGGATCAGCGCCAGCAGGAAGGCCGGCATGGAGACGCCGATCAGCGAGACGATGCGGGTGACATGGTCGAACAGGGAATTGGCGCGGGTGGCCGACAGCACGCCGAGCGGGATGCCGAACACCACCGCCACGATGACGGCAAGCACCGACAGTTCGATGGTGGCCGGCAGGCGGATGAGGATCTCGTGCGCCACCGGCTGGCCCGTCTTCAGCGACACGCCGAAATCGCCGGTGAAGAGGCCGGCGACATACTGCCAGAACTGCAGGACGACCGGCTGGTCGAGGTTCAGCTGGGCGCGCAGCGCCGCGATCTGCTCCGCCGTCGCGCCCGGTCCGAGCAGCGTCGTGGCGGGATCGCCGGGAATGATCCTGACCAGCGAAAAGACGATGACCAGCACGATGCACATGACGGGGATCAGCGCAATCAGACGGCGTATGATGAAACTCGCCATGGCTCCTGCTCACTTGTCTGGGCCGGCCCGAACGGCCGACCCGGCCGACTGAGATGCGGGATGCCATCCTCGCCTCTCCGTCCGGCCGGTTCAAAACCGGCGGCCGCAACCGGCCGCCGGGGATCGCCTCGATCCGTCACTTCTTGAAGACGGACCAGTATTCGTTGAGCGGCGGGGCGCTGTTGATGACCAGGCCCTCCACATTGGCGCGGGCATAGACGATCAGCTTCGGGCTGAACAGATAGGCGCCGGGCACGCGCTTGGCGATCTCTTCCTGGATCTGGAAATAGAGCGCCTTGCGGGCCTCCTGGTCCGGCGTCTGCTGCGCCTTGAGGATCAGGGCGTCCAGATCCTTGTCGGCCGGCATGCGGAAGGTCATCGCCGTGTTGGCGAGCGAGGAGAGATAGCCGATGGTGATGTGCGCATCCGGGTCATTGTACCAGGGCTGGCGGCCATCGAGAGCCACATCGAACTGGCCGGATGTCTGCAGCGTGCGCAGCGCCGGGAATTCCGTCTGCTCGATCGTCGCATTGATGCCGATATCGGCGAGGTTCGCCTGCACGAAGGTGGCGACCGCGCCCCACAGCGAGCCCTGGAAGCTGTAGAGCTTCAGGGTGATGCTGGCGGGGTTGACGCCGGCTTCGGCGAGCAGCTTCTTGGCCAGCGCCGGATCGTATTTCGGCGCCAGTTCCTTCATCTTCGGGTTGAAGGCCCAGCTGTTGGAAGTGAGCGGACCATAGACGCGCTCGGCCGTGCCGCCGAACACGCCCTGCAGCAGGCCGTCATAGTCGATGGCATGGGCAATCGCCTCGCGGGCCTTCACATTGGCGAAGGGACCATCGGTCTTGCTGTTGTTGAATTCCAGCTGGCGGATGATCTGGCTGGAGGTCTCGATGACCTTCACGTCCTTGTTGGCCTTCAGCGCGCCGATATCCTCGGCGGCGATGGCCGACAGCTGACCCTGCTGCTGCACGATGTCGACGCCGCCATTTTCCAGCTCCAGCCGGCGGGTGGAGGCATCCGGAATGACGCGGTAGATGATCTGCTTCAGCTTCGGCGCGCCGCGGAAATAATCGGGATTGGCTTCCAGCACCACATTGGTATCGGCCTGGGCGCTCTTGAAGGCGAAGGGACCGGTGCCCACCGGATGCGAGGCGAACTTGTCGCCGTATTTCGCGACCGCCGCCGGGCTGACGACCGCCGATTGCGGCTGGGCGAGGATCGACAGGAAGGCCGGATAGGCGGCCGACAGCGTGATCTTCAGCTCGGTCGGCGAAACGACCGTGATCTCCTTGATGAGGTCGAAGGTGGCCTTCACGTAAGGATTGCCGGCCTTGGTGCGCTCCAGCGAGAATTTCACGGCAGCCGCATCAAACGGCGTGCCGTCCTGGAATTTCACGCCCTCGCGCAGCTTGAAGTCGAAGACCTTGCCGTCCTCGGACACGGTCCAGCTCTTGGCGAGGCGGCCTTCCAGTTGGCTGAAGTCCGGCGCCGTCCAGGCCACCAGCGTGTCGAACACGTTGAGGATGATTTCGCTGCCGATCGGCTCGGCCTTGTTGGTGCCGGGCTCAAGCGCCACCGGATCGGACGGAACCGCCACGACCAGCGTCTTCAGTTTGTCGGCTTCCTGCGCATGCGCTGCCGTCCACATCAGCGGCATCGCCACCGTGGCTGCCGCAACTGCCTTCCAGATCGTCATGGTTCACCCCTTCACCCTGTTGTTCAGCCGCATCCCGCTCGGATGACGACTGCGCCCTCTGTGATATACTACGAAATATATCATTACGGCGTCTGCTGTAAAGCCTGATGGCGCGCGTTTGGTCACGCCGAGAGGCTGCCTAGAATTTATGCTTTTCTTCCATAGGGATGCGCACCGACCGCGACCGGCCGGGACGGATCATGCACCCATTGCGACCAGGATCCGGGATACATCGCCGCATCGATTCCGATCGAGGCGAGCGCCAGCACGGAATGGGCGGCCGACATGCCGGCGCCGCAATAGACGCCGACGGGACGCGAGCCGTCTGCGCCGAGCGCGCCATAAAGCTCGGCCAGCGTCGCGGCATCGGTGAAATTGCCGTAATCGGTCACGTTGTCGGGCGCGGGTGCACTCAGCGCGCCCGGAATATGGCCGCGCGGCGCAGAGCCCGGCGCAACCGGCCCACCGATGTAATTGGGGCGGATGCGCGCATCGAGCAGCACACCCGTCTCGACCATCGCCAGCGCGCCCTCGGCATCGAGTTCCGGCATGTGGCCGGGCGAGAGCGTGATCGCGCTCGGCGTCGGCGGCGTGCGAACCGCATCATCGTCGCGAACGACCGGAAGGCCGCCGGCGAGCCAGGCGGGAAGCCCGCCATCCAGCACCCGCACATCCGGCAGGCCCGCCCATTTCAGCACCCACCAGGCGCGCGCGGCCGTCATGCTGCGATCGCCATCATAGATCACGATGGTGCTTTCGGGCCGCAAACCCCAGGCCCGCGCCTTCTCCTGCAACACGGCAATCTCCGGCAACGGCCGCTGCCCGCCCTCCGGCGAGGCCGGCGCCTGGAAATCGGCATAGGCCTCAGTCCGGATCGCGCCCTCGATCCGCTCACCGGAAAAGGCCGGACGGCCGGTATAGGGATTGATGGAATCGACCGCAAGCAGCGTCACATCCGCCCCCGCCCGCCGCAAGGCCTGCACCTGCTGCGGCGTCAACAGCACGCGCGCCCGCACCGCCTCCGCCGTCTCATCCGCCCGCACCGCATCGCTGACCACACCCGTCATCACACACACCCTGTCTGCCATGGAAGAGACTAGCGTCTATGAGGCACACGCGCTTGGCAAGCAGAAATATATTACGTGGTATCTCAGGAAAATTTTGCCTTGACGGGCGGGAAGCCAGCACAAGTATGACACGCATGCTGGGCGACCGAGCGAAGCGCGCTTCGCGCGCAGGATGAGCAAAGCCCTCCACGTAACGAAGGATCAAGGCACGACTGCCGCACCTTTTGCCGCTTTATCGCAGAGAACGACGACCGAAGCCGTCGCAGAGCCAAAAGCATTATCAGGCTTCGGACAAAAGACCGATACATGCGAGGAGCGCCTGCAATTCCTCTTCCACGTGGGCTGCACGCCGCACGGCATCTGCGTCGATCAGACGTGCCAGATCGCTGCGCCTCATCGGCTTGCGGTAGTGCGGCCACTCCCGTTCCAGCGCCCTCATAGCCGCATGCGTATCGGGGGGCCGATGAGCCGCCCTGCCCACCAGATGGCGCAACAGCACTGCCTCGAAGCATGGCCTTTGCCAGACGATTGAAATCGCATTGTCTGCGGCAAGCTTCACGGCGCGCGCTGCACGATGCGGTTCCCGCTCTGCTTGGTCAAAGTCCAAAAGAACGAAACGCTCTGCGGGCACATTCCGCTTCTTTTGCATCAGCGTCAGCCGCAGCACCGCGAGTTCTATGCGCGAGAGCGGATCTCCAGTTCCAGGGCCCAGTTCTTCAATATGCAAGTGGACCGGCAGGTTGGTCGCGCGCGCAAGATCCTGCAAAAAGCTCGCATAGCCCACTTCAGAGGCACCCTCGCAACCGATGTAGATCGGGCGCCGAAGCGCGATATGGGAACGACGGCGACTCATCCGAAGTGTGGGACCCCACCATAGGCACCGCTCAGATATTTCCGATAATGGTTTTCGTCACGGCGCACCTTGACGTCCATTAGGCTGTAGACCCGACTACGCCCTTGCCGATCCTTCTCACAAATCACGATTTCCTCTTTGTTAAGATCATCCAACAACGAGGCAGAATGACAGGAGAACCAGAGCTGCGCATCAAGTCTATTCCGTCCGGACGTCGCATAGAACCATCGCAGAAGTTCCGGCAGAACATTCGGATGAATAGCAGCATCCAGTTCATCGATAGCAGCAAGTCCCCCGGCATCCAAGGCGCCGACAATCCATGGAAACATCTTGATAAAGGCACGAGTGCCGTGACTTTCCAAGGCCCACGGCATCTCGATAGAGAGCCCGGCGTGCTTGAACAGAAGCAACGGCCCGTTATCGGTATTCTGAAAACGCATTCCTTCCACCCCCACATCAATGCGGCTTAATTCGTCGTTCAAGCGAGACAGAAGAGCTGGCACGTTCTTGAGGTAATCAATGACGTTACGATCGGCGGAAGACTGTACCGGCTCGATCTGGAAGAAGGCGTTACGCGCCGCCTCGACCATGAGCCGCGCCGTAGGGTGCTGGAATTTTGCAAACGACGAGAGGACCGTATGATTACCTGCTAACGTTTTCACCAGGTGATGAAAGCCCGACAGGCTGAATGTCTTCGAATCCTTCACGTTTCCTTGCGCATCGCGTTCGTAGACGCGCTGCCATTTGCCTCGACCATTCGGCTTCTGGCGCAACACCTCTGCCGTGATGCCAATGGCTAGTCCGTCCTTGAATTCGATCTCCAGTTCGTAACGGTACGTTCCCTGCTCGACGGTTTCACCATTGGCGGCGCGCTGGGCAATGTCGGGCGTCAGGTTCATGGGGCCACCCAATTCGATCGCAAACCGCGCAGGACGATCGGCGGATTCCCTATCGTTGAAGCGCTCGATACCCACGAAACCCGTATGGGTCACACTGTTGCAGATCATGTTTACGATGAAGGAAAGCGCGCGCAGCAGCGTCGTTTTGCCGGAGGCGTTGGCGCCGTAAAGCGCCACAACCTTCGGCGCTCTGACGTCCGCCCCCTCGAAGATAGGTGCATATCGGCCGTCGGGGTCGGGCACACCTCTGTCAATCGAAAGATCCAGCACTTGCTGATCGCGGATCGAGAAGAAATTTTCAACCTCTAACCTATATAGCATAGACCACCTCGCAGCCTCTATAATAGCGCTTTCAACGCATTTTCGTCAAGAATGCGCGCAAAAGTGGACTTTGCCCCCCCCTTCACAGCGTCAGCCCGGGACGGGCATTGCTGATCAGGGCGGAGAGCAGGCCGGTGCGGGTGTTCTCGTTGTGCTCCACCATGGCCGCGCGGGCCTTTTCGCCGTCGCGGGCGCGCAGGTGGGCGAGGATGCGGTGGTGGTCGTCGGTGGTTTCCGGATTGATGTCGCGCATGCGGGTGCCCATGTAGAACAGCCGCGCGCACTCCTCCAGATGGCCCATCACCAGCGCATAGAGGCGCGGATTGCGCGATCCTTGCGCGATCAGCGCGTGGAACTGTTCGTTGCGGGCCACGAAGGTGCGCGTGCTCACCTCCTCGCCCATCTCGTAGCGCGCATCGGCCAGCTCATCCAGCTGGTCGAGTTCGGCCACCGTCAGGTTTTCCGCCGCCAGCGCCACCGCCGTACCTTCCAGCACGCCGCGCACGGCAAACAGGTCGTTCATGTCCTTGATGGTGACGGGGGTGACCCGGTAGCCGCGCCGCGGATAGGCTTCCATGAAGCCTTCGACGCAGAGCCGGCCGAGCGCCTCGCGCACCGGCGTCTTGCTCATCTGCAGCCGTTCGGCCAGTTCCGGCTCCGACACCTCGGCGCCCGGCGCCAGATCGCCGGTGATGATTCGCTCACGAAGGATGGCATAAGCCTGCTCCGTCAGCGATCTGGCGCGCTTTTCGGTTCCTGCCTCTGCTCGATCCATGTCCGTCACATGCGTCTCCTGCGCCCGGCACAAGCCACCCGAAGCACCCCGGGGCCTGGCGCCTCTTGTTGCGGCCGAAGCCCGTGCTTGTCAAAGGCTTTCCATGCCTGTCCAACCCCTTGGCGGGCGGAAGGGACTTTGACAGCGCCGCACCGTCTGATATACCACGTAGTATATCTAATCCAGTCCAGGAAGGCGGCAAGGCCGCCGAGGGTGTCGATTGTCGCAGATCCTTGTCATCAATCCCAACAGTTCCGCTTCCGTCACCCGCTCGATGGAAGCCTGCCTCCAGCCGGTCATCGCCGCAACCCGGCATGAAATCTTCTGCACGGAGCTGAAGAAATCGCCACCCGGCATCGAGACCGATGATCATGTGGCAGCGGTCATTCCCAACGTGCTGGACGCGGTGCAGGCCTCGGATGCGGATGCCTTCGTGCTGGCCTGCTTTTCCGATCCCGGCATTGCCGAGGTGCGGGCGGCCACCCGCCGGCCGGTCGCCGGCATTGCCGAATCGGCCTATCTCGCGGCGCTCGGCCTTGGCCGGCGCTTCGGCATCATTTCGCTCGGCCCCTCCTCCATCGCCCGCCATCTGCGCTATCTGAAGGCGCTCGATCTCGATCATCGCCTGGCTGGCGACCGTTCCATCGACATGACGGTCGTGCAGCTGATGGCAACCGATGTGGTGGAAACGGTGGCCCGCACCGGCCGCCTGCTGCGCGACGAGGACAAGGCGGATGTCGTCATCCTCGGCTGCGCCGGCCTCGGCTCCTATCGCGCCGCCCTGCAGGAGGCGCTCGGCCTGCCGGTGGTCGATCCGGTCCAGGCGGGCGTTGCGCTGGCCGCCACCCATCTCGATCTGTCCTACGGGAGATGACAGCATGACCTTCGATCTGATTGTTCGCGGCACCGCCGTCCTGCCGGACGGGCCGCTGGAAAAGGCCTGGATCGCCGTGTCGGACGGCCGCATTGCCGCGATCGGCACGGGCGAGGCGCCGCCGGCGCATACGCTGCACGATGCGGGCGACGGCCTGATCCTGCCCGGCATCATCGACGGCCAGACGCATGCCTGCAGCTATGGCGGCCTGCCCGGCATCCGCTCCACCACCCGTTCGGCGGTGGCGGGCGGCATCACCACCATCGTCGACATGCCCTACGACAATCCGGCCCCGCTCAACACGCCGGCGCGGCTGTCGGAAAAGGTGGAGGCGATCCACGCCCATGCGCATGCGCATGTGGCGCTCTACGGCACCATTCTGCCCGGCCAGGCGCCGGACGATGTGCAGCCGCTGATCGATGGCGGCGTGGTGGCCTTCAAGATCTCCACCTTCGAAAGCAGCCCGACGCGCTTTCCGCGCATTGCCTCCGACCAGATCCTCGGCCTCTTCTCGGCGCTGGCCGACAGCGTGCTGCCGCTTGGCGTGCACAACGAAGACCAGGAGATCGTGCGCGCCTACATCGCCGCCGCCAGGGCGGCCGGCCACAACGGTATCGAAGCGCATTCGGCAAGCCGCCCGCCGGCGGCGGAACTGGCCGCCACCGCCCAGTTTCTGGAACTCGGCGCCAGCGCCGGCGCGCATGCGCATATCGTGCATCTGACGACAGCGCGCGGCTTCCAGCTGGTCGACAACTATCTGGCCGACGGCTTCCGCGCCACCGGCGAGCTTTGCGTCCACTATCTCTGGTTCGATCCGGAGCGGGACGGCAAGGCGCTCGGCGCGCGCATGAAGGTCAACCCGCCGATCCGGCCGGGGCAGATCGATGCGCTGTGGGAGGAAATCCTCGCCGGCCGTGTTGCCTTCGTCAGCTCCGACCATTCCAGCTGGCCGATCGACAACAAGCTGACCGATTCCATCTTCGATGCGGGCGCCGGCGTACCGGGGCTGGAAACGCTGCTGCCGGCCTTCTTCACCGCCGCCGAGGCGCGCGGCCTCGATGCCCCGGCGCTCACCGTCGAGCAGCTGTGCGAGCGTCCGGCGAAATTCTTCGGCCTGTGGCCGCAGAAGGGAGCGATCCGCGTCGGCGCCGATGCCGATCTCACCGTCATTGCCCGCACGCCGCAAGTCTGGGATTCGGCGCGCGCCCATGACGAGCTGCGCTGGAGCCCGTTCGACGGCCGCACCTTCTCCATCACCGTTGCCCGCACCTATCTCGAAGGCCAGCTTGCCTTCGACGGGCAGGATGTCGTCAACCAGCCCGGCGACGGCCGCTATGTGCGCCGCGGGCAATCCCACTGGTTCGAATAGGAAAGACCCATGGTGCAGATCACTGCAGACACGAAGGGCGTCTTCGTCATCGCCGTCACGCCGTTCACGGAAACGGGCGCGCTCGATCACGACAGCATCGACCGCATGGTCGATTTCTACATGGACAAGGGCGCCGATGGCCTGACCATTCTCGGCATGATGGGCGAGGCTCCGAAGCTGACCCAGGCCGAATCGATCGAGGTGACGCGGCTGACGCTCGCGCGCGCCGGGGAAAAGCCGGTCGTGGTCGGCGTCTCGGCCCCCGGCCTTGCGGCGATCGGCGAACTGACGAAGGCGGTGATGGATCTCGGCGCCGCCGGCGTCATGGTTGCGCCCCCCTCCTCGCTGCGCACCGACGACCAGATCATCGGCTATTATCGCACCGTGGTGGAAACGGTCGGCACGGATGTGCCGGTGGTGCTGCAGGATTTCCCGCTGGTCACCAACGTGCAGATCTCGACGAAAACGCTCGGCGCCATCTTCGAGGAGCACGCCTCCATCGTCATGCTGAAGCATGAGGACTGGCCGGGCCTGCAGAAGATCAGCGAGCTGCGCCAGGCGGAAGCCAGGGGCCGCCGCCGTGTCTCCATCCTCTGCGGCAATGCCGGCGCCTTCCTGACGGAGGAAATGCAGCGCGGCGCCGATGGCGCAATGACCGGCTTTGCCTATCCGGAAATGATGGCGGACGTCGTACGCCTGAGCAATGCCGGCGAGATCGACCGGGCGCAGGATCTGTTCGATGCCTATCTGCCGCTGGTGCGCTACGAGCAGCAGCCGGGCATCGGCCTTGCCGTGCGCAAATACGTGCTGGCCAGGCGCGGCGCGATTGCGAGCGCTGCCCAGCGTCGTCCGGGCGCGGCGCTCAATGCGGCCGCGATTGCCGAAGTGGACCGCCTGATCGCCCGCCAGACCCGCCGCCTGGAGGCGCTTGCCTGATGGATCTCGGCATTTCCGGAAAGACCGCGCTGGTTCTCGGCGCAAGCCGCGGCCTCGGCGCTGCCATTGCCGCAGCGCTCGCCGCCGAAGGCGTCATCGTTTATGCCGCGGCCCGCACGGCATCCTCCATCGCCGCTACGGAAAACATCCGGCCGGTCGCGGTGGATCTCGCCGATCCCGCCTCGGTGGACGCCCTGATCGACACGGTCCGGGCGATGGGCGGCGTCGATATCCTCGTCAACAACAGCGGCGGCCCGAAGGCCGGCCCGGCGCTCGGCCAGAGCCGGGCGGCCTGGAACGCCGCCTTCGAGACGATGGCAAGCGCGCTGTTTGCCATCACCGATGCGCTGCTGCCGGCAATGATCGAGCGGCAATGGGGCCGCATCATCACCATCGGCTCCTCCGGCGTCGAACAGCCGATCGCCAATCTGGCGCTGTCGAACGGCGTGCGCGCAGCGATCGCCGGCTGGTCGAAGACGCTGGCCGGCGAGGTGGCCCGCCACGGCATCACCGTCAACATGATCCTGCCTGGCCGCATCGACACCGACCGGGTGCGTGAACTCGACACGATCAAGGCCGGCAATACGGGTGCCAGCGTGGACGCAGTGCAAGCTGCCTCGCGCGCCGAAATCCCCGCCGGCCGCTATGGCCGCCCGGAGGAATTTGCCGCAGCCGCAGCCTTCCTTGCCAGCGCCCAGGCAAGCTATATCACCGGCTCCAGCCTTCGCGTGGACGGTGGCATGATCAGGGGGCTTTGAACCATGACCGATTTCGATGCGGTGATCGAGCGCCGGGACACCGGCAGTTCCAAATGGAGCCGCTATCCCGGCGACGTGCTGCCCATGTGGGTGGCCGACATGGATTTTGCGGCAGCGCCGGAGATCGTCGCGGCGCTGCAGGCGCGGCTTGCCCATCCCGTGCTGGGCTATGGCGTGGCGCGCGATGAACTGCGCGCCGTCATCGTCGCCGACATGGCGGCAAAATACGACTGGGTCATCACGCCGGACGATATCGTCTTCCTGCCGGGCGTCGAGCCCGGCTTCAACATGGCGCTGAAGGCGATGACGGAACCGGGCGACGCCGTTCTGGTGCAGACGCCGATCTACCGGCCGATCCTGAATGCCCCCGGCCACTGGGGCCTGATCCGCCGCGAGGCGGAGCTTTCGCCATCGGCCGGCGGCTGGGCGATGGACGCTTCGGGTTTTGCCGCAGACATGGCGGCCTCCAGGGCCTTCCTGTTCTGCAATCCGCACAACCCGACCGGCAAGGTGTTTTCGCTGGCCGAACTGCAGACCATCGCGGCTCTGGCGGAGACGCACGACACGCTGATCATCTCCGACGAGATCCACTGCGATCTGCTGTTCGACGGCCGCCGTCATGTGCCGATCGCCACGGTCTCCGCCGAGGCGCGCAACCGCACCATCACGCTGATGGCGGCGAGCAAGACCTACAATGTCGCGGGCCTGAAGACGGCCTTCGCGATCATCGAGAACCGGGCGATCCGCGAGAAATTCGCCGCCTCGCGCCTCGGCATGGTCGACAGCGTCAATATTCTGGGGCTCGAGGCAAGCCTTGCGGCATTCTCCAAGGCCGGCGTCTGGAAGACGGAGCTGCTTGCCTATCTCGAAGCCAACCGCGATTTCCTGATCGCGGAACTGGCCCGCCGTTTCCCGAGGATCCGTTGCCTCGCCCCGGAAGGCACCTTCCTCGCCTGGCTGGATTGCCGCGCGCTTGGTCTCGGCGATGACCCACAGGCCTTCTTCCTCGAGCACGGCAAGGTGGCCTTCAGTGCGGGTCACGAATTCGGCGCCGCCTATGGCGGCTTCATCCGGCTGAATTTCGGCTGCCCGCGTGCCCTTCTCGAAGAGGGGCTGGCGCGGATGGAAAAGGCGCTCGCGACACTTTAAGATTGTACGGGCGGGGGCTTACCCCGCCCCCTCTCCGGCGCTATCCTGCACGACGCGACGGGCGGGGCCATGGCACAGCAGTTTTGTGCAAGACGGAGCACCCGTCTTCCGGCAGATCCCGTCCTGTCGCAGGGGTTCGCATGGGACGAAACGAGAATTCGGATTTCATTCGCGAGGCGGATGACCGCCAGGTCTTTGCGGCCGAGCTTCGGCGCGGCCGCTTTTCGGCGGCGCGTGTCTCTGTCGGCGTGTCGGCCGCCGAGCGGCTGACCGATCCGCACGCGCTCGAAGATGCCTTCCTGATTACCTACCAGAACCGCGATTATGAGGGCGATCTCTGGGTCGACGGAAAACCCCTGCCGACGGCCTACATGCCGCAGGGCAGCTTCACCTTCTATGATTATCGTCGCCAATGGCAGGCCAATCTCCGCTCCGCCTTCGATTGCCTGAATTTCCATGTGCCCCGCGCGCTGATCAACGGCCTCCTGGAGGAGGATGACGGGCGACCGGTGGATACGCTGGTGCTGTCGCCCGGCGAGATTGTTCACGACGCGACGCTGACGGCGCTCAGCGAAGCCATGCAGGCCGCCGTGCAGGCCGGCCAGACGGTGAGCCCCCTGCTGCTGGACCAGATTTCGCTCGCCTTCTGCAGCCATGTGGCGGCCTCCTATGGCAATCGTAGCCAGCCGCAGATCGTGGCGGGCCGGCTTGCCCCCTGGCAGGAGCGGGTGGCCCTGGAATTTCTCGCCGCAAGCGATGACGACAACCTGTCGATCAAGGCCGCCGCCGAGCACTGCCGCCTGTCGCAGACCTATTTCGTGCGGGCCTTCAGGCGCTCCTTCAACATGACGCCGCATCAGTGGCTGATGCAGCGGCGAATGAAGATCGCACGCGATCTGCTGAAGACCACCCTGCTGCCGGTCTCGGAGGTGGCAAAACGCAGCGGTTTTTCCGATCCGGCCTATTTCTCCCGCCTCTTCCAGGCGCGGGTCGGCCTCTCGCCGACGCAGTTCCGGCGGCGCCTGAGAGGATGATGCGCGTGAAGACCGGCCGGCAGGCCCGTCTCAGACGGTCTGGGACCGGCCGTGGCGGCGGCGCCAGTGGCTCGGCGTCTCGCCGGTCAGGCGGCGGAACAGCCGGGAAAAATGCGCCTGATCGGCCATGCCGCAGGACAGCGCGATCTGCGCCAGCGGCTCGTTGCCCTCGCTCATCATCTGCTTGGCGCGCGCGATGCGCCGGTCGAGCACATAGGCATACGGCGTCTGGCGGAAGCTTTCGCGAAAGGCGCGGCTGAAATGGCTGACGCTGAGGCGGGCGATACCGGCCAGATCCTCGGCGCGGATCATCTCGTGCAGATGTTCCTCCACGAAGCGGGACAGGCGCCGCACCTGCCAGGGGGCAAGCCCCTGCCCATGCGTCTTCGGCGCCTCGGCCGCACGACGCTTCGTCAGAAGACGCTGCGCCCGGTCGAGGCATTCGCGCGTGTGGTCGATGTCGCGGTCGATGGCAAGACCTGCCTCATCGAGCAGCGTCAACAGTTCGAAGGCAAATTCCGTCGCCTCGAAATCGGCTCCGGGACGGGAATGGCGGGCTGGGCTGGCAAGCTCTGACACGGGCAATTCCTCGCGGGACGCATGAAGGGAATTGCCGGATGTTAAGAATCCGACTGGAAATCAGCCAGTTAAGCCCCGTAAAGTTTCGTAAAGCCCGGTAAAGCGACACCCGCAGCCGGGAAGCGGGAAGGCCGTCTCAGCTGCGGCCGGTGCGGCGCAGGCGCCCCGGTGTCTGGCCGAGCAGCTGGGTGAAATGGCGGCTCAGATGCGACTGATCGGCAAAGCCGCAGGCGGTCGCGATTTCCGCCAGCGGCAGGTCGGTTTCCTCCACCAGCTGGCGCGCGCGCTCCACCCGCCGGCCGAGAAGCCAGCGATAGGGCGTGGTTCCGGTCGTTTCGCGGAAGGCGCGAATGAAATAGCCGCGCGACATCGAGCAGCTTTCCGCCACCTCGCCGATCGAGACATCCCGGTCGAGATTGGCGTCGATGAAATCCTTGGCGCGCATTTCCAGCCGGTACGGCAGCAGCGCGGACACGGTTGCCGGTGCCTCCTGCCCGCCGCCATAGCGGTGCAGAAGATGGGTGGCGATCGCCAGCGACAGCTGATCGATGAAAAGACCGTGCGCCTCGCCCGGCCGCTCCAGCGAGGGGGCGAGCGCCCGCACCAGATTGGAGAGCACCGGATCATCCTCTGCGGCCCGCTCCGACAGGCCCTCCACCGGACGCATGCGGGTTTCCTCCGCCACCTGCCGCAGGAAAAGCGCACTCAGTTCGAACAGCATGAAATCGAAGGAGCCGACAATCTCCGCCCGGTAATCCTCGGCGAAATTGCGCAGATAGACGCCGCCGGCGGCGAACCGGTAGTCGTTGCGGCTCCTGCCGTGAAAGATGCGTCGCTCGTGCCCGTCAGACATCGAGACGCCCACCAGAAAGCCGCGGTCATTGGCCGGCAGGATCACTTCCGAGACGGCGTCGGAAACGACGCCCTTGCGATAGAGCGTGATGCCGCCATGCGACAGCTCCTGATCCTTTGCCAGGGACTTGGCGGCGCACCCCAGAGAATCCCGTCTGGCGACCTGCTTGAGCATCCCGCTCTCCAGCTCTCGACCGGCCCTCTTCCCGGCTCTTGCATGCGCGGTCTTCACGTCCGCGACCACCCTTCTCGCAAAGGCGGCACATGCAGTCTTGCACATATCTGCCGTTGCGCATAGGGGCGCACGCGCCACCGCCGGTCACGATATCGGCTGAGGCACTGCAGCCACCGGAAAGGCGGGCCATCAGCCGAGATCGGCAAGGATCAGCCGTGGCTCGAACAGCCGGGGAGGATCACCGCGGGGGCGACCGGGAAACGGTCCGGGCGGCGGGGGCCGGCGCGTCTCGACAAGCCGCGGCGGGGGCCCGGTGACGCCGACAGACCGGCTGAGGCAGGCAAGCTTCGTTCCCCGCAGGTCGAGGCAGGCAAAGGGCATCGACAGTTCGCGCAGCAGCCGCGAGGAACTGACGACCAGCGCGGCGGCCAGCGCACTGTCGCCCTCCGGGCCGGAGGCCCAGGCAAGGGCGGCGCGCATCTCCTCCAGCAGCGCCGGAACCGGCTCGAACGTGCCGATGCTGCGGGCCTGCGCCGTGCCGCGACGGGCCTCCGTCAACACATGGCGGGCATGGGCGCGGCACACCTGCCGCATGGCGGCACGCCCGGCGGACCGGTTGGCAAGGCGCGCAAGGCCTGGGCCGCGCAGTGTCTTCAGGATCCGGTAGCGCGTTTCGCCACCCGCCTGCTGCGCGACCACGAGCGATCTCGCCACCAGCGCGGCAATCGCATCCATCAGCGGTGTGACGTCATCCCTGGCGTCTTCGAGCACGCCAAGCGCATCCTTGAGCGAGAAGGGGCCACAGAACACGCAGAGCCGCTCGAACACGTCCCGCTCTGCCGCCGACAGAAGATCCAGGCTCCATTCCGCCAGCGCCGCCAGGCTGCGGTGACGCTCGGGTGCGGTACGCCGCGCATGGGTCAGCGTGGAAAGGCCGCCCTGCAGGAGACCGGTGAGTTCGGCGAGGTTGCTGGTCGCAAGCCGCGCGGCGGCCATCTCGATCGCCAGCGGCAGACCGTCGAGCTGGTGGCAGAGGCGGCCGATGGCGGCGAGATCGGCCGTTGCCGGGTTGAAATCCGGGCGGACAGCCTGCGCGCGCTCGATGAACAGGCGGATCGCCGGCGACTGGCGCAATTGCACGGGCGCAGACGGCGCCCCTTCGGGCGGCAGCCCGAGCGGCGGCACCTGCAGCACCCATTCGCCCGCGGCCCGCAGGGGCTCGCGGCTGGTCGCCAGGATGACGAGATGCGGAAGCGTGGCGAGAAGCCCCTCGGCAAAGGCCGCCGCCGCGTCGATGACATGTTCGCAATTGTCGAGAACGATCAGCAGCGGCGCGGCCCTGAGCGGCGCCGTCACGGCCTCATGCAGCCTGTACACCGCCCAGCCGTCAACCGGCTCGCCGCCCGGCAGAACCTGCCGGGCAAGCGCTGCATAAAGGCTGGCCGGATCGCCGCCAAGGGCGGAAAGATCGACAAACAGGGCGGGCATCGCATGGGCGGCACTGAAGGCGGTGGCAACGGCGAGCGCCAGCGTCGTCTTGCCCACGCCGCCCGGCCCGCAAAGACTGAGCAGGCGGCGCGTCGCCATCAGCTCGGAGGCGCGCGCCACCATCTCGTCGCGTCCCAGCATGGAGGCAATGGCAACGGGCAGCGTACTGCGGATGCTGCCGCGCTGCGTCGGCGCCGATACCTCCGGCTCGCCCGTCGGCAGCACGAGACGATAGCCGCGGCCATTCTCGTTGACGATGCGCCTGCGCTCGTCACCATCCGAGGCGAGCAGCCGGCGCAGCATGGACAGATGGACCCGGAGCGCCGTCTCGTCGACGAACTGCTGCGGCCATACGCGCGACAGCAACTCGTTCTTGGACACCAGCGCGCCGGGCTGTTCCGCCAGCACCAGCAGGATTTCGAGCGCGCGCGCCCCGATGCGCACCGGCTCGCCATCGCGATAGAGCGTGCGCTCGCTGATCGACAGGCAAAACCGGTCGGACAGCATGATCGGGGCGCGCGGGCAATGGTTCATCGGTAACGATCCTCAGGCAAGGGGAAGCCTTCGAGCAAAACGTCAGTCGGCATTCTTGGGCAATTTCCGCGAGACCGGGCTGTGGCTTCGCGTCGATAATTGCGTGAAAACAACGGGATGGAGTGTTTCAGAGGTTTCCTTTTTACCAAGAGCACTCCGGTGTCAAAAGCCCATCAGTCGGGGTGTTCGCGTGTTCGCGATCGGGCCGCCAGATCCGGCCAATCCTTCGAACGCGGCGTCTTGCGGTGCCTGAAGGCGTCGGAAGGGTTCGATCATGATCGGCACCTTCGCTTCGGCCCAGACACTGAAATTACGCCGTGCAGAACACACAGGCTGATTGGATCCGGACCCTAGGGCATGACACAGGCTCGGCTCTAGGAGGAAAGTACGCCGATTTGTACAATGTGAACCCTGACTTTCCAAAGCCGCCCGGGGCAGGCGCCGGCCGACGTCATCGACGAAGGCACGCCTTCGACATGCTGTCCTCAAACTGGCAGACAGGGCTCACCGCATGATGACAGCACCGCGCGCCTCCCCCTCGACAGATCGGCCTGCAGCGAGGGGCGGCAAGGGGCGGGAGGCACCGGAAGGATCAGCCCCTTCGGGTGCCGGACAGGTCTGCGGCGGAGGGGCCGAGCGCCTCGGCGCTCGCCGACTGCAGGGGGAAGCGGATGGTGCAGGCAAGCCCGTCCTCGGCAAAGTCCAGCGTCGCGCTGCCCATCAGTTCATAGGCGATGGTGCGGCGGATGAGCGTGGTGCCGAAGCGCTCGGCGACCGGCGCCGAGACGGCGGGCCCGCCGCGTTCGCGCCACGTGAGCACCAGACGGGGCCGGCTGCCCCCGTCCGTCTCGCGCTGCCAGGCCACTTCGATCTCGCCCCTGTCGTCACTCAGCGCCCCGTGGCGCAGCGCATTGGTCGCAAGCTCGTTCAGCACCATGGACAGCGACAGTGCCGCGCGCGGATCGAGCGGCGTCTGCGGGCCGGGCACGATGGTCACCCGGTCCAGGCAGCCGGGATGGGCGGCAAAGGCGCGTTCGATCACATCCCTGAGGCCGGCCTCGTTCCAGTTCGTCTCGAACAGCAGTGCATGCGCATCGGCCATGGCGCGCAGGCGTCCCATCAGCGTCTCGATATACGACTCCACGGTGTCGGCGCTGCCGGCGGTGCGTCGCACGATCGACATCACCATGGCCATCGTATTCTTCACCCGGTGGCTGAGTTCGCGCACGAGAAGCTCGCGATGCTGCTCTCCACGCCGGCGCTCGGCCTTTTCGCGCGCCTCCGCAAGCGCCCGCTCCACCGCGGCCGGCAGGCGGATCAGGCGCTGTTTCAGCACGTAATCGGTGGCGCCGTGGCGAAAGCTTTCGATCGCAGCCTCCTCGCCGAGCACGCCGGACACGAAGATGAAGGGCGTTTCCGGCAGCCGCTGGCGGGCAAGCTCCAGCGCCGTCATGCCGTCGAAATCGGGAAGCGAGAAATCGGCCAGGATCACGTCCGTCCCGCCGCCTTCAAGCGCCTCCATGAAGCCGGCACGATTGGAGGCACAGCGGATGGCAGGCGGCGGCGACAGCGTCTTCAGCTGCTGCATGATCAGTTCCGCATCGAGCGCGCTGTCTTCCAGAATGAGGATGCGGGCCGGCGCGTTGAGGTCAAATCCGTGCATGATGCTGATATCCCGGCGGCGGCTCGTTGAGCAGGGCCCAGAACACGCCAAGGTCCTGAATGGCCTTGAAGAACTGCGAAAAATCCACCGGCTTCACCACGAAGGCATTGACACCCAGTTCGTAACTTCTGACCAGATCCTGCTCCTCGCGCGACGAAGTGAGCATGACGATGGGAATGTGGCGCAGCGTGTCGCTTGTCTTGACCCGCTCCAGCACATCGAGCCCATCCATCTTGGGCAGTTTCAGATCCAGCAGCACGACGGTCGGATCGCCCTGCGGCCGGTTGTGGTAACTACCGCGGCGGGTCAGATAGTCCATGGCCTCGGCGCCATCACGCGCGATCACGATCTCGTTGGCCAGCTGGCACTTTTCCAGCGCGGCAAGCGTCAGCTCCAGGTCGCGGGGGCTGTCCTCGACCAGAAGGATGGGGCGCAATTCAGGCAAGGGCTCGACCTTTCCGTTCTGTGGTCATCGGCAGGGCGAAGGTGAACGAGGCGCCCTGCCCCAGTTCGCCATGCGCCGAAATGCTTCCGTTGTGGCGTTCCACGATGCGGCGGGCGAGCGCCAGGCCGATGCCCGTGCCCTCGAAATCCTCGGCCCGCTGCAGGCGCTGGAACACGCCGAACAGCTTGCCCACGTAAGCCATGTCGAAACCGACGCCGTTGTCGGTCACCGAATAGAGTGCCATGTCGTTCCTTGTTTCTCCCGCAATCACGATCCGGGCCGGATCGCAGTCGCGGGTGTATTTCACCGCGTTGTCGATGAGGTTGAACCAGACCTGCCGCAGAAGCGTGGCATCGCCCAGTCCAACCGGCAGAGGGGAAACGCGCCATTCGATGCGACGGTTCCCCATCGCCATGGTGACGGAGGTGATGACCTCGGCCACCAGCTTGTCCATGTCGACCGGGCGGGTAACGAGGGCGGTGCGACCGAGCTGGGAAAAGTTGAGAAGATCATCCACCAGCCGCCCGGCCGAAAGGGCCGCATCGGAAATCGTCTGCAGATAGTGGCGCGACTTCTCGTCCAGCCCGGTTTCCCGCTCGCGCAACAGTTCGGCAAAGCCGACGATGTGGCGGAAGGGCGCCCGCAGGTCATGCGAGACGGAATAGGAAAAGGCCTCCAGCTCCTTGTTGGCGCGCGTCAGCTCGCCGGACAGTTCCGCCAGTTCCTCGGCCTTGCGCAGCACGATACCGACGATCGCAGAGCCGAGCGCCCGGGCGGCGGCCAGTTCCGCTTCACTCCAGGGTTCGGCGCGGGCACGCACGAGTTCCTGCCAGGCGGAAAAGGACTGGCGTGGATGGATGCGGCCCTGTTCGCGCACCTTCTCATGCGGATTGCCGCCCCAGCGCACGGTGTGCAGCAGTTCCGGCCGGAACCAGATGAGCCAGCCCGCATGCAGCCGCGAGATCGGCAGGGCCAGAACGCCGCTTGCCCGCGCCGCCATCTCCGGCGCCAGATCGGCGGCAAGCTCCGGCGCCTGCTCGAGCAGGCGGGTCAGCCGGTCGGTGGAAAACAGGTCCTGCCGCGGCTGCGCGTCCAGCCAGGCCGCCAGCCGGCGGATCGCCGCTTCCGGCGGCACCTCGCCCACCGACAGCAGCCGCTCCGGGCTGACGAGCGCCGCACCCGCCGCCCCGACCTGGGCAAGCAGCCCCTCGCCTTCACCCGCCAGCGCCTCCATCCAGTCAGGGGCGGAGGACATGGCAGACAGGAGCCGGCTCGTGACAGCAGACAGCATGAGCCGGCGCGCGGCATCCTCTGCGCGGGCCAGCGCCGCGATGCGCATGGCAAGCGCCTGAGCCACAAAATCGCAGATTTCGCGCAGCGCCTGCGATACCATGTGCGGGCCGGCACTATGGCAGGAGATGAGCCCCCACAGCCTTCCATCGACCAGGATGGAGACAGACATCGAGGCGGCGGTTCCCATGTTGCGCATGTATTCGAGATGCACCGGCGAGACGCTGCGCAGCTGGCACTGGCTCATGTCGAGCGCGTCCCCCGTCTGCGGGTCAGGCACCGGCACCAGCGGCACGGGACGGTAATCGACATCGGGAATGATGCGCAGACGATTGGTGGCATAGAGCGCGCGCGCCTGAGCTGGGATATCGGCGGCGGGAAAGCGCAGGTCGAGATAGGAAGGCAGCCGGCCATTGCCGCTTTCGGCGACCACCTGCCCGTTCCAGTCCGCATCGAACCGGTAGACCAGCACGCGGTCGAAGCCCGTCAACTGCTGCACGAAGCCGGCGACGGCCGGCAGAGACCGGGCAATGTCCGGCTCGTCCGACAGCTGGGCGGTAAAGCTTCGCAGGCGGCTGAACACCGCTTCCAGCCGTTCGCCGCCCAATCGCTCCACCTCGACGATCACGCGGTCGCCCGCCCGGTGGGCGGAAGCGATGAGCCCCTCCGTTTCCAGCCGCGTCTGGAAATAGCGCTCGCCACTTGCCTGCCAGCGCACCAGCCTGTCGCCCAGGTCCGCAAGCGGGCCGAAAAGCGGCGCGTCCTGCCGCACGCCATCCGGCAGGTAATCGGCGAGATTGGCGCTGACCTGCACCACCACCGGCGGTGTGCCGGCCAGCACGAACAAGGCGCCATGCGGTTGTATGGCGCCCGGCACGCGGATCGGCTCGCGCGCGCAGGCTTCCAGATCCGGATCCGTTTCGTTCACACCTGTCTCCGATCATGCGGCAGGGCCGTCACACGGGGCCTGCCTCAGCCCCGGACGGTCATAGGGTCAGGTAGATAGGAGGGAGCGACGGAATGTAAACCGGGCCGATCGAACGGGTCGGGCGGGTGCGGCGCAGCATTTTTCCACCAGGGAGTGCAATTTCCCTTGCGCCGAGTCCAAAAACTAGTATCTGTCGCAAATCAGTATCTGACTATAATTTATGATTATGATGATACGTATTTCTAATGCACAGACGACCGCCCGGCATTCGACCTAGATCAAGAACCCTGTCGGCGCGACATGCAAAAAAGCAATATTCGCAACCGTCGTGACGCCGCATGAAGAACATCTATTCAATAGACGACGTCTTTGGCATTCGCCGGGATCCGCCCCTCAATTATGTCGAGCGCCCGGATGTTGACCATCCATTTCGTGCGCTTATGTCGAGAGGTGATAATATTATCATATTCGGCAGTTCGAGGCAGGGCAAGACCTCGCTGCGCAAGAAATGCATGGCGGACAGGGATCACATCGTCGTTTCCTGCCAGAACCGCTGGTCGCTGGCCGATCTGCACTGCTCGATCCTCAAGGAAGCCGTGTTTTTCGTGAAGCATGCCCAGGACGAGGCGCAAGACGGGGGACAGGACGAGCCCGCCCTGCCCATCCGGCCGAAGCCCGGACGGCTTGATCTGTCCGACCCGAACGACATCGTTCGGGCGCTCGCCGACATCAACTTCTCCAGCTACATCGTGCTGGAGGATTTCCATTACCTGCCGGACGCCACGCAGCGCGAGTTCAGCTTCTCGCTGAAGACCTTTCACGAGAATACCGCGATTTCCTTCGTGATCGCCGCCGCCTGGCGCGACGAGAACCGGCTTTCCACGCTGAACGGCGACCTGACGGACCGCGTGCAGCCGATCAACACCGACCACTGGTCGACCGAGAGCCTTTCCGAGGTGATGACGACAGGCGCCGGCATGCTGGGCATTGCCTTCGACGATGCCTTCAGCACCGGCCTTCTCGCCGCCTGCTTCGACAGCGTGCATCTGGTGCAGGAAGCATGCCGGCGTGCCTGCCGGGCCGCGAAGGTGCATGAGCGGCAGGATGGTCTGCAGGGCGTCGGCGCCGGGCTCGACGTGGTCGAACTGGTGCGCCGCATCGTTACCGAACAGGCGGCGCGCTATACCGGCTTCGTCGAGGGCTTTTCCGGCGCCATTGCGGCAAGCGATCTCGACATGCCGCGATGGCTGATCTACGCCATGCTCTGCCACGGCGCCGACCAGCTGGAGCGCGGCATCCGCCTGAAGAAGATCTACAGCATCATCAAGGCGCGGCATCCCCGGCGCAAGACGCTGGACCGCACCCATGTGGCGCAGACGCTGGTCTCTACCGCGACCTTGCAGAACCAGCGCGGCATCCGCCCCTTCGTCATCGATTACGATGCCTCCCGCGGCAGCCTGCAGGTGGTGGACAGGCAGTTCCTGCTCTGGCTTTCCACGCAGGAGATCCCCGCGCTTTGCGACGATCTCGGCCTGCCCGCCCCGCTGTCGGACAGCGAGATGCGGGCGTTGATCTGAGGGGGCAGAACCGTGTGGCGACGGCGACCGGGGATGGCTAGCTGCCAGTCGCGCATAAGCCCGGATATATGCCGCGGTTCTCAGGCAGCGATGCACGGCTGGACCATGAGCGGCGCAGTCCACGGAGTCCGCAGGCGATCCAAAATGGTGAGGGGCGCGGGCGTCGGCCCCTCGCCGCGCGCGTGTCAGGCGCCGAACGCGCCGTCGATCGTGTGCATCGCCCCGGTCACGAAACCAGCCTCGGGGCCTGCGAGCCAGGCAACCATGGCCGCGACCTCTTCTGGTCGCCCGTGACGCTTGATCGCCATGAAGCTGTGCATCAGTTCCCGCATCGGGCCATTCTCCGGGTTTGCGTCGGTGTCGATCGGTCCGGGCTGAACAATATTGATCGTGATCCCGCGCGGCCCGAAGTCGCGCGCCAGACCACGCGCCAGACCCTGAAGCGCAGATTTGCTGACCGCATAGGACGCCATCCCCGGCACGGGCATCCGGTCGCCATTGACCGAGCCGATGACGATGATCCGTCCCCCCTCCGGCATCTGTCGCGCGGCCTCGACCGAAGCGTGATACGGGGTCTGGATGTTGATCTGGAACAGACGGTCGATCGCATCGGCATCCTGTTCCAGCGCATCGCCGAAAATCGCGATGCCGGAATTGACGACCAGCACGTCCAGCGGTCCGCTGTCGCGGACACGCGCGATCACGGCGTCACGATCGGCGCTGTCCGTGTGGACCGCCCTGCTGCCGGTCTCGGCCGCCAATTGCTCTGCCGCGCCCCGGGAGCCGGCATAGGTGAAGAGAACCTTGGCCCCGTCAGCGGCAAAACGGCGAACGATGGCCGCGCCGATGCCCCGGCTGCCGCCGAGAACCAGAACGGACTTTCCCTGAAAGGTGGTCATGCAAGCTCCTTGAGAAATAAAGTAACGAGTGCTACATATATCTTCCAACACCATCGTCAAGGTATTTTGTAGTGAACGATACAAATAATTCGCGCCCTCGCGGCCGCCCGCGCCGCTTTGATCCCGGCCAGGGCGTGGCCACGGCGCAGCATCTGTTCCATGCTCGCGGCTATGATGCGGTGGGGGTTGCGGAAATTACCTCCGCTCTCGGCATCAACCCGCCAAGCTTCTATGCGGCCTTCGGCAGCAAGGCCGGTCTCTATGCCCGGGTTCTCGAACGGTATGCGACGACCGACGCGATTCCGCTTGAAGACCTGCTGCGCCCCGACCGCCCCCTGGCGGAGAGCCTTGCCGCGGTTCTGGAGGAGGCAGCAAGGCGTTATGTCGCGCGGCCCCCGGCCGCCGGCTGCCTTGTGCTGGAAGGGATCGGGTGCGATGACGAGGAGGCGCGCAGGATCGCCGCTGCCTACCATAGAGCCGCACTGGACAGGATCCGCCACTCGATTGCCGCCGTTCATCCGGACACCGCTCAACGCCTGACCGACTTCATCTCGGTCACCATGGCGGGGCTGTCCGCCGAGGCGCGCAACGGGATCGGGCTCGACCGACTACTGGAGACCGCGCGCGTGGCTGGCCGCGCCGTCGCCCGGGAGCTTGCCGCTGCGGGTTGATGATGCGACGCGATCGCGCCGTGCCGGGTACTGGAGGCAGAGGGTTGCGAGCCCGGCATGCCTCCCCCCGGAGGGAATAGACCCGGGCTTAAAAATCCTGCCAGTCCCTGTCCGCCAGGGCCGCGTTGCCGTGGCGGGCGCGCGGCATGATGCGGGTGCGGTCGGCGCCAGCGCCGGGACGCTGCTGCGGGGCGGAGATGGAGATCGCCGCCTCGCCCAGCCGGAAACGGGAGACAAGGCGAAACAGTTCGCTCGCCTCGCCGGCCAGCTTGTGGGCGGCGGCATTGCTTTCCTCCACCATCGCCGCATTCTGCTGCGTGCCCTGATCGATGGTGTTGACGGCCTGGTTGATCTCGGACAGGCCGGTCGACTGTTCGCGCGCGCCTTCCACGATGGCGGCGACATTGGTGGAAATGTCTCGCACCTGCACGACGATATCCTGCAGCGCGGTGCCCGTTTCGGCGACCAGCGTCACGCCCCGTTCCACCTGGGCGGCCGAGGCGGTGATCAGCGCCTTGATCTCCTTGGCGGCCTTGGCGGACCGTTGCGCCAGTTCGCGCACCTCCTGCGCCACCACGGCAAAGCCCTTGCCGGCGTCCCCCGCACGCGCCGCTTCCACGCCGGCATTCAGCGCCAGAAGATTGGTCTGGAAGGCGATCTCGTCGATCACGCCGATGATCGAGGAAATCTCGCCGGACGAGTTTTCGATGGCGCCCATGGCGGTGATTGCCTGACGCACCACGTCGCCGGAGCGCTCGGCGCCGCTGCGGGTGCGCTCCACAAGATCGCCGGCCTCGCGGGCACGGCGTGTGCTGTCGGCCACGGTGGTGGTGATCTCCTCCAGCGCAGCCGCCGTTTCCTCCACGGAAGCAGCCTGCTGCTCGGTGCGTTTCGACAGAGAATCGGCGGCTGCCCGCACCTCGTCGGAGCCGGCCGCAATGGCGGATGCATTGCGCTGCACCTCGGTCATCGCCTCCCGCAACCGGCCGACGGCATCGTTGTAATCGAGACGCAGCGGTTCCAGCGAGGCGATGAAGGGAATGTCGATGCCAAAGGTGAGATCCCCCTCGGCAAGCTGCTTCAGGCCGTTGCCCAGCACGTTGACATTGCCGACCCGCTCCGTCACGTCGGTGGCGAATTTCACCACCTTGAACACCTCGCCCTTCATGTCGAAGATCGGATTGTAGGAGGCCTGGATGAAGACGTCGCGGCCGCCCTTGCCGATGCGGCGGAATTCGCCGGCGGAAAACTCGCCCCGGCGCAGCTGTTCCCAGAAGCGCGGATAGGCGTCGCTGCGCACGTAATCGCCATCGCAGAACATTGAATGGTGGCGGCCAACCATCTCGTCGAGCCGATAGCCGAGGGCTGCACAGAAATTCTCGTTGGCCGTCAGGATCGTGCCGTCAGGCGCAAACTCGATGATCGCCTGAGCGCGCGACAGGGCCGAGATCTTGCCGGCATTTTCCGCCGCTTCCAGCTTCAGCGCCGTGATGTCGGTTGCGAACTTCACCACCTTGTAGACACGGCCGTTCTTCAGGATCGGATTGTAGGAGGCCTCGATCCACACTTCGCGCCCGCCCTTGGCGATGCGGCGATACTGGCGCCGGTCGAACTCGCCGCGACCGAGCTTGGCCCAGAAGGCCTGATAGCCCTCGCCGATGGCCTCTTCCGGCGGCACGAAGATGCGGTGATGCTGCCCCACGATCTCGTCCGCGCGGTAGCCGAGCGTCGTACAGAAGTTTTCATTGGCCCGGAGGATCCGGCCGGAGGGATCGAATTCGATGATCGCAAAAGAGCGGTTCATCGCGGACAGAACCCGGTTGGCATCCGAGGAAAAGGGGCTGGGGGACATGCGATCTCCTGCCGGTCGGTCGGCGCGGCGCGGGACGCCGCCCGGCGGGACGCGGTCAATGGTCAGACAGGGGGAATGAGTGTCGGCCATCATGGCCGCTCTACCGGCATCATGTGCCGCTAGAGCGATTTATCGGAGCATTCCATTGATGTTTTGTAAATTAGCCCCTGAAAATCCACTGCATTATGCAGTTTGTATGCAAGAAGTCGAGGGGCCGGACATCAATCGATCAGACGGCGGCGAATCGCCTCGGCAATCGCCTGGGTGCGGTTGGAGGCGCCGATCTTCTTCGTGGCGTTCTTGATATAGGTGTTGACCGTATCGACCTGATAGCCGCTTTCCGCCGCGATCTGCTCGCTGGTCAGACCGCCGGAGGCGAGGCGGAGACAGGTCAGTTCACCGGTCGACAGTTTCATCTCCGCTGCCGCGAAGCGCTCCATCAGGGGGCGGGTGATCTCGGTATGGGCGGATTTGGCGATGGCGCCGAGAAAGGCAATCTCGTCCTGATCGAACGGAGTGACACGGGTAAAGCCGACGGAGCCGTACATCTGGTCGCCACGGCGGATCGGAAACAGCGTGCGGTTGCGCACATTGAAGGTTTCCAGCAGATAGGCCAGCCGCTCCGGCAGCTCCACATCCTTCAGCACCTCGCCTTCGATCACGACGCCCTCGGAGAGCTTCGACAACAGCACGAAGGGATCCGTCAGGTGGAGGCGCTCGCCGTAATAGGCCTCGAGAAAGGCGGGCGGAAAATCGGTGTCGAGCGACTGCGCCGAGCCGAACCGGAACCGGTCGATGTCGAGCCCGCTGACGGCAACGAAATCGAACGGCACGGCCTTGCGCAGGCGTTCCATGAAGGGGTGGTTGTGGATGAAGCGATGACGCGGAACAGACGCCAGGTCGACAAACTCCTCCAGATTGTCGGCACGGCGGAACAGGGGGCGGTTCAGCATGTGGTCGTCGGGCTTTCGAGGCTTGATCGTGGCAGAGGATCGGAGCTGTCTCTCCCTCAAGCCAAGTCAATTTACGATATGTAATCATATCTTGAAGCATTTTTGATGTCGAAAATCTAGGGAATTTCGGGGGATCTGCAGCATTTTCTAGCCTGCACACAACCCGGACATCGGAAACGCAACAATAAGTCGTCATTAATCAATATCGCCTAAAATACTGCGAAATCAAGTAACCCGCCTGCCTGCCCCGGAGTTTGCCCATGTCGCCCCATGAAAAGATGCAGCACCTGAAGGAACGCCTGGATTTCGTCGGTCTCGATGAGGCCCAGCGGCGTGTTCTCGCCGAGATGCGGCCGATGCTGGCGGGCGCCATCGGGCCTGCACTGGACGTCTTTTATGAAAAGGCGGCACGCCATCCGCATACGGCCGCCTTCTTTCGCAATCCCGCCCATGTGGCGCATGCCAAGGGCCGCCAGGTGCAGCACTGGGACGGCATTGCGTCCGGTCGCTATGACGAGGCCTATGTGGATGCGGTTTCCACCGTCGGGCGCACCCATGCGCGGCTCGGCCTGGAACCGCGCTGGTATATCGGCGGCTATGCCATGATCATGGAAGGCATCATCAAGGCGGTGATCGGCTCGCAGTTGAAGGGCCTGTTCGTGGAGAAGAAGGCGAAGGCCGTGGAGCAGCAGCTTTGTACGGTGGTGAAGGCTGCCCTTCTCGACATGGACTATGCGATCTCCGTCTATCTCGACGCGCTCGCTGCCGAGCGCGCCAAGACCGAAGCGGAACGAGCCCGCGCCGCCGCCGACCAGCAGGAGGCGCTGAAGGCGATCGATGCCGCTCTTGACCAGCTGGCGGCGCGCGACCTGACAGCGGAGGTACATCAGACGCTGGCTGCCGATTTCGAGCAGATCAAGGCCAATTACAATCGCTCCGTCGCGGAACTCAACAATGCGATGTCGGATATTTACGGCGCCGTCGATCAGGTGCGCGCCGAGGTGACCGGCATTTCATCCGCGACCGACGACATGGCCAAGCGGGCCGAACAGCAGGCCTCCGCGCTGGAGCAGACGGCGGCGACGCTCGAGCAGATCACCTCGATCTCCGCCTCCACGGCAAGGCGCACCGCCGAGGTGCAGCAGATCGTCCAGGCTTCGTCCGAGGAAACCGTGCGCTCCGGCGCGGTGGTGCGCGAGGCGATCACCGCCATGCAGGACATCGAGGGATCGTCGCAGAAGATGACGCAGATCATCGGCGTGATCGACGACATCGCCTTCCAGACCAATCTTCTGGCGCTGAATGCCGGCGTCGAGGCGGCACGCGCCGGCGAACAGGGCAAGGGCTTTGCGGTCGTTGCCCAGGAAGTGCGCGAGCTTGCCCAGCGCTCGGCCGCCGCAGCGCGCGAAATCAAGGACCTGATCGATCGCTCCTCGGCCGACGTCAACCGCGGCGTCAGCCTCGTCAACCGCACGGGTGAAGCGCTGGTGACGATCGGCGAGCGGGTCGCCAGCATCAACGAACATATCAATTCCATCGCCCAGTCGGCCCGCGAGCAATCCTCCGGCATCAACGAGATCAACACGGCGGTGCGCAGCATGGACCAGATCACCCAGCGCAACGCGGCGCTGATGGAAGAAACCAGCGCCTCGACGCAGAACCTGGTGGCGATCTCCGGCAGCCTCGGCGAACTGCTCGGCCGTTTCCGCACCCGCGGCCAGCAGCGTCACGTCCCCGCCGAGGAACGGCCACGCCGGCGGGCCTGATCTTTCCCGCCGGGCGCCGCGCCTCACCGCAGCGCCTTCAGCATCGGATGGATGGAGAAACGGCCCTTCGCGGCCTTGCCCGTCAGGTCGCGCAGATAGCCGCCCGGCGAGCGGATCGCCTCTGCCCGCTCCAGGATCGCGGCGATTACGATCGCCGCCTCCACCTCGCCCATGGCACTGCGAGCCGCCGCCCAGGCGCTGGGGCTGATGCCGAGCATGGAGCGGACCACCTCGGCCGCCGCCAGCACGTCCCGCCAGCTTTTCACCCCGTCGCGGGCATAATCGGCAATCTGCGGGCAGGCTTCCAGGAAGGCTTTGAGCCCGATGCCGACCGATTTCCTCTCCAGTTTGGGCAGTTCCTCCCCCGCTGCCGGTGCGTTTGCCGCCACCGGTCCCGCCCTCTCTGTGACTCTTTGGCCGTTTCTTTCAAATGAGAGGTCTGTGTTTGAATTCTGAATATGGCGCTCAAAAGCGGAGTCACTGGCGCTCATTTCTTCATTGGAAAGGCTGTCGAGATAAGCCGTCTCCACCGCAATCCGGAGCGACAGCAGCGCCTTGGCACGCGCCGAAAGATCGGTGATCTCGCCATTGCGGGCAATGCGTCCGGACAGCGCCTGCAGGCTTTCGATGAAGGTCTGCCAGTCGCCGGTCCGCGCCTCCGTCAGCGCCGCCTCGATGGTTTTTGCGATATCGCGCAGATGCAGGCTGATCTCGGCCCTCAGCCGCGCCACCTGACGTGCCGTCTCGCGCGCGGTCTCGGCCTCGGCAAAGATCCGGTCGGCGGCCAGCGCCAGCGGCGCCAGATCGAAGCCGAAGGCGCTTTCCACCTGGCCGCGGTCGTCGCGCTGGCAAAACCGCTTGCCGTTGGCACTGTCGCGGCGAAAAATCAGCCCCGCCTCGACAAGCGCCGCGATATGCCGGCGCAGCGTGGCCGGCGACATGCCGCGGCAGCGTAGCGACAGTTCCGCATTGGAGGGAAACACAATCAGCGGCGCCTTGCCATCCAGCTCGCGCGCCGGGTGAAAGCTTGTCAGAGCCTCCAGCACCGCGATCGAGCGGTCGGACAGGCCATAGACCGCCCGCGCCTCGGTCAGCGCGCGGATCAGCTGCCATTTGTCGGCCGTGCCGGTGGCATTGCCGCCCTCGCCCTTGCGCAGGCTCTCCTGTTGCCGTTCGACCTGCGTCATCCGGGCAAAATTCTTCGCACGCAACGGAGCGCCGCCAAACGGCGTCGTTGCCAGTCTCTCTTGCATGGCCATCTCCTCACGGAGGCAAGGCGGCCCGGAAAGCGACCATGCGGCCACAAAATCACGCGCCGGAAACGGCCAATCGGCCGCCGACTCTTGACTTTGACGCGCGGAAGTGATTCTCTTAAATTGCTACATTGAAGAGGGCTTCCGAAATGGTAACGTTTTGGGGGCCTTTTTTCTTGCTCTCGTTTCGTCCTTTCCAGCTTCGTCACAGGGCCGGTTCATCCGGCCGGCATTGATTATAGATCCGCCTTTACGCGCGGGGACGCACACCCGGCCTCAGACCGTTCATTTGGCCTTTTTCGACGCCAGGAATTCCCTGTAGCGGGCAGCCAGAAAATCCGCCGCCTCCTCGAGAAAGGCCTCGTCGACCCCGCTCGCGAACTCGATGCGCGCTGCCTTGCCATCCCGTCGAAGACGAGCAAAAACAGTGCCTTGACCATCCGTCAGGGTGCGCACGGCAGACTGTTCGCCAGATGCTGTCCGAGCGTTTTTCAGCCGCGCGGAGAGCCGGTCGAACAGCAGCTGGAACCGCTCATCGCTCGGCGCCGACAAAAAATTATCGCTCTCGACTTCCCCCGCGGCGCGCGCCAGCGAATCAGGCTGCTGCAGCAATTCGCCGAGTTTCATCCAGCGATCGCGGCCCGCCTTGGGTGCTGCGCCGATCAGCCGGATGAAGCGTTCGGGCACCGCCTCCACCACCTGCATCAGGCGCGACAGCTCGCTTTTCTGCACCGACAGCGCCTCGCCGATCACCTTGCGGTCAAAACCGCGGGCGGCGAGATTGCGGGCAAAGACGGCGCGCTCGATGAAGGAAAGGTTGCGACGCTCGGCATTTTCCTTGCCCTGCGCCAGCACCAGTTCGTCATCGTTGAGGGCGCGCACCACCGCCTTGACCTCGATGCCGAGGCGGGCAGCCGCGCGGATGCGGCGATGGCCATAGGCGGTCTGGTAGTGGCCGGGCCGGGTCGGATGCGGGCGAAGCAGCACCGGCACCTGCTGGCCGCTGTCGCGCATGCTGTCGACCAGGGCAGCGAAATCCTCGTCATCCTGATCGCCGATCCGCAGACGATCCTCCACGAAGGAGGCCTCGATGCGCTCCGTCGGCACGGACACCACCCGCTCGCCATCGCTGAGCGCCTGTCGCAGCGCCCGCACCTCTTCGGCATCGCGCGACAGCGAGCCGAGCGACAGCCCCATGGCCTTCACGGCGCCCGAGGCGCTGCGGGCCGGGGCGGCGGATGAGGCAGACGACGGCATCGCAGGCGACGGGCCGGCGGCACCCTGGGCCGAGGACGCCGGAGAGCCTGCCGGAGGCGCAGCGTTCGGCTCGGTCGCGCGCTGATCCGCATCCGGCGCCTTGGCCGGAGCGGGTGCCAGCCCTCCCCCGAACAGGGCCTTCAACTCGTTCTTGCGGCTGCCTGCCATCCGTCCTGCCTTTCCTTGCTCATCTGTCGTCACGCGCCATCGGGTCACCAGCCCCAGGACGCATGGATCAGGGTTTCGATCTCGCCATTGACCGCGTTCATCGCCTCCAGCGCCCGGTCATAGGTGGCGCGGGTAAAATTCTCGCGGCCCACCTCGTACAGCGTCTGCTTGGTCAGGCCCGCATCGGACACGGCGGTGGATTTCAGCATCGGCGAGGTCAGCACGCGCTCACCGAACAGCGAGCGCATGAAGCCGACGATCTGCGCCTGCGGCCCGTCATTCGGTTCGTAGCGGGTGACGAGATAACGCAGGAAATCGAAGTTCAGCGTGCCGCCCGCCTCACGCACCACCGCCAGCAGATCCGAGGTCATGAACAGGAACTGGTTCATCGAGGCGACATCGAGCATCTGCGGATGCACGGTGACGAGAACCGAGGAGGAGGCACAGAGCGCCGACAGCGTGAGATAGCCGAGCTGGGGCGGGCAATCGATCACGACGACGTCGTAATGTTCCTCCACCTGGGCGAGCGCCGCCTGGATGCGGGCGAAGAAGACCGGGCCGGAATCCACGCCGTTCTGGCGCCTCGCCAGCGCCTGCGGCGTCTCGTGCTCGAATTCCTGCAGCTCGATATTGCCGGGCACCAGATCAAGCCCCGGGAAATAGGTCTGGCGGATGATCTCGGAGAGCGGGCGCGCGGCCTCGTCATAGCGGATCGCGCCATAGAGCGTGTCGTTGCCGGTCAGGTCCAGCTCCGGCTGGTAACCGAACAGGGCCGACAGCGAGGCCTGCGGATCGAGATCGACCGCCAGCACCCGGTGGCCGGTCAGCGCCAGATACTGCGCCAGATGCACGGCAGACGTGGTCTTGCCGGAACCGCCCTTGAAATTGGTAACGGAAATGACCTGGAGATGCTCGCCGCGGGCGCCATCGCGGCGCGGCAGATAGCTGCGCGCCTTGGCGAGATTGCCCTTCGAGAGCGCCTGTTCGGACAGATAGGAACGCAGCGCATGGATATCGGCCAGCGAATAGAAGCGGCGGCCGCCGGCCCCGGTTTCCGGCTGCGGCCCCTCGCCCGCCAGGGACAGCTGGCGCAGATAGCCATCGGAGACGCCGATCAGCTTGGCGGCCTCGCCAGAGGAGAAGGCGCGCAGGGTCTTGCTGGCGGCCGGCGGAAACAGCCGCTCGCGCATGGCCTTCAACTGCTCCGACAGCGCCTGCGCATCGGCCGCAATGGTCTGATCGGCCGGCAGGCGGGCGTCCGCGCCGGATGCCGATGTGCTGTTTGCCTGACCGCGCGTCATCGACGCCATCCTCATTCTCCGTTGTCGTTCCGGCTACCGTCAAAGCCGCCGGGCCTTGTCTGCCTGCCGGGCGGGACAGGGCGCAGATCAGACCCGCTGCCCCATCACCGCCACCCCTGCCACCCCGCACGGCCTGATCACCGGCCTTGCGAAGCCGGCCGCGGTGCTGCAGGCTTTGCGCAATGCCACCGTTCAGCGCTGCGGACGCGACCGATTCTCTCGATCCATCTTATACGCCCGCTTCCGATACTAACAGGGACCGAAAGCTCTAACGCTGGACAAGGGCAGTTTCGCCCTTATTCCGTAACAGCGTTGCGACATGCACAGAGTCGCGTCAAGCAGTTTTTGGTTAACGCCCGTTAACCGGAAGGCCCTGCCGCGCCGGGATTTTGCCGATATCAGGAAATTATGACGGCGCTTTTCCCCGGCATTATAACTTGACTCTTTTCATCTTCTTTCTATGGTCTGCCCGCAAGACGATCACGGGCGCGTGATCCTGAGGAAGCCGGGTGTGACGCCCCGGGTGTAAGCGAAAGGATGAAGGCGATGCAGCATGTTTCAACACCAGCCGGACGGGCAAGGACAGGGACGCGGCATCGCCTGCTGAGTGCCTCCGTTGCTGCCGTGGCCCTGCTTGGGACCGCCCCGCTGCCAGGTGCCGGAAACATCGCGCATGCGCAGGAAACCGTGCTGGATCCGGTTCTCGTTCAGGGCTCGGGTTCTGTGGAAGGCAACGGGTCGGTGGTGGCCAAGCAGGCCCGCACCGCCACCAAGACCGACACGCCGATCCTCGATGTGCCGGCCTCCGTCTCCGTCGTCACGCAGAAGGAAATCGAGGAACGCGGCGCAACCAACACGCAGGAGGTCCTGGCCTACACGGCGGGCGTCTTCGTCGACGAGTTCGGCTCGGATGACCGTTACGACTATTTCCGCATCCGCGGCTTCGACCAGACCACGCTCGGCACCTATCGCGACGGGCTGGCGGCGCGCATTCCCGCCTGGTTCACCGCGCAGCGGCTGGAACCCTACGGGCTGGAGCGGGTCGAGGTGCTGAAGGGCTCCACCTCCACCCTGTTCGGCCTCAATGCGCCGGGCGGCCTGATCAACGCCATCACCAAGCGGCCGCAGGATGCGCCGCATGCGGAAGTCTACACCACGCTCGGCGACGGCCATGTGGAAACCGGCACGGATTTTGGAGGCCCCCTCGATGCCGAGGGTGTCTACAGCTACCGGCTGACCGCCAAGTGGCAGAATGCCGACATGGGCACCGCCTATTCCAATGACGACCGGCTCTATATCGCGCCGGCGCTGACCATCAGCCCCGATGCCGGCACGTCGCTGACGCTGCTGGCCGATTACAGCAAGCGTGAATCCTCCGTGTCCCGCGGTTTTCCGATGGGGGTCGCGATCGACACGAAAAGCTTTCTCGGAGAGCCGGAACTCAACCGCTTCAACACCATCCAGAAGGATATCGGCTATCAGTTCAGCCATGACTTCGACAACGGGCTGACCTTCCGCCAGTCGGCGCGCTACACGCATATCAGCCTGAACTATGGAGATGTCTACGGCGCCTCCACCGATCCGACCGCCGACCGCACCGCCTTCACCGTGGATGGCGTGGCCGACCGCTTCGTCATCGACAACCAGCTGCAATATGATGCGAGCCTTGACCGCGTGGACAGCAAGACGCTGGTCGGCCTCGACTATGCCTATGACAAGACGCATGAAAACATCCTGATGGGCACGGCCGGCGGCATCGACATCTTCAACCCCGTCTATTGCGGCCTCTCCTGCATCACGCTCGGCCCTTACGTGGACTGGAAGGTGAAGCAGAAGGCGCTCGGCCTCTATGCGCAGGAAGAGCTGACGCTGGACGACCGCTGGATCCTGACGCTCGGCGGGCGCTATGACCATGTCAACACCCGCGCCGACTACCTGCTGACCGGCACCGCCGACGACACCACGGAAAACGCCTTCACCAAGCGCATCGGGCTCACCTACAAGGCGACGCCGGCGCTTTCGGCCTATGCCAATTATTCCACCTCCTTCCAGCCGCTGGTGGCGCCGACGGTCAATTACGGCACCAGCGCCAGCCTGAAGCCGCAGGAGGGCGAGCAGGTGGAATTCGGCGTGAAATACCAGCCGGAAGGGTTCAACGGCCTGTTCTCGCTCGCCGTCTTCGATCTGAGCCAGACCAATGTGCCGACCACGATCTCACCCACCGAGACGCGCCAGACCGGCGAAGTGACGGTGCGCGGCATCGAGCTGGAGGGCAAGTTCGAGCTGTCCGAGCGCTGGAACATGACGCTCGCCTATTCCTACTGGGATGCCGAAATCACCGGCGACGACAATGCCGCTCTGATCGGCAACCGGCCGGAGCGGGTGCCCAGGCACATCGCCTCCGCCTGGGCATCCTACACGCTGCCGGGCAATGGCGTGCGCGGTGACATCACGCTTGGCGGCGGCGTGCGCTATGTCGGCGCAAGCTATGGCGACCGCGAAAACACCGTGAAAGTCGCCGATTACGCGCTCTTCGATCTCTCGGCCCTTTATAAGGTGACTGATAATCTCAACTTACAGGTGACAGCAAAGAACCTGTTCGATAAGGAGTATGTCACCACCTGCTATTACGGCAGCTGCTATTTCGGCGATCGCCGCAGCGTGCTCGCCAGCGTCAAGTACACCTGGTAGGAGGGGCATGGACCTCTGCGAGACAGCGCCTGCGGCGCAACCCGATGCGGCGCCGCACATGCCCGTTCAGGATCTTGGCGATCTGCTGATCGCCCGGACCGGCGACCGTTATGCCGCATTCTGCCGCGGCAGCCACCTGACGGTGGTGCCGGAAGATTGCGAGAGCCTGCCGCTCGTCGAGCTGACGGAACCTGCCACGCTGGACCGCCTGCTCGACCGTTTCGCAAGCCCCCTGCCCGCCGGGACCGACAGGCGGGCCATCGCCTCGCTCTGGTCGCTCTATTATGCAAGCAGCCTGATGATCGGCGCGAGCCTTGCCTTCCTGGAACTGCGGCGCATCCTGCCGCTTTCGCTTGGCGAGGCAAGCCTGCTTATGGACCGGCAAAGCGGCGGCCCGCGCGGCTTCCTCCTGCCCCATCTCGGCCACGTGGATGAGACCGCAAACGTGTTTGCCGGCCTTGCGCCCGCCATTCGCGACAATCTCGACCCGCTGTTTGCCGCCATCGCCCGCCACACCGGCCTTGGCCGCAAGACGCTGTGGAACAACGCCTCGGCCTATCTCAGCTGGGCCGCGTACGAGGCCGGCCGCCACGCCGGCGAAACCCTTGCCGCCGAAGGCCGCCTGCTGACCGAAAGCCCGACCTGGCCGGACGGCTGGAAAAACCCGCTTGCCCGCCTAATCCGCGTGGAATTGGACGAGACAGGCGCCTATGCCGGCCACCGCCGCATCTGCTGCCTGCGCTACGCCATCCCCACCATTGGCGGATGCGGCGCAATCTGCCCGGTCAAGGAAGGGCGCTGCGGGCTGTGAGGCTTTCTTTGGGGGCTCGGAATTGGGGCCGGACCTCAGGCGCAAGGCCGTCGTCCTGCCCTCTTATCAGAATCCAGCATAAAACAATCCGCGTTGGCCTAGGCTGCCGGCACAACCATTCCAGCGAAGATGAGAGTTGCGAAGCAGCTCTCTGACTTTTGTTGTGACGCAATTCCAGCAAGATCGGGCCGCTTTCGCCAAAATTGCTGTCGCTGGACATTAAGACGAGCGCTGGGGTCGTCGATGCTCTTAAAAGAAGCCGCCCCTTGAAGAAGAGCAAACGCTTACATCTCGGCCCGACAAGATTTCATAAATCGAATACCATACATCTACAGATAGATAACAAACCCCAAAAACTCAACGTATTATCGATATTGAAATTAAATAATGAAAATATTAAATTTAATTGATGTGATCGCATATTATAAAATATTAATCGTCAAAAACCTTCCTTGAAAATGAAGGCTTCCGTAGACACCATGACCTATATTCACAAAGACAGAAGGTTATTCGGATTTATTTTGATCGCAAGCACGGCTCTCACCGCCTCGACCGCTTTTGCGGATACCACCTTGGATACATTTGGATTTGTCGCCAGAGGCTCCATTGCCCAAAACGGCACCTCTATGGGCGGTTTTTCGCAATCCAACCTGTACACATCATTTCAGGGTGAGACATATCAGGCGTCTGGAACCAGTTTTCTGAGCGGCCCGACCAGCTTGCTTGCGCCGGCCAGCCAGCAGGGACTGACAGATCCTGACGGGAAAACCGTATCGCCGGTGACCTATATCCTGACTGTTCCCTCGATAGACGCGGACGGAAAGGCAGGCACGTCAACCTATACCTTCGATCGTCTCGGGAAAGTCCTCGTTTCCCCGCAATCAAATAAGTATTCGTTCGAACTCTACGGAACATCGGACAGCGGCGAAGCCGCAAAGCTGACGGTCTCTGGCACTGAGACAACAAACAGCTTGACCGGCCCGGGAGCGAACAGCCTGAGCTTTGCCTTGAGAACCGACAGCGTGACGGTGACCGGCAAGGCAACTGGCCTGACCATGGAAAGCGTCGCCCAGATCGGCGAAGGTTTTACGCTGAACTATAATTTCTCCGATGGCGAAACAGGGTTTGCAGGTTTCCTCACCCTCCCCGGCGTTCTGACCGATTCCAGCGTACCCGGCAGCGTCATCATCAAGAATTCCTCCGATCCGGGCAATGGCAACGGCACGATCGTCTTCGTGAAGGACCAGCAATATACCGGCGGCACGACGATCAACGGCGGCGCCACGCTGCAACTCGGCAATGGCGGAACCAGCGGGTCGGTTCTCGGCGACATCGTCAACAATGGCCAGCTGATCGTCGACCGGTCCGATACCCTTACCTATGCGGGCGTCATTTCCGGCACCGGCTCGCTCACCAAGACCGGCACCGGCACCCTCATCCTGACGGGCGACAGCACCTATACGGGCGGCACCACCATCTCGGAGGGCACGCTGCAGATCGGCAATGACGGCACAACCGGTTCGATTGTCGGCGATGTCGTGAACAATGCCACCCTCGTTTTCGATCGCGCCGGAACCTATGATTTTCCGGGCACCATTACCGGCTCGGGCGCCGTCATCATCGTCGGCGGCTCCACGGTCAACTTCACCGGTGCGAGTGGCTATGATGGCGAGATCACTGTTTCGGATTCCGACTTCGTGCTCTCGTCGGGGGCCGTATCCGGCTCTGCCTATACCATCGAAAGCGGCGGCCGGATCGGCGGCAGTGGAACCATCGGCGGGCTGACGGTGGCCTCCGGCGGCACCGCCGCCCCCGGCTATTCACCGGGCACGCTGACGGTTGCCGGCAATGTCACCTTCCTGGCGGGCTCCACCTATGATGTCGATGTGACCGCCGCCGGTGCGCACGACCTGATCACCGCCACGGGCACCGCCAGCATCCTCGGCGGAACGGTGGCAGTGAATGCAAGTCCCAGCAGCTACAATCCGATGACGAGGGTCACGATCCTTCAGGCGAACGGCGGCGTCACCGGCACCTTCTCCGATGTCACCTCCAACCTCGCCTTCCTGACGCCGCAGCTCAGCTATGACGCCAACGACGTCTACCTGACGCTGTTCCGCAACGACATCAGCTTCGCCAGCCAGGCCGAGACCGCCAACCAGCGCGCGCTGGCGGGCGCCGCCGATCCGCTGGGCTGGAGCAATCCCGTCTATTATGCCCTTGCCAACCTTGCCACCGGTGCGGCACCGGCCGCCTTCGACAGCCTGTCGGGCGAAGCCTATGCCTCCGCCAGCGGCGTGATGCTGCAGCAGTCGAGCTATCTGCGCGATGCGGTGAATGCACGGCTCGCACAGGCGCTGACCCCGGAAAGTGCTGCCTCCGGCCCCGCCACCGCGGCGCTCTCGCCGGAGCTTGCGCCAACGCTGTGGATGCAAGGGTTCGGTGCCTGGGCCAATGCCTCGGGCAATGGCAATGCGGCAAGCACAGCCAGCACCATCGGCGGCCTCTTCGGCGGCCTCGATGTGGCCCTAGATGACACCTGGCGCGCCGGCCTGGTGGCCGGATACAGCCGAACCACCTTCGATGTTGACGGCCGCAACAGTTCCGGCACGAGCGACAATTACGACATCGGCGCCTATGCCGGCGCGCGCTATGGCGACCTCAACCTGAAAACCGGCATCAGCTATACATGGCACGATGCCGACATGCGCCGCGCCGTGGCATTCGACGGCTATAGCGGTGTCAACAGCGCGGGTTATGACGCCGCAACGACGCAGGTGTTTGGCGAGGCAGGCTACACGGTCCACATGGACGACATGACGCTGGAGCCCTTTGCGGGCCTTGCCTATGTCCATCTTGCCACCCGTGACCTGACGGAAACCGGATCGACATCCGCGCTCTCGGTCAGCACGCAGGACATGGACACGCTGTTTTCCAGCATCGGCGTGCGGCTTGGCAGCCAGGTAACGCTGGCGCCGGGGGTCACGATCAGCCCCAGCCTCAGCCTCGCCTGGCAGCATGCCTTCGATGACGTGACCCCGGTCTCCACGGCGCGGTTTGCCTCCGGGTCCCAGGATTTTGCGGTGGCCGGCGTGCCGCTGGCCCGCAACAGCGGGCTGATCCGCGCCGGGCTCGACTATCACCTCGGTCCGAACGCAGTGCTTTCCGCAAACTATAGCGGCCGCTTCGCCGGAGGGGCGCACGACAATGCCGTCAAGGTCGGGCTCACGGTCAATTTTTGACCCCGGCCACCGGACGGGCAGTCGCCTGCGAGTGATGAAGGGCGGATGATGCGGGGGCTCCCGTCTCGTCCGCCGCCTGTTTTCACGAGCCGCTGAACGTTTCCGGCGCGTTCCGAATGCGCCTTTCCCCTTACCGCCCCCGTCGCATCAGCACGATCAAAAACGGCGCGCCGATCAGCGCGGAGACGAGGCCGGCGGGGATTTCGTAGGGGTAGACGGCGCTGCGGCCGATCCAGTCGGCGGCAACCATCAGCAGGCCGCCGAACAGGCAGGCGGCGAGAAGCTGCGGCGCGGCGCGGGTGAAGCCGAGCTGGCGGGCGAGATGCGGCGCCATCAGGCCGACGAAGCTCAGGGGGCCGACGCTCATGGTCGCGGCCGCGCTCAACAGCCCGGCAAGCCCCATCAGGGCAAGCCTTGCCTGGCGCAGCGGCACGCCGATGGCGCTTGCGGCCGAGGCGCCGAGCGGCAGAAGATCCAGCCAGCGGCGGCAAAGCGCAGTCAGGCTCAGCAGCAGCGCGGCGGCAAGCCCGGCCAGCATCGCCCCCTCCAGCGTTACGCCATAGGTGGAGCCGCTCATCCAGCGCAGCAGGAAGATAGCGCGCGGATCGCCGGTCGCGCCGATCACGCCCACCACCGCATCCACCATCGCGCCGAGCGCAATGCCGGCCAGCAGCACGCGTTCCGGCTGAAGGCCGGAGCGGGACGCAGTCAGCACGATGATGGCCAGCACCGCAAAGGCGCCGAGCGCGGAAAAGCCGAGCTGGGTGAACAGGCCGGGTGCTGCAATGACGAAGACGGCAACCGCCACCCCGAGCGTTGCGCCGGCGCTGATGCCCAGCACTTCCGGGCTTGCCATTTCGTTGCCGGTCAGCCGCTGCAGAATGCTGCCGGCCGCCGCCAGCATCATGCCGGCGGCAAAGGCGGCCAAGATGCGTGGCAGGCGCAGCGACAGGAGATCGCCGAAAAGCGCCGGCGGCATCAGGCGGAAACTCATGTCCGGGCTGCGGCCGAAGAAAACGGCCAGCAGCAGCACCAGCATGGCCACGGGCAGGATCACCCGCAGCGCGGCACCGCCGCGGCTGCCGGCAAAAACGGCCGCGACCCGGCGCCCGGCCGCCGGCGCCTGCATCACCCGGTGACGGGTCTTGAGCCTCGGCAGCAGGATCAGCAGCAGCGGCGAGCCGAAAATCGCCGTCACCGCGCCGGTCGGCAGGAAATCGGCGATCTGCCCGGCCAGCGCCATCAGCGCCGTATCGGTGAGAAAGAGCAGCCCCGCCCCGATCAGCGTCGACCAGAACAGCTGGGCACCGGGACGCCGCGTGCCGGCCAGCCGGGCAATGGTCGGCGCCACAAGCCCGATGAAACCGATCACGCCGACGGCGCTCGTCACGAAGGCGGCAAGCGCCACGGCAATCACAATCGCCGCGAGCCTGAGCTCCGCCATGCGAAGGCCAAGCGCCTTTGCGCCGGCCTCTCCCAGCTCGTTGAGGAAGAGCGGACGCAGCAGCAGCACGACCAGAAGACCGGCAAGCCCGAGTTTCGGCAAGAGCGACAGCGGAATGGTCCAGCTCTGCTGCGAGAGCGAGCCGGCGCCCCAGATGAACAGGCTTTCGAGATAGCGGTCGTTCAGCAGCGTCAGCACGGCGGCCAGCGCCCCGCACCACAGGCTGACGACGAGGCCGGACATCACGAGCGAGAAGGGCGAGAACTGGTGCCGCGCCCCCATCAGGAAGACGAGACCGGCCGCCAGCAGGCTGCCCGTCAGCGCCACCAGATCCCGCCCGAAACCGAGCAGGCCCGGCATGAACAGCATGGCCGCCACCAGCGCCAGATTGGCGCCGGCCGAAATGCCGAGCGTGGTGGGCGACGCCAGCGGATTGCGCAGCACCAGCTGGAACAGCGCGCCGGAGAGCGCCAGGCACGCGCCGGCCAGCAGCGCCGTTGCCATGCGCGGCAAGGTGGAGAAGAAAAACAGCGTGGCGGCCATGGCAGACGCCGCATCCGGCGCCGGCTGCGGCGCGGCCAGGATGGGGGCCGCCTGCCGGAAGGCGAGCAGCAGCGCAAGGCCCATCAGCACCGCAACCACCGCCGCCGGCCCGGCATGGGCCCGGAACGCCTGCGGGAAAACAGCCCGCGCCGAACCGGTCACAGCGGGACGTTCCGCCGCCCCGGACAAGGAGACCTCTCCGGCAGCGGCGTCCCCGGCCGCCGTTGCGCACGGTCCGGCCGTGCCTATCCCGCCGGGGGCGGGGCTGATCGCCTGTGGCGTGCCCGGGCGTTTCGTCATGCCGTCTGCTCCAGATGGTCGGTGAGGATGCGGGCAAAGCGCACGGCATCATTCAGCATGCCGAACATCAGCGAGCCCGGCAGCACGGAAAAATGGCCGGGCCGGGCAAGCGGCAGCGCCTGCCAGAGCGGGCTTAGCGCAAGCTTCGGCAGCACATCCGCCGGCACCGGTTCGAAGGCGATCAGCCGGGCGCGTTCGTCGCCGATCTCCGCCAGGCGCTCGATGCCGATGGTCTCGAAGCCCCAGAAATTGCCGGGCTTCGCCCAGGCATTGGTGAGGCCGATCCGCTCCAGCACATTGTGATAGAGGCCGGGCGCGGTATAGATGCGCGCATGGCGGGCATCGAGGAAATTGATCAGCGCCAGCGGCGGCGGCGCAACCCGCGCCAGCCGCGCCCGGCAGGCATCGAAAAAGGCCTCCGTGCGGGCAATCAGCGCCTCGCCCTCCGCCACGCGACCGACACCTTCCGCCAGCCCCCTGGTCGCCGCCACCGCCTTCGGCAGCACATCGCCGCCATCGGCGGTATAGACGCCGAGGCTCAGCGTCGGCGCGACGGCTTCGAGCCGTGGCGTCAGCGCCGCATTGTAGGGCGTGGTGAGGATCAGGTCCGGCTTCAGGCTGGTCAGCACCTCGAAATTGATTTCCCAGGAGGCGCCGAGATCGGCAATGCCGGCCGGCAGCGGCGGCTCCACCACCCATTTGTCCCAGTCGTCGCGGGCGGCGATGGCAACCGGCGTCAGGCCGAGCGACAGCAGCGTGGAGGCAAGGCCGTAATCGAGGCTGGCGATGCGCGTCGGCCCGCCGGCCTTCAATGCATCGGCATAGCCGGGGCCGACCAGCAGCGGGCCGACCAGCGCGCCGGCAGCCAGCCGCAGCGCATCGCGCCGAGCGAACATCCGGGGCATCGGCTCAGCAGACATAGGCGAGCGGGATGTCGAGCCCCGGATGGCGGGTGACATTCATGGCGATGCCGTAGATGTGCTGCAGGTTGTCCGGTGTCATCATCTCGTCCGGGCGGCCTTCGGCGATCAGTTCGCCAGCCTTCAGCGCATAGAGCCGGTCACAGAAACGGCCGGCCATGTTGATGTCGTGCAGCACGATGACGACGCTCAGGCCCTTGTCGCGCGACAGGCGGCGTACCAGCGCCAGCACCTCCATCTGGTGAGCGATGTCGAGCGCCGAGGTCGGCTCGTCGAGCAGCAGGCATTCGGTATCCTGCGCCATCAGCATGGCGATCCAGGCGCGCTGGCGCTCGCCGCCGGACAGGGTATCGACCAGCCGGTCGGCCATCGGCTCCAGATGGGTCAGCGCCAGGGCCTCCTCCACCTTCTGCCGGTCGAGCGCCGAGAAGCGACCGAGCGCGCCATGCCAGGGATAGCGGCCGCAGGCCACCAGTTCACGCACCGTCATGGCATGGGCGGCCGTCACGTCCTGCGGCAGATAGGCGATCCTGCGGGCAAAATCCTGGGCGCCGAGTACGGTGACCGGCTGCCCGCCATAGCGCACGAGGCCGCGACTCGGCAGTTGCTGGCGGGCGAGAAGTTTGAGCAGCGTCGACTTGCCGGAGCCATTATGGCCCACCAGCCCCGCCATTTCGCCGGGCCGGAAGCGGATCGTCACATCCTTCAGCAGATCGCGCCCATCGACGGAGAAGGAAAGCCCCTCGGCGCCGAGCGCCGGCCGGTCACGATCACCGGCGGCTGCCGTTGCAACAGCAAGGCCGGGTGTTGCGGACGCATTCATCTCCATCTCCCACCATCTGACCGGATCCGGCACGGACCCTCCGGCATGGGGGACTACTAAATATGAATGCATCCATCAAGTATTAATGCGGGCTTCTCGCAGGAAGACGGCGTTCCTTCCTGCGCAAAAACCGACACCGTGTCAGGCGGCAGAGCGGGCAGCCCAATCGGCCCGCAACACGGGCTTCAGCGGCTTGCCGCCGGCATTGCGGGGGATCGCATCCATGAAGATCACGTGGGTCGGGCGCTTGTAGGCGGCCAGCCGTTCGCCGCAATGGGCCTTGATCGTCTCGGCATCCAGCACGGCATCCGGGCGCCGCACGATGAAGGCCACCCCCACCTCGCCCCAGCGGGCATCGGCCACGCCGATCACGGCAACTTCGGCCACGGCCGGATGGCTGAGGATCGCCGCTTCCACCTCGGCCGGATAGACATTCTCGCCGCCGGAAATATACATGTCCTTCAGCCGGTCGGCGATCACGTGGAAACCGTCCTCGTCGCAGCGCACCATGTCGCCGGTGCGGAACCAGCCGTCCACGAAGGCGGCGGCGGTCTGCTCCGGCTTCTGCCAGTAGCCCGGCGAGACGGAGGGGCCGCGGATCCACAATTCGCCGACGGCGCCCGTCTCGCAATCGTGCCCGGCCTCATCGCAGATGCGCACCTCGATCAGCGGGGCCGGAAAGCCGACGCTGCCGTGGCGACGGGCGATCTCGGTCTCGTCGAGCGGCATGTGCATCACCGTGCCCGCCTCGCTCATGCCGTAGCCGTTGACCAGCGCCACACCATCCTTGAGATAGGCATCGACCAAAGGCGGCGGCAGCGGCGCGCCACCGATGAAGATCGCCTTCAGCCGTGCCATCCGCTCCGGCGAATAGCCCGGCTGGTCGCGCAGGATGGTCGCCATCTGCGGCACGGCGAAATAATGCGTCACGCCGATCGAATCGTCATTGAGGCAGTTGATGGTCCGTTCCGGCACGAAGCGGTCGGCAATCACCAGTGTGCCCCCCATCATCAGCGTGGTGCGGGCAATCGCCACAAGGCCGATGGTGTGGAAGAAGGGCAGGTCGCAGAAGGTCACGGAACCCGGTACCACCTCGCCGACGAAGGAGAAGTTGACCGCCGAATAGAAGAGGTTGCGCCGCGTCAGGATCACGCCCTTCGGCGCACCCGTGGTGCCGGAGGTGTAGAGGAGGATCGCCGGCTTGTCCGGGTCGCCCTTCAGGCGCTGCATCGGCGCGGTGTCGGCCAGCGCCTGATCGAGACTTTCCGGCGCGCCGGCATAGGGCATGATCGAAAGGCCGGGACGGCCCTCGCGCAGTGTCTCTGCGGCGGCCTGGAACTCCGCCTCGTAGACCACCAGTTCCGGCGCGCAATCGGCGACGATGCCGGCGAGTTCCGCCACGCCGAGCCGCCAGTTCAACGGCACGAAGATCGCACGGATGCGCTGGCAGGCAAAGGCCAGCACCAGAAGATCGACGCTGTTGCGCCCGAGCCCTGCCACGCGAAACCCTTCGCCGCGCGCCTGGAAGGCAGCGTAGAGAAAGGCGGCACAGCGGGCGATGCGGTCGTCGAGTTGCGCATAGGTCAGCGTCGCACCGTCGTTCAGCAGACGGGTGGCGATGTGGCCGGGCGAGACGCGGGCCCGGTATCCCACCGGATCCTCGGCCACCAGCGTAAAGGAATTGCCGAGCGCAAAGCCGGCCATATCCACTTCAGTTGCATGCATCCTCAAGGCCTCCTCCTGCTGATCGCCCCCACGACCAATTAGTATGCAATGCATACGATTTTGCCTGTCATTTGGCAAGAGCGCTTCTGACATCGACGGTTTGCGTATTAAGCACGTCGGCAGGCACTTTGCCGCCGGTCTTGCCATGGCCGCCTCCGGCATGCCTGATAGGCAAAGAGAGATCAGGGACGATTCGATGGATGGAAAGGGGATCCCCCCGGACACGGCAGCGGACGGCGACGGGCTGGAGCGCACCTGGCTGAAGAAGCTGGTGGGGTATCACCTGCGCATGGCGCATCTGGCACTCTACCGCGATTTCGTGGCAGCCATGAGCGATTTCGACCTGACGCAGAAGCAGCTGGCCGCGCTGGAACTGATCGCCACCAATCCCGGCGCTTCGCAGGTGGAGATCGCCAATGCGCTCTCCATGGACCGCGCCACCATGATGGGCATGGTCAAGCGGCTGCTCGGCCGGGACCTCATCGAACGCCGCGCCTCCGAAATCGACCGCCGCCGGCAGGAAATCCGCCTTTCGGCGCTCGGCGAAGAAACGCTGAACACCGTGCACGGCATCATCGACCGGCACGAGGAACGCTTTCTCTCGGTGATATCGGAGCACGAACGGGAGGAACTGATCCGCCTGCTGCGCCGGCTCTACGAGCGCGGGGGCGGGACTTAGAGAGATAGAGTGCGGCCCCTCCCCAAAGACTGGGGAGATCTGTGGGCAATCGCGACTGCGGCTCCGGCAAAAACTCAGATCGCCGAGGCGAGGCGATCCTCGATATAGATCTCGCGCAACCGCGTCGACACAGGCCCCGGACGGCCATCGCCCACCGGCTTGCCGTCGATTGCAACGACCGGCATTACGAAGGCGGAAGCCGAGGTGATGAAGGCCTCCGCCGCCCCCTTCGCCTCCTCGGGCGAGAAGGCGCGTTCCTCGACGGCGAGGCCGGCGCGGGCGGCGAGATCCAGCACCGAGCCGCGCGTGATGCCGTGCAGCAGCGCGTTGGACAGCGGACGCGTCACCAGCACGCCCCCGGCGGTGACGATATGGGCATTGGCCGAGCTTGCCTCCGTCACCAGCCCGTCCTCCACCAGAAACACGTCGTCGGCGCCTGCCTTCTTCGCTTCCATCTTGGCCAGCGAGGAATAGAGAAGCTGTACCGTCTTGATCTGGCGGTTCACCCAGCGTCCTTCCGGCCAGGTGATGACGGAAATGCCGCTCTCCCATTTCGGATTGCCGAGCACCGGCTTCTTCTGCGTGAACATCACGAAGGTCGGCGCGAGATCGGAAGAGAACAGGAAATCGCGGTCTTCCGCCCCGCGCGAAATCTGCAGGTAGATCAGCCCTTCGGTCAGATCGTTACGGGCCATGATCTCGCGATGCAGCGACAGAAGCGTCTCGTCGGATACCGGCGCGGGGATGCCGAGCGCATCGAGCGAGCGCTTCAGCCGCGCCACGTGGCCGGCATAATCGATCAGTTTGCCGCCGATCACCGCCGTCACTTCGTAGATCGCATCGGCAAACAGGAAGCCGCGGTCGAAGACGGAGACTTTCGCCTCGGCTTCCGCGACCCATGCGCCGTTGAGATGGACAATGCGGGACATGCTGCGCCTCCAGCCGAATCTTTGCGTCGGATCGGGTTATGGTCCCGCCCGGCGCATCCGTCAAACGGGATGTCGATCGCAAGCAAGGCCGGTACCGGCTGCGGATCTGGCGAAGCAACCGGCGGGTGGTCGCATTTTCGTGCGTCTCCCCTTACAAGCTTGGGCACCTGCGCCCGATCCGTCGGGTCTGTTCCTGCCTGCCTGCGGAGCCAAGGGAAAGCCGATGGCCAGCCCTGCTGCCCGCTCGCTTTCGGCTTGACGCCTCAACGGAGCGGACGCACAAGGCGCACAAGCCCATACCGGAGATTCTGGCCATGCTGCCGCCGATTGCCTTCGTCACCCGCCTCTCGCCCGAAGAAGAACAGGACTGGCTGGAGGTGTTGCGGCGGACCATGCCGGAGGAGCGCATCCTGCCCTTCCGCGAGCTGATGCAGGAGGAACGGCGGCTGGCCGAAATCGCCATCGTCGCCAATCCGGACCCGGCCGATGTCGCGGCGCTGCCCGGCCTCTCCTTCATCCACAGCCTATGGGCCGGCGTCGAGCGGCTGGTGATGGAACTCGGCGTCACCGCGCCGCCCATCGTGCGCCTCGTCGATCCGGAACTGTCGCGGGTGATGGCCGAGGCGGTGCTGGCCTGGACCTTCTACCTGCAGCGCGACATGCCGGCCTATCGCAAGGCCCAGAGCGAGCGCCGCTGGATCCAGCGCGACTATCGCCATCCGGCGGAAGTCTCCGTCGGGCTGCTGGGTCTTGGCGCGCTTGGCAGCCTGAGCGCGGCCCGCCTCATCGAGGCGGGCTTTCGCGTCGAAGGCTGGAGCCGCACGCCGAAGGACATGCCCGAAATCACCACCCATCATGGCGAAGCGGGCCTCGACACGCTTCTCGCGGCCAGCGACATCGTCGTCTGCCTGCTGCCGCTGACGGCCGAAACGCGCGGCCTGCTGAATGCAGAGCGGCTGGCGCGCATGCCCGAGGGAGCCTCGCTCATCAATTTCGCCCGCGGCGCCGTTGTGGTAGCCGATGACCTGATCGCCGCACTCGACAGCGGCCACCTGGACCATGCCGTGCTCGACGTGTTCGAGGTGGAGCCGCTGCCGGAAGCCTCGCCCTTCTGGTCGCATCCGAAGGTGACCGTGCTGCCGCATATTTCCGCGCCGACCACGCCGGCGACGGCCGCGAAGATCGTTGCGGCCAACATCGCTGGCTGGCGCCGCAACGGGGCGCTGCCGGCCACCGTGGATCGCGGCCGCGGCTATTGATCCCAGGCGAAACCCGCCGTTGCCAAGCGCGCGGCTTGTGAGGCATGATCCGCGCCAGACGACAGGGACGGCGTTCGTCACAGTAGCCGCCTCCTGCCGCAATCATGGCCGGGCGCATGCCCTTGGAACCCAAGCAGATGACGCCATTGCGTTTCCTCCTCGCCCTCTGCCGCCTTTCGGCGATACTCTGCCTTGCCACCCTTCTGTTCGAGACGACGGCCGGCAAGCCAGCCCTGGCCGACGAGACGCCGGTGATCATCCGCCTGCAGCCCGGACAGAGCGAAGCGGATATCGCCGCCGCAATGAAGGCGGCGGGCGGCCGGCCCGTGCAGGTGGAATTTGCCACCGGTGCCGCCCCGGGCGCTGCGCTGCCGCCTGCAATTCCGGCCGCAAGTCCGGCCGCTTCGGCCACCGCCCCGGCGCCCCCCGCTGCCGCCCCCGCCAAGGCCCATGCGCCCGCCACCGCACCCGCAGCAGCCTCGGGCGCCTCGACCGAGGATACCGGCATGCCTGTGGTGGCAATGAACGACATGTGGATGGTCGCCGATGTGTGGAACGCGCTCGCCCAGGGCTCGCAGCGCTCCATCGACGGCCTTGCCGGCCTGCCCGCGGCCTTCCGCTCCAGCTGGCATACGCTGCGGGGCGACAATCACGGTCCGGCTGATGCGCTTCTTTCGGCACTGCTGGCCGGGGGCGTGGGGCTTGCCCTTGCGCTGCTGTTGCGGCGGCTGCTGACAGCCGCGGTTCTGTCGCATGTGCCGGCAAAGCCGGCCTGGCGGGGCATCACGCTGCTGCTGTTCGATCTGGCCGGCATCGTCGTCTACCTGTCGGTCGCGCATGCGGTGCTGCGCCAGCTTCTGACGCGCGGCATGTTTTCACATCAGGTCGGCATGGCGCTGATTTCCTGCGGCGCGGGCGTCCTCATCTACATGGCAATCGGCAGGCTGGCCTTCCGGCCGCCGCTCGAGGGATACCGGCCACTGATCCCGATCAACCGGCCCCACTGGCATTTCGCCATGCTGACCATCTACGGGACGCTGAATGCCTTCATCGGCAACAGCGTGCGGCTGGCCGATATCCGCATGCTGGAGCCGACCGCCGCCGACAGCTGGCTGTTTCTCTCCAGCACGGTGCTGACCATCTTCAAGCTGTGGTGGTTCATCGCCGGCCGGCAGGATATCGCCCGCGTCTTCGCCGGACAGGATGACACACCGTTCCGCCGTGCGGTTGGGACCGCGCTCGCGGATTTCTACATCGTCTCGGCGGTGCTGATCTGGCTGGCGGGCCTGCTCGTCGCCGGCACCTCGCAGAACACCGTCTGGGCGCGGGCAGCCGGCATCACCCAGTTCCTGATCATCATGATCCCAATCCTCGACATGGCGATCGTCTCGCTGCTCGGCCATTTCGCCCGCAAGCGGGAACGTACCTACGGCCCCGGCCTGCCCTCGGTCATCCTGTGGAGCCTGAGAGCCCCGCTCGCCGGCGCGATCTGGCTGACCGGGCTGCACCTCATCGTCGACATGTGGCAACCCCTGATGATGGGCGCCTCGACGCTGGTGACCGGCTGGCTGCTGTGGCTGGAGCGGATCAGCCTTGCCCTCATCGTCAGCTGGAGCCTGTGCGCCTTCCTGATGCGCTATTTCGAGGCAATCGCACCGACCGCCGCCGTCATCATGCCCGGCACGGAGGACGACCAGCCGCGCGAGACGAGCCGCCTGACCACGGTTCTTCCTGTCGTGCGCAACCTCATCCTCGGCGGTGTGATCGCGATCGCCGGTCTTGTCGTCGTCTCCTCGGCCGGCATCGATGTCGCGCCGCTGCTCGCCGGCTTCGGCGTGCTGGGCCTTGCGCTTTCCTTCGGCTCGCAGACGCTGGTGAAGGATGTGGTGTCGGGCATCTTCTTCCTCGCCGAGGATGCCTTCCGCATCGGCGAATACATCGATACCGGCAAGCTGATGGGCACCGTCGAACAGATCTCGCTGCGCTCGCTGAGGCTTCGCCACCACAACGGCCCGATCCACACCATCCCCTTCGGCCAGATCAATTCCGTCACCAATTACAGCCGCGACTGGGGCACCACGAAGTTCAACCTGCGCTTCGACCGCGACGCCGATGTGGAGGTAATCCGCAAGACTGCCAAGAAGGTCGGGCAGTCGCTGCTGACCCATCCCGAATTCGGCGAGGATTTCCTGGTGCCGGTGAAGATGCAGGGCATCTTCGACGTCAACGAAACCTCGATGGTGATCCGCTTCAAGTTCACCGCGCGTCCCGGCAAGCCCAGCATCATCAAGCGCGAGGCGATGAAGCGCCTGCTTGCCGCCTTCAAGGAGGCCGGCGTGCCGCTTGCCTCCAATGCCGTGGTGGTGCGCTCCGGCACCGGTATCGTCCCGGATGGCGCCATCCACGATGGCGGCGCCGCCGCCACCGTCGTGCCGCTCGCCGCCCATCAGGCGTGAGGGGATTTCAGCGGGTCATCGCAAGAATCTGGCCGGTCGAGAGACCCTGACCGGCATGGCCGCGCAGCAGGGCAAATCTCGGTGCGATGGAAGACTGGGGCGCTCCCAGCGGGGTCAGCGTCAATACCCCGTCAGGGCCTTCCCGAACATCCACGCGGCTGCCCGGTTGCAGGCCCAGCCTGTCGCGCAATTCCTTGGGAATGGTCACCTGTCCCCTTGCCGTCACGGTGGATGTCACGCGCGGTCTCCTTTCAGCACCCTCGTCATCGGCAGCGGCAGGCTTCGCAAGAGAGGCCGGGAGCGCCGGAATGGCACGATACACCCGCCAATGCCTTTCTTTCCGCCGAACACTCGGTCTATGCTGGCCGCTTCACCTGCGAGCAACCCCATGCTCCCGCTTGCCCGAACAACCGGATACCCCCATGCTGCACGACAATACGCTGGCCCGTCTCTCCGATTTCGAGGAGACGCATGCCGAATTCACCGCGATCCGCCGCCACCTGCACCAGCATCCCGAACTGTCGCACGAAGAGGCGGAGACGGCGCGCTTCGTGGCGGAGAAGCTGGAAGGCTGGGGCTTTGACGTGACGCGCGGCGTCGGCGGCCATGGCGTCGTCGGCCGGCTGACGGTCGGCACGGGGAAAAAATCCATCGGCATCCGCGCCGACATGGATGCGCTGCCGATCACCGAGGAAACGGGGCTGGCGCATGCGAGCACGGTGCCAGGCGTCATGCATGCCTGCGGCCATGACGGCCACACCACCATGCTGCTGGCCGCCGCAGACTATCTCGCCCGCACGCGACGCTTTTCCGGCACGTTGACCGTGATCTTCCAGCCGGCGGAAGAGGCGAGCGGGAAAAGCGGCGCACAGCGGATGATCGCCGACGGCCTGTTCCAGCGCTTTCCCTGCGATGCCGTGTTCGGCCTGCACAACCATCCGGGCCTGGAAGAGGGCCGCGTGATGCTGCGTTCCGGCCCGATCATGGCGGCCTCCGATACGGCGCGCATCACGATCACCGGCAAGGGCGGCCATGCCTCGCGCCCGCATCTCGCCGTCGATCCGGTCTATGTCGCCTGCATGCTGGTGGTGGCGCTGCAATCGGTCGTCTCGCGCAGCATCGACCCGACCGAGACGGCCGTGGTAACGGTCGGCGCCATCCATGCCGGCGAGGCAGCGAATGTCATTCCGGAGACCGCGACGATGGCGCTCAGCATCCGCTCCTTCAATGCCGGCGTGCGCGACCGGCTGCAGGCGCGCATCACCGCACTTGCCACCTCCGTCGCCGAAGGCCATGGCGCAAGCGTCGAGATCGATTACGGGCGCGGCACGCCGGTGGTCGTCAATTCCGAAGCCGAAACCGCCTTCCTCAAGAGCGTGGTGGAAGATCTGCTGGGGCCGGACAAGGTCAGCCTCTGCCCGCTGATCCCCGGCAGCGAGGACTTTGCCTATATGCTGGAGGAAAGGCCGGGCTCCTTCCTCCGGCTCGGCAACGGGGTGGCGTCCGCCTTCCTGCACAATCTGCGCTATGATTTCAACGATGCGGCGATCCCCGTCGGTGCCGCCATCTGGGCGCGTCTGGCGGAACGCTTCCTGACGGAGTGACGCCTCCGCTCCCGGATCGAAAGCCTGCCCGGCGCGCGGGCAAAGGTCTCCTCGCCGGCCTCTCCCCACAAGGCGAGGCCCGACCCCGCATCCCCCAATCCCCCTCTCCTGCGGAACCTTGCTCCGCCCTCCCGAGTTGCCCGTGGAGCAATCATCGCAGGGAGATGCGCCATGGCCGATCGAGACACCGTGCATTATGATGGGCCGGCGGGGGGCTGGGGGTCGCTGCGCGGCATCACCCGCATCTTCGGCAAGGAATTACCGGCACCGGGCGTGCTCGACACGCTGGCGCACCAGAACAAGCCGGGCGGCTTCATGTGCACGTCCTGCGCCTGGACGAAGCCTGCCCACCACAACCCTCTGGAATTTTGCGAAAACGGCGCCAAGGCGACGCTCTGGGAGCTGACGACGCGGCGCTGCACGCCGGATTTCTTCGCCGGCCATACGCTCTGCGAACTGAAGGGCTGGAGCGATCACGATCTGGAGCAGCAGGGGCGCCTCACCCATCCGCTGCGCTATGACCGCGAGACGGACCGCTATCTGCCCTGTTCCTGGGTGGAGGCCTTCGCGGCCATCGGCGACAATCTGAAGCGGCTCGATCCGCAATCGGCGGTGCTCTACACCTCCGGCCGCGCCAGCCTGGAGACCGCCTATCTCTACCAGCTGTTTGCTAGGCTCTACGGCACCAACAACCTGCCGGACAGTTCCAACATGTGCCACGAGACCACCTCGGTCAGCCTGAAGAAGGTGATCGGCGCCTCGGTCGGCACCTCCGTCTTCGAGGATTTTTCCGCCTGCGATGCGATCTTCTTCTTCGGCCAGAACACGGGTTCGAACAGCCCGCGCTTCCTGCACCCGCTGCAGGAGGCGGTGAAACGCGGCTGCCGCATCGTCACCTTCAATCCAGTCGTGGAAAAGGGGCTGGTCGCGATGATCAACCCGCAGAGCCCGACCGAGATGCTGACCGGCCACGAGACGCCGATTTCCAGCCATTACCTTCAGGTGAAGGCCGGCGGCGACATCGCCGCGATCATGGGCCTGTGCAAGCATGTGCTGGACCGGGAGGACGAGGCCAGGGCACGCGGCGAAAGCGTGCTGGACCATGATTTCATCGCGCGCCACACCCATGATTTCGAAGCCTTCACGGACAAGATCCGCGCCACCTCCTGGGAGGAGATCGAGGACAATTCCGGCCTGACGCGCGAGGCCCTGCGGGAGGCGGGTGAGGTCTATGTCGAGGCCGAGCGGGTGATCGGCATCTACGGCATGGGACTGACACAGCAGGTGCACGGCTTCGACAATGTCGCCATGCTGGTCAACCTGCTGCTGATGAAGGGCAATATCGGCCGTGACGGCACCGGCATCTCGCCCGTGCGCGGCCATTCCAACGTGCAGGGCCAGCGCACCGTCGGCATTTCGGAAAAGCCGGAACTGGTGCCGATGGACAAGCTTTCCCGCCTGTTCGGCTTCTCCCCGCCGATGGAAAAGGGCCTGAACACCGTGGAAACCTGCGAGGGCGTGCTGGCCGGCACGGTGAAGGCCTTCATCGGCCTCGGCGGCAATTTTCTGCGCGCCATTCCCGAGCAGGAGGCGGTGGCGGAGGCCTGGCAGCGGCTGGAGCTGACGGTGCAGATCGCCACCAAGCTCAACCGCAGCCATCTGGTGCCGGGCCGCGCAGCCTATCTCCTGCCCTGCCTTGGCCGTTCGGAGGAAGACCGGCAGGCCGGCGGGCCGCAGACGGTGACGATGGAGGACACGTTCAGTTGCATCCATGGCTCGGTCGGTCGCCGCAAGCCGGCGAGCGAACACCTGCTCTCCGAACCCGCCATCGTTGCCGGCATCGCCAAGGCGGTGCTTGCCCCCAATCCGAAGCTGCGCTGGGACGAATGGGTCGGCGATTACGGAAAGGTGCGTGACCTGATCGAGGCGACCTATCCGCAGGAATTCCGCGGTTTCAACGAGCGCCTGTTCACGCCGGGCGGCTTTTATCGCGGCAACAGCGCCCGCGAGCGGATCTGGAAGACCGAAAGCGGCAAGGCCGAGTTCACGGTACCAAAGGAACTCTCCGCCACCGGCTTCGAGGACCGGCCGGGCCGCTACCGGCTGATCACGCTGCGCAGCAACGACCAGTTCAACACCACCATCTATGGCTACAGCGACCGGCTGCGCGGCATCGAGGGCACGCGCGACGTGCTGTTGATCAACCCCGACGACATGGCCCGCGCCGGGCTTGCGGAAGGCCAGGTGGTGGCGCTCGCCTCGGATGCCGGGGACGGACGGGAGCGACGCGTCGGTGGCCTGAAGGTTCTGCCCTTCGATCTGCCGGATGGCTGTCTCGGCGGCTATTATCCCGAACTCAACCCGCTGATCCCGCTCTCGCATCACGACGTGCAGTCGAAGACGCCGGCGGCCAAGGCGGTGCCGGTGCGGATCCTGACCGGCGCTGCGGCCAGCGGCTAGGACCATGGCCAAATCGCCTCCGGCAGTATAGGCCTTGCATCAGGGCGAGCGGCCGCGACAGAGCGCCCGCGATGCGATGCAGGAGGGGACCGCGCCATGGACATGCTCGTCAAGCTTTACGACCTGAAGCCCGATCCGGCGATCGACCGGCGCATGGCAGACCAGGGCGTGACAATCCGCCGGGCGCTGCCGCCGGAGCTTGCGGCCATCGGCGAGTGGATCGCGCCGCGCTTCGGCAAGGGCTGGGTCAGCGAGATGACGGTGGCGCTGACGCGCAGCCCCGTTTCCTGCCTGATTGCCGTGCAGCAGGGAAAGCTGATGGGCTTTGCCTGCTACGATGCCACCATGCGCGGCTTCTTCGGCCCGACGGGCGTCGATGAAGCGGCGCGCGGCAAGGGCATCGGGCAGGCGCTGCTGCTGAAAACGCTGCTCTGCATGGCCGAAGCCGGCTATGCCTATGCGGTGATCGGCGGTGCGGGTCCGCAGAGCTTCTACCAGCGCAGCTTCGGCGCCACCCCGATCGAGGGCTCCGAGCCCGGCATCTATCGCGGCATGCTGAAATCCTCGAAGCCCGATGGCGTTTCGAGCTGAGGCTTCAACGCTTTCTTGGCAAAGGCCGGGATAGAACGAGGGGAACCGCAGCAGGGCCGCCGGCGTTTCCGGTCCCGGCTGGCGAAAGCGTCACGCCCCTTGCGATCCGAGCCTTCATGACAGAGCCCCTGCCGGCCCCCGCGCCGGAGCCAATTCCCCCCATCGACCCCGCAACCCCCGCGCGGGTTCTGCAACTCGTCACGCATGACAAGCTCGGCGGCGTGCGCGTGCTCGTCTCCATGGTCAGCGAGGGGCTGCGCGAGCGCGGCTATCTGGTGGAAGAGCGCGCCGTTGAGGTGCCGGGCAGGCTTGCAACGCTTGCCAACATGGCGGCCCTTGCCCGCGATATCCTTGCCGGGCGCTACCACGTCATCTTCACCTATCAGGCGGCCGCCTCGATCTTCGGCAATGCCTTCGGCTTTCTGCGCAAGGTGCCGGTCCGGGCGGCGCATCACACCGCCTCGCCGGAGGGCATCCGCCCGCACTGGCGGCGTCTCGACCGGGCCTTCGGCACGCTCGGCCTCTACACGCACATGATCGTCAATTCGGATGCCACCCGCGACGCCTTTGCCGCCTGGCCGGCACGCTACCGCGCCCGCTTCGTCGACATTCCGCACGGCGTCGATCCGCTGCCGCCGGCCGCACACCGCATCGACTGGCGGCGGCGCCTTGCCATTCCCGCCGGCGAGCCGCTGCTGGTCGCCACCGGCCGGCTGGTGGATCAGAAGGACCATGCCACGGCGGTTCGGGCGCTGGCGCGGCTGCCGGAGGTGCATCTGGCGATTGCCGGCGACGGGCCGGAGGAACAGGCGCTGAAGACGCTGGCCACCACGCTTGGCGTGCAGCATCGCCTGCATCTGGTCGGGCCGCTGAAACGCGCCGATCTCGGCGATTTCTTCGCGGCCGCCACGCTCTATCTCTTCCCCTCGGTCTGGGAAACCTTTGGGCTGGCGGGCGTGGAGGCGGCCATGGCCGGGCTGCCGCTGGTGGCTGCCGATCTGCCGGTGCTGCGCGAGGTTCTGTCCAAAAGCGATGCGCCGGCAAACGCCGCGATGACCCGCTTTCATGCCGTGGGCGACGAGGCGGGGCTTGCCGCAGCGGTTGTCGCGCTGCTCGGGTGCCTCCCCTCTGCCGAGATCCGCGACCGCTACGCCGCCGATCACCGCCGCCACCACAGCCGGCAACGCATGCTGACGCTCTATGCCGGCTTCCTAGAGGCCGCGCTTCGCCAGACGGCCAAGCAGCGGTGAGGCGAGCTTCTGCGCCATGGCGCTCAGGTTGAAGATGTTCCAGCGGATGGCGAGGACAAGGCTCGCAGCGCCGATGGCGAGCACCGAAAGCGCGGTGCCGGCGACCGGACCGAACAGTGCCTCCGCCTCGAAACCGCCCGCGAGGATCAGCCCGCCGAGCCCGACCAGCAGAGCGGCGCGCGGCCAGTCCACCGGCATGCGCAGCGCCTTCGGTGCGCCCACCACGTAGACCACGAGCGCCGCCGCCTGGCCGATGGCAAAGGCAAGCGCCGCCCCATGCGCGCCCATCGGCTCGATCAGCAGCAGCGCGGCGCAGGCGGCTGCGGCAATCATCACCACCGAGGCTGCGAGTTCGATCAGCGAGGACGCGCCAAGATAGATCACCTGCCCGAAATAATGGGCGCGCAGCACCAGAAGCGCATTGCCGATCAAAAGCGCCGGCAGCACGTCGAGCGCCATGTCGAGATAGGCAGGCGCCAGCACCACGCTGAACACCAGCCGCCCGAGCAGGAGGAAGGCGACCGTGCCGAACACCACGACGAAGGCCTGCGAGACGAAATCGCGCCGCAGCACGGCGTTCGCCGCCTCCCGCTCACCACGCATCATGTGGATGCGGGCATGGGCGACATAGCCGGCGCTGATCGCTTCGGCGAGAACGAGAAAGGTCTGCTTCATCAGGTCCATCACCGCGCCATAGGGTGCCACGGTGGCGGCATCGGCGTGATGTTCGAGCAGGATGCGGTCAATGTTCATCGCCGCCGCCGAGGCGCCGAAGGCAATCGCCAGCGGCCAGCCATAGCGCAGCATGGCCGCGATTTCCGCACCGACCGGCTGGCGCAGGCCCTCGCGCCAGAGCGTGCGGGCAAAATGCAGGTAGACCGGCACGGTGCCGAGCGCATAGCCGAGCCCCACCGCCACCAGAAGCGCTGCCGGCTCATGGAACAGCAGCAGGCTCGCGCTGCCGAGCCCCAGCGACAGCAGGCTGCGCAGAATGGTCGCCACCGCCACCAGCCCCGGCTTCAGATGCGAGCGGCTGATTTCGGTGCCGGCGAAATGCAGGGTAAAGCAGGCCGAAAGCACGGCACTTCCCCAGGCGATGTGGCTGTCGATCACCGAAAGTGCGGCCAGCACCCAGATCGCCAGAAGCGCAGGCGCCAGAGCGATGGCGGAAATGGAGAGCAGCGACAGGGCGAAGCGATCCGCCGCCTCCTGCCGGAAGGTGCCGAAATGCGCATAGACGGCCCATTGCACGGTGAGACTATAGACGATGAAGCAGATGGAAAAGCCGATCAGATACTGGCCATAGAGGTCCGGGCTGGACAGCCGCGTGAACAGCGCGACGGACACGACGTTGATGACGGCCGCCAGCGCCCGGCAGGCCAGGTAGATCGATACGTCGCGTTCGCCGGAGTGCGCGCTCACCTTGTCCGCCATTCGTCTAAAATTAGTGTTTTCCGTCTAGGTCTTGCATCTGAGACACGCCGCAGGGCGCGTGTGAACAGGGTCTATCAGGAAGCGCTTAACATCCTCTCCGAGGTGAAGGGTAACGAATTTGTCCGGTATGGCTAACGCGGCTGCGGGTCGCCTTGCCTTCCTGGTGCGGGGGCTGGATGGCGGAGGGGCGCAGAAGGATGCGATCCTGATGGCCAATGCGCTTTCGGCTCTCGGCATCGCGACTGCGATCGTCACGCTTGAGGCCCGCGGGCCGCTGCGTACGCTTCTTCGCGCCGATGTTCCCCTGATCGATCTCGGCGCCGGCGAAAAGCTGCGGCTGGCGGCTGCCGGCCCCGTGCTTCGCCGCCTGCTCTCGCAGACGCCGCCCCGCGCGCTGATCGCCTCCGAGGCCGGGGCCAATGCGCTCGTCTCGCTGGTCGCCTCCACCCTTCCCCGGCGCAAGCGCCCCTTCATCCTGCTGCGTGAGGTGGCAACGCCCTCGGTGGCGGTGACCGGCGACCCCTACTGGCAGAACCGGCTGGGCTATCGGCTGGCCCCCTTCACCTATCCGCGTGCCGATCTCGTCACCACCTTCACCGAAGGGGCGCGACAGGATCTGATCAGCCGCTTTCGCGTGCCCGCCGGCCGCGTCGTCAATCTCGGCACCAACACGGTGGTCACGCCGGAAATGCGCCGCCAGATCGAGGCCACGCCGCGCCGGGTACAGCCGGGCGCCATCGTCTCCGTCGGCCGGCTGTCGCCGGAAAAGGGTTTTGCAACGCTCATCGCCGCCTTTGCCCGCCTGCGCGCCACGCATGCCGAGGCAACGCTGACCATTCTCGGCGAGGGGGCCGAACGGCCGGCGCTGGAGGCCGGGATCGCCCGTCTCGGGATCGGCGATCGGGCGCGGCTTGCAGGCCACGATCCGAACCCGGTGGCGCGGCTCCGCGAGGCGGCCCTGTTCGTCTCCGCCTCCAGCCATGAAGGTTTCGGCAATGCCATCATCGAGGCGCTGGCCTGCGGCGTGCCGGTGGTGGCAACCGACGCACCCTATGGCCCGCGCGACATTCTGGACGGCGGCCGGTTCGGCCCGCTGGTGCCGGTCGGCGACGCCGAAGCGCTGGCCACCGCCATGGCTGCGACGCTGAGATCCCCGCCGGACAGCGCGGTTCTGATGCGCCGCGCCGCCGATTTTTCCGTGGAGGCGGCGGCAGAGCGTTTTTGCGCCGTGCTGGTCGAGGCGGGGCTTGACGTCAATGGCGCCTCCATTTCGACGAGAGAGACCCCTTCAGGCACGCCGGAGACGGTCGTCCGTCGGAGGTGACGGCTTCGCCCGGCAAAGGATCGAGCATGAGGATCAACAGAGATGAAACCGGGCGCGGCCTGCGCGACACATCGATCAGGGAAATCCTGCACGGGTTTTCCCGCAAGGTCGGCCGGCATATTCCCTTCCGTCCCCACTGGCTGACCCTGCCGGAAGCGGTGGTTGCCTTTACCTTCGATGATTTTCCGGTCTCAGCCTATGAGAATGCCGCGCCCCTTCTGGAACAGGCCGGCATGCGCGGCACCTTCTATCTGGCAAGCGGTCTGATGGGCGGGGCGGAAAACGGCGAGCCGATCGTCAGCGAAGCCATGGTTGCCGATCTGGCAGCGCGTGGCCACGAAATCGGCGGACACACCCATGGTCACATCAACGTGCAGCGCACGGCGCGCGCCGACCTTCTGAACGATGTCGCCGAAAACGAGCGACAGATCCGCCGCATCGTCGGCGAGCCCGCCCACCCCTTTTCCTTCGCCTATCCCTTCGGCATGATCTCCACCCGCTCGAAACTGGCGCTGATGGGCCGCTATCCCGGCCTGCGCGGCATCAAGATCGGTCTCAATCGCGGCCTCATCGACCTTGCCCACCTGAAGGCACAGGAGCTTTACGACACCGCCCAGGACCGCCGGTCGCTCGGCGCCCTCCTGGACAGGGCGAAGGAAGAGCGCGGCTGGCTGATCTTCTATACCCATGACGTGCGCGAAAACCCGACCTCCATCGGCTGCTCCCCCGCCCTTTTCCGCACATGCGTCGAGGAAGTCGCCCGGCGCGGCATGCGGGTGGAAACGGTTGCCGAAACGCTGGCGCGGATCGGCACGCATTCGCTGCCCTGCAGATTTTTTTGAGAAAAATTGCGCGCTTCAAAGCGGTGGAATGCCGCTTTCATTGTCCTTTGGAAATTCATCGACCGAATAATGGGCAGCGTTTGCAGGATTTCACGCCGCAGGTCTCGACCGAAAACAAATGTTTGACTTATGGGCTGAGGGAGCCTATGTAGGTTTTATCGATATTTTCTTGCCGAGATTTGTTTACTGCGCGATTGGCACCGCGTGTTGATCGACCCTCTCTTTAAAGCATCGTTATCACCTCCGCTGCGCGCTCCCGTGCGGCGGCCCCTCACTGTTGCTAAGAAAGGGTCCATCATGACCACTGGCACCGTAAAATGGTTCAATTCCACCAAGGGCTTCGGCTTCATTCAGCCGGACAACGGCGGCGCTGACGCCTTCGTCCACATCTCTGCCGTCGAACGCGCCGGCATGCGCGAAATCGTCGAAGGCCAGAAGATCGCCTATGACCTCGAGCAGGACCGCAAGTCCGGCAAGATGTCGGCCTGCAACCTTCAGGCTGCCTGAGCCCGGTTTCTCTGCTTTCCCTTGACCACGGATGTACTGGCACTGCCGAGAGCGGAGAACATGTCCCGGTTCAGTGGAGCCGTCCTGACCGGAACCGGCTCCCACACCACGAGAGGTCAGGCGATTGCCTGGCCTTTTTTTCTGCAAAGCGCAGCCCACCGGAAGATCATCATGAACGAAAAGCACAGCAAGGCGCGGCAGACCGCGGAGAAGGCATTCAGCAAGACCCGCGTCGAAACCGCCAGCCGTGAACGCGCCTTCCAGGAGGTTGACACGATCGACCGCGCCCGCCAGATGAAGACGTCGCGCCTCAGGGAAGCACGTCTTGCCAGGGAAGCGGTGGAAACCGCGCGCGTCGAGCGCGAAGGCTCCGGCACGCGTGCGCCGAGCCCGAAAACCCTGTAAACACGCAACCGCAGGACCCAAGACACCATGAACACGCATGTTCCGACCGTCATTCCCGACATCGAGCTGACGCCGACCCAGCTGCGGGCGCTGAAGCTTGCCAAGGATGGCGACCTCCATCCGCAGGACGGCAACCGCTGGACGCATCGCGATGCGACTGTCACCTATGCCCGCACGGATCGCTTCAAGGAGCGGCCGATCAAGATCAAGTTCACCACCACCGCTGTCGTCACCCTGCTGCGCGAAGCCGGGCTGATCCGCGAATTGGACGGGGACGCCACCGAGGCCGGCCGCCCGCACGGCATCACCATGGCCGGCAAGATGTGGCTGCTGAAGCACAAATGAGCCGGACGACTGCGGCGACAGAGCGGGAAACGCCCTCTCCCGCCGATGCCTGTCCCGATACGGGGGCGGTCGTTGCATCTGCGCCCGTGTCAGCTGCTCCTGCCTCCGCGCCGGTTGTGTCCACGCCCGCGGCAGCTCACCTCGCCGCCCGGTTGCCCGATCACTGGGCCGCCCGGATGGCCAGTCATTGGGCGCCCGAATGGGCCGAACCGCAGCCGTCCGGTGAACCGGACGACGAGGCGGAGCTTCGGCCCGACTGGGACTGCCAGAGCTGCGGCGCCTGCTGTTCCTATTCCGCCGAATGGCCGCGCTTCACACTGGAAACCGACGAGGCGCTGGCACTGATCCCGCCACAATTCGTCGCAGCCGACGAACGCGGCATGCGCTGCGAGGACAATCGCTGCTCCGCCCTTGCCGGAAAGGTCGGCGAACACACCGCCTGCCAGGCCTATGCCGTGCGCCCGGAGGTCTGCCGCGACTGCCTGCCCGGCGACCACGCCTGCCGCACCGCGCGCGCCGCACACGGGATAAGGTAGGCGAAGGTGCCTTCGGGCCGCTCTTGCAGGATTCCGTGCCGCACCCGTGCCTGCAAGGGTTATCAATCGCCCCCGTCGGGAGACTCGAGCGTATCCAGCCGCCGGCGCAGGCTCGCATTCTCGGCTTCAAGCCGTTGCAATCGCTCGCGAAGCGGAGCCACCGCCTGCTCAACCTGCTGTTCGGTATAGCGCGGGGTGATGTGCTGCGGGCAGTTCCAGTCGAACGCCTCCAGCCGAAGCCTGAAGATCCGTTCCGCTCTTCCCCTGTAGGTCGCGTCCGAAACCAGATCCGTGAGGTGCGGGTCGGCGTCGAGCGTCAGCCGCTCCACATGCGCATAGATCTTCAGCCTCGCCCGTCGCACATAATCCATCAGAAACAGGCAGGTCCGGTCATTGGCCGCGAAATTGCCGGCGCTGATATACTGCCGATTGCCGCGATAGTCCGCGAAGGCCAGCGTCCGGGGATCGACGACCTTGAGGAAGCCGGGCTTTCCGCCGCGATGCTGAACATATGGCCAGCCCGTTTCGGAAACTGACGCCATGTAGAAGCTGTCGCGTGCGGCAATGAAGGCGATCTCGGCTTCCGTGAAACTGTCGGAGGGGCGGTCGTGCGCGCCCATCCATATCTCCTCCACCCCCATATCCGCCTGAGCGGCACGCACACTTGGCGTCACGGCAACCTCGAGGAAATGATAGGGCATGTCCGATCTCCCTGCACCGGCAGGCCCGCATCATCGACTGTGGATGCGGGGCCGGTCCGTCATTGGCAAGCCGAACCGCAGCCCGCCACGTTGTATCCTTCGGCCCGTCGCGCGGCCCTCAGTCCTGCAGGGCCCAGTCTGCCACGTCCCAGCGCATCCCGCCACGTTCGGCCACGATACGGCCGAGCCCGGGGAAAGGCATGTGCGTGGCAGCGATCAGCGCACCCTCCGACGCCGCACGCGGAAAGAAGCGATCGCGCATGGCTTTCGCAGCTACCCGATCCTGCTCGAACAGGAAAAACACATCGGTCGCGGCCGGATGCACGACCGGAAAGACCATGTCCGAAACCATGATCAGGCTCTTGCCGCCATCGTCGATCCGCACCCCGATATGGCCGGGTGTATGGCCGGTGAGATCGACGATCGAGACGCCCCGCACGATCTCGCGCTCCCCGTCGATTGCCTGCAGTCTCGGATAGAGCCGGACAATCTCCTCGGCCATCCTGAAGCTGGTCTGCAGATAGTCCGGTGCGCCACTGCGCTTGGCGGGGTCGGTCCAGTGGCTGACATCGCGGCGATCGATGTAGAGTTCGGCCTTGGGATAGTTGTTCTTTCCCCCCAGAACGAGGCCGCCCATGTGGTCCTGGTGCATGTGCGTCACGATGATCGCATCGATATGATCCGGCGTCAGGCCGAGCGTCGCCAGCGCCTTGGGCAATCGGCCTGTCTGGCCGATGGAACCGGCCGCGCCGGCATCGATGAGGATGCGGCGTTCTCCATCCTCGACCAGATACTGATTGAAGAGAAACCGCACGCCGCTCTGGCGGGCGGTAGACTGCGCAACGGCCGCCTTCTCCACATCTGCGGGGCTGCGCCCTGGAAAATAGTCATAGGGCATGTCGGCATAGCCGTCGGTCAGGGCCGTTATCGTGAATCGGCCGATGCGAATCTGCGCGAGCGGCGTCACGCTGACAGGCGTCTTTGCGGCCGCCTGCGTCGAGGCAAGGGCAGAGACCGGTTCTGCCGTGAGTCCCCCAAAAAGGCTGCCGCCGAGGAGGCCGAGCGGAAGCGCTGTTGCAAAGGCGCGGCGGGAAAGCTGAGGCATGACGTATTCCTCCTGATGATCGGCGAGGCGGGGAGCAGGGCTGCGCCCCGTGACGGAAGAAAGCGTATGACATCTACAACCGGCAGGATATGATACTCATTCGGGAAGCTTGTTCCCGTTTTCCGGAAGGATGCCATGGACCGGTTTGACGCGATGTCCGTGCTGCTGGCCGTGGTTGATGCCGGCAGCCTCTCAGCCGGGGCGCGGCGGCTGAATGCGCCGCTCGCCACGGTCAGCCGCAAGGTCTCCGACCTCGAAAAACATCTCGGCGCGCGGCTGGTGCTGCGCACGCGCCGGGGCCTGACCCTGACGGAGGAAGGGCGCGCCTTCGTCGTCGCGTCGCGTCGTATCCTGGACGAGCTGGACGCAGCCGAACGACAGGCGGGCGGCGATTACGGCGCGCTGCGTGGCGGCCTGCACGTGACCGCCCCGATTGTATTCGGCGAGCGCTTTCTCATGCCCATCGTGCCCGAATTCCTCAAGGAACAGCCGGACATCAGTCTTCGCCTCAGCCTCATCGACCGTCAGCTCAGCCTGACGGACGAGCATATCGATGTTGCGGTGCGGATCGGGCACCTGACCGATAGCGCGCTTGTGGCGACCCGCGTCGGCGCGGTGCGTCGCGTCATCTGCGCAAGCCCGGACTATCTCGCCCGCCATGGCGTGCCGCACAAGCCGGACGACCTTGCCCGTCACGACGGCATCAGTTTCCAGGGATTTGCGACGGCGCCCGAATGGCGCTACCGGCGGGATGGTGCAGCCTTTGCCGTCGAGCCACGCCCCAAGCTTTCGGTCAATACGACAGAGGCCGCCATTCAGGCTGGCCTGGCGGGCATCGGCATTATCCGCGTGCTGTCCTATCAGGTCGCCGAGCATCTGGGCTCCGGCGCCCTCATGGAACTTTTGCCGCAATTCGCGCCGGAGCCGCTGCCGGTCAATGTTGTGCATGGGCCAGCCGATCCGCTGCCCGCCAAGGTGCGCTGCTTTCTGGACTGGGTGGCCCCCCGCCTGCGCGCGCAGATGGCATCGTGACGTCCCCCACCAGCCCCGTGACGGGAAGCCGCTGCCGGCAAAACGCCGCATGCCCTTTGCACTTTATAAACCATAAGCTGTTTCACTGATGGCGACGGAGCCTGCCGGGCGGGTGGGCCGAGGCGGATCCGGGTTCCGCCACCGCCCACCTTTCTCTTGCCTCACCGGAGCAGCCTGCCGTGCCGACATCCCTTCCGCCGCTGCCAGACAGAGCCGAGGCGGAGCCTGCCAATCCCGGCGCAAAGCTTCTGTTTGCCCTTGTCGGCCTGTTCTACTGGATCACGCTGACGCCCTTTCCCGATCTCAGCATCGATCCGGTTCTCGTCAAACCCGCCGGCTGGTCGCAGATGCTGGCGGCCATCCTGTTCCTCGTCCTGATTGCCCATGCGCTGCAGCCGCAGATCCGCGGCATGGTGATGCGGCCGCGCGCCTTTCTCTGCCTTCTCTTCGGTTGGTTCGTCTTCACAGCCGCCGTCTCGCCGGACATGGCCAGCGCGCTGAAGCGCATCATGATTGCGATGACCGTCACCGTCAGCGCCAGCATCTTCCTGCTTTTGCCGCGCGACGAGCGGCAGTTTGCCAGGCTTGCCGGCGCCGGCGTGATGCTGATCCTCGGTCTTTGCTATCTCGGCGTGCTCGCCTTCCCCACCCGCGCCATCCACCAGACGAACGATTTTCTGGAGCCACAGCATGCCGGCCACTGGCGCGGGCTCTACATGCAGAAGAACGAGGCGGGCGTGGCGATGGTGCTGATCAGCTTCGTCGGGCTTTATGTGGCGAGCAGCTGGTCGAAGCGCATCGGCTACGCCATCGTGGCGGCCGCGGTCTTCTTCCTGCTGCACACCGGCGCGAAAACCTCGATGGGCATGCTGCCGGCCATGCTGGTGCTGGCGGCGCTGGTGGAACGCTTTCCCGTGACCCGCCTGCCAATCGTCTTCGGTGGCGTTGCGCTTCTCAACCTTCTCACCATCGGTGTGGTGGCGATCCGGCCGATCCGCGATTTCGTGCAGTCGCTCGGCATCGACGCAACCTATACCGCGCGCGCCGACATCTGGCTTCTCGGGCTCGACGCCATCGCGCAGCGCCCGATCACCGGCTATGGCTTCGACGGCTTCTGGCAGACGCCGGAACTGAAGAACAGCACGCTCTCCATCGCCACCTGGGCGGTGAAGGCGGTGGATGCGCACAATGCCTATCTGGATGCCGCCATCAATGCCGGCCTGCCGGGTCTCCTGCTGATGCTGGTATGGGTTCTCTATCTTCCGCTGCGACATGTCGCAAAAGCGCAGGAAAGGAACAATTTTAACGCTCTGGCGCGGCTGTTCTTAAGGGTCTGGTTATATTCGATCTTCCTGGCCGGTCTGGAAAGCGTCTTCATGACGCGATCGGGTCCGGTGTGGTTTTCCCTGTGCGTGGCCATGTTCGGCCTGGGCTATCAGGCCCGCTGCCGCGCTGCGGGGGTCAGGAGTATCGAACATGACGATGATCAAGCTCTCGCCCAAGGCTCTGCCGGTTTCCGATCCGCGCAAGGACAAGGATGACAAGACCGCAACGCTGTTCGGCATCCGGTTCAGCACCGTGGATACCGATGGCCTGGTCGATACGCTGGCTGAAGAGGCCGTGCCGCGCGGGGCGGGCCTTCGCCTGCTCGTGACCGCCAATGTTGATCACATCGTCAACCTGCGGCGGAACGAACGATTCCGCGAGGCCTATCGCTTCGCCTGGAGGGCCGTGATCGACGGCACGCCCGTCTTTCTCTATGCCCGGCTGCGCGGCCTTGCCCTGCCCGGCAAGGTCACCGGTTCGGATCTCTTTCCACGGCTGATCGCCCGGCTGGAGCCCGGCGTGCACCGCATCCTGCTCGTCTCGCCGACAGAGGATACCAGCCGCCGCCTTTACGAGCGGCTGCAGCAGATGGGCTTTACCGATCATATCGTGATGACCGCACCGCCGGCCTTCGAGGACGACAAGCGTTTCGCCCGCTGGCTGATTGCCGCCGCCCGTCGCCAGCAGACCACCCACCTGATTCTCGGGCTCGGTGCGCCGAAATCGGAGATCTGGATGCACGAGCACGCCCGCCAGTTGCCGGATTGCTACGGCATGGCGCTGGGGGCGGCACTCGAATTCTACGCCGGCACCAAGCAGCGGGCGCCCGTCTTCATGCGCCGCGCCGGCATCGAGTTCCTCTGGCGGGTGATTTGCGAGCCGCGCCGGCTTGCACGCCGCTATTTCGTCTCGTCCTGGTCCTTCTTCCGTGCCATCGCGGAAGACCTGCGTGGCAAGACTTTGCCGCGCCCCTGAGGCGACGGCCTGTCTGCGACCGGAAGATCATTCCCGCTGCGACGTGTCCCCGCGGACCGTCCGGTCGCGAGGAGTTGATCGCAACGCTGCGCCATGCCTTAATCCGGCCGAACGGATCGGGCGTACAGCATCCCGTCACAAACCGGCGATGGGCTTCGGAAAGACCGTTGCCCACGAGGCAGGATGGCCCGGGCCCCGGCAGCTTTTGCGGGAGCGCCGCCGGCCAGAGGGGGGAAACCATGAGCGAAGAACGGCGGGAGGCGCAGTATCCGGCACGGTTGAAGGCCCTGCACTGGCTGGTGGCCGGGCTTGTGCTGGCGGTGTGGCCGCTTGGCTATTTCATCCGCTTCACCCGCGATGAGGTGAAGCTCGATTTCTACCTGCTGCATGAAAGTCTTGGCTTTCTCGTTCTGTGGCTGATGCTGCTGAGGGTCGGGGCACGGCTGACGGCACCTGCCTTGCCGGATGCGGCACCGGGGCTGGAAGGCGTTGTCGCACGCGCCGTGCATGGCCTGCTCTACCTGCTTCTGGTGGTCATGCCGGTCAGCGGCTTCCTCGCCACCAATGCGCATGGCTTTCCGCTCTCCTGGTTCGGCCTGATCCCCATCTGGAGCCCGATCGGAAAGGCGCCGGAGATCGCGCCGATCTTTTCTGCCATCCACGCCTGGAGCGCATGGATCCTGTTGGCGAGTTTCGCGTTACATCTTCTGGGCGTGTTCTATCATCACCTCATCCGCCGCGATTCAACCCTGTTTCGCATCCTTTGAGCGAACCGACGGCTGGATCGCGACCCCAGACAGCAAGACGACGACCGGAAAGACGGATAATGCGCACCATCAGGATGACCGAGACGATCTGGGCGAGCCTCCTTGCCATGCGCAGCAGGCCCCAGGGGTCAAAAGGGACACAGGCGCTGAAGGGCGACATTCCGGCGCTTGAACTCTACGGGCCGATCGCCGCCGCGGATGGTCCCTTCGTGCTGGGTCAGGTAGGCCAGTCGCTCGACGGACGGGTCGCGACACCTGCCGGCGATGCGCGCGATATTTCCGGCCCCGACGGTCTTGCCCATCTGCATCGCTGCCGGGCGCTGGTCGAGGCCGTCATTGTCGGCGTCGGCACCGTGAAGGCCGACAATCCGCGCCTGTCGGTGCGCGAGGTCCATGGTCCGGACCCGGTGCGGGTGGTGATCGACTGCCACGGCGAACTGACCGGCGAGGAAGGCCTGTTTCACGATGGCGGCGCGCCGGTGATCCTCGTCCAGTCGCGCGAGGCCTGGGCAAGGCCACGCGGCGCGCAGCTGATCCGCCTGCCGCTGACCTCCGCCGGACTGTGTCCGCATGCCATTCTGGAGGCGCTGTCCGAGCGCGGGCTGTCGCGCATTCTGGTCGAAGGCGGGGCGCGCACGCTCTCCCGCTTCATCGATCAGGGTCTGGTCGACCGCCTGCATGTGGCGATTGCCCCGCTGATCATCGGCTCCGGCCCGACCGGGATTTCGCTGCCGCCGATCGAGCAGCTTGCCGATGCGCAGCGCCCCGCCGCCAGGGTGTTCAACCTCGGCAGCGACATCCTGTTCGACTGCGCGCTGAAATCCCCGGCAAACGCGGGCCTCGCGGCCGGATCAGCCCGGCGGCAGGGCCAGAAGGTCGAGATGCCCCACCGCGCAGCCGCCGCGCTCGCCCCGGACATAGGCTAGCCGGAAGGCCAGCCATTCGCCGATCACCTCGGCCGGCAGCGTTCCCACCTCCAGCACGGGATCGACCATGCCGCGCAGGAAGGCGATGTGCAGGTCGGCTTCCGCAGTGCCGATCCGCCACGGCGTTTCCGCCGTTTCCACCCGATAGCCATGCGCGAGAAGGGCGGCCGACAGATGCGGCACGGCCTCCGGTCCGAGTGCGGGGCCAAGCCCCTTGTCCGTCAGCTGGTGCCGGTTGAAATCGGCAAGCACGCGCTGGTCGAGCGGGTGCGGCCGCGCCCAGGTGACCTTGCCGTCGTAATTCAACGCCGCATAGAGGGCGATGCGCCGCTCCGCCAGCCGCGCCACGAAGCGATCGATGAAGTCTGCGGAGGCGAGGTCGAAGAAGGCCGAGGCCGTGACCAGAGACACGCCATCATCCGGCAGCGCCTCCACGATGCCAAGATCGCGGGTAAAGAAATCGATGTTTTCCGTGCCGATCTGCCTTGCCGCCTCTTCCAGCAGCGCCGGATCGTGGTCGAGCAGCCGCCAGAGGCTTCTGGCCGGCAGATGCGGGTTCAAGGCCCGATAGGTGGAGCCCGTGCCGCAGCCCACATCCAGCACGGCGACGGGCCCTTCGGCGGCCGCCCGCGCGGCAAAGAAGGCCGCCGCCTTGTCCAGGAGAACCGGGCTTCGGGCCGCCTGATCGGCCGGTTCGCGCAGGGTCAGCCATTTGGCATCGAAGCCGCTCATGAAACGCCTTTCGCAAGATCGGCCAGAAGGCCGGAGAGGGAACGGGACACGATTGCGGCGGTATCCTGCCAGCCGGGCAAATTTAAGCCCGCCGCGCGCGAAGCCTCGGCAAATTTGCGGCGTTCCTGCGGCGAAGACAGAAGCCGGCGCAAAGCCGCGGCAAAGGCTGCCGGATCATCCGGGGCAACCAGCAGCCCCGCCCCGTCCGGCACCACATCCGGCACCGCGCCCGCATGGCAGGCAACGACCGGCAGCCCCTGCGACAGGGCTTCCGCAAACACCATGCCATAGCCTTCATAGCGGCTGGCAAGCGCGAAGAGATCGCCGGACGCCATCAGCGCGCGCGCATCCGGCCGGTCGCCGAGAAAGGTGACCCGATCGGAGAGGCCGAGTTCGTCGCAGAGCGCCGCCAGCGCCTGTGCGGTGTCCGGGTCGAGGTCGCGGCTGCCGGCAATCGAGGCCCGCCAGTCGAGGTCTGCGATGGCGGAAAGCGCGCGAAGCAGCGTGTCATGCCCCTTGCGCTTCGTCAGCGTGCCGACCGAGACGATATGCGGCGGCACGTTGCCACCTGCCGCCAGCGGTCCGGGTTCGGTTCCCGGCAGGGCCACCGTGATCCGCGCCTCCGGAACATCATAATGGGCGACGAGTTCGCGCGCCGTCATCGGCGAGGTGACGATGACATGGCGCGCATGGGAGAGCGCACGGATTTCCGATTGCCGCAGCACAGCCTGCGCCGCCTCGGAAAGTCCGGTTTCCAGCGCCAGCGGGTGATGCACGAGCGCAACGATGGCAAGACGCCCCGCCTCGCGCGCCGCCCAATCCGGCAGCACACCGAAAGCAAGGCCGTCGATCACCACCAGCCGCCCGTCCGGCAGGGCAGAGAGGCGCTCCTCGGCGCCTTGCCGCTGTGCCGCATCGGGGGCCGGAAAACCCTCGCCGAGCGACAGCGGCTCCACCGCCCAGCCGAGCGCGGAAAGCCCGGTGATCAGCTGGCGATCATAGGCATAGCCGCCGGTGTTGAGATCGAGTCGGCCCGGAAAGGCGAAGGTCAGCGGCGTCCTCACAGATCAGCCTCGTACCAGCCGCGTGCCGCATGGCTTTCGTGAAGCAGCACGCGCAGGCGGCAGATGCGGGCACTGCCCGGCCCCAGCCTGCCCTCCGAAACGGCCTCTTTCAGCGCCTCAAAAATGTGCTTGGCCAGCACTTCGGTCGTGGTGATCCTGCCCTTGAACACCGCAAGCTCGTCAAGGTTCTGGTAGTTCAGCGGCTTCAGCACGGCAGAAAGAACCTGGGTGGCAAGACCGATATCGACCGCCAGCCCGTCCTCGTCCACATCGCGGGTAAAGAAGGCGGCATCCACCACGAAGGTCGCGCCGTGCATGCCCTGGGCCGGGCCGAAGACGGGCCGCGGCAGGCTGTGGGCAATCATGATGTGGTCCCGGACCTCGACAGCAAACATGCTTTTTCTCTTTCTCTATACATCGGACTGGTAGGTGATGCGGTGGCACAGCGTGGCGGTTGATTCTACGATACGGGCATAATCTTCCGGTAGATCAGCAAAGCGGCTCTCGCCGGAAATCAGCGCATCGAGACGCGGATCGGCAAGCAGTTGCAGCGCCTTGCCGAGGCGGCGGCGGAAGCTCCAGCGGGCGCGACGGTGTGCAGGGATGCTGCCCACCTGCGAGGAGACGATGGCAAGACGGCGGGAATGGAAGGCGCCGCCGAGCGGCAGGCTGACAGTGCGCGCCCCATACCAGCTGGCCTCCACCAGCCGCGCCTCGGGACCGGCAAGATCGATCGCCTGCGACAGTGCGGCCCCGGAGCCGGACGCATTCACCACCACGTCGAACTCGCCCTCCACATGGTCGGCAAGCGCAAAGTCGAGGCCGAGACCGGCGGCAAGGCTTGCCCGCCCGAGATCGCGGTCGATGAGGAGAACCTCGGTGCCGGCGATAGAGGCGGCAAGCCGCGCCGTCAGCGCGCCGACCACGCCCGCGCCGAAGACCGCGACCCGGTCGCCCGGCTGGATCAGCGCATCCCAGACGATATTGAGCGCTGTTTCCATATTGGCCGCCAGAACGGCACGTTCTGGCGCGAGATCCGGGGGCAGCGGCACAACGGCCTCTGCCGGCACGACAAACAGATCCTGATGCGGATGCAGCACGAAGACCGGCCGGCCGAGCAGCGCCTGCGGCCCCGCCTCGACCTGGCCCACCATGGCATAGCCGTATTTCACCGGGAACGGAAAGGCGCCCCCCATGTTCGGTCCGCGCATGCGTTCGTGCTCGCTTTCCGGCACGAGGCCGTGAAAAACGGTTGCCTCGGTGCCGCGGCTGATGCCGCTGAACAGGGCACGCACCAGCACCCGCTCGCCGGCACAGGTCGTTTCGCCGGAAGGCACTGCCGAGGTGTCAAATGTCAACGGCTCCTGACGCAGAACCGCCTGCCCCGGCGCATCGAACCAGAGGGCCCGCGCGGTCAGCGCCGGAGTGACGGGGGCAGAGGTGGAAGAGAGGGACGAGGCGGTGGCAGGCGGTCGTTCCGGTGGATGGTCCATGCGGCTCCCTGGCGTCGGTTCGGGTGTGGCGGTTCAAGCCGCCTCTATCTAGGGCAGTCGCGCCGAAAGACGCCGGGGCAGCCCATCAAAATTAATTTATATTCGCTCTGCGATCCGTTGTCTTTGGCGGGGCGTAGCGCCACCTAACAAGACCAAGGAGGCCAGCATGACAGCCAAGAGCCCATTTTCGCTTGAATTTTCCGATCCCGCCATCGAGGTGGAGCGTGCCGTTTCCGAGCTGCGCTACGGTCGACCCGTGCTGTTCGGCAACAATACGCGCCAGCTTGCGGTGCTGGCCCTCGATGCCGTTTCGCCCCGGGTCTTTGACCAGTTCGCGGAAACAGTCGGCGATAGCCATGAATTGCTGATCACCCGCCAGCGCGCCACGCGCCTCTCGCTCAAGACCAATGGCGACGTGGCCGTGCCGCTTGCCGGCATGAGCTTCGACGAGGCCTCCCGCCTGTCCTATGCGCTGGAGGCAAAGATGCCGGCGCGCGTGCGCCCGGCCGAGGCGCTGCTCTCCTCCACGGCGGAGCTTGCCCGCACGGCGCTGCTGCTGCCGGCCATGGTGGCCGCCGACGTGACCGATCTTCAGGATCGCTTCAGCGCCTGCTGCCGCCTGCACGCCGACCGGCTGACGCGGCTTTCGCCGGCGCGCGAAAACTTCCAGAAGGTGGTTGAGACCCGCGTGCCGCTGAAGGATTACGGCAATGCGCAGTTTGTCGTCTTCCGCGGCGGGCTGGCGCAGAAGGACCAGGTGGCCATCATCGTCGGCAAGCCCGACATGACGAAGCCGGTGCCGATCCGCATCCATTCCTCCTGCATCACCGGCGATCTCTGCGGCTCGCTGAAATGCGATTGCGGCGACCAGCTGCGCAACGGGCTGGAGCTTCTGGAACAGGCCGGCGGCGGCGTTCTGCTCTATCTCGATCAGGAAGGTCGCGGCACCGGCATCGGCGCCAAGATGCGCGCCTATGGCTATCAGCATCGCGGCCTCGACACCATCGATGCCGATGCGGAACTGGGCTTTGCCGAGGATCACCGCCGCTACGAGATGGCGGTTGCCATGCTGCGGCTGCTCGGCATCGCGGAAGTCGTGGTCTACACCAACAACCCGACCAAGATCGCGGCGCTGAAGGCCGGCGGCATCGGCGTGCATGCCCGCACCCCGGTTCTCGGCCGTGTGACGGCGGAAAACGAGAACTACCTGCGCACCAAGACGCTGCGGGCCGGCCATATGCTGGACATCGAGACGCTGGTGGCGGCGGAGTGAGGACGCCGGGTGGGGGAAAACGCTCATCCGTTCGCAACACCCCTTCACGCAGCAAAAGTCCCCTCCCCAACCCCTCCCCACAAGGGGGAGGGGCTAACCTAGCGGCAACGCCCCTGCACCCATTGAACGAACACGGCCTCTTCTGCGGTCTGATCCTGATACCGGGCGAGGCGGCGCCACACGGGGTCTCCCCCCCTTGTGGGGGAGATGGCGGCAGCCAGAGGGGGTTTTTGCCGCAAAGTTTAATGTGGCGGGGTCCGAAGGACGGGTCGAGACAAGCGGCTCGAACCCAGGCGGCAGCCAAAGGGGGTTTTGCCCCCGGCATTCGACGTGGCATGGTTCGAAAGCCGGCCGAAACTTGCCCGCCGCCAACGTCCGGGATCTGAAATCGCAACCGATGCCGGCCCACCAGGGCCCAGACAAAACCGTGGTCCATCACAGATGCCGGTCCGGCCGCCGCCCGTGACGGCAAGGCGCCGCAGGCGCAAGGAGAGCGTCCCATGTCGATCAAGACCCGTTTCACCGGTGCTCGCTGGGCGCCGAGGCTTGTTGCGATCACCCGCACGGTGGATCCGCTGCTGGCCGATACGCTGAAGGTGCTGGGGCTGGTCTATGTGGCCTGCGTGTTCAGTTGGGGCATGGCCGCCCTGCATCTGCCGCTGGAGATCCATGTGCCGGTGATTGCGGCCCTGCTTCTGGCCGGCATTTTCGCCCTGGTATTGCGCGGCCTTCCCGCCCACCGGCATGCCCGCTTCGGCTTTGCCAATCTCGTCACCTCGCTCCGCGCCGGCATCGTCAGTCTGGTCGGCGCGACCGTGCTCTTCTCGCACAGCTTTGGCGCGGCACATTTCGACAGCCTGATCTGGTGGACGGTGGCGGCCGTGCTGTTCGCGCTCGCCCTCGATGGCGTCGATGGCTATCTCGCCCGCCGCTATCGCCAGCAGTCGGAGCTTGGCGCGCGCTTCGACATGGAGGTGGATGCGCTGCTGATCCTGATCCTGTCGATCGGCGCAACAGTGCTCGGCAAGGCGGGCCTCTGGGTCGTGCTGATCGGGCTGATGCGCTACGCCTTCGTGATGGCGCAGTGGTTCCTGCCAAAGCTGCGCGGCGAGCTTGCGCCCTCTTTCCGGCGCAAGGCGGTCTGCGTCGTGCAGGTGGCGGTGCTGTGCCTGGTGCTGGTGCCGCAGGTGGTGCCGCCCGTTTCCACCGCCATGGCGGCCATCGCGCTTGCCGCACTCCTCTATTCGTTCGGCGTCGATGGGATCGCGCTGATGCGGCGGCCTGCGTGAGCATGGCGGGCGCCTTTGGGATGCCGGCCAAGCGCCAGAATGACGAGCCCCGGCAGGGCGCCCGCAAGCGCCAGCGCGCCATAGAGAAGGCTGGCGGAAAGCCCGGACGCACTGGAAAGGCCGGCCAGCGGCCAGAGCGCTGCGGCCGCCGCCTCGCGCGTGCCCCAGCCGCCGAGACCGGTCGGGATCAGCATGGCGGCCAGCGTCATCGGCACGATGGTGACCATGGCCGCAACCGGCAGCGGCGCGCCGACCGCATCGGCACTGACGAGAAACAGCGCGACATAGCCGCAGACCACCGCAAGGCTGAGGCCGCCCTGCCGCAGGAGCGCGCCGCGCCGGACAAAAACCTCCGCCAGCTCATCCCGCAACCCGGAAAAGCGGCGCAGCAGCAGCAGGGCCGCTATGACGGCGGCGGTGAGCACCGCCCCAGCCAGCAGCAGATGGTGACCGGCCTGCAGGGCCGCACCCGGCAGCAGGGGCCAGAAGGGAATGCCGACGAGACAGAGCGCCAGAAAGGCGATCTGGCCGGACAGCCGCTCGTAAACCACCGCGCGCGCCGCCCGCTGCCAGCCGCCCGCGCCATCTTGCGCCATGCGCCAGGCGCGCAGCACATCGCCCGCCATGCCGCCCGGCACCACCTGGTTGACGGCGCTGGCCACATAATATTCCCGGATCGCCGCGCCGGCCGTGATCTGCTGACCCAGCCGTTCGGCCGCCAGCCGCCAGCGGAGAGCGGACAGCACGATCTGACCCTGCACCAGCACCAGCCCGAGCGCCACATGCCACAGCGAGACCTGCGCCAGCGCGTCGAGGATCGTGGCCGGCTTGATCCAGAAAGCGAGCAGCGGCAGCAGGCACAGCGCCGCAAGGCTTGCGGCGATGCGGACCAGTATTCTGGCGCGCGAGGCGGTCTGCATGGGTCTGCCCTTCCGTGGCCGCGGCAAGCACGGGCTTGGCGGCGGGTTCGTGTTTCGCATCCTCGAAAGCCGGCGCACCCCCGGAAATTCCAGCGAGAGCCAGGCAGGTGTTCATCCGGCATTGCGGCGCGGGCATGGCGCCCTTGCGCGGCTTTCCCGCCGGGGCTTTCTCCGGCGCAATGTCATATCCTACGCAGAACGGCAGACGATAGACCATGACGACCCCGACGATCGATAGGCCCATCCCCGGCTCCCGATACGGCGCGCGCCGCGCCTGTCCCCCGATGCTCTCCGCCCTGCTGTTCCTGCTGGTCGGCGCGACCATTCTCAACCTGCCGGATCATCCGGGTGCGCTGAAGGTGGAATTCTTCCTGCGCCTGCCGCTGGAGGTGCCGGCCCTTGGCGTGCTGCTGCTGTTACCCGGCCGGCGCTGGAAGCGGGTGCTGACCGGTGTCGTCACGCTGCTGGCCACCCTCATCCTGTGGCTCAAGCTTGCCGATATCGGCACGCAGGCTGCCTTCCAGCGTCCCTTCAACCCCTATCTCGACGGCAAGATGCTGCGGGACGCCTGGAACATCGCCGCCGGCAATCTCGGTGCGTTCACAGCATTGCTCTGCGTCGTGGCGGCGCTGCTGGGGCTCGCCATCGTGATCCTGCTGTTGCGGCAGGCGATGGCCGGGCTCGCGCGGCTTGAAGGCCGGCCCCGCCGCCTCGGCCTTGCCGCCGCCGCAGCGCTGCTTGCCATCGGCGGCCTGCTGCACGGCAAAGACGCGGACCTGCCGGTCACCGCCGAGGCGGGCCCCTATCTCTCCGAACGCCTGCAGCTGATCGTCGCCTCGGTGCGCGATCTCCAGGCCTTCGACCGCGAACTCGCCGAGGCCCGGGGACCGCAGAGCGGCCGGGGCCTGTTTTCCGCCGTCAGCGGCCGGGACGTCATCCTGGTCTTCGTCGAATCCTATGGCCAAAGCGCGGTGGAGGATCCGCGTTACGCCCCAACAATCCGTCCGCGCCTGGAGGGCATGCAGCGCGATCTGGCGGCAGCGGGCTTTGCCAGCGCCAGCACCTGGATCACCTCTCCGACCGTCGGGGGCCTGAGCTGGCTCGCGCATGGCACCTTTCTCTCCGGCCTCTGGACCGACAGCCAGGCGCGCTACGACCGGCTGATGATCAGCAAGCGCCCCAGCCTCAACCGGCTGTTTGCCGAGGCTGGCTGGGAAAGCGTCGCGGTGATGCCGGCCATCACCATGGACTGGCCGCAATCGGCCTATTACGGCTATGACCGGATCCTTGCCGCCGCCGATCTCGGCTATCGCGGAAAACCCTTCAACTGGATCACCATGCCGGACCAGTACACGCTGTCTGCCTTCCAGCGCAGGGTGCGCGACACACCAGACCGCAAGCCGGTGATGGCGCAGGTGGTGCTGATCTCCTCGCATGCGCCCTGGACGCCGGTCGCGCATCTCGTCGATTGGGACACGATCGGCGACGGAAGGATTTTCGACGCGCAGGCCACCGGCGACCAGCCGCCGGCCGTGGTCTGGGCCGATCCGGACAATGTGCGCCGCCACTATCTCGAAACGATCGATTACAGCCTTGCAGCGCTTGGCAGCTATATCGCCCGCGATGGCGGCGACGCGCTGTTCCTCATCATCGGCGATCATCAGCCGGCCGCGATCGTCACCGGGCCGCAGGCCTCGCGCGCGGTGCCGCTGCATGTGGTGAGCCGCGACAAGGCCCTTGTCGCCCGCTTCGAGAAGGATGGCTTTGCCGCCGGCCTCGTGCCGCCCTCCGCCCTGCCCGCCACCCGGATGGACAGCCTGCGCGACCGGCTGATCCGCCTTCTGTCCGGCGCACCGCTTCCATCACAGGGGTGAATCGAAGCCAGCCGACCGATTCAAAACTCTCGTTGGACAGCGAGGGCGCCGGCTTGCGAATCTTGCCCCCATGCAAAACGACAGCTTTCCGGTCTTTCTCGGCCACCGCATCGACCCGGCGCGCAACATGGCGCGCTTCTATCTGATCGCCATCGAAACCAACCTGTTCGGCGAAACCTGCCTGCGCCGCACCTGGGGCCGCATCGGTACGCGGGGCCGGATCGCCGAGGAGATCTTTGCCGATGCCGCCAGCGCCGAACAGGCCATGGCGGCGCTTGCCCGGCGCAAGCAGCAGCGAGGCTATCGGGTGGCGGGGGAGGGTTTGTGAGGGGGCGGACGGGTCAGCCCCTCCTCCTTGTGGGGAGGGGTTGGGGAGGGCCTTTTTGAAGCTTGCGGAACGCTCTGTGGCAGGCCAAACCGCGTGTCTCGGCCCATCCTTCGGACACCACCACATTAAACTTACGGGCCCCCCCTCTGGCTGCCGCTTGGGGTCGAGCCGCGTGTCTCGACCCGTCCTTCGGACCCCACCACAAGGGGGGAGACCCCGTGTGGCACCGCCTTGCCCCAATCGGCCCGCAGACGGTGATGGGGTCGCGGGCGTTGCGGCCAGGTCAGCCCCTCCCCCTTGTGTGGAGGGATTGGGGAGGGGTCTTTTTCGGGGAGCGCACCATCCATGCGCCCTCCCCTGTCGCATCCCCGACATGCAGAGCGGCTAATCAGCCACTCCCATGAGGATTGCGCGATGACGACATTGCAGGAAGTGGCGGAGCGGGCAGGCTGTTCGCTGGCAACGGCGAGCCGGGCGCTGAACGCCTCCGGCTCGGTCAGCCAGACTGCGATGCGGCGCGTGCGCAAGGCGGCGGCCGATCTCGGCTACCGCGTGCCGCCGCCCGCCACGCGCCGCGCCGCGGGCCGTCCGGTGATCGGCGTGCTGATCCCGAGCGTCACCAATCCGGTGTTTGCCGCCTCGCTCTCCTCGATCCAGAACCGCATGCTGGTGGCCGGCCACGGCGTGCTGATCGCCCAGTCGAACTATGATCCCGTGCAGGAGGCCGATGCGGTAGCGGCGCTGCTGACCGAACGGCCGACGGGACTGATCCTCACCCTCTGCGATGCCGAAAACAGCCGGGTGCTGAAGCAGCCGCTGCCGCCGACCGTGCTGTTGAACAACCGCCCGACGACGGGTTTTCCCGCCGCCGTGACGGTGGACAATCGCGAGGCCGGACGCCTCATCACCCGCCATCTCGTCACGCTCGGCCACCGGCGCATCCTGTTCATTTCCGGCGATTTCCGCGCTTCCGACCGGGCCAGGCTGCGCTATGACGGATATCTGGACGTACTGCGGCAGGAGGGTCTGCCGGATTTTGCGGCGCTGCAGATCCCCTTCATCGGCGCGCCCGACCAGCTCGACCTGTCGCCGGCGCTGGCGGAGATCGCGCCGAGCGCCATCATCGCCTCCAACGACCTGCTCGCCTGCGGAGTGATCGGCGCGCTGCGCCGCCTCGGCCTCAGCGTCCCCGGCGACATCTCGGTCGCCGGCTTCGACGGCATCGCCATCGGCCAGCTGATGGACCCGGCGCTCACCACCATCGAAATGCCGGATGCCAGCATGGGCGCGGTGGCCGCCTCGCTGCTGCTCGACATCGCCGACAACGGCGCCGCCCCCCGCCATCTGGAAGTCGGGTTTTCGTTGAGAACCGGCGGCACCGCGCGGCGGCTCTGACGGGCGACGCGACACCGCGTGGGTCACTCAATGATATAAAAGCACTCCGCCCGGTTGGAGCGCCTGCGTGTGACGGACTGGCCGGTGCGGATAGTGCGCTGCCTGACCTCGCCCTGCTTGTTCCACTGATCGAGAACCTCGATGCCGGCTTCGCTGTGGGAGAGGTAGATCGCGGCGTGCTGCCCCAGATCGTCCGTCACATTGTATTTTCCGTCCGCGAAAGTGGCGATGGCCGTGCCCCGCGCAATCTCGTCCGACCCGCACTCCATCACCCGGCGACCGGGATGCCACGACGCGGTTTGTGGCGCCCCCGTCGCCTGCCGGACGAACTCCACGCATTCGGTATTGCCCTTGGCATTGGCAAAGCGGCCGCGACCAAAGACATCGGCCTCGCTGATCTGCAGGAGATAGGCCATCCGCACCCCCATTGTCACCGGATGCATCACGACAGTGAAACATGGAATATTATTTATTTTTTGCTAGAAACTTTCAATCAAAATCATCGGAAATACGCATACTGAATATCGACAACATATATTTACGGCTCGATCTCGCAATGGAGAAGGCGAGTCCTGCTTTTTTATTTGATCCCCTTTCTCGAGAAATAGAAAACCCGCCATGCAGATACACGGCGGGCTGTTTGTCATTCGCAAAGAGCAGTGCGGTTTACGTGCGCGGCAGCAGGCGCTTTACCTCCTTGGCGGCATCGTCCAGAGCCTGCTGCGGGGTGGCGGACTGGTCGACGACGCGGGAGATGTTGTCGACGATGGTCTGCGTCACGCGCACGCCGTTCGAACCCGGGAAGGCATACCAGGGGATCATGCGCGGCATCTGGTTGAGGCCGGCGAGGAAGAGCGGGTTTTCCTTGTAGAAGTTGCCGAGATAATCCGGCGACTTGGCGGCCAGCTCGTTGTTCGGCACGTAGCCGGTGCCGGGAACGACGACGGAAGCGCCATAGGGGCCGGCGGCAAACTTGGCGAACTTCCAGGCGGCGGCCTGCTTGGCGGCGTCATGGGTCAGGATGACGACGGCATTGCCGCCGGTCGGCAGCTTGCCGTTTGCCGGGTCGATCAGCGGGATCGCGGCAGTGCGCAGGTCGAACTTGCCGCCGACATTCTTGATGGTGTTGCGCAGCGCACCGGTGGTCTGGAAGGTGAAGCCCACCTTGCCGGCCACGAAGGCCTGTTCGCCCGCCGCCTTGGTGAAGACCGGCATGCCGGCTTCCTTGACCATGCGGTCGATGATGGTCATGGCCTTCAGGCCTTCCGGACCGTTGAAGGCCACCTGGCCCTCGTCCTTGGAGAGCATGGTGCCACCGGCGCCGAACAGCAGCGCGGAGAACATCCAGTCATCGCCCTGCCAGCGGAAATCGATGGAATCGACGCCATTGCCGAGCGCCTTGATCTTCTTGCCGAGTTCGATCACCTCGTCCCAGGTCTTCGGCGGCTGGTCCGGGTTGCCGCCGGCAGCCTTCACCAGATCGGCATTGTAATACATGATCGGGTTGGAGGTCGCGAAAGCGAGGCCCACCTGCTTGCCATTGACCTGGGCAAGTTTCAGGATGGTGTCGGAGAAGCCCTGATCCGCCATGCTCTGCTTGTCTTTCGCGATCATCGGGCCGAGATCGACCGGGATATCGCGCTCGTTGACCATGCGCAGGCGGTTGAGGCCGATGAAGGTCACGTCAGGCATTTCGGCCGTGCCGGCCTGGCGCATGATGGTCTGGATGCCTTCCTCATAGGTGGCCGAGGGATTGGCGAACTGGATCTTGATGTCCGGGTTCTCGTCCATGAACTTCTTCGAGATCGTGTCCATCACGTCCTTGAAGAAACCGGGCATCGGGTAATGCACGGTCAGCACCGTGTCTGCCTTTGCCGGCAGGGCAAAGGCCATGGTGACGGCGGCGGCCGCCAGGATTTTCTTGAAATGCTGCATGGCAGGTCTCCAGTGGGATGGGATTGAACCGGTCAGCCCTTCAGACCGGTCATGGTGATGCCCTCGACGAAGCGTTTCTGTGCCAGCAGGAAGGCGGCGACGAGGGGAAGCGTGATGATGAGGGTGGCGGCCATCAGCGCGCCGTAATCGTCTCCGGCTTCGGCGGCGCGGAAATAGAGCAGGCCGAGCGGCGGCGTGGCATAGGCCTGGTTGGAGACGACAATCAGCGGCCAGTAGAGGTCGTTCCAGTGGGCGACGACCGAGAAGATGGCAAAGGCGGTGACCGCCGGCCAGGCATTCGGCACGATGACGCGCGCCACGATGCCAAGCTCCGACATGCCGTCGAGCCGCGCCGCGTGGATCAGATCGTCCGGCATGGCCCGGAAGAACTGCAGGAACAGGAAGATGCCGAACACCGAGATCGAGAAAGGCGCCACCAGCGCGACATAGCTGTTCAGCACGGAAAGCTTGTCGAAGGCGACATAGAGCGGCAGCGCGGTCGCATGGATCGGCACCAGCAGACCCAGCATCACGAGCGCCATCATCAGCTTCGCGGCGGGAAATTTCAGCTTGGCCAGCGCATAGGCGCAGGGCACCGCGATCACCACCTGGAAGACGAGGATCAACCCGCAGACCACCACGCCGTTCCACAACAGCCGCGGCATCGAGACCCGCGAAAACGCCTTGGCAAAATTCTGCAGGAAATAGGGCTGGTCCGGGATCAGCGACAGCGAGGAGGTGAAGATCTCGCTCTGCGCCTTGCCGGAGGTGGAAACCATGAAGATGTAGGGCGCAAGAAAGATCAGCGCGCCGAGGATGAGAAGGCCGAGACGGAAGGCGCGGCCGAGCGTGAAGGGGGTAGCGGTCATGCGTAATGCACCTCCCGGTCCAGCAGGCGGTATTGCAGCACCATCAGCACCACCAGCACCGCGAGGAAGACGACGGTCATGGCCGAGGCATAGCCGACGCGCAGATAGACGAAGCCTTCCTGATAGATGGTGAAAAGCAGCACTTCGGACGCCTTGTTCGGGCCGCCCTCGGTCAGCGTCTTCACCGTTTCGAACACTTTGACCGCATTGATGATGCTGATGGTGATGACGAAGAGCGTGGTCGGCCCCAGCATCGGCCAGGTGACGAGGAGAAAGCGGTCGAGCGCGGATTTCGCGCCATCCACTTCGGCTGCCGCATAGAGATCGCGCGGAATGGCGGTGAGGCCGGCGAGAAACAGCACCATGTTGAAGCCGGCGCTCTGCCAGATGCCGATGATGGCGAGGCTGTAGAGCACCATGTCGGAGGCGCCGAGCCAGTTCGGCCCGGCAAGCCCGATCATCCTCAGACCCGCATTGATCGGCCCGATCGAGGGGTGGAACAGGTATTGCCAGACGGTGGCCATGGCCACCAGCAGCGAGGCGACCGGCAGGAAATAGGCGGTGCGGAAAAACGAGCGGCCGATCTTTTCGCCTTCGATCAGAAGCGCCAGTGCGAGCCCGAGCAGCAGCGAGACGGGCGCGACGATCGCCGTATAAAGCGCGGTGTTCGACAGCGATTTCAGGAAGGTGCGGTCGGAGAAGAGTTCGGCATAGTTCTCGAAACCGACGAAGCGGAAGCTGCCATAGCCCAGTTCGAAATCGGTGAAGCCGAGGAAGACGACGGCAACCATCGGCCCGACGATGAAGGCAAGGATGAGGATCACCGCCGGCGCGACCAGCAGCCAGGCGGTGCGCGACTGGCGGCGCGCCTGCACGTCGATCATCGGCGCGGAAAGCGAGGCGGTTGCGGCGAAACTAGCCATGAATGCTCTCCCGCACGGTTTCGGTGGTTAGCGCCGCCTCCAGCCGTTCGCCGGTCGCGGCAAACACCAGCATGCGCTCCGGCTCCGGCAGCACCGACACCGGCATGCCGACGGCGATGCGCCGCGCCTCGGCCGGCGAAAGCTTGGCCAGCATCCCCTCGCCCATGCCATCGAGCCGCACCGAGACGATCACTTCCGAGCCTAGAAATTCCAGCCGCTCTGCCTGGGCCGGCAGGCCGATAGCGGGTCCGGAGGCGGCGCGCGGCACCACACGGACATGTTCCGGGCGGATGGCGAGCGTGACCGCCGCGCCGGGCGTAAGCGCCTCGCGCGGCTGGAGCGTGACGGGACCGAAAGCGATCCGGCCATCGGCGCCCACCCGGCTTTCAATGCTGTTGATGCGCGGCTGGCCGAGGAACCGCGCCACCTCGATATGGCGCGGATCCTCGTAAATGGCCTCGGGCGAAGCGAGCTGAAGAAGGTTGCCGCCGATCATCACGGCAACCCGGTCCGCCATCGACAGTGCTTCGGCCTGGTCATGTGTCACGTAAAGGGTGGGAACGCCGGCGCGACGATGCAGATCGACGATTTCGCCGCGGGCATGGACGCGCAGGTTGGCGTCGAGGTTGGAGAGCGGCTCGTCCATCAAAAACAGGCTCGGACGGCGCACCATGGCGCGGGCGAGCGCCACGCGCTGCCGCTGGCCGCCGGACATCTGGCCGGGCTTGCGGTCGAGCAGGTGCTCGATCTTCAGCGCGCGGGCCATCTCGGCCACCTGGCCCTGGATGGTCTTGCGGATCGCCTTCTGGCCGGGGGCAAGCGCGCCGAGAAGCGGCGTGCGGCCAAGCCGCGACAGCTGGCGCATGGCCAGCGGCACGGCAATGTTCTGCCCCGCCGTCAGATGCGGATAGAGCGCATAGGACTGGAAGACCATCGCCACATTGCGCTCGGCCGCCGGCAGCACGGTGAGTTCACGTCCGCCCGCCGTCACCGAACCGGTGGTCGCCTGTTCGAGGCCGGCGACGATCCGGAGCAGCGTGCTCTTGCCGCAGCCGGAGGGACCGACCAGGGCGATGAACTCGCCGGCTTCCGCCTGAAGCGTGATGCCCTTCAGGATGGCATTGTCGCCGAAGGATTTCGTGATGTTGTCGAGGTGCAGCGCGCTCATTCCGCCGCCTCCCCCGATGTTCCGGCGTCAGGTGCGGCCGGCTTCGGATAGACCTCGTCGATGACGTCATCGATGACATGGGCGACCATGCCCGGCACCGCGACGATCTCGCTGGAAACCGCAGGCCCCTCGAAGGTGTGGATGACGGCGCCGATCAGCCGCTCGCCGGGCATTTCGCGCTCCAGCGTATCGATGACGAAGGCGGCGGACGGACCCCAGACGAAGCGGGTCCCGTTCCATTCGCCCGTCCAGGCCCAGTGCAGGTGGCCGGAGCCGACGAGGCCGACATCGTGGCGCTCCATCATCTCGTAGAGGCGGGCGCGCGGTGCGGGGCGCACGCTCCAGTAGCCGGTATCGCCCTCATGCGGGTCGTCGACGAAGATCGGCTTGTGGGTGAACAGCGCGATGCGGCGGGTCCCCGCGCCCGCCATCGCCTCGGCCAGCCAGTCGAGCTGTTCCTGCTCGTCCGCATTGTCCATGCCGAGCAGCAGCGTGTTGAAGCCGATCAGCCGCCAGCCCTCGATATCGTGGATGAAGCGGTCGGCGCCGACCAGCCCGTTCCAGCGGGCAAGCCTGACGGCATCGACCGGCTGGTAGGAGCCCGGCAGATGGCCGACATCGTGATTGCCGGGCACGATCAGCATCGGCGCGGAGGCCTGGCGCATCAGCGCCAGCGAGAAGGCGATGTCGTCTTCCTTGTCGGCGCCGTCCACGGTCAGGTCGCCGGTGTGGATGATCAGATCCGGCTTCTCCGCCTCCAGCCAGGACAGCAGGGGCGCCCAGTTGCCGTTGAAATGCGTTTTCGACGGGCTGAAATGGGTATCGGTGATCTGGATGACCTTCACGTGCGCAACTCCGATGCGGGGGCGCCGGGCTCACCGCCCGGCTCTTCATCGGCAGAGGTCATAGAGGCCGCTGTTGTCAGCCGCGTAACAGGCCTTTCCGTCCTGTTTCCATTTTTGTCATCCGGGCGTCATGGTTTGCCATCGGGGCGCGAGGCCCCGGCAGCCCCTCAAATTTCAGGGGGCCCTCAAATTTCGGGAGAAGGAGCAGTGGTCGCAAAGCGCATGCCGAGCCGTTGCATCAGATCCACATCGCGGGCCCGTTCCGGATTGCCGGTGGTCAGCAGCACATCGCCGGTGAAGATGGAATTGGCGCCGGCGAGAAAGGCGAGCGCCTGCAACTCGTCGCTCATTGCATGGCGGCCGGCCGACAGCCGCACCACGCTTGCCGGCATCAGGATGCGGGCCAGCGCCACCAGCCGCACGAAGGCAATCGGCTCGACGGGTTTCGCCTTGCCGTGGATCGGCGTGCCGGCAATCTCGTTCCACATATTGAGCGGCACGCTTTCCGGATGCGGAGCAAGGCCAGCCAGGATCACCAGCATGGCAATCCGGTCCTCCACCGTCTCGCCCATGCCGACGATGCCGCCGGTGCAGAGCTTGATGCCGCCGCGCCGCACCTCGGACAGCGTCTCCAGCCGGTCGTCCATCGTGCGGGTGGTGACGATCTGCGAATAGAAGTCGCGCGAGGTATCGATATTGTGGTTGTAGTAATCGAGACCCGCCTCTCCCAGCCGCGCCACCTGCGCCGGGCTCAGCATGCCGAGCGTGACGCAGGTTTCGAGACCGAGATCGCGCACGCCCTCGATCATGGCGCAGACGCTATCGAGATCGCGATCCTTTGGCGCGCGCCAGGCAGCGCCCATGCAGAAGCGGGTGGCGCCGGCCGCCTTGGCGCGGCGCGCCTCCTCCAGCACCCGCTCCACCGCCATCAGCTTCGTCGCCTTCACGCCTGTCTTGTGATGCGCGCTCTGCGAACAGTAGCCGCAATCCTCCGGGCAACCGCCGGTCTTGATGGAGAGCAGTGTCGCAGTTTCGATCACCGCCGGATCGAAATGGGCGCGGTGGATGGTCTGGGCGCGAAACAGCAGCTCGGGAAACGGCAGGTCGTAGAGCGCACGCGCCTCATCTTGCGTCCAGTCGAAGCGCAGGCCCTTTTGCGGGGCTAGTTGCGCGTGGTGGGCCCCTGCGGCGGCGCTTATCGCGCCGGCCGGCGGCGGGGTGGTCCGGTGCAGCGCCGGACCGGTTGCCGTGAACGCCGCGCTCATCGGCCGGAGTTTCCGCCAAAGGGGCCGCCAGAGGGGCCGCCAGACAGGTTGCCCAACCGCTGCCAGGGCAGCGTCGCGCCCGCCGCCACCAGCGCCATCTTGACGATATCGGCCGGCAGGAAAGGCAGGAGACCCACGGCCATCACCCGGTCGCCGGGCACGAACTGCGCCAGCCAGGCAAGACCAAGCGCATAGATGACGGCAAGGCCGCAGAGCATCGCGCCGATGCGGCCGAGCGTGCCGCGCCCCCTCGCCAGCCAGGCCGTCACGCCGGCGCCGATGAGATAGCCAGCCAGATAACCGCCGGTCGGCCCCATCATGTAGGCGATACCGATGCCGCGCTCCGGCGTGCCGGAAAACACCGGCAGACCCGCCGCCCCGGCCGCCAGATAGGTGGCCAGCGTTGCGAGCGCCAGCCGCGGCCCGGCCGCCACCGCAATCGCCATCACCGCCAGCGTGTGCAGCGTCATCGGCACCGGCCAGAACGGAATCTGCAGCTTCGCCGAAAGCGTGATCAGGGCTGCGCCGCCCACGGCCAGCGCCGCCTGACGGGACAGAGTGCGCCAGTGCGGCGCGGGAGTGGATTGCAACATGGGTCACCTCGTAAATTATAGATAATTTTGCAGTGCCGGGCGAGGATTCCAGATATGAGGGAGAGTCGCAAGGGTATTTTATAGATAATTTGAGGATTCAGATAAAACATCGGGAAGATGGCGGTGGGAGGCAGGCCTGTGCACGTGCCGGGTGGATGTGCGGCGAGCAGGAGTTTTGGGGGAGAGATGACGGCGGTGGCGGGAGAGCGCGCTGGAAAGGATAACGGCCCACTCGGTGGATGCAGCCCCCTCATCCGCCCTTCGGGCACCTTCTCCCCGAGGGGAGAAGGCAGGGAGGATGCCGCTCGCTACATTTCCTTAAGCACTTTTTTTCAACGGTATTGAATGGTGACAGCCATTCGAACCGCTGTGACTTTAGGGTGGCAAGGCCGCCACACATCCCTTCTCCCCCACGGGGAGAAGGTGCCGGCAGGCGGATGAGGGGGCGGCACCCGAAACCGATCAGGCCTGCCGGAGCCAAACCTGCGGGCCGCGCGACCAAGGCTCACTTCTACCAATCTCAAAATTATCTATAAAATTTCATCCGATGATCGCAAACGCATCGCGGGTCGCGCCGCCGGCGGTCGCGACGGGGCGGCGGCCGATCCATTGGACGTGGCGGGAAAGGATGGTGCAGGCGGCATCCACCTCGCCCTGGCGCAGCGCGGAGAGAATGGCCTGGTGGTCGTGGTCGGTCTGGGCTTCCCAGTTGGAGCGCCAGGCGGCGAACAGGAAACGGGCGCTTGCCTGATGCAGGTCGTCGATGGCGGCCAGCAGGCGCGGCATGCCGCAGGGGGTGACGATCAGCCGGTGAAAACGGCGGTTCGCCTCCTCCCAGCTGCGCACGTCGCGCGAGGCGTCGCCGGCGCGCGTCGCCTCCTCGGCGGCATCGAGAATGGCGGGCGTCAGGTGGGCGGCGGCGTGCTTCAGCGCCAGCACCTCCAGCGCGGCGCGCATTTCCGCCACTTCCTTGACCTCGGAGAGCTGGAAGGAGGCCACGCGCACGCCGCGGCGCGGCTCGCTGACGGCCAGCCCCTGCGCCTCCAGCCGGCGAAAAGCCTCGCGCACCGGCACGTGGCTCGCCCCGAATTCCTCCGCGATATGATCCTGCCGCAGACGCGTGCCGGGCGCGATCGCGCCGGCGATGATCCGGTCGGCCAGCGTGCGGCTGATGCGAACCGCAAGCGTCTCTTCTTTCTTTGCTGCGCTCATGGCGCCTTGATAGGCCGCGCGCGGCCGCTTGTCGATTGGGCAAACCGCCTCATTCGGTCAGCCGCCCGCGACGCCGGATGAGCGCCGGCCCCGCCACCAGCGCCACGCAGAGCACGGAGACGAGGAAGATCGCCCCGGACATGGCATAGATCGTCGGCGACGCCCCGGCATTCATCTTGCCGAACAGCACCACCGGCAGCGTGTTCTGCCGCCCCGCCAGATAGAAGGCGCGGGTAAACTCGTTGAGCGACAGCAGGAAGGCGAAGAGGAAGGCGCTGACGAGGCCGGGGCGGATCAGCGGCAGGGTGATGTCGAGGAACTGCCGCAGCCGCCCGGCGCCGAGATCGGCCGCCGCCATCAGATAGCTGCGCTTGACCACCGACAGGCTGGTGAGAATGACGATGAAGGCAAAGGGCAGCGCCCAGAGCAGGTGCCCGCCGATCACCGTAAGCATCGAGGCCTTGATGCCGGCGCGCTGGAACACAGCAGACAGCGCCAGCCCCTGGATGACGCCCGGCACGAACATCGGCAGAAGCACGGTGAGGAACCAGGCGGTGCGGCGCCTATGCAGTTCGCGATGCGCAAGTGCGGCGAGAAGTGCAAGCAGCGTCGCGACAAGCGCCGTCACCAGCGCGATCAGCAGCGACTGTTCGAGCGCCGCGATCAGCTGATTTTCACCGCCAAGCGCCAGATACCATTTGACGGTGAGATCGGAGAGATGCGGCAGGCCGGGCTGCAGCGCCGGATTGAAGGAAACGCCGAGCAGGTAAAGTGGCGGCGCATAGATCACGATCAGGCCGAGCGCCGTGATCGTCCAGATCGCCAGCCGCGAGAGGGTGCCTTCCGTCTGCATCATGCATCTCCCTCGCCAAACAGGCGGGCAAGGCCGAAGCGCGCATTGCCCGCCAGCACCAGCCCGAACACCACGGCAAGCACCACGGTGGAGATGGCAAGGGCCAGCGGATAATTGGCGACCCGCATCACGTCGTTGATCATCACGGAGACGATGCTGGCGCCGGCCCCGCCCAGCATCTGCACTTCGGTGGAGGAGCCGGCCACCATCACGAAGACGAAGAGGAAACCGGCAAACACACCGGGAAAGGTGAGCGGCAGAAGCACGGTGCGCAGCATGGTCCAGAAGCCGGCGCCGAGATCGCGCGCCGCCTGCATCGTCACCGGGTCGACGCGGCGCATCGAAAGAATCAGCGGAAAGGTGGCAAACGGCAGATAGGAGGCAACAAGCCCGACGATCACCGCGAAATTGGAAAACAGCAGCCAGTCGAGCGGCCTGTCGATCAGCCCCGCCTCGATCAGCAGCGTGTTGATGACACCGGTGCGCCCCAGCACCAGCCGCCAGGAGAAGGAGCGGATCAGATAGGAGGTAAAGAAGGGAATGGTCATCAGGGCCAGCAGCACCAGCGACAGCCGCCGACCGGCGAGAAAATGCACCGCATAGGCCGTTGGCCAGCCGATCAGCAGGCAGATCAGCGCGGTCACCAGCGCCTTGGCAAGCGTGGAGAGGATCACCGTCCAGCGCCCGGCCTCGAGGATCGCCGCATAGGCGGCAAGGCTCATGTCCGGCCGGATCCAGTAGGTCACCGGATCCCAGGACCAGAAACTCCACACCACCACCACCATCAGCGGCACGAAGCCAAGCGCCAGGATCGCCGCAAGCGGCAGGGCGGCAAGACCGAACGTGGAAAGGAGAGTGCGGTTCATCGGCGGGCAACCTTGCGGGCGGGGGGCGGATCGGGATGGTTCATGGCGTGGCTTTCAGGGGTGCAGGATGGTGGCGCCAGGGGCTTTGGCGGGCAAGGGCTGGCGCGACGAACCCTGCCGGAAAGGCCGCTCCCTCTCGGACACCCCCACCGGTCGTCATCCTCGGGCTTGACCCGAGGATCCAGGGTCGCCACCACCGTCGGGTTCTTGCAGTGGCATCCGACGACATGGACCGTCCCTCATCATCGCGGCTGGCGGGTTTGTCGGTGGATCCTCGGGTCAAGCCCGAGGATGACGACGGAGAGGTTTTGACCGCAAAACAGGAGCCGCCACGCACCCGGAAGCCGTGGGGAACCGCCGCCGCCTGCCGATCTCCCCCCTTGAGGGGGAGATGTCCGGCAGGACAGAAGGGGGTGCGCCGCCCGGCATAAGGCCAGTCGAAAAGGCCCGCCCCTGCCCTGCCGGACAGGGTGATCCGCCCTCACGCGTTGCGCAGCTTCTGCCACCATTCCTCGTAGAGCTGGAAATTGTCCGGCCGGCAATTCTGCCAGTAGACTTTTCCGCCGAACTTGGCCTTCACGTGGTTGCCGAGCGCCTCGACGGCCTCCGGCTTGTAGGCGGAAGCGTTCTTGCGGGCATAGGCGACATTGTTGTCGGTCGGCACCAGATAGCCACGCAGCTGGCCGAGTTCGCAGCCATAGAAGCCGCCGAGCAGGCCGTTGACGAAGGCATGCGCCGCATCGGTCACGCCGCGGGTGGCCGCGCCCTTCAGCAGCACGGTGTTGTTGCCCCAGCCCTCGTACCCTTCCACGGGGGCTGCATATTCCACCTGCAGGCCGCGCTTGCGGCCCTCGTAGACGATCGGCTCCCAGCCGGTCATGGCGTCGACTTCCTCGTTCGCCACCAGCTGCACGCCCTGTTCCCAGCCATTCCAGAAGGTGCGGAACTGGCCGTCCTTCTTGTGCTTGATGAGGAATTCCATGACGAGGCCGAGTTCGGATTCGGAAAGATTGCCCGGATCCTTGATCGGCTTGTTTTCCGATTCCTTGAGATACATCGCCGTGAAGATTGCGCTGTTGATCCAGGCGTCCTCCATGGCGACGCGGCCCTTCAGCTTCTTGTCGAAGATCACGCCGTAGCTGTCGACCTTGCCGAGCTTGTCGGGGCGGTAGATGATCGAGTCGGCATTGACGACGGTCGGAATGCCGTATTGCTTGCCCTCGTGGCGCAGATACGGAATGTCCTTGGCCCACTGCCAGACGCTGTCATAGTTCGGGATCTTGGAGAGGTCCCAGGGAATGATGGCGCCCTGTCGGGCCAGTTCCTTCTCGGCGCCGCCCTGGAAACCGCCGACATCGAAGAGATCATTGGCATTGCCGGCAACGAGGCGGGCAATGACGGGGCCGACATCGTTGCCGTTGTCGGTGAATTCCGGCATCACGCCGGTCTCCTTGGCAAACGCCTGCCACTTGTCGGCAATGTCGAGCGTGGCGGTGGCCCAGAAGGCGACGCTGCCGGCCGCCCGTGCGGCGGAGGCGCCGAGGCCGGAGAGCGTTACCGCTGCCGTGCCGGCCCCCATCAGCTTCAGCAGATCGCGCCGGCCGAGATTGCTGGCCAGCGCGGAAGAGGGTGTTTTCAAAAAGTCTCTCATGTCATTCCCCTTTTTTATCAACCAGGATTGAGAGGCGTGGCGCCCCCCGGCAATGAAAGGTCATGCGGCGGCCGGCAGCCCCGCATTGGAAATCAGCATGGCGCCGCCCGGCTTCAGCCCCACCTCGACCAGATGGCCCTCGGCCGGCACGGGCTGGTCCGCCTCCAGCGACACGACCACCCGCTGCCCATCGGCAAAGGCCAGCGTCACATCGTGATGGAGACCGCGATAGCGGGTTTCCACCACCTTGAGACGCAAGGCAAGCGCATTCTTCAACTCAACATCAGAAGACGGGTGAAGAAGCAGCCGGTCCGGTCGCAGGGCAACGACGCTGTCGGCCGGCCCTGCGGGTCCGCCCATCCGGACCGGCACTTTCTCACCCGCAATCATGGCATAGGTTGCATCGGCCTCGCGGATAACACCCTGATGCGTCAGCAGCGTGTCGATGCCGACGAAGCGCGCCACGAAGGCATTCGCCGGCGCCTCGAAGAAGCGCGCCGGGGCATCGATCTGCTCCAGCCGGCCGCGATGCATCACGGCCATGCGGTCGGAAAGGCTGAGCGCCTCGTCCTGATTGTGCGTCACCAGAATGAAGGTGGCGCCGGTGCGCTTGTGCAGCCGGCCGAATTCGTCGCGCATCTGCTGGCGCAGCCGCTCGTCAAGGCCGGTCAGCGGTTCGTCGAGCAGCAGGATGCCGGGTTCCATGACCAGCGCCCGGGCAAGCGCCACGCGCTGCCGCTGGCCGCCCGAGAGAAGATTGACGTCGCGCGGACCAAAACCGCCGAGTTCCACCAGCTCCAGCGCAGACTCGATGCGGGCGGAAAGGGCGGCCCCGCGCAGCCCCTTCAGCCGCAGCCCGTAGCCGACATTCTCCGCTACCGTCATGTGCGGAAAGAGGCCGAGGCTCTGGAACACGGTGTTGACCGGGCGGCGATTGGCCGGAATGCCCGCCATGTCGCGCCCGTCGAAGGCGATGCGCCCGCCGGTCGGCGCGTCGAAACCGCCGATCAGCTTCAGAAGCGTGCTCTTGCCGCAGCCGGACGAGCCGAGAAGCGTGAAGAATTCGCCGGCCCGGATCTCCAGCGAGACCGCGTCCACGGCCCGGACGGGGCCGAAGGCGCGGGTGACGGTCTCGATCTGGATCGAAATGGCCATGGATCAGCGCTCTCCGCCCGGTGCGTCATCAATCTCGCGGATGATCATGATGCCTTCCGGCGTCAGATCCAGCCGCTGTCCCTTCAGAACCAGAGTTGTGGCGGTAGATTCCTCCACAATCAATGGGCCTTTGAGCGTCATCCCCTGCGTCAGTCGGCCGCGCTCCCAGACCGGGCAGGACACCCAGCCATCCAGCCCGCCGAAATAGACGTTGCGATGGCCGCTGGCGCAGAGCTCTTCAGCATTCCCGGCCGGCTTCTGCTTCGGCACGGCAATCACCGGGCCGCTCAGCACCGCTTCGAGATGCAGCATGGTGATCTCGATCGCCGAATGCGGCAGACGGAAGGAATAGGCCTTTTCATGGGCGGCGTGGAAGCGCTCGGCAAAGGCTTGCGCGCTCTCGCCCTTCTCGTGCAGGGTGAAGACGCCGTGTTCCTGCCCCCGGTAGCGCGCCTCGATGCGGTGGGTGAGGCGGATCTCGGCCTGCTCCCCCTTGGCGAAATAATCCACCGCCTCGCGCTCCAGCCCGGCAAAACGGCTGTCGGCACCGGCAAGCGCCGCATCATCAAGCGCGGAGAACCAGCTGGCGCGGAAATCGGCGCGCGGTTCGGCCGCCAGCATGCCCCAGGCGGAAAAGATGCCGGGATGCAGCGGCACCACGGTGGATTTCACCTTCAGTTCGCGACCGAGGCTTGCGGCAAGCGCCGGGCCTGCGCCACCGCTGATCACGAAGGCCGCATCGCGGGGATCATGGCCGCGCTGCACGGTGACGAGTTTCAGCGCATTGATCATGTTGGCATGGGCGATCTCGATGATCGACAGCGCCGCATCCTCGATGGTCATGCCGAGCGGTTCGGCCACGGTGGCAATCGCCGCGCGGGCCTTCTCCACGTCAAGCGTCATGGTGCCGCCGGCAAAGGTGGCGGGATCGAAGACGCCGATCGTCACCAGCGCATCCGACATGGTGGGTCTGTCGCCGCCGCGACCATAGCAGGCAGGCCCCGGCATGGAGCCGGCGCTTTCCGGACCGACGGTCAGGGCACCGCGACCATCGATACGGGCAATCGAACCGCCGCCGGAACCGATCTCGACGATATCCACCACCGGCACCTGCACGGCGTAGCCAGGGTTGATGCGGCTGCGCTCCAGCCGGTATTCGGCATCCAGCGTCGGGCGACTGTCATGGATCAGCGAACATTTGGCGGTGGTTCCGCCGACATCGAGCGACAGAACCTCCGTCTCGCCGATCAGCGCACCGATGCGCGCAGCCCCCGCCACACCGCCGGCCGGGCCGGATTCCACCAGCGTCAGCGGGCTCTTCACCACCTGGTCGAAGGTGGCGATGCCGCCGTTCGACTGCATGGCATAATAGGGGCAGGTCAGCTCCTGATCGGTCAGCGATTCTTCCAGCCGTTCGAAGTAATACTGGATGATCGGCTGCACATAGGCATTCATGACGACAGTGTTGGAGCGCTCGTATTCGCGCCACTGGCGCGACACCTCGTGGCTGGCGCAGATGGTCGCAAAGGGCAGCGCGTCGGCAAGAATGTCGGCGCACAGCGCCTCGTGCTCCGGATTGGCATAGCTGTGCAGGAAAAGGATCGCGACCGCATCCACCTCCGCCTTCATGCAGGCGGCGATGATCGGCTTGAGGTCGTCGAGTTCCATCGGCGTGACGACCCGGCCCCTGGCATCGATGCGCTCGCGCACCTCGAAGCGCAGGTTGCGCGGCACGAAGGGTTCCGGGCTGTGGAACTGCAGATTGTAGAGATCCGGCCGGTTGCCACGGCCGATCTCCAGCACGTCGCGAAAGCCGGCGGTGGTGACGAGCGCGGTGCGCACACCCTTGCGCTCGGTGATCGCGTTGATGACAGTCGTGCCACCATGCGCGAAGAAGGTCACGTCGCGGCGGCGCAGGCCGTCCTTGCGCTCGGCCATGGCGATGGCATCGAGCACGCCGAGCGACTGGTCGTCCACCGTCGTGAGGCTCTTGGCCGTAAACACCTCGCCGGTGCGTTCGTCATAGCCGACGAGATCGGTAAAGGTTCCGCCGACATCCGTTGCAAGCCTGATCATGGGGTCTCTCCCTGATAGCCGTAGAGTTGCCGTGCCGCCGCCTCGGTCAGCAGGCCATGGGTGATATCGCGTCTGACATGTTCGGTTTCGCGCTCTTGCGCAGGTCCCCAGCCGCCGCCGCCACCGGTGATGATGCGCACCACATCGCCCTGCGCGAGCGGAATATGCGGCTCGCGGCCGAGGCGGCGGGTTTCCGTCGCATCGGCAGGCACGATCTCCAGCCGGTTGGGCGAGCCGTCCGCGCCGCCATCGATGCCCCAGGGCGCGGTCTCGGTGCGGCCGAAGCTGCAATAGGCCGACGCGGTCTCGCCGAGGATCTCGTATTCGCGGATGATGCCGAAGCCGCCGCGCCGGCGCCCGGCGCCGACCCCACCCTCGACATTCAGGGCATAGCGGCGCACCCGCACCGGAAAACGCGCCTCGATGGCTTCGACCGAGTAGTTATAGGTATCGCCGTCGGTCAGCGCGATCAGCGCATTGGCGCCGTCGCGGCCCTCGCTGGCGCCCCAGCCGCCATGCTGTGGCTCGATATGGATGAAGGGCTGGCCGGCTTCGTCGACCCCGGAAATATAGACCACGCAGAGGCTGGAATAGGAGCCGGCGGAAAAGCGCGACGGCATCAGCGGCGCCAGCGCCTTCCAGACGAGTTCGGAGGCATGCACCGACCCTTCGTAATACCAGCCGGTCGGCGCCGGCTTTTCGGCGGTAAACAGCGTGCCGGGCGGCGCGATCACCGTCAGCGGCCGGAACCAGCCCTCGTTGGAGGGGGCCTGCGGGCCGACCAGCGCCTTGACGATGGTGCGCACCGCCGATTGCAGTGCGCCGCGCGCGCAGTTGATCGGGCCGGCGACGGACGGCGGGCAGCCGGTGAAATCGGCGGTGATCTGGTCGCCGGCAATCGTCACGGAGACCCGCACCGGGATCGGATCCGGGTTGACGCCATCGCCATCGATCACGTCCTCGGCGCTGTAGGTGCCATCCGGCAGGGCGGCAATCGCGGCACGGCTCAGCCTCTCGCTGGCGGTCAGCAGGTTTTCGAAGGCATGGGCAAGCGTGTCCGCCCCGTATTTGTCGGCGATCTCGCCGATACGGCGGGCAGCCACCCGCACGGTTGCCATCTGGGCGGTGAGGTCGCCGAGCGCAATCTCCGGCAGGCGCACGTTTTCGCGGATGATCTGCAGGATATCGTCGCAGAAGCGGTCGCCGCGGGCGATCCTGACACCCGGCAGGCGCAGCCCCTCCTGAAAGACGGAGGTGGCATTCGGCGCAAGACTGCCTGGCACCGAGCCGCCGACATCGAGATAATGCGCGACATTGATGGCATGGGCGACCAGCCTTCCCTTGTGGAAGATCGGCTTGACCACCGCAAAGTCGCAGGCATGCGTGCCGCCGGCGTAAGGATCGTTGGTCAGAAGCACATCGCCATCGACAAGATCGGCGCCGAAGCGGGCGAGAAGGCCCTTCACCTGCGTGCCGAAGGTGCCGGTGAACAGCGTGATGCCGTTCATCTGCGCCGCCAGTTCGCCCTCGGCGGTCAGCACGCCGCAGGCAAAGTCCAGCACCTCGTAGATCACCGGGCTCATGCTGGTTCGGGCCATGACGATGCCCATCTCGTCCACGGTCGCGAGCAGCTTGCCCTCGATGATTTCCTGCGTCACGGGATCGACATAACCGCCGCCTGCCAGCATGCCTCGCCTGCCCTCTGCCATTTCTGCACGAGGGCGATGCTAAGGCGGAAGGGGCAGCGGTGAACAGCCTGCCAAAAGGGTAGGCCACCCGTCCACCCGCCCCACCCGTTCGGGTGGGTTGCATCAACGGCGCAGCACACCTTTTTCCCGCGCCGTGGTGACGGCAGCGGTGCGGGTGCTGACATTCAGCTTGGTGAAGATGTTGCGCAGGTGGAACTTGATGGTGTTGTCGCTGAGATCGAGCCTGCGACCGATCTCCTTGTTGCTGAGACCGGCAGAGAGCAGGTCCAGTACGCCGCGCTCGCGATCGGTGAGCGCGGCCCCGGGAATGGCGATTTCGGACGCCATGCCCTTGACCAGAAGGTCCGGCCCTGCATCGGCGAGCATGCAGCGCTCGAGCCTCTGCCGGGCCACCACCGGAAAGGCCGGATCGGCGGCAAGCCCCCGCAGCGTCTCCATGAACGGAGCCCCCTCGATGCTGAGCGAGGCGGGATAATCGGCAAGCGGCGTCGTCGTCGCGAGATCGCAGAGCATGCTGCGCGCCTCGTCCACCCGCCCCTCGGCAAACAGCAGCCGGATGCTGACCAGCGTCAGTTCCACCGAACGCAGAAAATGCGGTTTCTGCTGCTGGTGGGTCAGCAACCAGTCCAGCGCCTCGCGCGCCTTGCCGGGCTGCCCCAGCGCCAGATAGAGCCGCGTCCACAGAAGGGCCGGCGTGGTGCCGCGCAGATGGACCGGCAGGGCGTTCAGCCGCTCGGACTGGATGAAGACGCGCCCGTAGCCGGAGCTTTCCGCCGCGCGAACCGCCTGTTCCACATCGCCGGAGCAGAGAAACAGGATGCAGCGCTCGCCATCCACCAGCCGGATCAGCCGTTCGAAGCCGCGCCGCTTGGCCGCCGCCCGCACCCGGTCGATGGAGCCATGCGCGCCGACGTGATCGCCGCTCAGCCGCAGCACCCGCTGCTGGGCCATGAAGCCAGCGGCGAGCAGATCGAACCAGGTGTCGTGCCGCTCTACATGCGGCAGCGCCCAGGCTAGCCGCTCGGCCGCCGGCGCCAGCTCGCCGCGCATCGAAATCAGTTCCGCCTTCAGCACCTGGCCGACCGCATCGAGATCGCTGCCGGCGCCGATATTGGCCTGCGCCTCCTCGATGAGCCGGTCATAGGCATTCTCCGCCTCCGCCACATCCCCGCCGAAGAAGGCCGCCTGTCCGACATGGGTATAGAGATGCATCGCACCGAAATCCGCCCCGCCATCGCGGAAGGTGCGGATCGCCAGCTGCCCGTAATGGCGGGCCCGCTCCAGATCGCTGCGGATCAGGAAATTGTAGGAGAGCATGTTGAGCGCCAGCGCCCGGTGGATCAGTTCCAGCCCCTCCTGACGCATCAGGTCGTCCTCCAGCGCGGCCAGATCGGCGGCGCTGGCGAAGTGATCGAAATAGAGCGACAGCAGGACCTTCACCACACGCAGATCCGCCGCATAGGCGGGCAGGCTGCCGACGGCGCGCTCGGCAATCGCCAGATAGTGGTTGGCGGACTCCAGTTGCCCGGCCTTGGCGCTGACCACCGAGAGGCCGAGCGTGGTCAGCGGAAAGCGTTCGAGATCGATCTCGCAGGCATGGGCGCTGATGGTCTGAAACAGCATGGTGCCGCCGCGCGTGGTGGCATAGACGCGCCGCCAGCCGCCGGCGGTCTCGACGATGCGGGCGGCGAGATCCGCACTGCCGGCCGAGAGCGCATGGCGCACGGCCTGATCGCAATCCCCCTGCCGCTCGTACCAGCGGGCCGCGCGCCGCAGCGGCGACAGCGTGTCATAGCCGCGCCGCGCCGCCATCTGCTTCAGGAAGGTGTTGAACACCGGGTGCGAGCGCATGAAACCGCCCTGCCCCGCCAGATGGGTGATCGGTAGCGCATGCTGGCCAAGGCGCTCCATGACCGCGCCCACGTCCGGCTGGTCGATGATAGCGGTAACCAGTTCGCGACTGAAGGCCGGCAGCGCGGCCGTCTGCAGGAGGAAATGCTGGATGTCGTCCGGCAGCTGCTGGAACACCTGTTCCGAAAGATAATTGCCCATCTCGGCATTGCTGCCGTCGAAGGAGGCAAGCACGGCATCCGCCTGCGGCTGCTCGCTGACCAGCAGGCGCACCATCTGCAGCGCCACCGCCCAGCCTTCGGTTCGCCGGTTCAGTTCCTCCACCTGGGCCGGCGTGAGGCCGAGGCTGCGCTCGGCAAAGAATTCCTGCGCCTCGTCGCTGGAAAAGCCGAGATCGGCGACGGTGATCTGCTTGAGTTCGCCATGCAGGCGCAGCTGCGACAGCGGAAAGCGCGGCGGGCTGCGCGAAATCAGCACCAGCTTCAGGTGGTCGAGGCTGCGATCGGCCAGGAGCTTGGCCATCAGCGTCTCGGTCGCGTCGTTCTGCGCGAGGTGATAATCATCGAGGAACAGCACCAGCGGGCGGGTGATGCGCTTGAGGCGGGTGGAGAGTATGGACAGCATCGAGGCAACCGGCAGGCTGCCGGCATCGAGGCCGCGACTGTCTTCCGGAAGGACCTGCTCCAGCGCCTCCAGAAGCGTCGCCAGGAATTGCTGCTGGTCGGCATGTTCCTGATCGAGCGCCACCCAGAGGCAGGCGATGCCCCTGGCCGACAGCGCCTCATACCATTGCTGGCCGAGCGACGTCTTGCCGTAACCGGCCGAGGCAACCACCGTCGTCAGCCGGCGCGGGCCGGACCGCTGCAGGGTCTGCAGCAGGCCGCGCCGCCGGATGGGCCTGTGGCCGCTGATCGGTGGTGCAAAACGGTTTTCGTCGCTCATGGCTGACAGCTTGCTGCGAGCCATGGCAAATGGCAAGCTGGCGAGAGTGCTGAAATGCGCTTAAACCCCTGCAAACCCTACAGAAGTTGGGGGTTCTGACAAAGAAAATTCACGTTCCTCACAACAAATGTGATCAGTCTGCGACACCGCCCAACCATCGCGAGCGGCATTCGCCACCCCGCCGGGGGCACGTGTAACGGCGGCAGGCGGCCTGCAAAATCCGCTCGCTGGTGATGGGGCCTCTCCATGGGCCGGTTTCAGACCGGCGTCGACAGGGACAGCGGCCACCACCCAGGGAGCAAAGCGGCAGGTCGGCGGTGCCGGACTCACGCCTCCCCTAGGCAACCGCCCCTGCCTCGCGTAAAGATGCCTGACAGGTTTGCAGGTCAACGGGGCAGGCATGCAGAGAACGGGGAACAGGATGGCAGAGCAGACGATGGCCGCAATACCGGCGGCAGGATCGACCGAGGCAGTGCTGGCTGCAGACGGCCAGCAGGGCAAGTCGCTCGCCTTCCGAATCAGTTCGGCGCTGCGCCAGCAACTCACGGCCGGCGCCTTTCGGGCCGGCGACCGGCTGCCGAGCGAAAGCGCGCTGACCCGCGAATACGGCGTGAGCCGCACCGTGGTGCGCGAGGCGATCGCCATCCTGCGCGCCGACGGGCTGGTGGAGGCCCGCAAGGGTGCCGGCGTGTTTGCATTGGAGATGAAGCCGGCGGAGGAACGGCCGTTCGACGACCTGACCACGGAGCGCATCTCCTCCGTGATCGAACTCCTCGAACTGCGCACGGTGTTCGAGGTGGAGGCCGCCGCACTCGCCGCAGCCCGCCGCTCGGCCCTGCAGATCGAGGCCATCGTTGATGCGCATCGCATCGTTGCCGACTGTCTCGCCGCCAGCAAGCCGACCCGCGACGCCGATTTCAACTTCCATCTCGCCATCGCCAAGGCCACCCAGAACAGCCGCTTTCCGGAATTCCTGCAGCTCATCCGCACCGGCATCATCCCGCGCGGCGACCTGCAGGGTTCACCGCCCGGCAGCCGGCCGAAGGACTACAACCTGCATCTGCAGGAAGAACACGCACAGATCGTCGACGCCATCATCGAGGGTGATGCCGAGGCCGCCCGCAGCCGCATGCGCGCGCATCTGAAGGGCAGTCTGGAACGTTACCGGGCCCTCTTGCGCAGCCAGACCGCCGCACAGCCGGACGGCGATCGCTGAGGTTCTGGCGGGGCCAGCCGGCGCGTTTCGCTCGCTCGTCCATCTCCCGAGATCCGCTCCCCAACCCTGCTCCACACGCAAACGTGCCGCCCTAGCCCTTTGGTTGGGGCGCCCCCCCGGCACGCGCCGCGATCACAGGTCAGCCAGCCCCCTCGGGCGCGGCCCCGCATCCGTTGCGCCAGGACGGGGGCAGAGCGACAACCATACCCCCGCACCCGACCTGCCGGCTTGACACCGGAAGATCCATGTGACAGGTTCGACCAAACCTGTCTGACAGGATGACGTGGCCGCGTGAGGAGCGGTCGCATCTGGAGGAACCATGCCATTCCATTCCCTTCGCATCGGGCGGGCCGCGGGGCAGGCCGGCAGCATTGCCGTCACGCTTCTCGGCCTCCTGATGCTGACCTTCTTCATCGGCCGCATGATGCCGGCCGATCCCGTGCGCGCCATGGTGGGCGAGGATGCGACCCGCGAGACCTATGAACAGGTCTATCGCGCGCTCGGCCTCGACCGGCCGCTGTGGGAGCAGTTCTTCTATTATCTCGGCGATGTCGCGACCGGCAATTTCGGCACCTCGATCCGCACCGGCCAGCCGGTGATCAAGGACATCCTGCATGTGATGCCGGCCACCATCGAGCTTGCCACCTTCGCGATCCTGATCGGCGCGCTGCTCGGCATTCCGATGGGTGTGCTGGCCGCCGTCAACAAGGAGCGCTGGCCGGATCACGTCATCCGCGTGCTGAGCCTGATGGGCCATTCCATGCCGATCTTCTGGACGGGCATGATCGCGCTGATCGTCTTCTACGCCCATCTCGGCCTGGTCGGCGGCAGCGGGCGGATGGACCAGTTCTATATCGGCCTTGTCGACGAGCGCACCGGCTTCCTCCTGATCGACAGCCTGATGGCCGGCGAGATGGACGTGTTCTGGTCGGCGCTCAACCACCTGATCCTGCCGGCCTCGCTGCTTGGCTACTCCTCCGCCGCCTACATCACCCGCATGACACGCAGCTTCATGCTGGACCAGCTCGGCCAGGAATATGTCACGACCGCCCGGGTGAAGGGCCTGTCGCGGGCGCAGACCATCTGGCTGCATGCCTTCGGCAACATCCGCGTGCAGCTCGTCACCATCGTGGCGCTGGCCTATGGCTCGCTGCTGGAAGGCGCCGTGCTGATCGAAACCGTGTTCGCCTGGCCGGGTTTCGGCCAGTATCTGACCAGCAATCTCATCATCGGCGACATGAATGCCGTGATGACCTGCGTGCTGATCGTCGGCGTCATCTTCATCGGCCTCAACCTCTTCTCCGACCTTCTCTACCGCTTCTTCGATCCGAGGACCCGCTGATGAGTGCCCGCACGCAAACCCTGACGGCGCCGGCCTGGCTCGGCACGCTGTCGCGCATCGCGCTGTTCCTGCTGCGCAGCCCCACCTCCGCCTTCGGCCTGCTGGTGCTTGCCCTGCTGATCGTGTCCGCCCTGTTCGCGCCGCTGATCGCCACGCACGATCCTTATGTGCAGAACCTCGCCAACACGCTGAAGGCGCCGGGCAACGGCCACCTGTTCGGCACCGACGAACTCGGCCGCGACATTTTCAGCCGGCTGATCTTCGGGGCCCGCATCACGCTGTCGATCATCTTCCTCGTCTCGATCATCGTCGGGCCGATCGGGCTTGGCATCGGCGCCACCTCCGGTTATCTCGGCGGCAAGGTGGACATGGTGATGATGCGCATCACCGACATTTTTCTCTCCTTCCCGAGCCTCATCCTGTCGCTCGCCTTCGTCGCTGCCCTGGGCCCCAGCCTCAACAATGCGATCATCGCGATTGCGCTCACCGCCTGGCCGCCGATCGCGCGGCTGGCGCGCGCCGAGGCGATGACGGTGCGCAGCGCCGATTACATTGCCGCCGCCCGCCTGCAGGGGGCGTCCGCCACCCGCATCATCGTCAAGTCGATCATGCCGATGTGCCTGCCCTCGGTGCTGATCCGCCTGACGCTGAACATGGCGACCGTGATCCTGACGGCCGCCGGCCTCGGCTTTCTCGGCCTCGGCGCCCAGCCGCCCTTGCCGGAATGGGGTGCGATGATTGCCACCGGCCGTCGCTACATGCTGGACAACTGGTGGCTCGTCACCTTCCCCGGCCTTGCCATCCTCTGCGTCAGCCTCGCCTTCAACCTGCTGGGCGATGGCCTGCGCGATGCGCTCGATCCCAAGCAGATGAACCGGAGGTGAGACGATGAGCCCCATTCTCCAGGTTGAAAACCTGAAGGTGCGCTATGCGGGTGCGACGAGCGATGCCGTGCGCGGCATCTCCTTCACGCTGGGTCGCGAGCGGCTGGGCATCGTCGGCGAATCCGGCTCCGGCAAGTCCACCGTCGGCCGCGCGCTGCTGAAGCTTCTGCCGGGCGCCACGATCAGCGCCGACCGGCTGCGCTTCGAGGATGTCGATCTGAACGGCCTTTCCGAGCGGCAGATGCTGTCGGTGCGCGGCAGGCGCATGTCGATGATCCTGCAGGATCCGAAATTCTCGCTGAACCCGATCCGTCGCGTCGGCGATCAGGTGGCGGAAACCTATCTGCGCCATTTCGACGTCAGCCGCAGCGCCGCCCGCGAACGGGCGCTCGCCATGCTCGCCGCCGTGAAGATCCGCGATCCCGAGCGGGTCTACCGCCAGTATCCCCACGAGATTTCCGGCGGCATGGGCCAGCGCGTGATGATCGCCATGATGCTGCTCGCCGATCCGGATCTGGTGATTGCCGACGAACCGACCTCGGCGCTCGACGTGACCGTGCGCCTGCAGGTGCTCGACATTCTGGACGGGCTGGTGCGCGAGCGCGGCATCGGGCTGATCATGATCAGCCACGATCTCAATCTCGTGCGCAATTTCTGCGACCGGGTGCTGATCATGTATGCGGGGCGGGTGGTGGAAACGCTTTCCGCCGCCGATCTTGACCAGGCGGAGCATCCCTATACGCGCGGGCTTCTGGCCGCGCAGCCGCGCATTGGCGGGCCACGCCGGCCGCTCGCCGTCCTGGACCGCAAGCCCGACTGGCTGGAGGAGAAAGCCTGATGTCCGTGTCCGTCGATGTCCGCAACCTGTCGATCACCTTCGGCGCCGGCCCCTCGGCCGTGAAAGTGCTGCCCGACGTGTCCTTCTCGGTAAAGCCCGGCGAATGCTTCGGCCTCGTCGGCGAATCCGGCTCCGGCAAGTCCACGGTGCTGCGCTGCCTGTCGATGCTGACCGATTTCTGGCAGGGCGACATCCTGCTGGATGGCCAGTCCGTGCGGCAGCTGCCCTTGATTGCCCGCTGCCGCATGCTGCAGATGGTGTTCCAGGATCCCTACGGCTCGCTGCATCCGCGCCAGTCGGTGCGCACCGTGCTGCACGAACCGCTGGCGATCCACGGGCTGGATGACCGCGAGGCCCGCATGCGCCGGGCGCTGACCGATGTCGGACTGCCCGTCGCCTTCCTCGACCGCTTTCCGCACCAGCTGTCCGGCGGCCAGCGGCAACGCATCGCGATTGCCCGTGCGCTGATCCTCGAACCCTCGCTGCTGCTGCTCGACGAGCCGACCAGCGCGCTCGACGTGTCCGTGCAGGCGGAAATCCTCAACCTGCTGCAGCGCCTGCGCGAGGAGCGCGGCTTCACCTATCTGCTCGTCACCCACGATCTGGCGGTGGTGGACCATATGTGCGACCGCTTTGCCGTGATGCAGCGCGGCGAGGTCACGGAAATCCTGCCGCGCGAGGCCATCGCCGACAATCGCGCGAGCCACCCTTACGCCCGCGAACTGATCGCCGCATCACTCGCCTATGAGGGCGTCCGCCCCGCCACGGCCCGGGCCTGACGGCCCCTCGCCGGCAGGGGCGGAGGATGCGTGTGCTCAGGCGCTTTCGTCGGGCGCGGCAAACGGCTCCAGCTCCGGGTCGAACGCCACCTCGGCGACGTTGTTGAACACGGCGGTTGCCAGCATGATGCCGCCGAAGGCGACGAGATCGACCAGCACCTTGGCCGGATAGCGCGCCTTCAGCGCCGTCCAGATCTCGCCCGGCACCGCGCGGGAATTCAGCACCATCGCCCGGCCGAAGGCATCGAGCAGGTGATCCTCCGCGCGCAGTTCCAGCCGGTCCGGATCGGCACCGGAGAGAATGAGCGCCCGCCGGAAAAAGGTGACGGCGATCTTCGAGCCCGCCTCCTCCGAAATCGCCTTGCAGAACACCTGCACCGCCCGGTCGTCCAGCGCCGGGTCAAGCTCCGCGCGCAGTGTGAACCATTCCGCATAGATGCGATGCGCCTCCGGCGAATGCAGAAGCGTGCGCTTCATGTTGGTCATGCGCCCGCGCGCGGCAATTTCCGCGTCATGCGCCGCGCGAATATGGTCCGGCGCTGTATCATAGTCGATCATCGGGATATGCGGCATGGGGAGCGGGTCCTGCGGTTTGCTGCGATACGGGCGGTGTGAGCGCCGGGTCGGAAATTCAAGAAGGGCAACCGCTCCGACCATGTCGGACCGGCCAGCTGCAACGGTTGCAATGTGCCTGCAGAACCACCAGCGCCAATCAACGGGATTGTCAGGTCAATCTCATGGATTGGGCATGCGGTAAACGTGATGCAGGCGTGTTCCTATCGAAATTTATCCCATAAACGATGAACGACATATTCCGAACCGCGACGGCTGAGATGGTCATCGTCACTGTAGAGGAGGACGCCATCCTTGCTGCCATAGCAGTATTTTTCGTCGCACAAGGCCTCCGCCAGATCCACAACCTTCACATCCGCTCGGGACGCCAGAACCTGGCTCAGCCGCGCTCGAAAATCCCGATTTCGGGACTCAAACTGGGACCTCAAAACTGCGCAGGGTTCCCTTGTCCTGGAGGTCAAGGTTATCGGTCGAGAAGCCAGGCATGAACGAATATCAAAACCCAACTCCGGAACATCGAGCAGGTATGTCACCTTTTTGCCGGCAGCCAGCAGGGCATCAAGTGTGGCCCCGAGCGCCCCGAAGAAGACGTCGGAATTGCTCTTTGCACCCTGCGGGTTGTTTTCGTCATGAAGAACCCATTGACCGTACCGATCACCGTCAAAATCGCCAAAGCCATTGGAAGTCGTATACAAGGGGCCTCTTGATGCGAAGATCACCTCTTCAATCGTTGGAGTGTTGATGATTTGTTTGAGAGGGTCGCTCATTTTGACCAGGCAGTTCTGGGTGTCATCACCTGAACTCATTTTACTGACGACATTCAGCAGCGGCGGGCACCCGCCACCACCACCGAAGACAGCGACGCCCTTGCCCTGCGCGGAATAGAACTCCCGAAGCCCCACATATATTCTGGCAGCGTGACTATCACCCATGATAACAACCGAGGGGTTCGAACCAGAATAAAAACATCTCGTTCCCCTGGCGATGAGAGGATCGCAAAGCCAACCCTTGGTCATTCGGTCAATCTTGAAATCCAGATCATCCATCTGATTCTGAACAAATTTGACAGAATCTCGAAATTTCAGCCCATCATGCACATACACACTATATCCGGCAGACCCGATGACGATCATCAGCAGAACAAGAATCGAAACCTTCGCCTTGCTGCCGCCATCCTGGCGGATGGGACGCTCCACGAACTGATAGGTGAGCCAGGCAAGTCCGACGGACATCATTACCGCCGCGATACGAATCGCGTGCCCCGGCACCTCGCCCTCAACGATTCGAGCAAACGACAGCAGCGGCCAATGCCACAGATAGAGCGGATAGCTAATCAGGCCAAACCACACAAAGATTCTATTCGATAATATTTTTCTGCCGATCCAGGCAGATTCACCGGAAAGAATAATAAAGATAGCAGACAAAACCGGCACGACGGCCCATTTCCCGGGAAATTCCGCGCCTTTGTCAATGTTCACAAAACCATATAAAAGGATAAATATTCCAAATACAGAAATAATATTTGATATAAAAACTTTGTTATCAGATATAAAATTCAGAACAATAAGCCAAATTGCATTTAAATGCTTCTTTCCCTTCAATTCATGGTGACAACGATGCGCGGGGAGCAAAAGCCAGGCCAGAATGCTTCCGCACGACAACTCCCAAAATCGGGTCTGAGGCGTATAGAAGGTGGCGACAGGATCCTTTTCAACATTCCAGACATTCATAGAAAACGAGACTATCGTAATCAATAAAACGAATAATAAATTTGATTTCGATTTACCGTATCGCAAAATCCATATCATAAACGGCCATATTATGTAAAACTGCTCTTCTATGCACAAGCTCCACAAGTGCAAAAGAGGTTTTGTATCTGCAGCATTATCAAAATAACCTGTCTCGCTCTGCAGCAGGAAATTTGAAACGAAACCAGCAGCAGCGGCAATGTGTTTTCCCAACTGCTTATACTCATCCGCCAGAAGTCCGAACCATCCAAAGGAGAAACTGGCGGCGAGCACCAGGAGCAAAGCCGGGAATATTCGCCGGATACGCCTTGCGTAGAAAGCGGAGAAACTGAACATGCCGTTATCAAGGCTCTCAAAGATGATGGTCGAGATCAGGAAGCCCGAGATAACGAAAAAGACGTCAACGCCAATGAAGCCGCCTTTGACCACCTGAGGGAATGCGTGGAACGCGACGACAGCCAGCACGGCAATAGCCCGCAGACCATCAATGTCGGGTCGATATTGAGGATGGGCCAGATGCCGGGGGGGTCTTGTCATTGCGCTGTCGGAGCCTTGTCGGATGGATCAGACTGCGCGTTTGCCAGCCTTCCCGGCAATTCATAGCGGCCATGACAGGATTTGTCCCGACCCTCTGTGTGGAGAGGTCTTGCGACGTTTGCGTGTGGCGTGAGAAGCCATCAGGCTTGGCTGCGCCGGGCAAACAGCAGCATAACGCGAAATGCGGGTTGAGTTCCCGGACAGTCTCTCGGCACCGACCAAAGCGGACGGAACACAGCGAGCCGGCCGGCCCTCATCGGGGATACCACCTGCGATCCGCGGCACCCCTCGATCACAGTTCGAAACGAGAGGATCCAGGACCTGCCGAACCGCTGCCTCGCAGGTTGAAAGGGCGCCCCTTGGAGCGGGTAGACCACCCGGTGGTCTCGGGCTGGTCAGATAGGCTAAAATCGGACAACCGACAGAGATAGTATTGTTTTCACACCTGATATTCCCATCTATCGAGTTCCGATAGCATGTTTTCCTCAGGGATTTTCAGATATGCAAGCGACAGGTGAAATAACCTGCCGATGCGGATTTGACGAACACCCATTGGCCAGACCAGCACCCATTGGAAGGAGAAGATCCCCGTAATGCCTGATGCCATGTTGAATCGCCATGCGTGTGTCGTTCTAGGCATGCATCGAAGTGGGACTTCGGCTCTGGCGAAGCTTCTGGTGACGCTGGGGGCTGATCCGCCGGCGCGGCCCAATCCCCCCTCGCCCGACAATCCGGAAGGCTATTTCGAACCGGCGGAGATCATCGAACTTCACGATCAATTGCTGGCCGCCTGCGACACGGCCTGGTTCGATCTGAAACCGTTTTCCCTCGAGGCAGCCGCCCCTGAACGGCTGGAGGCGATCACCGGCGCCCTCGCCGCAGCACTTGCGGTGGATTACCCGCCGGCAACCGCCCCGTTTCCGCTGATCAAGGATCCGCGGATGTGTCGCTTCTTCCCCTATGCGCGCCAGTTGCTGGCGGCTTCGGGCATGGCCTGTTCGGTTGTGATGGCCCTTCGCCATCCGACGGAGGTCGCTGCCTCGCTCGGACGGCGCGACCAGATCTCGGCAACTTATGCCGGCCTTCTCTGGGCGCAGCATGTCATCGCCGCCGAACGCGACAGCCGCAGCGTGCCACGGGTCACGGTCTCCTACGGGGCGATGATGGCCGACTGGCAGGGCACTGCCCGGCGGATCCGCCGTCTGCCCGGCCCGTGGGGTGCCGCGGACCTCGCACAATCCCCTCTGAGGCCGGATCTGCGGCACCACACCGGCCTTGATCCGGTCGACATGTTCGGTCCCCGCCTCGGCCCCCTGCTCGACCGCCTCCACACCGCGCTGACAGGACTTGCAGACCTCGATGACGATCTGCAGCAGGCCCGCATCGACATTGCCGCCGAAGACCTGCTGGAGGCGGCAGGCCGGCATGAAAAGGTGATGACGGCGGAGTATCTCTTCCGGCGGCTTTCCGCATCCCCGCCGTTCTGGCGCTCACCCGACCCTGTCCGCGATCAGACTGCACTTGCCGCGATTTTCGACGATCTGCACCAGGCATGCAGCAGGACCGACGACGCGTGACGGGACACAGCGCCGAACGGGTCGGTCTCTTCATTGCCGGGGTGCAGAAGGCCGGCACCACCAGCCTGGATGTGTATCTTCGAAGCCACCCGTCGCTCGCAGGCGCACGGGTGAAGGAGCCCCATTTCTTCGATGACGAAAGCCTGGACTGGAGCAATCCGCAGATCGAACGCCTGCATGCCCTCTATCCGCCACCCGTGGCGGGCACCCTCCGCTTCGAAGCGACGCCGATCAGCAGCTTCTGGCCGCATGCACTGGAGCGGATCCAGCGCTATAATGCCACGGCGAAGATCATTCTCCTGCTGCGCGATCCGATCGAAAGAGCCTGGTCGCAGTGGTCCATGCAACTGGATCGCGGAACGGAAACATTGTCGTTCCCGGAAGCAATCGAGGCCGGCCCGCGGCGTCTGATCTCAGAACCGCTCGGACGAGCCTGGCGGGATCACTCCTATGTGGAGCGCGGCTTTTACCTGTACCAGGTCCGCCGCGTGCTCAGCCTGTTTCCGGCCTCACAGGTTCTGTTTCTCGAATCGCGGGGCCTTGCAGCGGACCCTGCCGGCACAATGGCGCATATCGCCGGCTTCCTCGGCGTTGCGCCATTCCCGCCGGTTTCCTCCCTTCGCGAACGGCAAAATCCTTTGCCGGACCTCGCACCGCAGCCGAAAGACATTCTTCGGCTGCGCGACCTCTTTGTTGCCGATGCCAGGGCGACCGTTGCGGTCACCGGCATCGACGCCCGCCACTGGCCCACATTGGCGGCCGATCCGGTTGCCGCCTTCCTGGCAAGCCATCGGACAGAAAGGACGGGTGGGCCGTAACCGGTCACCGGCGCAAGATGCGATGGCGCACTTCAAGCCAGGCAGGCCGGGCACGACCAGGCCGCGCAGCGGCGGAGCCCGATGACGGGCCATGCCCCCGCCGAGGGCCGACGGGGTGGGCGCCTTTCGATCAGCGGCTCTTCGTCACCTTTTCGAAGCGTGACAGCCAGGGGCTGACGATCATGCCCTTCACGTCGCTGCGATAGGCAGCGGTGTCGATCACCTCGGAGAAGGGCTGGATCGGCATGACCAGTTCGTCCATGTAGCCCTGGAGATCCTCGTAGAGCTTGGTCTGGCGGGCCGGGTCGCGTTCCACCAGCGCCGTCTCGATCATCTTGTTCAGCTTGTCGTCGAAGAAGCTGGTGCGCCAGCTCTGGTAGTTGGTGAGCTTGGCCTCATCCGCATTGTTGGGATTATAGGCCATCGAGCGCAGGTTGTTGTCCGGATGCGGCTGCTGGCCGCCGCCGCCGCGGCCGACGAGCAGTTCGAACTTGCGGTCACGCATCGCACCGTAGATCTGGTCGCCGGAACCGCTGATCATCTGGGCGCGGATGCCGGCCTGGGCGAGCGTGTTCTGGATCGCGGTCGCAGCCTTCAGGAAGGGATCCTCGGAGAGAACGCGCAGTGTCGTGTCAAAGCCGTTCGGATAGCCGGCTTCCGCCAGCAGCGCCTTGGCCTTCGCCACGTCCAGCCCATAGCCCTGGTCCGGCAGCGAGCCCATCACGCCGCTGCTCAGCGACCGCTGGTGGAAGGTGCCGTAATAGGGCATCACCGCATCGTTGATACCCTTGTAGTCGATGAGGTAGCGCAGGGCCTCGCGCACCTTGCGGTTGGCAAATTTCTCGTCCTTCATCGACACGGCCAGATAGTAGAAGCCGGAACCGGGCGTCGACTGGATGGTGATCGCCTTGTCCTTTTCGAGTGCGGCGAGATCCGGCGCCTGCATGGAATAGGCGACGTCGATATCGCCCTTTTCCAGCATCAGGCGCTGCGACTGGGATTCCGGCAGATGGCGCATCAGCACGCGCCGCATCGCAGCCTTTTCTCCCCAATAGGCATCATTGCGGGTGAGAATGATGTATTCGTTGGATTTCCACTGGGTCAGCGTGAAGGGGCCGGAGCCGGCGGAGTTTAGCGTCAGCCAGCCGCCGCCGAGATCGCCGTCCTTCTCGTGCGAGAGCGCCGTCTTGCTGTCGATGATCGAGCCCGGGCCGTTCTGGGCAAGGATCATCAGCAGCAGGTTCGGGTCGTCCGGCTGCGGCAGGGTGAGGACGAAGGTGTGATCGTCTTCGGCCACCATCAGCTTGTCGGCCGCCTCCAGCTTGAAGCCGCGCGTCTTCAGGAACGAGGATTGCGCGAGGTTGCGCAGGAGCAGGCGCTTCAGGCTCCAGGCCACGTCCTTCGCCGTCACCGGATTGCCCGAGGAGAATTTCGCGTCCTTGCGCAGGAAGAAGCGGATGGAGCGGCCGTCGGCGGCAATCTCCCAGCGCTCGGCAAGGCGCGGATGGACGCTGCGATCCTCGGGCGACAGCATCACCAGCGTGTCATAGACGTTGTTCAGCACCTGCACCGTTTCGCGGCCGGTGATGGCGGCCGGATCGAGGGTCAGGATATTGCTCATGGTCGTGGCGACCACCAGCTGGTCCTTCGGGGTCTCCGCGCCGGCCGGCAGCGGCAGCGATCCGATCAGAAGGGCGCCGAGCGCCACGGTTGCAAGTCGAAGTTTCATGATTTCCTCCCTGATGGTCGCGCCTTCGGCGACCCTTGCTGTTGCGATCCGCGGCCGTCGTCCTCCGCCGGCCGTGCGGATCCGGTCATGCCATTATCGCGCGCACCGGCCCTTCGAGCGCCCGCCCGATCGCAGCGGTGGCGGATCCATCGAGATGAACGCCATCGGCGGGCGAAGCCTTCGCCACCGATCCCGCATCGAAGAAGCCGGCGCCGGCCTCCTCAGCCACCAGTGCGAGAAGCGGCGCCAGCCGTTCGGATTCCGCAATGCTGCGACCGCCGGCCGGCACGCCGCCCGGTCCCGCACCGCAGGGCGGCGGCGCCACGATCAGAAGTTTCGGCCGGGCGCTGCGCGGCTTGTAGGGAAAGGTCTCGACGATTTCCGCCAGCCGGCGCATCCCGGAGGATGCCGCCTCGGCCCGCCCGCCATGCGCGGGCTTCAGATCATTGGTGCCGAGCATGATGATGACGAGATCGAGCGGCATGTGGCTGGCCAGCGCCACGGCCAGCGCCTTTGCCCCGTTGCGGCAGGCAGGGCCGGTGTGATCGTCATAGCAGGTGGTGCGCCCGCCAAGCCCTTCGGCAATCACCCGCGCCGTGCCGTCAAGCGCCTGCTCCAGCACCTCCGGCCAGCGATGCTGCGGCGGGTGGCGAAGCCCGGTTTCGGGATCGGCACCCCAGGTCAGACTGTCGCCGAAGGCGAGGATGGTTCGCATCGGCCCCTCACCGCACCCGGTTGTTTTCGATGACATCGAAATCGATGTCCTCGCCGAGGCCGGGGCGATCCGGCACATGCACGAAACCGTCGGCATCCATCGGGTCGGACAGCGATTTCAGATAGTCGTGCCCGTCGTCATATTCGAGGAAGGGATGCAGCAGGCCGCGCTCGTACCAGCGGCAGTTCTTGGCGGCGGCCACCACATGCAGGTTCATGGCCGTGTTGCCATGCACCTCGCAGTCCATGCCGAAGCATTCGGCCATGCGCATGGTCTTCAGCGCCGGCGTGATGCCGCCGACATCGTTGACGCCGGTGCGCAGGATGTCGCAGGCGCCGGCCTTCACCCATTCCGCCCGGTGCCAGTGCTTGCCGGCCGCGCTTTCCGGCCCGACGACCGGGATATCGAGATTGTCCGCCAGCCACTGGTAGGAGGACATCGACTGCTCGTCCATCGGCTCCTCGATCCAGTCGAAGCCGAGCTTTTCGAGGCCGCGGCCGAGCGCCAGCGCATCGCTGCGCGAATACCAGTGAAAGGCATCGATCATCAGCCGGATATCCGGGCCGACCGCCTCGCGCACTGCGGCACAGGCCTTCAGATCCATGCCGACATCCGGCGCCCAGCTGACCGGCGGCATCCAGGTGTGCAGCTTGATGCCCTTGTAGCCGCGCCTGACCAGCGTTTCGGCAAAGCGGCCGTAATCCTCGGGCGTCGCAAGGCCGCCCTCCAGCTCGTCGCCGCACATGATGGAGCCATAGGCCAGCACCTTATCGCGATAGGCGCCGATCAACTTGTAGACAGGTGTGGACAGCACCCGGCCGGCCAGATCCCACAGCGCGCAGTCGACCACCGCCAGCGTCCGGTCGGTCAGCTGGGCGGCGGACCCGCGCTGCCAGTGGGCGAGATCCTGCCACAGGCGCTCGCGGTCGCGGTGATCCTGGCCGATCAGCACCTTCTTCACGAATTTTTCGATGACATGCGGCCGCACGATTTCCGGCGCGGTGAAGGAATGGCCTTCCGCCCCATCCTCGGTGCGGATGGTCAGGATCGCCTGCTCCACCTGGTGCGGCGGGCCGGGATGCGCATGGCCGGCGCTGTCGGAATGGCGGCGGGTGGTGGTGCGGAACACGCGCACGCTAACATCGGTGATGATCATCGGCTTACCTGCAGTCTGCGGAGACAGCGCCTCCGCTCGTTGTCGCACAGGTTATACGAGAACCTCGTTATTTCTGTCAAATAGATATCACCAACCTATCAGACAGATTTTTCTTGAACGCGTATGCGCTCTGCTCCCGCGCGAAGCGGGCGGGACGCAAGGCCCATGCCGGAGGTTTTGCCCGGACCGTGAATATGCCACCGGCGTTCCGCTGTGACTCGTCAGTCAGGGCGCGCCGACAGGACAATATGCCGGCGCATCACGTCGCCCACGGGCGGACGAGACATGTGCGCGGTGCGTCAGGAACGCAATGAGGAGCGGATCCCGGAGCGTCCCGTCATCGTCACCCGAACGGCCGCGTGATCGAGGTCGCCGGCTCGGTAAAGAAGACGGGGCCGGTGTCGGACATGTAGATGATGTCTTCCAGGCGCACGCCGCATTCGCCATAGATCGCCAGCATCGGTTCGTCGGAAAACACCATGCCCGGCGCCAGACGGGTCGTGTTGCCGCGCACGATGTAGGGGTCCTCGTGGATGTCCATGCCGAGGCCGTGGCCGGTGCGGTGCGGGAGGCCGGGCACCTTGTAGTCGGGGCCATAGCCCGCATCGGTCAGCACCTTGCGGGCGGCGGCATCCACGGCCTCGCAGGTCGCGCCCAGTTGCGCGGCGTCAAAGGCGGCGCGGTGGGCCTTCTGCTCCAGCGCCCAGATCTCCCGCTGGCGGTCGGTCGGTTCGCCGAAGACGTAGGTGCGGGTGATATCCGAGCAATAGCGATGGATATGGGCGCCGAGATCGATCAGCACCATATCGCCCCGCTTCAGGGTCTGGGGATAGGGCACGCCATGCGGATAGGCCGTGGCCTCCCCGAATTGCGCAGCGGCGAAGATGTGGCGCATGCCGAGCCTTGCATGCGCGGCGGCGATGAAATCCGTCACCTCCGTTGTCGAGACGCCTTCGTAAAGCCCCTGCCAGACCGCCTTGTGGACGCCGAGGCTTGCCGTCATCGCCGTCTGGATGATGGCGATTTCCGTGGCGGACTTGATCTGGCGGCAGCCAGTGATCAGGGGCTTTGCGCTGATCACCGGCAGCCGCTCCCCGAGATGGCCGGCGATCGGGTCGGAGAAGGTGAAGGGGGTGGCGGGGTCAAGGGCGAGACTGTTGCCCGCAGCCGGAAGCCGGCAGGCGATATCGGCAACGAGCGCCGTCGGATCCTCGTGCTCCTCCCAGGTGGCAATATCGCCAGCAAGGGTGATGAGGGTTTCCGTCTTCGGCTGCTCGAAGGCGGGGCTGATATAGATGGGGGCGCCCGAGGACGGGATGATCGCGCCATGCAGGCGCTCGCTCGCCCCGAGCGACATCGCGGTGAAATAGGTCAGGCTGGAGGAGGTGTCGAGATAGACGGCCTTCACCCCCGCCTCCCGCATCAGCGCCTGCAGCCGGGCGACGCGCGCCTGCAACTCCGCAAGCCCAATCGGGGGCACCGCTGCCGCAATGTTCTCGAAGGTGCCGAGAGACTGGGCAAACGGGATATAGTGAGGCGCGCTCATGCTGGACATTCCTGTGGATCGGGCCTGTGGATGGGGCCGTTGGGTTGGGTCGGTGGGTTGGGCCAGTGGGTGGGGCCAGTGGCTCGGATGACGGGGACACGGCGGTCTCGCCGGCGGCCGCACCATGCGGTCGCACCGTCGCATAGGCTTTTTCAGGCGGACAGTGGCAATGGCATCATCCCTGTTGACCAAGATCATAATACAAAATGTCGACATTGTCGCAATCAACAATCGGGGCTGATGGCTTGCCGCCCGCAAACCCGCACCGCTCGCAGCGGCCGCGCCTGCCGTTTCGCCGGAAGAGACGGGATCGGCTTCCAACTCCCCTTCTCGCCCGGCGCTCCCTGCTTCAGGCAGCCGCCCGCTCCATCCCTGATCGGCACGGGCGCTTTCATGATGCACGGTTGAGTGGCATCATGGCGGCAGCCGGCCTTGAGCCCGACGCTCGACCGCATCGCTAATTATGCAATACGCCTCTTCATGTATGCAAGATTGTTGACAATGTGTACGATGTCGTCCAGTTTGCTGCTGTGCCGCCCACAGGGCGGGGAAGGCACGCGCAAAGGTCGCAGCCGCCCAACAGAGGAACGCACATGTCTGGTACCTCCTTTCTCAGCGACATGTTGCAGGGCATCACCGAGCGCGGGCGTGCACTGTTTTTCGCTGGCCCGCGCGCCCGCGACGCGGCAGCGGAACTCGATATCTCGACGCTGTGCGACATGCTGCTGTCCAGCCGCGGTGAAGCATCGGGCATGGCGATCGCGGCGGAAATTCTCGACCGCTGGAGCCGGCTTGACGCCGGTGAGGCCGCAGACTTCCTCAAGATGCTGGCCAGAGGCTTCGGCGCCGATCCCGCCCGGCTGGAGCAGGCGATCGACCGCTACCGGACGGAGAAAAGCCCTGCTTCCGTCATTGCGCTGCACGAGGCAGCCGAACCGCGACGGCAGGAACTGCTCCGGCGGCTGAATCTGGCGCCGAACGGAACGGAACGGCTGGTGCGCATGCGCGAGCAACTGCTGGCGATCAAGGCCGGCGATGCCGATCTCGGCGCCGTCGATCTCGATTTCGCCCACCTGTTCGGTTCATGGTTCAACCGTGGCTTCCTGACCCTGCAGCCGATCGACTGGTCGACGCCGGCGCATATTCTCGAGAAGATCATTCGCTACGAGGCCGTGCACGAGATTGCCGGCTGGGACGAGCTGCGCCGCCGGCTGCAGCCCTCGGATCGCCGCTGCTTCGCCTTTTTCCACCCGAGACTGAAGGACGAGCCGCTGGTCTTCGTGGAGGTGGCGCTGACCCGCGGGGTACCGGCGGCGATTGCCGACCTCCTGGACGAGGGACGCGCGCCGATTGCCGCCGACCAGGCGACGACAGCGGTCTTCTACTCCATCTCGAACTGTCAGGATGGCCTGCGCGGCATTTCCTTCGGCAATTTCCTCATCAAGCAGGTGGTGGAGGATCTGCGTCGGGACCTGCCGGGGCTGAAGACCTTCGTCACGCTGTCGCCGGTGCCGGGATTTGCCGGCTGGCTGTCATCGGCACGCCGCTCCGAAGCGGGGCTTGGCCTTGGCGAGGCGGACATGGCCCTCCTCGAGCGGCTGGGGGATCCGGCCTGGGCCGGCGATGCCACCCTGGCGGGGGCGCTGGAGCCGGTGCTGCTGTCACTTGCCGCCCGCTATTTCCTGGTCGAACGCACGGCCGCGGGCCGTCCCCTGGATCCGGTGGCACGGTTTCATCTCGGCAATGGGGCGCGGCTGGAGCGACTGAATTTTCTCGGAGACCGGTCGCCGAAGGCGCTTGCCCAGGCACATGGGCTGATGGTCAACTATCTCTACAAGCTCGAGGACATAGAGGCCAACCACGAGGCACTGGCCCAGCGCGGCGAAGTGACGGCGGCCCCGGCGGTGACTGCGCTGCTTGGTCGGGAGAAGGACATGCGACGCAGCCCGCCGGCCATGCCGGCAAGAGCCGCGCGCGCGGCGAACTGAGGAGGAGAACACGCGATGAGCAACCATCTTTTCGATGCCATTTGCGCGGCCGCACCCGGCCATGCGCCCTTCATCCTGCTGAAGGACGGCACGGTCTGGACCTATGACGACGCAATCGCGCTGTCCGGACAACTGGCCGGCGCCATCAGGCGGCTGGGCGTCACGCCGGGAGACCGGATTGCCGTGCAGGTGGAGAAGAGCGCGGAAGCCCTGATCCTCTATCTCGCCTGCCTGCGGGCCGGCGCCATCTATCTGCCGCTCAACACGGCCTATACGCTTGCCGAACTCGACTACTTCATCGGCGATGCCGAACCACGCCTCGTGGTCGTCTCGCAAAGGGCGCGGGAAGGCGTGCTCGCGATCGCCGAGCCGCGCGGCGCCATCGTGGAAACGCTGGAGGCCGATGGCACGGGTTCTCTCATCGACCTCGCCCGGAACGAACCCTCCGATTTCAGCAATGCGCCTCGCGAACCGGACAATCTGGCTGCAATTCTCTACACGTCGGGAACCACCGGCCGCTCCAAGGGCGCGATGCTCTCGCATCACAACCTGTTGTCCAACGCGCTGACGCTGAAGGACTACTGGCGGGTGACGGCGCAGGATCGGCTGATCCATGCGCTGCCGATCTTCCACACCCATGGCCTGTTCGTGGCAACCAATGTGACGCTGCTCGCCGGCGCCTCGATGCTCCTTCTGCCGAAATTCGATCCGGACGAGGTGCTGGGGCTGATGCCTCAGGCCACGATGCTGATGGGCGTGCCCACCTTCTATGTGCGCCTGCTGCAGAGCGCCGCGCTGGACCATGCGGCCACATCCGGCATGCGTCTGTTCGTCTCCGGCTCCGCGCCGCTGCTTGCCGAAACCCACGCGGAATTTTTCCGGCGCACCGGCCATGCCATTCTCGAACGCTATGGCATGACAGAAACCAACATGAACACGTCCAATCCTTATGACGGCGAGCGGATCGCGGGTACGGTCGGCTTTCCGCTGCCGGGCGTTACGGTCCGGATCACCGACCCCGCAAGTGGCGCGGTCCTGGCGGCCGGGGAAACCGGCATGATCGAGGTCAGCGGCCCCAACGTGTTCAAGGGATACTGGCGGATGCCGGAAAAGACGGCGGCCGAATTCAACGCCGACGGCTTCTTCATTACCGGCGATCTCGGCAAGATCGATGCGAAGGGCTATGTGCACATCGTGGGCCGCGGCAAGGATCTCGTCATCTCCGGCGGCTACAACATCTATCCGAAGGAAGTGGAAAGCGAGATCGACCAGCTGGAAGGTATCGTTGAAAGCGCGGTGATCGGAGTACCGCATCCCGATTTCGGCGAGGGCGTCACCGCGATCGTCGTGCGCAAGGCGAATGCCGCCGTCGACGAGCGCGCGATCCTCGCCGCCCTGCAGGACCGGCTTGCCCGCTACAAGCAGCCGAAGCGCATCATCTTTGCCGAAGACCTGCCGCGCAACACGATGGGCAAGGTGCAGAAGAATGTGCTGCGCGAGCGCTATGCCGCGCTCTACCAGCCGGCATAACTGAACCGCATCCGCCATGGCGCCCTGCAACAGGCAGGCCTCCGCATGTTCCGCGCCCGGTGGCGCGGACGTGTCAGCTCGCTTGCAGCTGCAAGCAGGCCTTCAGCTGTCGAGGGCCGCCGCAGGTCATCGACGCATGCCGGAAAAAGCCTCCGGAAAAATGCAGAAAGGCCGCAAACCCCGGAGGATTTGCGGCCTTCCGCTCAGGTCGGAACGCTTGGGAGGATGCTCAACGACGCTGGTTGTAGACGTCCACGCAGACGGCGCCGAGCAGCACCAGGCCCTTGATGACCTGCTGGTAGTCGATGCCGATGCCGAGAATGGACATGCCGTTGTTCATGACGCCCATCAGGAAGGCGCCGATGACGGCGCCCGTCACCTTGCCGACGCCGCCATAGGCGGAGGCGCCGCCGATGAAGCAGGCCGCGATGACATCAAGCTCGAAGCCGGCGCCGGCCTTCGGGGTGGCGCTGTTGAGGCGGGCCGCGACGACGAGGCCGCCGAGCGCTGCCAGAACGCCCATGTTGACGAAGGTCCAGAACACCAAGCGCGCGGTCTTGATGCCGGACAGTTCGGCGGCGCGGGCATTGCCGCCGACCGCATAGATCTGGCGGCCGATGATCGTGCGGTTGGTGAAGAAGCCGTAGGCCGCCACCAGGATCGCCATGATGATCAGGACGTTCGGCATGCCGCGATGCGAGGCAATCAGATAGGCGATGTAGCCGACGGCGGCGAGCACCACGATATTCTTGCCGACGAAGAAGCCGAAGGGCTCGGTCTCGACGCCATGCGAGAGATGACGCGCGCGGCTGCGGATGTTCTGCCATACGAGCAGCAGGGCAAGGGCCACGCCCAGGATCAGCGAGGTGACGTAGAGCCCGCCTTCCGACGAGAAGAATTCCGGAATGAAACCGGACGAGAGCTTCTGGAAGGTCACGTCGAACGGGCCGATGGAGCGGCCGCTCAGCACCGCGATCATGAAGCCGCGGAAGACCAGCATGCCGGCCAGCGTGACGATGAAGGACGGAATCTTGAAATAGGCGACGAAATAGCCCTGCACCGCGCCGATCACGCCGCCGAGGATGAGGCAGATGATGCTCGCCGTGACGAAGTCGAAATTATACTGCACCATCATCATCGCCGCGACGGCGCCGATGAAGCCGGCCACCGAGCCGACCGACAGATCGATATGGCCGGTGACGATGATCATCAGCATGCCGAGTGCCATGATGACGATGTAGCTGTTCTGCAGGATGATGTTCGTCAGGTTCAGCGGCTTCAGCAGGATGCCGCCGGTGGCAACCTGGAAGAAGATGACGATGACGACGAGCGACATCAGCATCCCGTATTCGCGCAGATTGTCCTTCAGGAACGCGGCCGCCGAGGGACGCGCGGGCGCGGAGGTTTCAGTCGTGGTCATTCTTCTCTCCCCTTGCGGCGCATGATGGCGCGCATGATGTTCTCCTGCGTGGCGTCCGCGCCGGCCACTTCGCCGACGAATTCGCCCTCATGCATGACCAGGATGCGATCGCAGATCCCGATCAGCTCCGGCATTTCCGAGGAGATCACCACGACTGCCTTTCCGGCATCCGCGAGTTCGTTGATGATGGAATAGATTTCGTATTTCGCACCGACGTCGATGCCGCGGGTCGGCTCGTCGAGGATCAGCAGGTCCGGATTGGTGAACAGCCATTTCGACAGCACCACCTTCTGCTGGTTGCCGCCGGAGAGCTTGCCGGTTTCCTGATAGACGTTGTGGCTGCGGATGCGCATGCGCCCGCGGAATTCCTGGGCGACCTTCATCTCGGAAATGTCGTCGATGACGGCGCGGCGCGCCACACCCGGCAGATTGGCGAGCGAGATGTTCTTGCGGATGTCTTCCGACAGGATGAGGCCGAGCTGCTTGCGGTCTTCCGTCACATAGGCCAGGCCCGCATCGATCGCCTTGGTGACGGTGGAGACATCCACGGGCTTGCCGTGCATCTTCACCGTGCCGGTGATATTGCGGCCCCAGGAGCGGCCGAAGATGCTCATGGCGAATTCGGTGCGACCGGCGCCCATCAGGCCGGAAATGCCGACAACCTCGCCGGCGCGAACCTGCATGCCAAGGTTCTTCACAACCTGGCGCTGGGTGTGCTGCGGGTGGTAGACGGACCAGTTTTCCACCTCGAAAATCACCTTGCCGATGTTCGGCGTGCGCTTCGGGTAGCGGCTTTCCATGTCACGGTCGACCATGCGGCGGATGATTTCGTCTTCCGAAATCACGTCGGCATGGCAGTCCATCGTGCCGACGGAGCGGCCGTCACGCAATACGGTGATCTGGTCGGCCACCTCGGAAATCTCGTTCAGCTTGTGGCTGATCAGGATCGATGTGATCCCCTGCTTGCGGAATTCCTTGAGCAGTTCGAGCAGTGCCGCGCTGTCCTTCTCGTTCAGCGATGCGGTCGGCTCGTCGAGGATCAGCAGGCGCACGTCCTTCGACAGTGCCTTGGCGATTTCCACCAGCTGCTGCTTGCCGACGCCGAGATTGGTGATCAGCGTATCCGGCTGTTCGCCAAGACCCACCTTGGCCAGCAGCGCCTTGGTGCGCTCGTGTACGGCCGAACGGTCAATCACGCCGAAACGCGACGGCGCATTGGCGAGAAAGATGTTCTCGGCAATCGACATCAGCGGGATCAGCGCCAGTTCCTGGTGGATGATGATGATGCCGAGGGCTTCGGTATCGTTGATATTGCGGAAGTGCCGCTCCTCGCCCGCAAACAGGATGGAGCCTTCATAGGAGCCGTGCGGATAGACGCCGGAGAGCACTTTCATGAGGGTCGATTTACCGGCGCCGTTTTCGCCGACCAGCGCGTGGATTTCCCCTTCGCGCACGGTGAAACTGACCTCGGACAGTGCCTTGACCGCGCCGAAGGACTTCGAAATGCCGCGCATTTCAAGAATCGGCGGGCGTTCGGCCGCAGTGACGGGTGCGAGCATGCCATCTTCTCCGATGGGGAGTTGGAAATGGGCGGCGGCGTTTCCGCCGCCGCCCCGATTGATCTTACTTCAGCTTGTCTTCGGTGTAGTAACCGGAACCGACCAGAACTTCCTTCCAGTTGGTCTTGTCGACGGCAACCGGCTTCAGCAGGTAGGACGGAACGACCTTCTTGCCGTTGTCGTAGGTCTTGGTGTCGTTGACGGTCGGCTGCTTGCCGCTCATGACGGCGTCAACCATGTCGACGGTGACCTTGGCGAGTTCGCGGGTGTCCTTGAAGATCGTGGAGTACTGTTCGCCAGCGATGATCGACTTGACGGACGGAACTTCAGCGTCCTGACCGGATACGAACGGCATCGGCATGTTGCCGGAACCGTAGCCCACGCCCTTCAGCGAGGACAGGATACCGATGGAGATGCCGTCATAGGGCGACAGAACAGCGTTCAGCTTCTTGTCGGCGTAGAAGGCGGAGAGGATGGCGTCCATGCGGGCCTGGGCGGTTGCACCGTCCCAACGCAGCGTGGAAACCTTGTCCATGCCAACCTGGCCCGAACCGACCTTCAGCACGCCCTTGTCGATCAGCGGCTGGAGAACGCTCATGGCGCCGTTGTAGAAGAAGAAGGCGTTGTTGTCGTCCGGCGAACCGCCGAACAGTTCGATGTAGAACGGACCCTTTTCGGTGTCGGCCTTGAGAGCCTTGACCAGCGTGGTGGCCTGCAGAACGCCGACCTGGAAGTTGTCGAACGTGGCGTAGTAGTCAACGTTCGGCGTGTCGCGGATCAGGCGGTCATAGGCGATGACCTTGATGCCCTGGGTTGCAGCCTGCTGCAGAACGTCCGACAGCGTGGTGCCGTCGATGGAGGCGATCACGAGAACCTTGGCACCCTTGGTGACCATGTTCTCGATCTGCGACAGCTGGTTCGGAATGTCGTCTTCCGCGTACTGCAGGTCGACGCTGTAGCCGCGTTCCTTCAGCACCTTCACCATGTTGTCGCCGTCGGCGATCCAGCGGGCGGACGACTTGGTCGGCATGGCCACGCCGACGAGGCCCTTGTCAGCGGCGCCGGCCGGCGCGGCGAAGGCCATGGCTGCAAAAACGGCAGCCGTGGTGAGAGACTTCAGAAATTTCATGTTTACTCCTCCTGAGTGGCGAGGCTCCCTTCGAACCCGCCCGTAAAATCCCCCGTGGGCGGCGTAGCCGTCGCCCACATGTTCTCTTGAGCCTTGAAGCACCCCCGGCTCCGGGTCCTTGGACCCTGCACCGGATCGGGCGCCCCCTCTCAGTGGTTGTCGCGCGGAATACCTTCCGTCTGCGCGATCCGCTGATACTTCACGGCCGGTTCCAGAACCGCGCCGGTTTCCATCTGCCCCACGATGCCGCGCTGGATTTCCTGCCACGGCGTCTGGTGCTTCGGATACTGGTAACCACCCTTCGCCTCAAGCTCGGCGTAACGGGCGGCGATCTCCTCCCCGGAGATCAGGATGTCGGCCTTGCCGCGGCCCACGTCGATGCGCACGCGGTCCCCGGTCTTGAGGATCGCCAGACCGCCGCCGGCGGCGGCTTCCGGCGAGGCATTCAGGATCGACGGGCTGCCGGACGTGCCGGACTGGCGGCCGTCACCGATGCAGGGCAGCGAGGTGACGCCCTGCTTCAGCAGGTAATCCGGCGCGCGCATGTTGACGACTTCGGCAGCGCCCGGATAGCCGATCGGGCCAGCGCCGCGCATGAACAGCACGGTGTTGGCGTCGATGCCGAGCGAGGGGTCGTCGATGCGGTGATGGTAGTCCTCCGGACCGTCGAACACCACGGCGCGGCCTTCGAAGGCATCGGGATCGTTCGGGTTCGACAGATAACGGTCGCGGAACTCCTTGGAGATCACGCTCGTCTTCATGATGGCCGACGAGAACAGGTTGCCGCGCAGCACGCGGAAGCCGGCGCGCTCCTTGAGCGGCTGGTCGTAGGGGCGGATGACCTTCTCGTCCTCGATCACGGCGCCACGGCAGTTTTCGCCGATGGTCTTGCCGTTGACGGTCAGCGCGTCCTCGTTGATGAGGCCCTTCTGCATCAACTGGTTGACGACCGCCGGCACGCCGCCCGCATGGTAATAGTCTTCACCCAGATATTCGCCGGCCGGCTGCAGGTTGACGAGCAGCGGGATCTCCTCGCCATAGGTCTGCCAGTCGTCGACCGTCAGTTCGACGCCGAGATGGCGGGCAAGGCCGTTCAGATGGATCGGCGCATTGGTGGAGCCGCCGATCGCCGAATTGACGCGGATCGCGTTGATGAAGGCATCCTTCGTCATGATGTCGGACGGCTTCAGGTCTTCCTTGACCATTTCGACGATGCGAAGGCCGGTCAGGTAGGAGATTTCCTGGCGGTCGCGGTAGGGCGCCGGGATCGCGGCCGAACCCGGCAGCTGCATGCCGAGCGCTTCGGCAAGCGAGTTCATCGTGGTGGCCGTGCCCATGGTGTTGCAGTAACCGGTGGACGGGGCCGAGGAGGCAACCAGCTTGACGAAGCCGGCATAGTCGATCTCGCCCTTTGCCAGCAGTTCGCGGGCCTTCCAGACGATGGTGCCGGAACCGGTGCGTTCGCCGCGGAACCAGCCGTTCAGCATCGGGCCGACCGACAGCGCGATCGCCGGGATGTTGACGGTGGCAGCGGCCATCAGACAGGCCGGCGTCGTCTTGTCACAGCCGATGGTGAGCACCACGCCGTCGAGCGGATAGCCGTACAGCACTTCCACGAGGCCGAGATAGGCGAGGTTGCGGTCGAGGCCCGCCGTCGGGCGCTTGCCGGTTTCCTGGATCGGATGCACCGGGAATTCGATGGCGATGCCGCCGGCTTCGCGAATGCCCTCGCGCAGACGGTTGGCCAGTTCCAGATGGTGGCGGTTGCACGGCGACAGGTCCGAGCCGGTCTGGGCAATGCCGATGATCGGGCGGTCGGACTGCAGTTCGGCCTGGCTCAGGCCGAAGTTCATGTAGCGCTCCAGGTAGAGCGCCGTCATGTCGGCATTGGCCGGATTGTCGAACCAGGCGCGCGAGCGCAGCTTGCCATTCGGGCCGGTCGCGGTGGGAAGGGTATTGTTGCTCATGGGCTTGTCTTCTTCTGCAAAAGCGTGAACGGGAAGGCCGGCTCCGGCTCAGTCCTCGAAGGTTTCGACCACGTGCCGACGGCCCAGCATGAAGGCATCGGCCACATGCACCAGCGGCGAGAAATCCGTGTCCGACTGACCGCCATTCACCAGAGACACGAAATGCTTGTAGAGATTGCGGTATTCGCGATCTTCCTCGACGATCTGGGCCTCTCCGTCAACGAAGAGGCGGCTGCCGCCATGGGTCAGCACGACCGGGCCTTCTTCCGTCTCGACGCGGATGTCCCAGGTCTGCGGGCCGGTCTGGCGCCAGTCGAAGGCCGCCGTCAGGGCGATGCCGCTCGCACTGCGGAATTCGAGATCGGCCGCAATCGGTGCTGCCCGGTTGGCCGGGAAGGACAGATCGGACGCGGTGAGGTGGAAGCTCTCCGGCATGATGCGCGTGACGATCGACAGCGCATTGATGCCCGGATCGAACACGCCGAGACCGCCCGGCTCCCAGATCCAGTCCTGGCCGGGATGCCAGTGGCGCACGTCTTCCTTCCACTCGACATGGACGGACTTGACCGTGCGTTCGGCAAGAAGCTTGCGGGCCGGCTCGACGGCGGCCGCCTCGCGCGAGTGCCAGGTGGCGAACAGGGAAACGCCCTGCTGGCTGGCCAGACGGTCCAGCGCGAAGACTTCCGCAATGGTAGCGCCCGGCGGCTTTTCCAGCATCACATGCTTGCCGGCGAGAAGGGCTGCGCGCGCCTGCTCGAACCGGCCCTGCGGCGGGGTGCAGAGCGACACCGCATCAATCTCCACGCCGGAGGCGAGCAGCGCATCGATGTCAGTGAAACAGTGGACGCCATCAAGCCTGGCATTGCGGCTGGCGACCGCAACCAGCTCGATACCGTCATTGGCGGCGATCGCCTGGAGATGCTGGTCGCGGGCGATCTTGCCGAGACCGACGATGGCGAGACGAATGGAGGACATGAGAAACGCGAGACCTCTTAGAGCGGACGGATGGCGACCGGCGCGTCCTCGGCGACGGCCAGGCGGTTGACAAGCGTCAACTTGAACGGGGCAGCGGAAATCTCGAACTGGTCGCCCGGCTCGGTCTTCACGCCCGCCGTGAACGACAGCGTCGCCGTACCGAAGAAGTGCACATGCAGGTCGCCCGGACGGCGGAACAGATCATACTTGAAGTTATGGTGCTCGAGATTGGCGATGGTGTGCGACATGTTCGCTTCGCCCGACAGGAAGGGCTTTTCGAAGATCACCGCGTCGCCACGACGGATCAGCGAGGTGCCTTCCACATGCTGAGGCAGTTCGCCGACCAGAAGTTCCGGGCCGAGCGCGGCCTGGCGCAGCTTGGAATGGGCGAGCCACAGATAGTTGCCCTTTTCCGTAACGTGGTCGGAGAATTCGTTGGCAAGGCAGAAACCGAGGCGATAGGGCGTGCCGTCCTCGCCGATCAGATAGATCGCCGCAAGTTCCGGCTCCTCGCCGCCATCGAGCGCGAAGGCGGGGGAGACGAGGTCCTCGCCGGTCGCTTTCAGCTGCGAGCCGTCGCCCTTGTAGAACCATTCCGGCTGCACGCCGGTTTCGCCGGCCTTCGGCTTGCCGCCCTCGACGCCCATCAGGAACATGCGCATCGAATCGGTCGGCTTTTCTTCCGACTGCGCCGCCTTGTGCATCTTGTCACGGCCATCGGCGGAGCCGAGATGGGTCAGCCCCGTGCCGGCGACGATGAAATGGGCCGGGTCGGCATGGGTGACCGGCAGCTGCAGGCGGCCTTCGGCCTGCGCCACGGAAAGGTCCACAACGGGGCCGGCCGGCAGGGTTGCGATGTAGTCGGCAAAGCCCTGGCCCGCGGCGATCGCCTTGCTTGCCAGCTCGTAGGTGGAGGAAACGCCCTCGACAACCCGTGCCTCGCCCTCGCCATCCCAGGCAACAACACGCACCCGGCCATCGACCGCAACCTGCAGAAGTCTCAACATGATTTTAATGCACCCGTCTCACGATTCGGCATGGCGCCCGTATCCGGCCATGCCCTCCTCCCCGCGCCGTGGGACGCGGTCTTGTCAATAATATGACTATTTGCCCGAAAGCCCTGTTGTCAAGCAACCTAGCACCCTTTCTTCTGCATGCACAACAGGCAGGCACTGGGCAAAATGCCATCAATCACATCAAATTATAACGATTTAATCCGAAAGGGCGCTGTTTTCTTCGCAAAGCCGACAAAAAGTCCGTTTGCAAAAGTCATATTATATGATCCTTATGCCCTCCAATCTGTCATCATCCGGGGGAGGACTTGATGAAACGGATGCACCTCAGGCTGGCGTGCGCGGGAATTCGCGCCCTTTTCGGCTCTGAAAATGCATGGGTTTTTCAGCTCCGGGAGGACGGAATCGGGCCGAAACCGGCCTTGTCAGTACGCGCCCTCGGGACCTACACGAGACGCGGTGCTGAGATGGAACCGGAGACGGCGAAGCGATTGCGGGCAGCGATATTCGCACCGCCGGGGAGAAAGCCCGGGCGGCTGTGGATAACGGGCCGATCTGAAGGAGAGTTTCGTGGGTCTGCTTGAAACGACCATCGCCGGCAGGAAGCGGGGCAGCAGCCACGCGCATGTGGTGGCAGAGCTTGGCAGTGCGATCGTATCGGGTGCCATTGCCGAAGGGGCGATCCTGCCCGGCGATGCGGACCTGTCGCTGCGATTCGGTGTCTCCCGCACCGTGCTGCGCGAGGCCATGAAGACGCTCGCCGCCAAGCGGCTGATCGAGCCGAAGGCTAAGGTGGGCACCCGCGTGCTGCCCCGCTCGAACTGGAATTTTTTCGATCCCGACGTGCTCGGCTGGCGCTGCGATGCGGGCGTCGATCTCGATTTCATCGAATATCTGGCCGAAATGCGCATGGCGCTGGAACCGGCGGCGGCCGCCGCCGCCGCAGAGCGCGCCACCAGCGACGATATCGTCGCGCTCTATGCCATCGCTGCGAAGTTCGACGATCTCACGCACACGCCGGAAAGCATTGCCAAGGTGGATCTCGAATTCCATCTGGCGATTGCCCGCATGTCCGGCAATCCGTTCATGCGCTCGGCAAGCGCGCTGATCGAGGCGGCGCTCGCCATCGCGTTTCGCCTCTCCTCGCCTGCCGCCTCGCCGGACATGCTGGACGAAGTGGCGGCGAATCACCTGCGCATCGCCCATGCGATTGCCTCGCGCGATCCGGAAAAGGCCGTGGCCGCCATGCGCCACGTCATCGAGATCGGCCGCGGCCGCATCGAGAAATCCCTGGAAACGGCGGGCTGACACCCGCCGCCTGCCCTGCTGCATCCGGATTGAACCAATCGGCTTCTGTCGCGTTGCTGCGGCTCAGACCGATATCCGGCGACAAGCCCGGATGCCGGTGAACCGCAATCCGTTTGCCAAAGGGGCACTCCGTGGACCTGATTCGCCTTCTCTTCGCCATCCTGCTGCCGCCGCTCGGCGTCTTCCTTCAGGTTGGGCTTGGCCTGCAGTTCTGGCTGAACATTCTTCTCACCCTCTGCGGCTACCTGCCCGGCATCATCCATGCCGTCTGGGTGATCGCCCGCCGGTAAACAGAGATCAGAGGGGGCATCAGCGGATGCCCCCTCCCCTCTTCGCCCTCTGTTTCAGGCGCGCGCCCGGCGCGGCCTCGAAAGCTTCAGATAGGCCATGTCGAGGATCAGCAGCACGATCAGCGAGGCACCGACCAGCGGGAAGATCAGGCCGCCCACGACGAGGATGGCGATCAGGCCGCGAAACACGCGCGGGTCTGATGGCATCGGCGGCACGCCGAGCGCGCCTTGCGGGCGCCGCTTCCACCACATGACGCCGGCCGAGACGGCCAGCAGGATAATGGCCATGCAGGCCATCGTCAGCACGATCTGGTTCGCCAGCCCGAACTGCTGGCCGAGATGCACGTTGATGCCCCATTCCAGCGCGCGGCCGAGCGGGCCGTAATCGGCATAGCTCATGTCGAGGAGCGGCGTGCCGCTATACTGGTCGAGATGCACGACGCGCTGCTTTGCGAGATCATCCGGATAGACCGAGCCACTGTAGACGCCGCTTGCCTTCTGCGGCAGCGCCACGGAATAGCCGCGCGTCAGCCCCAGCCCGTCGAAGGTGGCGATGGCGCGGTCGAGGCCGATCGGCTGCATCCCCTGCCCGGCCCCCGGTGCAGCTTGTGGTGACAGCGGCACCTTCGCCTGCTCCAGCGACCAGGTGGTTTTCGCCACGTGATCCAGATGCTCGCCGGACATCGGCACATCCACGCGCACGCCCGCCGGATAGCCGAAATTGTTGCCGTTCGCCCATTCGTTGACCTTGGCGCCCCAGACGCCCGACCAGGGCATGCCGGTGACGGCGAGGAAGACGATGACGACGCCGACGAAAAGCCCGGTGACCGCATGCAGGTCGCGCCAGAAGACACGCCGCGCCGGCGTGCCGCGCACGGTGATGACACCGCCCGTCTGCTGGCGCGGCCACCACAGATAGAGGCCAGTGCCGACCAGCAGGATCGACCAGCCGCCGGCGATCTCGATCAGATAGCGGGCATAGGTGCCGAAATATTTGAGGCTGTGCAGCGTGCGGATCGTCCACATCACTGTGCCGCGATCCGGCAGACTGCCCAGAACATCGGCCGTATAGGGATTGACGTAGACGGCAAGGCGGGCGGTTTCGGTTACCACCGTCACCTCCGTGGAGGCGGTCGGCGTGGCGGGTGTGGTGAATTTCACCGCCTTGCCCGGAAAGGCGGCGAGTGCGGCCGTGACCTGCGCCGAGGGTGTCGCGCGCGTCTCCTCCACCGCCACCTGCTTCAGATCGCGGTGGATGAGGTTGTCGAGTTCGTCGCGGAACAGATAGAGCGCGCCGGTCAGCGCCAGCGTGATCATGAAGGGCAGGACCAGCAGCCCCGCATAGAAATGCCAGCGCCAGACGGCGCGGTAGAGATCGGCGGCGCGCGTCGGGCTCGACGCGGCGCTGCGCCCGAAGGTGATGTCGGACATGGTGTTTTCCTGAAATGAAGACAGAGCAGGCCGGCGCAATCCCTGCTGCCGGCGGTGCGAAAACTTGGCTCAGATCAGGATAGGCGGAGCGCGGGCTGCCCCGCTCAGGCCGCGCAGCAGGGGCTGCGGGCGGGCATCTGCGGCTCTTGCAAAGACCGGTTCGTCCGGTGGCGCGACAAGCGTTGGCGAGCCGGCTGCAGGGGGCGCGAGCAGCGCGACAGACAGGTTGGCCGCCAGCCGGCAGAGCGTACCGCAGCAATCCGGCAGGAGCCTGCCGTGATCGGTCTCGTGATCGCTCTGGCCGGCACCGGTGGCGGCCGCCTGATCTTCATGGGCGGCGGGTCCCTGCGGACCATGCGCGGTGCAGAGCGTGCCCTGATCGGTCAGCAGGGCGGCTGCCATCATGCTGCGGCTGTAATCGCCGACGGCGGCCTGCAGCAGCAACAGGTAGCCGAACACCAGCGCAAGCGCGCCGGCGAGCATCCTGTCCCGCATGATCTGCCGCATCACCTGCATAAGTGTGGCGTTGCCCCTTGACCCTTGTCCCTTGGTCAGGTGACCAGAAAACCGGCCACCTTCCAGCGTCCGCCCCCGCGAACGCATCCCCTCGCCGCTCCCGTCACATCTGCATCCGGCATGGGCTGACCTCTTCTTTACCGGCTTGTGGCGGCCGTTCAAGCCAAGTTGAGTTTCCCTATTGTCGCACCGCCCTACATTGAGGGCGTCTTGCGGCGGCACGGACTGTTTTGAAGGCGGACATCGCAACGGTGTCTTCGAAGCCAGCCCCTCGCCCGGACCAGATACAGCGGCCTCTGCCGCAGCAGGAGATAACGACATGCGCCTTGCCACATGCTTTGCCCTTCTTGGCGCCTGCCTGCTTTCGGTAGCCGTGGCGGCTCCCGACCTCGTCGCCCCACCCGCCTTTGCCCAGCAGGCCGGCGGCGGGGATACAGGTGGGGAGGAGCACCCGCCGCGCACTGCGGGGGCGGAGCGCAGCGGCGGGCTACTCGATCTGCTGCCGGCCGATGCGGTGAGCGAGCATGTGCTGCAGACCGCCGCCGGCCCCCTCCCCTATTCGGCCACCGCCGGTACGCTTGCGCTGCGCGGCCAGGATGGCAAGGTGACGGCGAAGATCTTTTACACCGCCTATCGCGCCAGGGATCGCGCGCCGGGGCGCCCCGTGACCTTCGCCTTCAATGGGGGGCCGGGGGCATCCTCCGCCTATCTGCATCTCGGGCTGGTCGGCCCGAAAATTCTTCCGTTTTCCGGTGACAATGCCGATGGCAGCCGGCCGGCGCTTGCCGACAATCCGGAAAGCTGGCTGACCTTTTCCGATCTCGTGCTGATCGATCCGGTTGGCACGGGCTGGAGCCGCGCCGTCAGCGACGAGGCGGCCGGGCGCTTCTATTCCGTGCGGCAGGATGCCGAGAGCCTTGCCAAGGCGATTTCCCTCTATCTGCGCGACAATGCCGATCTCTTGCCGGCACCCAAATATCTGCTCGGCGAAAGCTATGGCGGTTTCCGCGCCGCCAAGGTGGCGCTGGCGATGAAGAACAGCCAGGGCCTGATCCCTTCCGGCATCGTGATGATCTCGCCGCTGATGGAAGGCCGCTTCGTGTTCGGCAATGACGGCGATCCGCTGGCGGCGGCGCTGCAGTTTCCCGCCTTGGCCGCTGCCGAACTGGAACGGCAGGGCCGTTTCGACCCTGAAAAGGTCAGCGAAGCCGAACGTTTTGCGATGACCGACTATCTCGCCACCCTTGCCGGCCCCTGGCCGCAGGGCGAGGCGGCGGAAGCCTTCTATCGCAGGATTGCCGGCTGGACCGGGCTTTCGGAACAGGCCATTGCGCCGACCCGCGGCTTTGTCGGCGATCTCTACGCCAAGCAGGCCGGCGGCCCCGGCCGCATTCTGAGCCCCTACGATGCGGGCGAAACCCATGCCGATGCCTATCCGGAATCGGTCTTCGTGCGCAATGACGACCCGGTGCTGGAAGGCTATACCCGCGCCTATGCGGCCGCCTTTGCGGCTTACGCCCGCGACAGCCTCGGCTTCCGCACCGAGATGACCTACACCCTGCTGAACGAGGAGGTGAACCGGCGCTGGGAATGGAACGGCGGGCGCGGCGGCGACAGCCGGGTGACATCAAGCATCGCCAGTGACCTGCGCGACCTTCTCTCCACCATCCCCTCCTTCCGGCTGATGGTGGCGCATGGCTATTCCGACATCCTCACCCCGTTCGGCGCCAGCCGCTACGTGCTGAACCACCTGCCGCCGACGCTTGCCGAGGGCCGCACGCAGCTTACCCTCTATCGCGGCGGCCACATGTTCTACACCCGCGACGACGACCGCCGGCAGATGTTTCAGGATGCGCGGGCGTTTTACGGCGGTGGCATGTGACGGCACCTACCCATTCTTCCTGTACCACATGAGTGGCAAGGTTCGAACGGATCGCGTCCGCTATTCGCGATGCGGCGCACGAGGCATGATGAGGTCAAAGGCGCCCAGCAGCTTCGTCCCGCCACTGAGGGCTTCTGCCAGAGCCTTTTGCAGTTCCATGATGGTGGCTTCCCGCGCCCTCTGGGATACCACCTGGAACGACGGCTTTGTAAGGCTGGCCGCCAGAAGGCCGATGTACTCAAGCTCGCCATAGAATTGTACGATGTTCTTGATCAGAACATCAGGCAGATCAGATAGCGTGTTGAACTTCGATTTGTAGATGTCACTGTAATAGAACACCACGATATGCGGCGCATTCTGCGGAGACGCGGCGAGAAAGCCCGCAATATCATGAAAATCAATCTGCCCCCCGTCCTCTCGCAGATTATCGACGTTCAGCTTCACCTCGGTATACAAGGCGAGGATCATCTTCCGTCTCTCACGGATGTTTCGCCGCCTGCCGATGTATCCGTCGATGACGTATTTCAGAAAAAACGTAACAAGCGCGATGATCGCAGCAATATTCACGACATTATCGAAATGAAACGTATCAGCAACGGGCATTTTTGCTCTCCGTATCTGACAATGTTTTCAATAGTACAGAAAAAATGGATTATGTAAAAGGAATATTAATTATTCTTGCTGCGAAGCATGTATGCTTGATGCAAGCCGGTTCGATCCGCCGCAAGCACCACGGCGGATCGAACGGTAGAGGGTTATACCCGCTCGAGCGCCACGGCGATGCCCTGGCCCACGCCGATGCACATGGTGGAGAGCGCGTAGCGGCCGCCGGTGGCCTTCAGTTCCAGGGCGGCGGTGCCGGCGATGCGGGCGCCGGACATGCCGAGCGGGTGGCCGAGCGCGATGGCGCCGCCATTGCGGTTGACGCGGGCATCGTCATCGGCGATGCCGAGGTCGCGCAGCGTCGCGATGCCCTGGGATGCGAAGGCCTCGTTCAGCTCGATCACGTCCAGCTGGTCGACCGTCAGGCCCAGCCGGGCGAGCAGCTTCTTCGAGGCGGGCGCCGGGCCAAAGCCCATGATGCGCGGCGGAACGCCGGCGGTCGCGCCGCCGAGAATGCGGGCAATCGGCGTGAGGCCGTGCTTCTTCGCCGCCGCTTCCGAAGCGATGATCAGCGCGGCCGCGCCATCATTGACGCCGGAGGCATTGCCCGCGGTGACGGTGGCGCCCTCCAGGCGGTTGACCGGCTTCAGCTTGGCCAGCGCCTCCAGCGAGGTGGCGCGGGGATGCTCGTCGCGATCGACGATCAGCGGATCGCCCTTGCGCTGGGCGACGCTGACCGGGGTGATTTCCAGGGCCAGCCGGCCATTCGCCTGGGCTTCCGCAGCCTTGGCCTGGCTGCGCACGGCAAAGGCATCCTGGTCCTCGCGGCTGACCTTGAAATCGATCGCCACGTTGTCGCCGGTCTCCGGCATCGAATCCACGCCATACTGCTTCTTCATCAGCGGATTGACGAAGCGCCAGCCGATGGTGGTGTCGTAGATTTCCGCATTGCGCGAAAAGGCCGTCTCGGCCTTCGGCAGCACGAAGGGGGCGCGGCTCATGCTTTCCACGCCGCCGGCAATCATCAGCTCCGCCTCCCCTGCCCGGATGGCGCGGGCCGCGGTGATGACCGCATCCATGCCCGAACCGCAGAGCCGGTTGATGGTGGTGCCGGTGACGGAGACCGGCAGGCCGGCAAGCAGCGCCGACATGCGGGCGACGTTGCGGTTGTCCTCGCCCGCCTGGTTGGCGCAGCCGAAGATCACGTCTTCCACCGCCTCCCAGTCAAGCCCGGCATGGCGGGCGATCAAAGCTTTCAGCGGCACGGCGCCGAGATCGTCGGCACGCACGGAGGACAGCGAGCCGCCGAAGCGGCCAATGGGCGTGCGGATGTAATCGCAGATAAAGGCGTCTGTCATGATCTGTTCCTCAAAGCGCCGGCACGGTGAGATCGGCCACGGGGCCATCGGTGTGAAGGGGGGCGCCGGTCATCGCCTGCAATTCCTCCAGGCTCATGGCGGCAAGCTTTTCGCGCACCACGAACCGGCGGTCGCGGATATCGATGACGGCATGGCTGGTATAGACGCGGGTGATGCAGCCGACGCCGGTCAGCGGGAAGGTGCATTTCTCCACCAGCTTCGGCTTGCCATCCTTGGTGACATGTTCGGTGATGACGAAAACCTGCTTGGCACCATGTACCAGATCCATCGCGCCCCCGACGGCCGGCACGCCCTTGGAGCCGACGCGCCAGTTGGCGAGATCGCCGTTTTCCGCCACCTGATAGGCGCCGAGGATCGCCACATCCAGATGCCCGCCGCGCACCATGGCGAAGCTGTCGGCATGGTGGAAGAAGGCGGCGCCCGGCTTCAGCGTCACGGCCTTCTTGCCGGCATTGATCAGGTCCCAGTCCTCCTCGCCGGCGGGCGGTGCCTCGCCGAAATTCAGGATGCCGTTTTCGGTGTGGAAGATCGCCTGCCGGCCGGGCGGCTGGAAGCGGGCGACCATTTCCGGAAAGCCGATGCCGAGGTTCACATAGGCGCCGTCCTCGATATCCTGCGCGGCGCGCCAGGCGATCTGGGCGTTGGAGAGCTTGATGTCCTCGCGGGTGTTGAGCGTGGTGTCGGTCATACGTGGGCCACTCCGGCTCGGATGAGCTCTTCTTCCTGTTGCGGGTTTTCGACTTCGACGACGCCGTTGACAAAGATGCCGGGGGTGACGACCTGTTCCGGATCGATGCCGCCGGCCGGGACGATCTTCGAGACCTGGGCAATGGTGGTGGCAGCCGCCATGCACATCAGCGGATTGAAGTTGCGGCCGGCCTTGTTGTAGGTAAGGTTGCCGTAGGTATCGCCGAGCTGACCCTTGACGATGGCGAAATCCGCCTTCAGCCAGCGCTCCTGCACGTAGGCGCGTCCCTCGAATTCGGCGATCACCTTGCCTTCGGCCAGTTCGGTGCCATAGCCGGTCGGGGTGTAGAAGGCGGGGATGCCGGCGCCGCCGGCGCGGATGCGCTCGGCCAGCGTTCCCTGCGGCACCAGTTCCAGTTCGATCTCGCCGGCCAGATATTTGTCCGTGAAGGCGCGCGGATCCGACGAGCGCGGGAAGGAGCACACCATCTTCTTCACCATGCCGGCATCGATCATGGCGGCGATGCCGATGCGCCCGTTGCCGGCATTGTTGTTGATGACGGTGAGGTTCTTCGGGCTGCCGGTCGCGAGGAACCGGTCGATCAGCGCGTGGATGAGTTCGATCGGCGCGCCGGAGCCGCCGAAGCCGCCGATCATGAGGGTAGCCCCGTCATGGATGGCGGAGACGGCCTCTGCCACGCTGGCAAGGGTCTTGTCCATTCTGTCTCTCTCCCAAGGACATTCGAGATGGCAGCAGTTAGCGCCTTCGAGTTGCCAGCCGTCAACTTTTTTTGTGCGTTATTTGACTTTTGTTCATATATCGCACAATCTGACGTCCAGATGCCAGTATACGCGCACGGGGAGGGATCATGCGGGACACGGATTTCATCGGCGGCCTCGCCAAGGGCCTGCGCGTGATCGAGGCCTTCGGCGAGGCTGAGCCGCGGCTCTCCATCTCCGACGTGGCAAAGCTGACGGGCCTCGACCGCGCCACGGCCCGGCGCTGTCTGCTGACGCTCGCGGAACTCGGCTATGCCGATTACGACGGCAAATTCTTCACGCTGACACCGCGCATCCTCCGGCTTGGCCACGCCTATCTCTCCGCCACGCCGCTGCCGCACATCGTGCAGCCCTTCCTTGACCAGCTCTCCGAAACGGTCAGCCAGAGCGCATCGGTCAGCGTGCTGGACGGGGCGGAGATCGTCTATGTGGCGCGCGCCTCGCAGCGGCGGGTGATGTCGATCAACCTGATGCCCGGCAGCCGCCTGCCTGCCGCCTGCGCCTCCATGGGCCGCGTGCTGCTGGCGGCGCTGCCAGAGGCCGAGGCGCGTGCGCTGATCGGCCCCGCCCCCCTGAAAGCCTATACACCGCGGACCAAGACCGATCCGGAAGAGGTGATGGCAGAACTGGCGGAGGTGCGGGGCCAAGGCTACGCGGTGATCGACCAGGAGCTGGAGCTTGGCCTCTGTTCCATCGCCGTGCCGCTTGCCGATGCGAGAGGAAGGGTGGTGGCCGCACTCAACATCGGCGCCCCCGCTGCCCAGGTGGCCGCCGCCGGCATGGCCGACCGCTACCTCCCCGCCCTCCAGGCCGTCGCCCGCCAGCTGCGCCCGCTGCTGCGGCAGGGCTGAGGCGACTCACGGCGGGACTTGGCCTGTTGACAGCTGTCAACCGATTCGTTGGCGGGCGCACCGGTGGGGTGATGGAGGGGGTGCGACGACCCTGCCCGCTTCTCAAGGCGGCGTTTGCCTTTCCCCTCTCCCCTCTGTATCCTTGCGCGCAAAGGAGCATGATCATGTTGCTTGAGACGCTCGAAAAAAACCGCGCCGCCTTGATGCGGATCGGCCACCAAGCCGTAGAGCGCGGCGGGGCTGTTGGGCTTGTGCCGAGCTGCGGCGACCTGAAGGCAGACAAGACGACAGAAAGCGGGGATGCGCCGCATACTCCAAAGGCGAAACTGCCGGCGCGCGTCGCCAGACGATAGACGCTTATGCCGCCCGCCCATTGCATCGTGCTGGCCGGCCCGAACGGTTCGGAAAAATCCTCTTCCTTCGAGGCGCTGCGTCCGCCGGGCATCCTCGTCAACGTCAATGATATTGCCCGCTCGCTCGGCTCGGCTGCGTCCGACAGTGCGCGGGCCATTCGTGCCGGCCGCATGGCGATTGCACAGATCGAGGCGTTGATCGCCTCCAGGACCAGCTTCACGTTTGAAACGACGCTCAGCAGCCACCACGCGCTGGACGTAATGCGGCAGACACGCGCCGCCGGTTTTTCCGTCGGCCTGTATTATGTTATTCTGGATACGCCCGCGCGCTGCATCGAGCGGGTCGCGTTCCGCATTGCCACGGGCGGGCATCCCATTCCGCCGGGCGTGATCGTTCGGCGCTACGAGGCCTCGCTGGCGCATCTCCGCGAGGCCTTGCGGATGGCGGACGAGGTGGTCATCGTCGACAACTCGAACCTCACGCCGCGCATCCTGTTTGAGATTAAGAGCGCCGTCCTTCGCCGCCAGGACATCGAGCGGGACAATCCTCTTCATGACAGGTTGCAGGGCATCATCTCGGACGCCTATGGCCTGGCGATCTGACGAGACGACGGGCTGAGCGACATCTTGCGCGCCGCCGCGAAACATTCAAGGATGGCGGCCTTTCATCCCCGAATCCGGTTGCCGCTCATGACATCGTTCTCGCCCGAATTTTCCGATCGCTCCGCCACCATCGAAACCGCTGCTGCGGCGCTGAAGGAGGGCCTTGCCACGGCCCGGCAACTGGCGGAGGCGGCGCTGGCGCGGATCAACGATCCGGAAGGGGAGGGCGCGCGGGTCCATGTGCGGCGCAACGACCAGCGTGCGCGAAAACTGGCCGAGGCCTCCGATGCCGTTCGCGCGGCCGGGCATGTGCGGTCAGCGCTGGAGGGCCTGCCGATCTCGGTGAAGGACCTGTTCGATCTTGCCGGCGAGACGACGCTCGCGGGGTCCGTGGCGCTGAAAGATCAGCCGCCGGCCGCCGCCGATGCGCCGGTCGTGCAGCGGCTGGTCGCGGCGGGCGCCGTCATCACCGGCACCACCAATATGAGCGAGTTCGCCTTTTCCGGCATCGGCATCAATCCGCATTACGGCACGCCCAAAAACCCCTTCGACCGCGCCACCGGTCGCGTGCCGGGCGGCTCTTCCTCCGGGGCGGCCGTCTCGGTGACGGATGGCATGGCGATTGCGGCGATCGGGACCGATACCGGCGGCTCGATCCGCATTCCCTCGGCGCTCTGCGGCCTGACCGGCTTCAAGCCGACGGCGCGGCGCGTCCCGACGGCGGGCGTCGTGCCGCTGTCCACCTCGCTCGATTCGATCGGTCCGCTTGCCCGCAGCGTCACCTGCTGCGCGCTGATCGATGCGGTGATCTCCGGCGAAGGGCAGGGGGTGCCGGCGGCCTTGCCGATCCGTGGGCTGCGGCTTGCCGTGCCGCAGACCGTCGTGCTGGATGCCATGGACGCAACGGTGAGTGCCGTGTTTGCCCGCACGCTGTCGCGCCTCTCCGCCGCCGGTGCCATCCTCAGCGAGATCGCCGTGCCCGAATTTTCCGAGGTGGCCGGCATTTATGGTCGCGGCGGGCTGGTGGCGCCGGAAGCCTATTTCTGGCATCGCGACCTCCTGCAAAGGGCCGGCGACACCTACGATCCGCGGGTGAGGACCCGCATCCTGCGTGGCCGCGATCTTTCCGCGGCCGATTATCTCGATGCGCTTTCTGCGCGCGCCGACTGGCAGGCGCGGACCATGCACCGGCTTGGCGGTTACGATGCGGTGATCCTGCCGACCGTGCCCGTCATCGCGCCGGAAATCGCGCCGCTGCTTGCCGATGATGCCGCCTTCTTTGCCGCCAACGGGCTGGTGCTGCGCAATTCGACCCTCTTCAACTTCCTGGATGGCTGCGGCCTCTCGCTGCCTTGCCATGCGCCGGGCGAAGCGCCGGTCGGCCTGATGGTGGCGGGCCTGCCGATGCAGGACCGTTCGATCCTCGCGGCCGGCCTTGCCATCGAGGCGGTGCTGGCAGGGCAGGCGGGGTGAGGGCGGGGCATCAACCCGGCCCCTTGACCGCGTCCGTTCTCTGCGAAGATGATGCAGTGCATGAAGCAGTCTGTGGCGATCAGTTCTCATTCGCAGATGGCGCAAGCGCAAGCTGAAGGGGAGGGGAGGGCAGCGACAGACGACGGACATTCTTGCCCTCGACAGCCTGTGCGATTTCCTGCAAATATTTGCCACCATCCGCACATCTTTGGGGCCGGCCGATCGTGGCGCACGGAATAGGGGCAGCAGCGACAGGTAGAGGCAAGCAGGCGGGAACCACGCCCGCAAGCATTGGCGACGACACCTGATCGCCCCGCGCGCCCGGCGATTACTGTGTAAGTGATTGGTCGGACCAAATATTCTCCAAAATACGTGCAGAAAAGCCGGATTTACGGTCAAAGACGAAACTGGCAGGACCAATTACAGACCAGGCGCGCGAGACAGCTGCGCGCCTGGGCGAAAAGAACAACAAGCCGGCGCCGGGGAGGGGCGCCTCTGGCTGGGGTGACATATGACGAGACGTCTTCGGTGGCTGGGGCGCCGCCTTGAGCTGCGATCCTTCGGATTGATCCCCGAACACTTCAACCGCGTCGAGGGCTATCGGGCGGCGCTGGCCGTGGCCATGCCGCTCGGCCTTGCGCTGGCAACCGGTCACGCAGAATGGGGCTGGGCGGTGTTTGCCGCCTACTGGACCTGTCTTTGCGATGCGCCGGGGCCCGATACCTTGCGCAGCCGTCTGCTCGGCGTGTTCGTTGCGGGCGGCACGCTTGTGGCCTTTCTGGGGTCGTGGCTTGCCTCCTTTTTCCCCCATGCGGACATGGTCATCGGGCCGCTTCTGGTCTTTCTCGCGGTCGTTGCCGCGGCCCTTCTGCCCTATGGCGGGCTGGTCGGTACACTGCTTGCGGTCGTTGCGGTGGTCGCCGTCGGCTTTCCCCATCCCCTGCCGCAGGCGCTCGGCCAGTCATTCGCCTTTCTTGGGGGTGCCACCTGGGCCTATCTGCTGATCAATGTCGTCTGGCGGATCGATCCGCTGGCGCCGCTCCGCCGCGCCACCGAGGCGGTGACCGTCCGGCTGCTGGATATGGCCGACAATCTGGTGGCGCTCGGGGATGGGGCGCACCGCGATGCGGACTGGCACAGCGACCATGCCGAACACAGACGGGCCGTGCGCCTGGCCATCGAGCGGCTGCGCAGTCTGCTCGCGCGCTATGAAGGTGAAAACGGCGCCAGCCCCTCCGTGCACCAGGCGCTTGCCGCGGCAGAAACCACCTTCGGAACCCTGATTGCCCTCGACCAGGCCTATATCGACCGGGTGGGATTGCTTGGCGAGCGGCTGGCCACGGCGCAGGCGTGCCGAAAGGCTCTGCTTGCCTGGCATGTCACCCTACGTGCCGGAACGGAGGAACGCGCGATCGCCCGGGCGAGGGCGCGGGTGCGAGCGTTGCGCCATCACCTGACGGAGCCCGTCTTCGTGGGCTGCGCGCTCGCCCTCGAACGGGCACTCCACCGTCTTGCAGAGCCGCTGACCGCATCGGCTCCGGACTCCCTGCCGCCTGCGGGCCAGAAGGGCAGGGGAGACAGACTTCCCACACCGATGATCCGGCAGGCCGCGCGTCAGGCCGCCGGTCTGCTGGCCGTCTATGCGGTCGCGACGCTGTTCCAGCTCGGCTATCCCTATTGGGCGGCCATGGCCGTCATCGTCGTTCTGCAGGGCGGGCTTCGGATCACTTGGGCGCGGGCGCTGGAGCGGATTGCCGGCAGCCTGCTCGGCGGGCTGATCGCGCTGATGGTTCTGCAGGTCATCAGCGCCCAACTGCCGCTTTCGCTGCTGGCGGTGGCGCTCGCCGCAGCCTCCATCTCGCTGCGCTCCGTCAACTACACGATCTTCGTGGTGTTCCTGACGATGCTGTTCGTCTTCGTGACGGACATGCTGCATCCGGGCGCGGGCATCGCATCCGCCCGCATGCTCGACAATGTCATCGGCAGCGTGGCGGCCCTGCTCGCCGTCTTCCTGTTCTGGCCGGATTTCGGAACCGCCCTGTCGCTCCTTATCCGCGAGGGCATCGAGGCCAATGGCCGCTACCGCGACGCCGTGCTCACCGCCGAGCCGGCTGACTCCATCGAAAGGGCACGCCGCGAGGCGGGCGTGGCGAGCGTCGAGGCCGAAGTCGCCTTTCACGATCTCGGCGGCCTTCTGCAGCGCCTCGGCAACCGGGGCGCCGATGTCCACACGCTGCAGGACATGCGCAATCTCGCCGGCCGAGCCGCCATGGACTGGCATCGCCTGCTCGCCAATCAGGCGCCGGGGGAGGGCGAGAGGGATGTCGAGGACGACCGGCCGGTACGGCACTGAACAGCCGGCGGACCGATCTCCCCGCTGCGGCCCCGACAGGTCATCGCAAGGGCTCCGGCTTTCAGAGGGTGCCCGTCACGCGGCGGCTTGCCGCGCGATCGGTCTGTAAAGATTGCATTCAGCTTTTTACGGTAAAACTCTGTTAGCATTTGCCGTGAACCGCCCGTACCGGGCAGGCTTGCGGAGAGACACGCGCGTACAGAGTATTGGGTCCCATGCGTCATCCTGTCCTTTCGAGCCTTCTGCTTGCCTGCCTCATGATTGGCGGATGCCGTGCCAGTGGCACGGAGGATGTGCTGGCGGTGGGACCATCCGACGAGAAGACCGGCGCGATTACAGGCATCGCGGCGCCGGTGCCGATGGCCCAGGTAGGGCAGGTAGGGCAGACGGGGCCGGGACCTTCGATTGCCGCACCGCTTCCGCCGGCACCCATGCCGCAGGGCGCATCAGCCGGTGCGCAGCAGAAGGCGGGGCGTCTGGCATCTGCAGCCTCCGTTCCGGCCAGGACCGCGTCCGGCGTGACGCCCGGCCTTTCACAGACGCAGCAGGAACTCGCCGGTCCGGCAACCCAGGTGCCGCTGCCGGCTGCCGCCGTGGAAGTGGCGGACGCCTCGCAGCATCCGCAGGCGCTGGCCTGGGCCGGTGCCGTCCCGCAGCCGCCGGTTCTGGTCGGTCGACCGCCGATGGGGGGTATGCCGGTGCCGCAGGAACGGCCCGCCGCCTTTGCCACGCCGATGGCCATGCCGCCGGCCGAGCCGGCCATCCTGCGCGAACGGATCTACCGCCACCGCTTCAAGGATGCCAAGCCGATCAACTTCGGGCGCGCCTCGCCGCGCAATCATGCCGTCCACGGCGTGGATGTCTCGCGCTGGCAGGGCGATATCGACTGGCCGACGCTGCGCACCCAGGGCGCCAACTTCGCCTACATCAAGGCGACGGATGGCGGCGACCATCTGGACCCGATGTTCCGTGAGAACTGGCGTGGCGCGCATGCCGCCGGCATCCGCCGCGGCGCCTATCACTTCTTCTACTGGTGCCGGGTGGCGAGCGAACAGGCCGAATGGTTCATCCGCAACGTGCCGCGCGATCCATCCGCGCTGCCGCCGGTCATCGATGTCGAATACAACGGCGATTCCGCGTGCAAGCGCCGGCTGACACCGGCCCTGGTACGCGAAAAGATGCAGGTCTTCATGGACCGGCTGGAGCGCCATTACGGCAAGCGGCCGATCATCTATACCGCCCCGGATTTCTATGCCGATCACCTGCAGGGCGCCTTCCCGCATCATCACTTCTGGCTGCGCTCGGTCGCCGCACACCCCTCGAAGGTCTATCCGGGCCGCAACTGGCTGTTCTGGCAGTATTCCGGCTCAGGCCTTTCGCAGGGCGTCGACGGCAAGATCGATCTCAACGTCTTCCGCGGATCCGAGGCGGACTGGCACCGTTTCGCCGGCTGACATTGCCGCCTCGCGCATCGAGGGATGTTTGCCGAGACACGCGCGTCACGTGTTCAGCTTCGTGCAAGCTTCGAAAGGCATTGTTTACCCAGTCCACGAGGACGGCGGTGATTCGGGGCGGACGAATCACCGCACATTCTTTCCACTGGACATGCAGTTTTAGCGCGATGCAAACGAACCAATTTCGCCAAAAAAGGGAAATTGGTTCGCCGCGCTGACGGCACAGACTAATTTTTTTCAGAGCAGCAGACGCCCGATTGGCGCTTGCCCGCCCCACACGACGTGCTGCCTCCCAATGCCTCGGCGGGTCGCGCGGCAATGTTCGGAAACGATCGACTTCTCTCCCCATCATAGTGCCAAAATGGCGCTCGATGCGCACCACGTCTCCAAACTCCCCCGGCAGACTCCAATTTCGTCCCGCGACGATTCAGTGTCGGACACATTAAAGTCCCATTTTGAACCGTCATCCGTTTTCTATTGTCCATCAGGGACCATGGCACCTGCCATCTCCTGTCGGCACGTTGATTTGCAGCCGTCACTATCCAAAATTGCGGCGAAAATACTGCACTTCTATTTGAATCCGTGCCCGTCCCATCCAAGCAACCCGGTTCGTCCGGAACCGGCGCCCGGCTGCCGCGCTTTGTTTCCGAATGTCTCCGCAAGGGGAAGGGGGGAGGCTGCGCGCACGGGTTGTCCGGCCGGGCGCCGCACAAACCGGAGTCACACAAAAATTGCTTTGCAACAGGAATCCGATGCTGTAGACCGCAGCCCACCAGAAAACAGGCGCCATTCGTGAAGGCATTGAACCTGTTGGGTAATTCTAAATTAGTGCACAGCGGGCCTGCAAAGGATCTGTTAACGATTCCTGAAGGAGTTACGGTATACAAAAGGTTCAGAAGCCGGTGCGCGACAGGCCGGTTTTCTGTCGAACAGAGACAGGATGTCTTCCGTTTCGGCAGGATTTGAACTTGCCTGTGGCCTTGCTCACGGAGTGTTCAACCTCAGTTTCCAGTCCCTATGCTGCAAGGACACTATAGTTCGTCCCATTGACAATAATCGAAGCGGTCCGGTAAAAATAAATCATATTTTTGATGGATCGACTGACGCGACAATTCTGGAAAGCTCTCGGGCTTTCTGATCGAAATCACCGACGGAAAAGGATCCCTTCATGCAGGGTGAGATCAGCTATGATGGCTGTGATCCGGGGTATGGTGAACGTGCGATGTTTCTGCACAAACCCTACCCGGACCGGAAAGCGGTCAACTTCTCTGGCACGTCGAACGGCGTTTTCCGCCCGTTTGCCAATGAAGTGAATGGCGCAGTCTGTTACGCCGGTGGCGTGTCGGGCAGTGTCTATATGATCAGCTGGAGCCGCTCCTCATGAACGCCGCCGGTTCGGTTTTCATCGTCATCGACAATCTTGACGACATTTCCTCGCATTTCGGTGAGGGCGTTGCCGCCCGCGTGCTGGCTGAAGTGGCCCGCCGCCTGGAGCGCACGCTGCATGTGCCGTTTGCCGTGGAACCCTGGGGCCTTGCCGCCTCGCCCTTCGACTTTGCGGACGGCATGCCGATCTGGTCGCGCGTCGACGAGGCCATCTGCAGCGCCGCCAGCCTTCCGATCGCTGTCGGCAACAACCGCATCGTCGTGGCACTCAGCCATTCGGCATCGCTGCCGGAACTGACGGCAGTGCGCCGCACCGCCTCGCAGAACAGCGCCCAGGACTATCGCATCGACATGAGCGCGGCAGCCCTTGCCTATGACGCCCTGTTCAACGCCCGCTTTGCCCTGGTCGAGCAGCCCGTGTGCCGCGCCGGTTCGGAAAGCGACGTGCTCTATTCGGAATGTGTCGTGCGCCTCAGCGATGAGGATGGCCGCGTGGTGATGCCGGGCGTCTATGGCCCGGCGCTTGAGCGCCTCGGCCTGACGCGCGTGTTCGACCGCAGGATCGCGGAAGCCGTGATCTGTGAACTGCGCCGCCGACCGGATGTCGTGCTCGGCTGCAACATGTCGGTTCTGTCCGCCTCGGTGGATCTGTGGTGGCGCGTCACCTTCCCGCGTCTGCTGAGCGAAGCCGGCATCGGCCATCGCCTGGTGATCGAGATTGCCGAGACCGTGCGTCCCTACAGCTTCGAGACCATCATCGACTTCGTCAGCCATGTGCAGCAGGCCGGCTGCCGCGTCGCACTCGATGATTTCGGAACGGGGTTCAGCTCCATCGGCTATGCGCGTCACACGCGCTTCAACATCATCAAGATCGATGCCGCCCGCATCCGCACCCGGGGTTCGGATGCACCGCAGCTGCTCGGTCATCTCATTTCGCTCGCCCGCCACGTGGCGGATGAAGTCGTGGTCGGCGCCGTGGAATGCGACGTTGATCTGGCCGGTGCCCGTGCAGCCGGTGCCCAGTGGGTCCAGGGCTTCCTGTTCGGTCGTCCGCACATGCCCCCGCAGCCACTCGAGCGGCGCATGCCACCCATGGAGCCGCGCACGGAAGCGCGGATGGAACAGCGGCGGGCGCTCGCCCGGGCCGGGGCTGCCCGATGAAGTCCCTTCCGGCCGTGCTTCTTCTCGTCGCGGCCGTCTGTGAGGTCGCGCTGGTGGCAGCGGTGGTGATGGGCCAGTATCAGCTGGCACTGGAGATCATCGCCTGCGGCAGCCTGTTTCTCTGGGCGGTTCTGGCCTTCTTCGGCAAGGACCTGCTTGCAGCGCGCCGTGACAGCGAACATGATCGCTACATGGCGCATGTTGCCGGTCGCTATGCGCGCTATGGCGTGCGCCGCGCACCCATGGTGCGCAAGCGCGCCCTCTCAACACCCGTTTCCCTGCCCGTCGTGCTCGCCACGATCGCCGGTGCCAGCGTCACCGGTGCTGCGGCAGGCTTTGTCATGGCCGGCGACGTTGCCATGGCGAGTGCCGTCTGCTGTGCAGCAGCCCTCGGAGCACTCGCGGTCTATTGTGGCCAGCCCCGCCGCGGCGGGGAGGGCAGTGCGCAGCGACCGTCGCTTCGCCCGCTATTTCGCCGCCGCTGACCGACACGCAGGCAAGGGCTATCGTCCGGTCGATGGAACCGGTGAGTCTGTCTTGCTCTTGGCTTGCAGGAAAGAGCCGCCGCGTGATGTCCTCGGATGCGAAGGACGGGGAGACGGTGCACAGGATGGCGTCAGCCGGTCGCGATTCCGGCAGCCATCGCTCGGACCAAAAGGCCCGCAGGACTTACAGCACGCCGCTGTTCAGCAGATAGATCACGGTAATGAGACCGGCAATGAACAGCAGGCCGATCTTCTCGTAGTTCGGTGCGATTTCCATCATTCCTCTCTTTGTGAATCCGAATGTAGGCAAGTTCTAATGTTGCTTTTAACCGGGTGTTCACGATGATGAAATTGCGCGTTTTTGGGAGTGATTTTCTTGGGGAACGCCTTTCAGGTTCGGTTCAGCTTGCGTCGACGTCGATGAAGGCACTCGGTTTTGCAAGCGTTTCCAATGCCTTGCGATCAGTCAGTCGGATCGTTGATCCGCTCACCAGCACGCCATAGGGCTTCAGGGTGCGCAATGCGCGCGAGAGGTTCTCCGGCGTCATACCCAGAAGCGAGGCGAGAATCCGTTTCTCATAGGGCAGTTCCAGCACGCCATGGCCGCCCTGTTCGGCCTCGTAGCGGATGAGGCGATTGGCAAGCCTCTCCACCGAGGAGCGCAGCTTGATGTTCTTGTGCTCCTTCACCACCCCGCGATACCGCGTGGCAAGTTCCGAAACGATGGCACGGGCAAAAGCCGCGTCTTCCTCGAAAGCCAGCCGCACATCCGCAGCCGGCACCAGCAGGATCCGCGAGCGCGCGATGGTCCGGGCCGCCATCAGATAGACCGCATCCTTCAGCACGGCCGCCAGGATGAAGGTTTCCACCGGGCGCAGCACGGCCATGGTTTCCTCCCGCCCGTTGGCGGCGGCATACAGTTCCACCGCCCCCTCCACCAGCACATAGAGAAAATCCGCGGTGTCGCCTTCGTGGATCAGGGTCAGATGCGCCGGAAAGGTCTGCAGATAGGCCGCCTGCATCAGACGCTCGAAGCTCTGCTCGCTCATGGTCTCGAACAGGCCGAGCGCCTTGACCTGGGGCAGTTCCGAGGATCGCATCCTGTCCTCCTCCTTGAGGGTTTTCACGTCACGGATTGATCAATGTCATGCCGCCCTGTCCTGATATCCGGCTGGTGCCTGATCTCTGCCCAGCCCGCCCTTGCGGTTGCGGCGCTGCCTTCTTGTTTCTCAAAACGGGCAGGCGAGAGTTGATGTAAATCAAGCAGGATTGACCTCTCCCCGTAGCAAGCTCCTCCGCAACGAAAGCAATGGCTTTCCTTTCGGGGACAAGGGGCTTTATCCAATGCATGCTTGCCATCCGCTACGACCGCGCGCCTTGTTTCTGGCGCTGCGGTTCCAGCCAGCTTTTGCGGCGCAAGCAGTGGATATGCGGCTCCGTGCTTTTTCCATCTCGGTGTGCCGATGATTTTTCTCGGCCACCTTGTCGGTCTGCTGCAGCTTTCCCGCCATGCCGCCGCGCTGTTTGCGGCGGGTGTGAAATGTGGCGGAGGAGTTGGAATGTCCGCTGTGCTGCAAAGTAGAAATGTCCGCAGCAGTCACTACACAGCACCACGATCAGCCCCGATCTGAGCGGC